>JBGQBN010000079.1:0-13647 GCA_041494805.1 Terriglobia bacterium | reverse complement strand
CCTGGTAATTCTCATTTTCTTATGGCATTTGCCGAGCGCGATCATCCCGATCACTGCCATTCCACTCACCGTAATTCTGGCGTTCATCCCCATACAGCTTTCGGGCATGACGGCAAACATCATGTCCCTGGGCGGCATTGCGGTGGCGATTGGAGCCATGGTGGACGCCGCAGTGGTCGTGGTGGAGCAGATTCACAAGAAACTGGAGCACTGGGAAGCGGAAGGCCAGCCCGGTAGTCGCTCGCTCGTGCTGCTGTCGGCTATCAAGGAGGTAGGTGGACCCAGCTTTTTCGCCTTGTTAGTGATCGCCGTCGCCTTTCTGCCGGTGTTCACGCTTGAGGCGCAAGAGGGACGACTGTTCAGGCCACTTGCATTCACGAAAAACTTCGCTATGGCGATTGCTGCCGTGTTGGCCATCACGCTAGTGCCGGCGACCGTCGGTTTGTTGTTCGGACGCACCCGCCCCTTTCACTTCCGGCCGAGATGGCTAGCAGGGCTTGTAACCGCATTGACCATAGGGACGATACACAGGGAAGAAAACCACCCCATTAGCCGTCCGCTGATGAAGCTCTACCATCCCGTCTGCGAGTTCGCCCTCGAGCACAGATGGAAGACCATCGCGGTGGCGTTCATTGCGATGGCGCTTACGGTCCCCGTCTTCTTCAAGCTTGGCTCAGAATTCATGCCGCCCTTGGATGAAGGAACCCTGCTCTACATGCCGACCACTCTTCCCGGCATGTCCGTAACGGAAGCCTCCCGCCTGCTTCAGGTGCAAGACAAGATCATCAAGAGCTTCCCTGAAGTTGAGCTCGTATTCGGTAAGGCGGGTCGTGTCGAGAGCGCCACCGATCCTGCACCGTACTCGATGATGGAGACCGTCATTGTTCTAAAGCCCCACATGGGCTGGCCAAAGCGCGAACGCTGGTATTCAAAGTGGGCACCGAACTGGTTACAGGGCACACTCGGTCGCTTCTGGCCGGACCATAAGACCACACAGGAATTGATCTACGGTCCCGGCGGTCTTAACGACGCCCTCGCCATGCCGGGTATTGCGAATGCCTGGACCATGCCGATCAAAGCGCGTATCGACATGCTAACCACGGGTGTGCGCACCCCGCTCGGGATCAAGGTGCTCGGCTCCGATCTCAACGAAATCCAGAAAGTCGGCGAACAAATCGAGATGGCGCTGAAGAACATCCGCGGTACGACCAGCGTCTTTGCCGAGCGGACCACAGGCGGATACTTCCTCGACTTCGATCTCAAGCGGGATCAACTCGCGCGGTATGGGCTAACCGTCGACGATGCCAATGACGTCCTGATGTCGGCCGTCGGCGGTGAGCCGGTAACCACTACGATTGAGGGCCGGGAGCGGTACTCAGTCAATGTCCGCTATCTGCGTGACTACCGCAGCGACATCGATGCGCTGCAGCGAGTGCTGGTCAACACGCCTTCCGGCGCGCAGATCCCGTTGGCGCAGGTTGCTGACATCTCGCTAAAGACCGGTCCCGGCATGATCCGCGATGAAAACGGGCGGCTGAGCGGGTACGTATACGTCGACGTTTCCGGACGCGATATCGGGAGCTATGTCACGGACGCGAAGAAGGTCGTAGCGGAAAAGGTCAGCGTGCCGGCCGGTTATCAGCTCGTCTGGAGCGGCCAGTATGAATCCATGGAACGCGTGAAGGAGCGGCTGAAGATCGTGGTTCCGATCACGCTTTTCATCGTGTTCCTGCTGCTATACTTCAACACCAAATCCACGGTGAAGACGTTCATCATTCTGCTTGCTGTGCCGTTTTCCGCCATCGGCGCCATCTGGTTCCTCTATCTACTGAATTACAACATGAGCATTGCCGTGTGGGTCGGCTTGATTGCACTACTGGGAGTTGATGCTGAGACGGCAGTGTTCATGCTGCTGTATCTGGACCTTGCCTACCACGATGCGATCAGCAAGGGCCGCATGCAGAGCTGGGATGACCTGCGAGAAGCCATCGTGGTGGGCGCCGTCAAACGGCTCCGCCCGAAGGTGATGACCGTAGCCTGCATGCTGTTCGGACTGCTGCCGATCATGTGGTCGGTTGGCGCGGGTGGCGACGTGATGAAGCGTATTGCTGCCCCCATGATCGGCGGGATCATCACCTCGTTCCTGATGGAGCTCATTATCTATCCGCCGATTTTCGCAATCTGGAAGTGGAACTTCGAAGTGAAACCCAGCTTGAAGAAAGGGGGACCCCCACCGCAGCTCGAGCCCGTTGGGGAACCTGAGGTGGCCCGTGTCTGACATCCGTTCAGGGTGCATACTAGGTGGCATGGTTTCCTCGCTCCTGCACGTTCTCATCGTGACACCCGTGATCTTTAACCTGGTTGCGCGAATGGGAGATACGGCGCAAACGTGTCTAGCTCTAGCGTAGCGACCTTCTGTGCAAGGCGTTTCTATGTCGCTGACTTTACACTCTGGCCGCCAACGTGTTAACCTCGAAGACGTTACAAAAGAAAAAATCGAAAAATTGACGACAGGAGTGCACCAGGTTAGTGCTAGCCAGAGAGCAAAAGAAGTCCCTCATTGATCAGTACGGCACCCATCCCACCGATACGGGCAGTCCCGAAGTCCAAATCGCGCTGCTGAGTGAACGCATTGGTCATCTGACGGACCACTTCAAAATGCACCAGAAAGATCACGGCTCGCGTCGCGGTCTTCTCATGCTGGTCAGCAAGCGGCGTCGCTTGCTCGACTACCTCAAGACATACGATTCCGATCGCTATAAGAACGTGGTCCAGAAGCTCGGCCTCCGCAAGTAGTTGCCCGGCGTGTTTCTGGCCGCTCGTGCATTTGCCGGGAGGCAATCGGAATTGTTCTGCCAACAGCAAGACGGCAGTTCTCTAGTGAGGGGAAGCTGCCAAGGTGTGTTTCCGGCCCATGTTTCCGGCGATGGTCAAAATCGCTACTGGCATTCGCTCATCCATCGTGCCGTCGCCCAGACCTGCATGTGCGTGTCTCCTGCCCAGAAGGATAAATCATGAAGCAAGAAGTATCAGTTGAACTAGCCGGCGGTAAACGCCTTTCATTTGAAACTGGAAAATTGGCCAAGCAAGCCCATGGCTCCGTCGTGGTGCGAATCGGCGATAACGTAGTCCTGGCCACCGCCACCGCCAACCCCGACCCGCGCGAGGGCATTGACTTCTTCCCGCTGACCGTTGACTACCGCGAGTACACCTATGCCGGCGGACGCATTCCCGGCGGATTCATCAAGCGTGAAGGCCGTCCCAGCGAGCGCGAGATCCTGACCAGCCGTCAGATTGATCGCCCGGTCCGTCCGCTGTTTCCCGACGGCTTCCGCTGCGAAACCCAGGTCATTGCCTTCGTTCTCTCCGCCGACACGGAGAACGATCCTGACGTCGCCGGCATCAACGGCGCCTCCGCCGCGCTCACCATTTCCGACATCCCTTTCCACGGCCCCATCGGCGCGGTCCGCGTGGGTTTGGTCAATGGCGCGTTCGTCATCAATCCCACCTACAGCGAAATGCGCGACAGCCTGCTGAACATCATGGTCGTGGGTAGTTCCGACGGCATCGTGATGATCGAGTCCGCCGCCAAGGAAGTAAAAGAAGAAACGGTCGTGGATGCAATCGAGTTCGCGCACGCCGAAATCAAGAAGATTTGCGCCGCCATCAACGACCTGAAGGCCAGAGCTGGCAAGCCGAAGCGCGCCGTCACTCCGCCGGAATTCGATCAAGCCTACTACGACAGTCTGAAGAAGAAAATCGGCGCCAACCTCGCCGACCGCCTCGACACCCAGAAGCATCCCAAAGCCGAAAGCCACACCCTGGTCCGCGACCTCAAAAAAGAACTCCTCGCGGCCATCCCTGCAGAAGACGAAGACGCGCAGAAAAAACTGAAAACATATTACGAAACGCTCCGCGAACGCATCTTTCGCGAACAGGTAATCAATCAAAAGCGCCGCCCCGACGGCCGCGCCTTCGATCAGATCCGCGACATCTGGATCGAAGTCGGCATGTTACCCCGCACCCACGGTTCCGCCATCTTCACCCGCGGCGAAACCCAGGCCCTGGTGACCACCACTCTCGGCACCAGCGACGACATGCAGCGCCTCGAAGTCTTCGAAGGCGAAGCCAAGAAACGCTTCATGCTTCACTACAACTTTCCGCCGTTTTCGGTGGGGGAGGTTGCCTTTTTGCGGGGGGCTGGACGGCGGGAGATTGGGCATGGGGCTCTGGCGGAGCGGTCGATTTCTACTGTTCTGCCGAGTGAGGAGACGTGGCCTTATGCCATGCGCGTGGTGTCTGACATTTTGGAATCGAATGGGTCGTCTTCGATGGCGACGGTTTGCGGGGCTTCACTGGCGTTGATGGATGCGGGTGTTCCCCTTAAGGCTCCAGTTGCTGGTGTGGCTATGGGGTTGGTCAAAGAAGGCGAGCAGTATGCCATTTTGACTGACATCGCGGGGGCTGAGGATCACTACGGCGACATGGATTTCAAAGTTGCCGGAACTAAAGATGGTATTACTGCGCTGCAGATGGACATCAAGGTCGGCGGCATCACGGCGCAGATCATGCGTGAGGCCCTGGCCCAGGCGCAGCGCGGACGCTTGTTCATCCTGGGCAAGATGGACGAGGTATTGGCGGCTCCGCGGGAGAAGGTTTCCGCGTACGCGCCGCGTATCTACACCCTGCAGATTCCCGTGGACAAGATTCGCGACGTGATTGGGCCCGGCGGCAAAATGATTCGAAGCATCATCGAGCAGACCGGGGTGAAGATCGACGTCGAAGATTCCGGCAAGGTGAACGTTGCTTCGAATGATGAGGCTTCCGCCAACAAGGCCCTGCAAATCATCCGCGACCTTACGGCCACGGCTGAAGTCGGGAGAACTTATCTGGGCACGGTAACTCGCCTGGCCGATTTCGGCGCGTTTGTCGAAATTATTCCCGGCACCGACGGGTTGCTGCACATCAGCGAAGTCGCGGAGCATCGCATTAAGGATGTTCGCGACGAACTGAAAGAAGGCGATCAGGTGCTGGTGAAAGTGCTGGCGGTCGAAGGCAACCGCATTCGGCTTTCCCGCAAGGCCATCCTCAAAGAACAGCGCGCCAAAATGGGTGGAGGCGATGGGGCAGTGGAAGGTGGAACTGGCGGAACCGAAAGCGAAGGTGAAGCAGCGCATGCACCTGCGCTGACCATCGAAGGCGGCGGTGATTTTCCTGACGAGCCTGAAACCAACTTCAACCGGGACGCGCAAGGCGTGGCCGGAGACCGCGCGCCCGATCGTGCTGGAGATCGTGGCCCCGATCGTGGTGGAGACCGCGGCGGCCGTGGTGGCCGTCCGGGGGGCGGCGGTGGGCGAGGTCGTGGACGCGGCGGGCGGGGTGGCCATGGCGGTGGTCACGGCGGCGGGCATGGCGGGCCTCGGCGCTAAACAAAGCTTGGCCACGGATTTGCGCGGATTCACACGGATCTGAGAAAGAGAAAAGACATTAGAAACAGAAGGCCGCGATGAGAGTCGCGGCCTTTTTCCCGGGTGGACAGCCGAGGCGGCCTGTCCCTACGTGGTTCTGGTTGCGGGTGAGGGTCTCTCAAATTCTGCGAGAAGCAGGGGCTAAAGCCCAGCGTTTAAGGGCGGCTTAACGGCACGGCTGAAAGCCGTGCCCTCCCGCTTTTTGTCCCCATCACTGCGAGTCAACGGATGGCGCACCGCGAACGATCCGGTTCTGGTCGTGTTGAGGGTCTCTCAAATTCTGCGAGAAGCAGGGGCTAAAGCCCGGCGGTTTTTGGGAGGCTTAACGGCACGGCTGGAAGCCGTGCCCTCCCGCTTTTTGTCCCCATCACTGCGAGTCAACGGATGGCGTATCGCGAACGATCCGGATCTCGTCGCGGGTGAGGGTCTCTCAGATTCTGCGAGAAGCAGGGGCTGAAGCCCGGCGTTCTTTAGCGACGCTTAACGGCACGGCTGGAAGCCGTGCCCTCCCGACTGTGCCCTCCTGTTTTTGTCCCCGCTGCTGCGGCACGGCTGAAGCCGTCCTCCCGAGCGCGGCTCCCATCTGTCCCATCATCGAGTGGCCAATGCGAATGTTCATTCGTCACAGACACTTCTCATCGCCTGGGATATGAAAACGGGAGGGCACGACTTTCAGTCGTGCCGTTAGAGGCCTGACATTACGCGGCTTTAGCCACTGAGGTCACTATGTCCAAACCCCCTCGCGATCACACTTCCTTCGGCTCCAATACATATTTCATTACCGCCAGCACCTGGGGGCATCGTTCGCTATTCCAAACCGATCGTATGGCTGGTTGTTTTCTCGACACCATGTTCCACTACCGCCGGGAAGGGAAATTCCTGATCCACGAATTTGTGGTCATGCCCAATCACTTTCATTTGCTGCTCACCCCGTTGGAGATTGCTCTGGAACGGGCGGTGCAGTTGATCAAGGGTGGATTTTCGTATCGCGTGAAGAAAGGGTTGGGGTTGAATTGCGAAATTTGGGAACGGGGATATGTGGACCATCGCGTCCGGGACGCGAATGACTATGTGCGACACGTCGAGTACATTCGGAAGAACCCGGTGGAGGCTCGGATTGCGAGTCAGGCAGAGGAATATCTCTATTCCTCTGCGCACGGCGGGTTCGAGTTGGATGCGTGCCCTCAGGGGCTAAAGCCCGAGGCCTTGAGGATGGCTTAACGGCACGGCTGAAGCCGTGCCCTCCCGAAACCGTGCCCTCCCGAAACCGTGGTGTTTTAAATCCAAAACTCCGCTCGTGGCATCTACTGAGTATGGAATTCAGCTTGAACCAGACCGTCACACTTCTCGAGCGCACACCTGCCACGCTGAACGCGCTGCTGCGCGGGCTGCCAGACTTCTGGGCGCGACGCAATGAAGGCAAAGATACGTGGAGCGCGTTCGACATCGTAGGCCACCTGATCTCTGGGGAGCGCACCGATTGGATGCCGCGGGTACGCATCATCCTGGAAAATGGTGAAGCTCGCACTTTTGAGCCCTTTGACCGTCTGGGGCACGTAGCAGAGAGTCGAGGTAAGTCGCTGGAGCAACTGTTAGACGCATTCGCTCGGCTGCGGCAAGAAAACCTGGCTGCGCTGCGGGCACTGGATTTGCAGCCAGAAGACCTGCAGCGGAAGGGAAGACATCCGTCCCTGGGCGTGGTGACGCTGTCAGAACTGCTCGCGACCGAGGCGGTGCACGATCTCACTCATGTGCACCAACTATCGCGAGTGATGGCCCACCAGTATCGCGAGGCGGTCGGCCCGTGGAGTGCATATCTCGGCGTGCTGCAGTGTGACGGACATAGCTCTTAGCGGGTGTCTATCCCGCGCCACACGGAGGAATAGAAAATGAAGCTTGAACATGCGAACATCTGCGTACGTGACGTCGACGCCATGATCCGTTTTTTGACGACAGCGTTTCCTGAGTTTCGGGTGCGCGGCGAAGGCATAAGTCGTGACGGCACACGATGGGTCCACATCGGCACCGATGACACCTACATTGCCCTGGGACAAGCGAGAACCGATTCCGGGAAACATTGGATGCCGTACAGTGGCGAGCCGGGAGTGAACCACCTCGCCTATGAGGTCGATGACGTTGAGTCGCTGCGCGCGAGGTTCAAAGCAGCAGGATACCGGGAATCGACCGTCCCCAACGCGCATCCCCACCGGAAGCGCCTCTACTTCTACGATTCCGAGGGAAATGACTGGGAGTTCGTACAGTACTTCTCCCAGGACTCTGCCCAGCGAAACGACTATCAGTTGCCCGACTCGTAGGGCTCGCTTCCCGTAGCCTGAGGAGACGCGGCCAGTCGGCTGGATTTGCTGCTCACGCGGTTGCGGCGGCGCCGCCGCGGGGCGTCAACACTGCCAGGGCCACGGCCACAATGACTAGCGCAGGAATGTCTCCCAGAAGGTGACCGTGCTCGGCCGGGTTATTGATGGCTTGCACCGTCATGATCCCGGCATGGACGACGCTTGACCAAACCGTGAACCAAATCAGGCTGCGGTGTTGCAGCGGGTTGCGGGAAGCGATGAGGAGAAATATCCCGAGCGTGGCATAGACCCCGAGGATCATCTGCTCGTACTCGGGTTGATTGGGTTGCCAGCGCCATCCCGCGGGCCACCAGGCCATCATGAGCGGGTAAACGCCGAGCAGAAAAATCAGGCCCACCAGAACCAACACAACGCGGAGATAGCGCAGCCGGGTAGCAGGGTTCACTTTGCGCCTCCTTGATTAGTTTTTGGCTTGTATGCGACTGGGCGGGATGCTAGCCGTCGCGCTCCGGGATGTCAACTTTCTCTTTCGCGAAAGCGTGATATATCATGCGTGCAATGCCTATCCACGAACTGCATCCCTTCAGCGAACCGGAAATTGCCCGGGTTCCGCAAAAACGCGGCGTGTACGTTCTCTTCCAGGTGGAGAATCCGATCCATGCCGATGGGGCGGAGAATCTCCGCAAGGGCGTACTTCGGGGCAAGGAAAAATTCCCTCGCGCGACTCACTTTGCGGTGGAAACGCTGAGTAGCAATGCACGCGCCTTCAGTCAACGGGTGCGCAAGCTGAGAGAGGAAATGAAGCTGGTGAGAACCGTGACATTCACTGGATCCAGGAGATGAATCGAACTCACGTAGGGACAGCCGCCTCGGCTGCCTGCCCTGAGCGAAGCCGAAGGGTCCACCGAGCGAAGCTCGGCGACCTGAACTGAGCTACGCTCTAACCGCCGGCGCCGTGCCGCTTAGGCAAAATTTCTCCCATCCGCCGGATCTGCGCGCCCACTCCCTTTAACTTTTCCTCAATGTTCTCGTAACCGCGGTCAATGTGATACACGCGGTCAATGATGGTCTCACCATCCGCCACCAGCGCCGCCAGCACCAGCGAAGCCGAAGCCCGCAGGTCGGAAGCCAGCACCGCCGCGGCGCTCAACGGAGTCTTGCCGTGCACCACCGCTCGACGCCCCTCGATCTTGATGTTCGCGCCCATGCGCACCAGTTCCTGCGCATGCATGAACCGGTTCTCGAAAATGTTTTCGGTAATGGTGGAAGTCCCCTCTGCCTGCGTAGCCAGCACCATGTACTGCGCCTGCATATCGGTAGGGAAGCCGGGATACTCCTCGGTAGCCATGTCGGCCGCCTTGAGGGGTAAATCGCCCATCACGCGAACCGAGTCGGTCGTGGACTTTGTTTTCACTCCCACTTCACCCAGCTTCTGGAACAAAGCGTCCAGGTGTCGCGGCTCGCAGCCCGCGACGTTGATATCTCCCCCAGTCAATGCGCCGGCGATGATGAACGTTGCTGCCTCAATGCGGTCAGGAATAATCCGATGCCTGGCCCCATGCAGCTTGCTGACACCTTGGACGCGAATGGTTGCGGTACCGGCGCCCTCAATCCGCGCCCCCATCTTGTTCAGCAGGTCAGCCAGGTCCGCGACCTCGGGTTCGCGTGCACAATTCCGCATGATGGTCTCGCCATCAGCCAACGTGGCCGCCATGAGCAGATCCTCAGTGCCGGTTACAGTGATCTTGTCAAAAATAATCTCCGCGCCCTTTAAACGTTCTGCGCTGGCTTCAATGTAGCCGTGGTCCTGCGTAATCTTCGCACCCAACCGCTCCAGCCCCTTAATGTGAAGGTCGACTGGCCGCGCTCCGATCGCGCAGCCGCCTGGTAGAGAGACGCGGGCGCGACCGCAGCGGGCTACCAGCGGGCCGAGGACGAGAGTGGAGGCGCGCATGGTCTTCACTAGTTCATACGACGCCTCGGGGGAAGCCAGGTTGCGGCAGCAGAGGGTGGTGCGATGTTGGGCGCGTCCGAAGCCGAGCTCGACTTCGGCGCCCATCGCGGCCAGCAGCTTGCGCGTGGTCTCGATGTCGCGCACCTGGGGAATGTTTTCCAGGATGACTGGTTCTTCGGTGAGCAAAGCGGCGGCCATGGCGGGCAGGGCGGCGTTCTTGGCGCCGCTGATGCGCACTGTTCCCAGCAGCGGATTGCCGCCGCGGATTATGAATTTATCCATATCGACGCCGTTTTCTGTTTCAGCACGAAGCGCGATGAGCCCCACAAATCCTGCCAATCCGTGGCGCGGTTCTATTCTAGCGGGAACAGGGGCTGTGGACGGGAGGGATTTGTTAATCGGGAGGGCACGGCCTGGCGGATGTCGATGTCTTGCCTGTGTGGGCACGGGTCTTCGACCCGCGCAGGCCCGGGTCAGATCCCGGGCCCACACGCTACAAACTGCGGGCTGCTGTAATGGCTCGTCGCACGTGTCCGCCGGCTGCCTTCAGCGCGCGGTTGGCTTCCACCCGGCCCACGCCGGCTTGCAGCATTACTAGTGCCGTCGGGACGCTGTTTCCCGCTGACTTCAGGGCGCGCTGGGCTGCTGCGCGGCTCACTCCTGCGGCGCGCTGCAGAATGCCGACTCCACGTTCCACGAGCTTTTCGTTTTTCAGATGGACGTTCACCATCAGGTTGCCGTAGACGTATCCCAGGCGGGTCATGGCTCCTGTCGAAAGCAGGTTGAGCACCATTTTCTGCGCGGTGCCGGCTTTCATGCGGCTGGATCCGGAGATCGCCTCCGGGCCGACTTCAGTGACGATGGCGAGGCCGGCTGCTTTCTCCAGTGCGGAATGGCGGTTGCAGGTGACGGCAATTGTTTCGGCGCCGTGACGGCGTGCGTACTGGACTGCGGCGACCGTGAACGGAGTTCGGCCACTGGCTGAGATTCCCACTACCACGTCTTTCTTGCCGGGCTTCTTCTTCGCGATTTCTCGCTCGCCAAGTTTGCGGGAATCTTCGCTGGCTTCTACCGCGGCGGCCAGGGCTTTGGGGCCACCGGCGATTACGAACTGGACGGTCTTCGGATCAGTATTGAAGGTGGGTGGACATTCGGCGGCGTCGAGGGCTGCGATGCGGCCGCTGGTGCCGGTGCCTACGTAGATGAGGCGTCCGCCTTGCTTCAGCGCGTTGGCGATCAGGTCGATGGCGCGGCCGATTTGGGGTAGGGCGGGCTTGACTGCGGCTGCGACCTTGGCGTCTTCGGCGTTGATGATGCTGGCGATTTCGAGCGACGATTTCAGGTCCAGGTCTGCTGCCGCGGGATTCGACTGCTCGCTGGCCAGCCGGCCCAGTGCCTCGGGTGCTTTTGCTGCGGGACGACTCAATGACTTGCCTCCAGGGCTTCGATGACGGCGTCGTGAAACTGGGGCCGCACTTCTTTGATTGCCTGATTCTTGCAGTCGGGCCATGTCCGGTTGGTGAGCAAGGTTACCGAAAGCTGCCGTGTGGGGTCGATCCACAACGAGGTTCCCGTGTAGCCGAGGTGTCCATAAGATTCCGGGGAGAAATATTTGCCCGATTGTGAGGGTGGGGAAGGCGTGTCCCAGCCCAGGGCGTGAGAGGTGCCTGGTGGCGCCGGTTCCCGGTGGGTGAACAGGGCCAGAGTCTCGGGGCGCAGAATGGGGCGTCCGCCGTTCAGCAGGGTGTTTGCCAAGTTGGCGAGGTCAGCGGCGGTGGCAAACACACCCGCATGTCCGGCTACGCCGCCCAGCACGCTGGCGTTTTCATCTTGAACCTCTCCTTGAATGATGCGGGCGCGGAACGATTGGTCATCTGCCGTGGGCGGAATGGACGGGCGCCACGCTAGGTGTGGATTAAAAGTGGTGTGGGCCATGCCCAAGGGGCCGAAGATTTCGCGCTGGCAGAAAAGGTCGAGAGGTTCGTCGGCGATGCGCTCGAGGGCCGCTCCCAGAATTATGAAGCCGATATCGCTGTACTCGGCCCGGGCGCCGGGATTGGCAGTCAGTGGGGTGGCAAATGCCGCGTGCAGAAGGTCGTCTCTGGTCGGGGCGCGCGAAAACAGTTTCTCGTAGGCCGGCAACCCTGAGGCGTGTGCCAGCAGCATTTGCAAGGTCACTTCGCGGCGGCGCGGGTCATTTGCGGCAAACTCCGGCGCGGTGAACTCCGGGACGACAGCGGCCACCGGCATCTCCAGGTCGAGCAGGCCGCGCTCGTAGAGCACCATGGCCATGCCGGTGGTGGCCACGACTTTGGACAGGGAAGCGATATCAAAGATGCTGGCGGTGGTTGCCTCGGAAGAATCTGGTTCGTAGGTGAAGCGTCCAAAAGCTCGCAACGCGACCAGCTTCCCTTGATGGGTGACAGCCACGGAGGCCGCCGGGAAAACATGGTCCGCGATGGCTTTCCGAAGCACTGCAAAGGCCTGGCCAAAAACCGCGTCCTGCTGCTCGTGGGCAGGAACAGGGAAGTACGCGGAAGTCTTGGCAGCCGTGTTCAGTGCGGGAAAGCCCTCAGCCAAAGGATGTTCGATGTTCGGTTTATAACAAAGTTCCGGGGGCGCGTAAAGAAGACGGGAAGCTAGGTAGTGGGGCAGTTTGAATATTATGGGCAATCGTCGCAGGCTTCTCCCCGCAGCGCCTCGCGTCCCTCATTAAGAACGCTGGTAGTTCTGTTGGACGCGTATCTGCGTTGAGGAGGCGCGGCTCGCCTGCTGCGGGGCGACCTTCTTGGAACAGAAGCGTCGCCGAGAGCGTATGATGGAAGCCGTGATGGATACCCAGCTAATCTCGGAACAGCTTGCCAGCCTGAAGCAGGAAATACACGATCTGCGGGAGACGGATGCGCACTATCCGGGCCGGAACGTGCGTACGCAAGAGGACAAATCAGCTCACGTCTCGCGGCAGAGCCGTCTCTTGCAAATCAAACAGGAATTGTGGGGGATGATGGAACGGGCCGCGACTAGCCGCGAATACTCGGCCACGCCGCATAAACTTCGACATTGAAACAGTTTTGCGCCCGCTGGATTGCGTAGCCCCCGATCTTCCATCAGCTAAAAGTGGGCGTTCCGCCTGCTTAAGCTGCCTTACTCTGCTTCGCTTTCCAGACAGCCCACCTCGCACGCTGAGCTGCCGCGATCCTCTTGCGTGCCTGGGCTGACATCTTTCGCCTGCGATGCGGCCTTAGACTGTTTCCGCCCAACCTTGCGCCTGACAGCGCGGACAGAGCGGCATCCAACCGGCCTAACTGCTGCGCTACACGCTTACGCTCAGACCTCAACTGCGCGACTATGTTGATCATGTATCCCCCTCGGGTCAGCGATTATAGCGCGCAGTTCACCTTGCGGGCCAGCGGCGGTTCATTTGGGGGCTGCTTCGGGTGGAGTAGAATTTAGCTGGATGATTCCTCCGGCTTCGGCTGAAGAGCGGCCCCTCTTTCTTCCGCGCCGTGGAGAATCGAAGGGCGGGTGGCCTTTGCTCTTATCAAGGGCCCACCCCAGTTGTCTTGAATCCTGACTCTTACCCCCCCAACCTGGACCACTCGCCGTTCGCGCAGAAGTATGTCGCCAATCGGAGGTGGCAGCGAACCCAGCATCTGCAGTCATGCATGGTGCAGGCTGGGGGAGGGTGGCAGGCTCTGCTAACCTCGGGCGCTAAAGCGCGGAGAGATTCGGGACGACTTGACGGCACGAACTGGAAGTGGGTGCGGAAAAATGCCGCGGCAGGATAAAACAGCGCACCGCAGCGGCTAAAGCCGAACCTGTTTTCAGCGACTTACGGCACGACTCGAAAGTCGTGCCCTTCCCAAAACCCATCCGGATCGACGTTTTTCCGCAGCCTGTGGAAGTCGTG
>JBGQBN010000038.1:0-40018 GCA_041494805.1 Terriglobia bacterium | reverse complement strand
TTAAAACGCGATGTCGAGTCCAATCGAACCCTCTACGAGGGTCTGCTGGAAAAATTGAAAGAGGCGGGAGTCACTGCCGGCCTGCGATCGAACAATATCCGTCCCGTCGATCTGGCTCGTGTCCCCACTGAACCTTCCGAACCGAACATTCCGCGGAATCTTTCGTTCGCTCTGGCGCTGGGCCTGACCTCAGGCATCGGTCTGGCCTTCTTGCTCGAAGGCATCGATAACACCGTACGGACGCCGGAACAGGCGCAGGCTATCTCCGCCCTGCCCTCACTGGGCATGATTCCCCTCGGCTCCCGGCACAGCACGGACAGCAGCGGCCGGCCGCGGCTTTCGGTCGCTTCCTCCAAGGAAGTAGTGGAGTTGGTAACCCAGGTCCGTCCCCAGTCACAAATGGCGGAGTCCTACCGCGCCCTGCGCACTTCCCTGCTGCTCACCTCGCTGGGAGCGCCCCCGAAAGTGATACTGGTCACCAGTGCGCTTCCCCAGGAGGGCAAGACCACCACCAGCATCAACTGCGCCATCGTGCTGGCACAAAAGGGCACCCGCGTTTTGTTGATTGATGCCGACCTGCGCCGGCCCAGTATTCACAAAACGCTCGGCATGGGCCCAAGAACCGGACTCAGCAACGTACTAACCGGGAACACTACCCTCCAGCAGGCAATCGTTCGCTCGACCATTTTGCCCACGCTCTTCGTGCTTCCTGCCGGAACTCCGCCGCCCAATCCGGCGGAACTGCTCGCTTCCTCCAATATGAAGGACGTTCTGGCGGAGCTGCGTGAACAATACGACCACATCGTAGTGGACACACCTCCTACCCTTTCCGTCACCGATGCTGTCGTCATGTCCACCCGGGCAGACGCGGTCGTGTTGGTAATTCGCGCCGGGCAGACCACCAAGCAAGCCCTGCGGCGCTCACGTGAACTCCTCAGTCAGGTCAACGCCCGGGTAGCGGGCGTTTTGCTGAATGCGGTCGATCTCAGCTCTCCGGACTATTACTACTACTACGAATATCAGGGAAAATACGGCCACCGGTATTACCAGGAGGACCAGTTGCCCGACGGAGAGGAGTCGGTCTCCAAGGCCACCTCGAGTAGCGCTTAGCCATTGGCATGCAAATACTGCTTCAGAGCTCTGCCAGGAAAATTTGCTTGTTGCTGGCATCCCTGTCCTTGACCGCTCTGTATATGGGCTTTGCCACCAGGGAATTCCTGGCCGCCCACTTCTCCGACCTGACTGATTTGGCGAGCTTGAAGACGGCCGTCAAGCTGCAACCTGGAAACGCGAATCTTCGATATCGCCTCGGACAGCACTTCCTGCTGGTGGAGCAGTCTCCCGAAGCAGCGGTGGAATACTATAAGGCGGCCGTTGCCTTGAATCCACACCAGGCACACTACTGGTTGGATTTGGCATCCGCGTACCGGCTACTCAGCAACCCCGAAGGACAGCGGGAATCCCTGGAGCACGCCATCGTCGCCGATCCCAGAACCCCCGATGTTGCCTGGGAAGCGGCCAATTTCTATTTGATCCAGGGCGACACCGACAAAGCACTGCGAGAATTCCATGTGGTCCTGGAAAGTGACCTTTCGCTGGCGTCGCTCGCCTTGCAGCGTTGCTTGCGAATTGACCCCAGCTTGAACACGATTCTCACCCAGGTACTCCCGCCCGATACCCAAGTGTATTTCGCCCTCCTCGACATTCTGATGCTGAAGAAAGACACCACCGGCGCCGCCAAAGTCTGGGCCCAGCTGGCGCAGTTGCGGCAGCCACTGGAAGCACGCCGCATATTCGACTACATCCGCTACTTGATCGACCAGCGCGAGATTGGCCAGGCCCGCCTGGTCTGGCAGCAGGCGGCCAATATGGCCGGGCTCTCCGCCTACCAACCGTCGCCGGAGAACCTGGTCATCAACGGCGATTTCAGTCTTCCCGTTCTCAACGGCGGATTCGACTGGCTCTACCACAAGTCCGCGGACGTTTCTCTAGCCTTGGACCCAACTCAACCCCATTTCGGATCCCGTTCTCTCTCCGTTGTTTTTGACAGCCCGGGAATCGAAGATGCCGGCATCCAGCAACTGATCCCGGTCCAGCCCAATGCAAGCTACGAATTCTCAGCCTATTTCAAGGCCGAGGACATGCAGGGCTCCGGTGGACCGCAATTCTCTGTTCAGGACTTCTACAGTGGGGCGACATACTTCACCAGTGAGGACCTTAAGAACGCCGGCTTCTGGAAGCTGGCAAGTGGAAGTTTCATCACCGCACCTGATGCGAAACTGCTGCTGCTGCGCCTGCGGCGCAGCCCGGCTGGAAGTCCTATTCGCGGCCGGCTTTGGATCGACGGTATCCGTCTGGTGCAAACCCAACCTAACCGGACCAAGCAATGACGTCTCCACTGCCAATTCCGCCCAACCTGGATGTAGTCGAGGGCAGGCGACCTCATCGCTCGGTTCTGGACTCCGTGATTCTCTACTCCATTCTTGGCCTCTTGCTGTTCGGCCCGCTCGCTTATAGCGTCGCTGCATCCTGGTCGACCTTCATGCTCGAAATAGGCGCCGCACTTCTCTTCATATTGTGGGCTATCCGGCAGGTCATCTCCGCTGAGCTTCGCACGACTGGTAATCCACTATTTCCGCCCATGCTGATTTTTGCCGGTTTGATAGGCCTCCAACTCGCCGCAGGCCTCACCGCATATCGCTACCGGACGTCTTCCGGCGCTATGCTGTATTGCGCCTACGGCCTCCTTTGCTTTCTGGTGGTGCAGTGCCTGCACAGAACTGCCCAAGTCAAGCATCTGGTGATTTCGCTTTCCGCCTATGGTTTCGCGCTAGCGCTGTTTGCCATCATTCAGAACGTCGCTTCCAATGGCAAACTCTACTGGATCAGGGCTCCTGTTCAGGGCGGATGGATCTATGGTCCCTACCTGAACCACAACCACTACGCCGGCCTAATGGAAATGCTGGTCCCGATTCCGCTGGTTTTCTCTCTTACCCGTTACGCCTGGGGCCCACGGAGAACCATGGCGGCCCTGGCCGCCGCAGTGATGGCCAGCACGATTCTCCTATCCGGATCCCGCGGCGGCATGGCAGCCTTCGCCGTTCAGATGGCGGTTCTGGTCGCCATCCTGTTCAAGAAGCAAGCCCGCGGCAAAACTACCGTTGTATTGGGAATTTTTCTGGGGCTTGTGATCGGATTGCTGGCCTGGCTCGGCGGGGGCGAACTAACCCGGCGGATGGCCACCATTCGCGCCGAAGCCCATGTGGAGATGTCCGGAGGCATGCGCCTGAACATCGATCGAGATGCGCTGAAGATGGCTGCCCACAAGCCAGTGCTGGGATGGGGCCTGGGCGTATTTCCCGACATCTATCCCCAATACCGCAGTTTCTACACTCACTTCTTTGTGAACGAAGCTCACAACGACTACCTGCAGTTGCTGGTCGAGATGGGAGCGCTGGGATTTCTTACCATGCTCTGGTTTGTGGTGGTCTTGTATTCCCGCGCCCTAAGAAAGATCCGAAATTGGCATTCTGACATCAATGGCGCAGTCGCGTTGGCCGCCATACTGGGCGCAACCGGGATCCTGGTGCACAGTTTCGTCGACTTCAACCTGCAGATTCCCGCCAACGCAGCCCTGTTCTACGTGCTGTGCATTGTGGCTGCGATGGAGCCTCGGTTTGGCTTGTCTCGACACAAGCCGGCCCACCGCCACGAGAACGCCCCCGAAGTTTCAGTGTAGAGAAATCCGCTCGCGGAGCATGTCACTTTTCGACGGACAGACCGGCCCCTCGAATGCCTTGAAACGCCCCACGCTCTTCACTCTGGTCTTCACCCCATCCAAAGTCGCGGGGATCGGCGGTTGCGGCTTGTCCCGGTCCACGAACACGATAATGGCCGCCTCGCCCGGAGCATCCCCTGCTCCCACTCCGACTCCAATCACGGCCGGATCAGACATCAGGGCAACTGCGTGGTTCTCCTTGGCACTGACCGCGCGTGCAAAATCTTCCTCCCTCGGCCGTGAAGCCGATGCCGCAGCCAGTTGCTGCGCGTTCGCGTTGAACGTGCCCGTGCAGGCAGAAACGGTGTGGGTGGCCCCACCCACAAATGTGGGGATGTTTGGCGGTTTCGCCGTATCCGGCAAGGCCGCAAGCACAGCCTGAATCGGGTTGGCGATGGTGGAACTGGGGTCGCCGGCAAAAAGCAAAGCTACCGGCTCTGCGGTGGTTGCATCCACGATCAGCGATCCGGAATCCCCAGGAGCGCTGAATGTCGTGCTGTCGATCTCAACTTGGTTGTTGTAGGTGACGAGAAAAGTCGAGTTCGAGCCACATGAGTTCTCATATTGAACCTGGACCATCACGTTGGTTGCGGCAATCGTCCCGCAGGTCAAGCCGGAAGTGCGGCCACTCTTGGCAACAAACAGACCTATCGTCGGGACTTCAGTTGTACTGGCCGGTGGCGCGGGCTGGGCCAAGCCGCAACTGATCGTGCCAAGCTGTAAAATGGCTCCGGTGGGATCCACCTGTCCCGATACAACCTGCGCCAGCGCTGCGTCGGCAGCCGAGGTTCCGCCCTGATTCAGCGTGACCGCTTGAGTAAAGTCAGCTACGTGCGTGGCAGTTGTACAGTTGGTGTCCACCAGGCCAGGCTGGCTGATGTTTTCTCCCACAGCGGCGTGGCCGCTACGCGCCAGAACGTGATTGTTGCTGAGAATAAAGTTGGTCCCATTCCGGGTAACCAACGCGCCCAATGTTCCCGAGCAACAGAATTGTGATGTCTGGTCCAGATCATTTCCACCCGATGTACCCAGCTTGATGGGTACGCCTTGGAACGCCTCGTTAACGCCAGGTCCCCCAGCGGAAATGCTGACACCGGCGCTCGCTGTCACCGTCGAATCAGCTTGCGATGTCGCCGTTACGTTGAAACTAGGGGGATCAGGAATAGCCAAGGGGGACGTGTATTGACCGGAGGCGTCGATCGTGCCAAAAATCGGATCGCCCCCCGGTGTGCCATTTACCGACCAGTCGATAACAGCACTGCCTTGGCCCACAGTCGTGAACGGCTGAGTCGCTATGCATACAGCATCACTGACGTTCAGCGCCGCGGCAAGAGGCGAGATCACAAGTGTGACCGTAATCCCCGCCGACGCAGTCTTGGCCGCGTTAGCTTGCGACACTGCAGTCACGGTGACCGTTGCGGGAGTCGGTATCACCAGCGGTGCGGTATATTGCCCGTTGACGTCAATCGTGCCGACCGTGGCATTCCCGCTATTGGTGCCGTTCACTTGCCAAGTTACGTTGTGATTGCTGGTCCCAGTGACGGAGGCGGTGAACGAAGCCGTGCCACCCGCCGCAACCGTGACTGCGGAGGCAAAAACGGTCACCACCACCGGCGGTGGCGGAGGCGTCGAACCCCCGCCGCACCCCAGCCACAGCAGAATCGGCAGCAGCACAGTGAGCAGCAGGTAACGGCTTCGCATCCAACCCTCCAGGCGCCTCTGCGAAGAGGCGCATTCGAGCCTAGTCAAGAAATCCAGCACAGGGGAAAAGAAACGGGTAGTGTCAACAACCGATACTCCGAATCGAATGAAGAATCATCCGCCGCAAGTTCACTACGGCAAATAGCTTGGACTGGCAGGGTCATCTCCTTGCAGCAGCACCCAGGTCACCAGTCCTCCGACCGCTCCCGCCCCGAGCCAGATGGCGACCGGCGAATCGAGCAGAGCGCCCGCCCCGGCTGGAACAGCGCCCGCCGCTCTTTTCTTCTTCTTTTTCTTCTGCATTTCATCGACGGTGGTCTGCTGTCCCTCCTGCAGGGTGGAAGTTTCCGACCCATCGCTGACGCTCACATCACCCTTCCGTGCAACGATCTGCACGCTTCCGTTCGCATCCGTCACTTCAAACTGCGTCCACAAGCCGGACGCAGGAGTCACGGTGACCTCTCCGGCGCGAGTGGTCAACTTCTGGGACGTCGCCACCGCAACGCCTCCATGTTCCACCGAAATTACTTCGCCATCGAACTTCACCAGTGAACCGGGCAACACGATTACGCTGGACCCAGAAGCAACGATGTGCGCCACCGAATCGGATTGAGTCTGCACCAAATCTCCAGGAAAAATGGCAGAAGAGCGCGGCACCGTCGTCCCATTGATCCAGGCCGTGCCCTTCGCATACAGCATGGCAGCGCCCGAATCTGCCGCTAGTAGCGACCCCGGCACAACCGCAATCATCACCCAGCATAGGATGCCGCGGAGCACAGACACACCCCTCTCTCCAGACGTCCTGCACCTATTTTGGGTCATCCTAGCTGGTACCCGAGGAGCCGTCAATTATCTTTCTGGCCACCCGCATACTCGGCGGTTACTTGGTAAACAGTGATTTTCTCCGTGCCCCAGTGCTTCCGTGGTAAGCGGTAACCGCAGTAACCCGCGTTAAGCGGGCCACGGATTTCAGGATACTTTCTTGTGATTTATCCGTGTTGATCCGCGTAAATCCGTGGCCGGCTTTTTTCGCGTAACCTAAGTAACCTGCGCCACCGGGACCGTCCCGCACGCGTGCTAAAATCTGAACGCAACCAGCACTCTTTAATTATGACCACCAACTCCATACCGGCCACGCTTTTTTCTGAGCTGAAGAGCAAGATTGACCTGCGCCAGGCGCGAGTTGCGGTAATCGGGCTGGGCTATGTGGGCCTGCCCCTGGCGCTGCTTTATACCGAGCAGAAGTTCCCGGTAACCGGGTTCGATATCGACCAGCGCAAAGTGTCCACCCTGGCCCAGGGTGGATCCTATATCTATCGCATTGCGGCCACCGAGATTCTGGAAGCCCGGGCGCGCGGATTTGAGGCCACCGCCGACTACTCCCGCGTGACCCAGATGGACGCCATTATCATCTGCGTCCCCACTCCTTTGAACGAATACCACGAACCCGATCTCAGCTACATCACCGACACAGCCAAGGCCTTTGCGCCCTATCTTCGGGCCGGCCAGTTGGTAATTCTAGAGAGCACGACTTATCCTGGCACCACGGAAGAAGTGCTCATCCCCATCCTCGAAAAAGGAAACCAGCACGGTCTCAAGGCGGCGCGCAACGGCAAGTCCAGCGGACAGGACTTCTATGTCGCGTTCTCTCCCGAGCGCGAAGATCCAGGCAACCAGACGGTAGCCCGGCGCGACATTCCCAAGGTAGTTGGAGGCCTCGATTCCCAGGCCTCCGAACTCGCGGGTGCTTTGTACAGTGCAATCTTCAATCGCGTCGTGCCTGTCTCTTCGCCCGCGGTAGCGGAAATGACCAAGCTGCTGGAGAACATTTACCGCTGCGTGAATATCGCCCTGGTCAACGAGCTCAAGCTCTTGTCGCTGCGCATGGGGATTGATATTTGGGAAGTGATCGAAGCGGCCTCTACCAAGCCCTTCGGGTTCCAACCTTTCTACCCAGGACCGGGGCTGGGCGGACACTGCATTCCCGTCGATCCCTTCTACCTTTCGTGGAAGGCCAAGGAATGGGATTTCCGCACCCGCTTCATCGAACTGGCGGGCGAGATCAACATCTCCATGCCGTATCACGTGCTGGCCTCAGTGGCGGGCGCGCTGAACCAGCACAAGAAGGCTTTGAACGGCGCCCGCGTGCTGATCCTGGGAGTAGCCTACAAAAAGGACATTGACGACCTGCGCGAGTCTCCCGCCCTGACCATCATTGAACTGCTGCAGAAGGAAGGCACCCTCGTCAGCTACAACGACCCCTACTTCCCCGTCATCGGCAAGGGACGGAAGTACGACCTGCAGATGAAGTGTGCCCCGCTCGAAAATCTTTCCCAGTACGATTGCGTGTTGATCGTAACCGATCACTCCGACTACGACTTCGCCCGCATTGTGCGCGAGTCCCAACTCGTGGTCGACACCCGCAACGCTACCCGAGGCATCCAAAGCCCTAAGATCGTGCGCTGCTAGCCAGCCAAAGTTGCTGCCGTCAACACCAGCCGGCTCCGGACCGATTCCGCATTTGGTTCCCAAAACGGGACTATCTCTACCCACCAGTATGCAAATCTTTGCCCTTCGCAGCCCGGGTTTTGGCAATGTCCGGCGTCCTAAAGCCAAGTAATTGCGAAATAAACCGCTTGCTTCGGTTTTGCCCCCGGAAAGTGGTCTCATTCGTGCTCTTTATGGGGCCGGAAGTGAAGGTTGCCTCCGTGCCCTCTCCTGCGTTCCCCCATGGAGGCTAGGTTTGACCGCCCTTCGGCGCACCATTTTGATGGAAAGAAAGCAGCTATCCAAACTAGCTGAAAATCAGACCAGTATGATGTTGGCCTCCGACTGCAGCTTGTTCTCCATGCTTCCCCAGAGGCGGCCTCCGTGGAAGGAGTTTGTGTTCAGCATGGGCACGCAGAGCTTCGCCCTGCTGGTTCTGGCCTGGGTGGGAGTCCTACACCCGGAAGTGCTAACCCCTCCCATCCACGACTACCATTTCATCCGGCTGGTAAGCACGCCGCTGCCTGTAAATCATGAGCCTGCACCAGTGCGCCTGGTCCAGCCGCCCGTCGCAGCCCACCTGGAAACGCCGCCATCAAAGGCATTGCGCATCCCCGCTGGGGTCAGACCCAAGGTGCAGAAGGATCCGCCGGCGCCGCCCAAGATTGAAATTGCCTCCATCTCACCCCTGCGACTGCCGCCGGTTGCGCCAGTAATTCCTCGACCACCGGTGAAAACCAATGTTTTCTCCACCGGCAGCTCAATGCCTCCCACGGTTGCGCGCACGCCGCAACAGGTTCAGACCGGAGGCTTCGGCGATCCCAATGGTGTGCCCGCACGGGACGACAACAACAAACCAGTGAACATCGCACAGAAAGGGTCTTTTGATCTGCCCTCAGGCCCCGGCTACGGCAACGGAACCGGAGGAGAACGGGGTGCCCGCGGTGTGGTTGCAAGCGCAGGTTTCGGTAACGGCGTGGCCATCACCGACAACAGCTTTCGTTCTGCGCGCGGCGCCGTGCGCCCAAGCGGGTTCGGTGATACCGAACCCGTGGCTAAAACGCCGGTGCAGCCTAAGGCGGCGGCCGTTGCTCCTGGACAGGTGCCCGCTGAAATTACGTCAAAACCCATTCCGGCCTACACCGACGAAGCCAGAAAGCTGCGCATCGAAGGCGAGGTTCTGCTGGAGGTAGTCTTCGAGTCTTCGGGCAAGCTCCGCGTCTTGCGGGTGGTCCAGGGTCTAGGCCACGGTTTGGATGACGCAGCCATCAATGCTGCCCAACAGATTCGTTTCAAGCCGGCAATGCGGGATGGTCAACCCGCGGATTCAACCGCCATGCTCCATATCCTGTTTCAGCTGGCCTGAGCAACAAGTTTTGTGAAAGGGTCTTATGAGTAATCTAAAGACTGCCCTGCTCTCGTGTTTTGCACTTATCGGTCTTTCAACGTCGGCCCTCAGCCAGGGGACGAATCCCACCGCCGTGCTCTCGCCGATGCCCGGGCAAAAATCCACACCTGCTTCCACCCAGCTAAGCGTGCCGCTGGGCTCGCGCCCGTCATTCGATCAGGTCGTTGACCGGGTCGTGGACCAGGAGCATTTCTTCCTCGAACAAATGGGCCATCTCCACCCCCTGGTTGAAACCTATATTCAAAATCTGAAGAGTGATCCGGAGATGGGCGCCGTGCCGGTTAGCGATCAGTATTTTTTCGGTCGCCTCGATAGGGCCGATGGCACCCAGGACCGTTCCTTCATGCGCCAGCCCGGTTTCGCCCATCGTGTCCTCTCCAGCCTGAGCCGAATCTACGACACCCGGTTCTTGCCCCTGGGTTTTGCCCAGATGGTAGTGCTGGATGACGACTTCCAGCGCAAGTACTACAGCTTCACCTTCGTGCGCCGCGAATTTCTTGGTGAGGTCCGATGTCTTGTGATCGACGTCCAGCCCAAGAAGCACTCTGGAAACGGCCGGTTCGTGGGAAGAATCTGGGTCGAGGACCAGGATTACAATATCGTTCGCTTCAATGGCACCTACACTCCTCCCCCGCTGAACCGTTTCTACCTGCACTTTGATAGCTGGCGCCTGAACCTGCGCCCCGGCATCTGGCTACCCGCCTACATCTATAGCGAAGAGTCCGGTCCGAATACCCAGATGTCCCAGAATCTTTACTTCAAGGCGCAGACCCGCCTGTGGGGTTATGACCTGCAGCACTTGGTTCACAACGGCGAATTTGCTGAGATTCTGGTGGACGCGCCCCAGACCGTCCGCGATCAGAGTGATTCGGCACAGGATCCCTCTCCGCTCGAGAGTCAGCGCATCTGGGAGCGGCAGGCCGAGGACAATGCCGCCGAGCGCCTGCAGAAAGCAGGCCTGATCGCGCCCCCCGGCGAGGTTGATCAGGTTCTGCAAACCGTCGTCAACAATCTGGTGGTTACCAACAATCTCGAAATTCAACCCGAGGTCCGCGTCCGTGTGCTGCTGACCACCCCACTGGAGTCCTTCACCATCGGACATACCATCGTCGTCAGCCGTGGCCTGCTGGACGTGCTCCCCGACGAAGCGGCCCTGGCCATGGTCATGGCCCACGAACTCAGTCACATCGCGCTGGGCCATCGCTTGGATACGGAGTTGGCGTTCAACGACCGCCTGTTTTTTCCCGACGAAAAGACGTTTCAGCGCTTGAATTTCGCCCGCAGTCCCGCTGACGAAGAGGCCGCCGACACCAAGGCGGTGGAGTTGCTCGCCCACTCACCCTACAAAGACCAACTGTCTAATGCCGGACTGTTTCTGAGAGCGCTGCAAGCGCGCGCCCCTGAGCTCAAGAATCTGATTCGGCCCCATGTCGGCAACCCATTGGCCAAGGGCGCAGCCGTCCGCATGTCCGCCTTGCTCAACTCTGCTCCTCAACTGGAGATGCGCCGTACCGATCAGATCACGGCGCTGCCTCTGGGGGGACGCATTAAGTTGGACCCGTGGAGTAACCGCATCGAGATGGTGAAGACCAAGCCAGTGGCCCCCATCTCTGCCCGGGAAAAGATGCCGTTCGAGGTTACGCCCTTCTTCCCTTACCTGACACGGCTATCCGGCAATACCCCCGACAACGTCGCCCTGACCTCGCCCGTCCGGTAACGTCCGGTAACTTCCGGGGACACGCAGGCGTGGTTGCTCTTGCATCTGGCAAAGAAAAGGAGAGAGGGGAGCAAAAACAGGAATGACTGCGGTTTCGGAGACTAAACGCGGTTGTCAATCAACTCGTTCTTCGCGCTACTGAATTGCGCTTCCCACTGACGAAAACACGTTGTTGGCGTTCGAACCGATGAGCCGGATCGTGCCTACAACGATCACCAGAATGACCGCCAGCATTACCGCATACTCGGCGATGTCCTGGCCTCGTTCATCGGACCAAAGCTGTTGTAAGAACCTTGCCACGGGCTCCCTCCTTTGCGCATTCGCGCTTCCCACTCTTTCGGGGATCACAATCCTCCTGTGGTTGCTCACCCAGGAATGTCCCCAAAATGCTGATTCTGTCTTCACATCGTAGTCTGACGCATCCAGGCCTGCCAATAGCCCGGTTGTGGAAGGTAATAGCACGAAAGTGCCATCTGGTTTCAGGGGATGGTCTTCAAGGGCAATGACTGATTGACTGCGAACAAAGCCAGTTCCAAACGTGTGGAAACACCCAGCTTGTCAAAAATATTGCTCAGGTGGTGCTTCACTGTGTCTTCGCTGATTTTGAAGTACTCCGCGATTTCTTTGTTCGAGTAACCTGCAACCACGGCCGACACGATCTCCAACTCCCTCGGCGTAAGGCCGAACTTCTTCTGCCGCGCCTCCTCCCCGGAGGACTGCACCAGAGTCCTGAGGTACTGCACCAGGTTGGAAACGCTTTCCCGCCCCACCCAGTATTCCCCCGCCATGACGGTGTGGATGCTCTTCAGAAGAAGCTGGGTGGCGGAGTCCTTCAAGACCACCCCGCGCGCCCCCAGCTGCAGTGCCTCGACAATCTGTTTTTTCTCGGCAGCCGCGGTAAGCAGGATGACGCGAACCGAATTCGAGCCCGAACCAGAGCTCAGCTCTCGCAGCGCCTCCAGTCCTGGAAGGCGTGGCATGGCCAAATCCAGCAGCAAAATGTCGGGCTTTAGCTGCCGGGCCAGCTTGACCGCTTCCGACCCATCACTCGCTTCGCCGATGACCTTCAGATCAGGCTCCGCTTCCAGAAGCCGCCGTAAGCCATCGCGGAAGATGGGATGGTCATCGGCAATCACAATGCGGATGGGCTGCAGTCTTCTGTTATCCATAAGTGACTTCCCGCTGCTGCGGGATACTGATCTCCAGACGCGAACCCCGGCCGGGAATTGATTCTATCGTGAGTTCGCCCGCAATCAAACGAACCCGTTCCTTAATGACCAGCGGCCCCCGTCCCAGGCTGTCCAACTCCAGATGCGAAAGGCGCCCCGCGAACGGAAAGCCTCGTCCATCATCCTCAATCACCAGGTTCCATCTGCCATTGCTCGAACCTAGCCGCACCAGCGCCTGGCGCGCCCCGCTGTGCTTGCGGACGTTCACCAGTCCCTCTTGCACAATTCGCGCCAGTTCGCGGCAAACCTGCTGCGGCATATCCAGTTCTTCCAGTTCGGTGTGAAAACCGGCTGAGATCCCGGTTTCCCGCTGGAATCTTTCTACCGTGTCTGCCAGAAAGCCTACCAGTTTGCGCGAGTCCACGTTAAGCGATTTCATCTGCTGCATCAACTCCCGCAGCTTGAGAACTTCCTCGCGGAGTAGTCCCTGGATTCGGGCCAGTTCGTCGGTCACCGATCCTGGTTTGCTGGCCGCTTGCCGGCGCAGCACATCCACTTGCATCTCCACCGCAATCAGGGACTGCACCGCGCCATCGTGCAACTCGCGTGCGAACCGCGCCCGTTCCAACGCCCCGGCCCGCAGCCGCAAACGGCGCAACAGATAGACGTTGTAAACCGCCGGCCCGATCTGCCGAACCAGCTCCTGCAGAAAACGCAGCTCTTCTTCAATATCGCCGGTCAGCGAAGGATCCAGGAGAAAGAAGCGCCCCCACCATTCCTGCCCGAAAATGAAAGAAACCGTCATCACGCTGTCGAAGCTATGCCGTTGATGGAGGCGATCCAGAAATGCCGGTGAAAGGCTCTTGAGCCGCACGCCATCCCCATCCAGCGCCACGAATGTAAACGAACCGTTTTTGTCGCGATTGCTTCGCCACGCGTAACAGGTCTGTGCTGGGCACTCATAAAGATATATCTCACGGTCGGTCGGCGAGGGATCCAGCCATTCGAAAGCATTCGGAGCTGTGTGCCGGGATCGTGCCTCACCCACAAACACCAGGTGGCTGTTGCTCTCCTGAGACGCCACCAGCGCGTGGGTCGCGCCATACATGGCCAGCATCTCGTTGACTATTTCCTGCATCGTTCCGGTAAGTCCGGCTTCAACTCGTACTCTCCCAAGAATGCGCGCAATGACGGCTTTCTCCGCTCGAATCTGCTTTTGTTGCTCGGCCAGATACCCCAGCAGCCAGCCCACCACCAACAGATAGATCGAACGCATGAAAAGGTGCTTGGGCAGGAAATCCGTGACGTCCACCTGCAGCGGTGGCAAATGGTGGTGCAGAAGCAACCTCTCGAGCCAGTCCACCAGGCCCAGATGAAACACGAAGCTTTCCGTCCACAACAACAGGACTGCCGCTGCTGCCGTCCCCACCGTCTCCCAAAGGCCCCACCGGTAGGCGGCTGCGGCCATGACAAAAATAAAGAAGATGAAAAATGGGCTGCCTTGCCCGGTGGTGAAAACCGAGAACAGCGCCGGCCAGACCACGTCCGCACTGTGCACCAGCAGGCGAAACGATGCCGTCGATTCCTGCCGCCACTTCAGCAGCAGCATGATGATGACACCCTGCGCAATGTAGAAAGCCAATAATCCGTAGGCCCACAGGGAGTGGCGAATTTCGCCCGGATCCATGAGGATGGCCGTAAGCGCAGAGATGGCCAGAAACACCCGGGCCGTCGCCAGCCATCGTTCGACCCGGCGTACTTCACCGGGGCCGATGGGGGCCCGCTGTCTCCACAAGAATCGATGTCGAAGCGCTCGGAATGACAATCGAGTACGACCGCGCTACCGTGACGATCCCACGGATATTATTGACATAGACCTACAAGAGCAAGCGAAACTTGCCGACCACAGACAAACGGTCATGAACCCAAACTTGGAAACTCGAACCTATTGTGGCATGGCGGTGATTACGGAAGTAACGTTTCTTTGTTGGGTAGGGTGTCTAGAATTGGCCGACGGGTGTTTATGTCGAACCGTTCGAAGATATGGATTCTGGCCGCCTCGGGTCTGGTCCTCGCCCAGGCCGTGGCATCGCTGGTTCTGCCCCAGAATTTCACGCTTACCGCTCTGAGCGACATCACCCAATGCCTCCTTCTTCTTTCTGGTACTCTCTGGCTCCTGCCTAACGTGGTAACCAACCACGGCCGAACCCGGCTGTTCTGGGCGCTCATGATGTTGGGCATCGCATTTTGGCTGGTCTACCAGTTGCTCTGGACCTACTTTGAGGTTTTCCTGCGGCAGGATGTTCCCAATCCCTTCGTCGGAGACATAGTCCTCTTTCTTCACATCGTCCCCATGATGGCGGCCCTGGCTCTGCAGCCGCACGTGGAACAGGACGAGCGCACCACCCGTCTGGGATCGCTGGATTTCACTCTGCTGTTGATCTGGTGGTTGTCTCTGTATCTGTTCGCCGTCATCCCCTGGCAATATGCCCACACCAACGAGACCACCTACGAGCACAGCCTGAATGTGCTCTATCTTACCGAGAAGATGGTTTTCCTGGCCGGGCTGGCCGTGCTCTGGTGGCGCAGCCAGGGCTCGTGGAGAACCATCTACGCCCAGTGGTTTGGTGCGTGTCTGACCTATGCACTGAGCTCCTACATTGCCAACTGGGCGATCGAGCGCAACATTTACTACTCCGGCAGCCTTTATGATGTACCCTTGGTCGCCTCCATGGCCTGGGTCACCGGAATCGGTGTCCTGAGTCTTGACCTCGCCCCTAAACAACAACCGGCTCGCCACCGCGGCGGTCACGGCGTCTGGGTTGCCCGCGTGGGCATGATCGCCGTCTTTTCACTTCCGCTGCTCACCGCCTGGTCCTTGTTTGATACCAGCGTACCACCCAGGGTCCGCAATTTTCGCATGGCAGTCACTCTAGGCAGCATGATGGTGATGGGCGCCATGGTCTTTCTCAAGCAGCATCTGCTCGACCATGAACTCCTCGGCCTGCTACACGCTTCCCAGGAATCATTTCAGAATTTGAGAAGGCTGCAGGCACAGTTGGTCCAATCCGAGAAGCTGGCGTCACTCGGCCAGCTCGTGGGTGGCGCTGCCCACGAATTGAATAACCCGCTGACTGCTATGCTGGGCTATTCCGACCTGCTGGCTGCAACTTCTCTCACCGGAGAACAACGCACATTGGCGGAAAAAATCAGCCACCAGGTGCGCCGTACCAAGTCTCTGGTTTCCAGCCTGATCAGTTTTGCCAAACAGCCTCCCTCGGAGAAAGCTCTGTTGGACGTGAATGCCCTGGCCCAGACCGCCGTCAAACTGTCTCAGCCCCAATTAAGTGCCCGCAACATTCAGGTGCATGCTGACCTGGCTCACAACCTTCCCCACATACTCGGCGATTCCAATCAGCTCCTGCAGGTGTGCTTGCACATCACCAACAATGCTCTCCAGGCCATGGCCGAGAAGGGCGGGCTTCTTTCCGTCGGCACCCGGCGCCAGGACAATTTCGTAGTGCTGGAGTTTTCCGACGAAGGCCCGGGAGCGGTAGAGCCGGATCGTGTCTTCGATCCCTTCTACACCACCAAGCCCGTCGGCCAAGGAACCGGCCTCGGCCTCAGCGCATGTTACGGGGTTATCCAGGAGCACAACGGCAGGATTATGTGCCAGAACCGTCCGGAAGGCGGGGCCACTTTTCAAATCCAACTGCCTATCGCCAAACCCGCCACGCTTACTTCTCTTGCTCCCGAGACCAACAACGCCGACTCCAGTGCGGACCTCCGAGCCGGCGCCACGCTCACCCTTCCACCCACGCCCTGACCATCCGCTCTCTCGACCGTCGCACGGCCTCAGGGCTTGCCTCCGGGATTTTCTCCGATCGTGCGGTCTAGGAAGTCAACCGCCGATGTATACGCCCGTACCCAGTTCTTCCACATCAGAAAGTCATGAACCTCATCCGGGAAAATCAGTTCTTCGAACCGCACATGATTCTCCCGCAGCCGTTGCGCCAAATCCACCGTCTGTCCAAACGGAACAGTGCGATCATCATCTCCCTGGATCAGCAGCACCGGAGATTTCCACGAGGCGACCGAAGCATCGGGCGAAGACTCGAATGCCAGTTTTGCCGCCTCCGTCGCATCGGGCGCACCCGGACGATTTTCCCAACGTGGCAGAAACACCGACCAGTCATGCACTCCATGCAAGTCCACTCCAGCCGCAAATAAGTCGGAGTTGCGCGCCAGACCCATCGCGGTCAGAAACCCGCCGTAAGATCCGCCCCAGAGCCCGATTTTCTTGGCATCCACGGTCGGCAAACTCCGCAGGAACTTGGCCCCTGCAACCACGTCTTTGTATTCAGAAGCGCCACGCCAGTTCGTATTTGCAGGTTGGCGGAAGGCCCGGCCGTACATGATTCCCAGCCGGTAATTCACCGAAAGCACAACGTAGCCCCGGCTCGCCAGGTATTGATTCATGGCATAAGCGTTGTGGTAGTAGTACATGTAGTGGAAGCCGAGCATCATCTGCCGATGCGGACCACCATGCACGAAAATCACGGCCGGCCCCGGCTGGGTGCGGCCCACCGGCATAAACAATTGACCATGGATCTCAAACCCATCCTCGCTCTTGAAAGTCACTTGTTTGGGAGTAACCAGCTGCTTTGATGGAAAATCCGCGGGCAGCGCCGCGGACGCGAGCATTTCCCGTCCCTTCGCCGTGATCCGATACGGCATCCCAGGCGTAGTAGCGGTCGAACCCAGGCACACCACAACATTGCCCGCCTCGACCGGACTCCACTCCATGGTCTCGCCCTGGCTGAGCGCCTGCGGCTTTCCTCCCTCCAGACCAACCCGCCAGATATGCCGTCGGTTAATGTCGTCCTGGTTTGACGAATACTGGTTAGAGGAATAGAGGACCGACTTCTGGTCCGCACTGAGCGCAACATCTTCCACGTCAAACTGCCCGGGCGTAAGCAGAGTGGGTGAGCCGCCCGCCGCAGAGATGGAATACAAGTGGTTCCAGCCATCCTGCTCGGAATCAAACAAGACTCTGTCGTTACCGCCGAAGTAAAACGATTCGTCAGCCGTCAAATCGGGATAGGAGTCATCGCGCTCGGACCCGCTGTGCCAGATCTCTTTCCCCTTGCCGCTCTCCACCTCCGCCACCCAAATCGCCCAGGGTATAACCCGCTCCGGAATCAGTGGAACCTTCTGCTCCACTCCAGGAATGCGGATGAAGGCAATGCGCTTCCCATCCGATGACCAGCGAGGCATGCGATCGCGATCGACGCTAGGCGCAAGGTATTGAACACGGTCCCGCCCCAGATCGTAAACCGCAATAAAGCTGTGGTCCCCGCGGCCGCTTACAAAAGCAATCTGCCGCCCGTCAGGAGACCATCTCGGGCTCGAATTGTCGCCCCGCACATCGGTGAGTTGATGAGCCGGAGTAGCGCCTGAGACCGGCGCAATCCACAACTGCTTTCGCGTGGCCCAGACTGCGAACTGTCCGTCCGCTGACAGCTCAACATCCTCACACTCCTCTTCGTCGCATCCCATTTCGCCCAGCATCCGGGGACTGTCACCGTCCACCTCCATCGCCCAAACCTGCTGCTTGCGAGCCGTGAGCGCGCTCGTAGGATCGGCGACGCGCCCGGCTTCGTTGGTCTCACTGCCGCGGACATAAACCAACGTCCGCCCATCCGCCGTGATCCGCAAGCTGACCAGGGGTTGGCCGTCGTCGCCGCTGTAGTGTGTCACTTGTCGCGCCGCAAAGTTGGGCGCATCGGCCACCCAAATATTGCGCGTACCCTTGGCGTCAAATACCCAGGCAATTCTTCCGCTGTGTGAGGCTGCCACCAGGTTGGAAGGAAATGGCGAGCTCATCACCTGATCGAGGGTGAAGTTCCCAGCCATCGCCGCGCTCACAAAAGCAAACCCAAAAAGGAACACCACCGCACAAGAAACAAGAACGCATCGCCCGCCAGCACAACGTCGCCAGATTGTCATAGGAGCAAAAGCCTACTCCAGGAATTCACGCTTTGCCAAGTCGCGGGCCATCTATACATGATGCGAAGCAGTCTGTCCTGAAGCTACGAGCCAAAAGCTAAAAGCTAAGAGCTTATTTCCACCGTCCGCTTCAACTGTCCGCAAGCCGCGTAGATATCGCGTCCGCGAGGGCGCCGAATGAACGTGGGCACACCTGCAGCGACCAAAATGTTCTGGAACTGCAGCACTCGCTCTTCTGCCGGAGTTTGAAACGCAATTCCCGGACCTGGGTTCAGCGCGATCAGGTTCACCTTGGCCCGCAAACCCCGAATTAATTCGACCACTTCCCGCGCGTTCTGCGCCGAATCATTCACTTCATCCAGCAGCACATACTCAAACGTAAGCCTCTCCCGGTTCCGCAGAGGAAAATCCCGGGCCGCCGCTATCAACTTCTCCAGATTCCATTTGCGGTTGATCGGCATCAACCGTGAGCGCAACTCGTCGTTGGACGCATTCAGTGAGATAGCCAACTTCGGCCGCACCGCTTCCCCGCCCAGATCATAGATTCGCGGCACGATTCCCGCAGTGGACACCGTCATGCGCGATTCCGGAATACCCACTCCTTCCACCAGCAGACCCACTGCTTTCACGAAATTGTCGTAGTTCAGGAACGGTTCACCCATGCCCATGAAAACCAGGTTCACCCGGTCTTGCGGTGGAGAAACCCCCTGGTCCTTGAGCACCGCACACACCTGTCCAACGATTTCCCCCGCCGCCAGGTTGCGTTTCACTCCCAGCAGCGCGGTCAGGCAAAACTGGCAGTCCACCGCGCAGCCCACCTGGCTGGAAACACAAATCGTCGCCCGGTCCCAACCGCGAGTCACGGCTTTCTCCAACTGGCTTCCCGCCTCGCTTCCATCTCCCGTCTCGCCGCCGTCTCCTTCCGGCATCCACACCGTCTCCACACTTTGGCCGTCGGCAAAGGCCATCAGGTAACGCACCGTACCGTCAACCGAGGCAAACTTCTTCTCGACCTTTGGCAGTCCCGGTCCAAATCCGCGTTCCACCAGGCCACGTCGAAAATCCTGCGGCAAGGTTGAAATCTGCTCAACCGACTCCACCCGCTGGCTGTAGAGAGCTTCGAAGAGCTGCCGGGACCGGTAGGCGGGCTGGCCACACTCCTCCACCAGAGCCGTAAGCTCTTGAACAGTAAGGCCCAAAAGCAAGTTTGGGTTTGTTTCGCTCATTCCTTCAGCCCGGTTTAACGCTCTCGTTAGATTGTAGAGGAACACTTTCCTCCCCGGTCACCGTGAACTTGCCAAGGATTTCCAGCCCTTCCATCTAACTTATTGATTCTAAGCAATTAACGATGCTATCGCACGCCTCCTCGCATTGTGTAACAATTAAGCCTATCAGCTTCAGACGTGAGCTGGCGGTCGGAAAAAAGGCAATGGCGAAAGAGGTCCGCAACATCCGTCGTGAAATCCTGCCCAATGGGCTGACCATCCTCACCGAAGAGATGCAGCACATTCGCTCCGTCTCCATCGGGATCTGGATCAAGACCGGATCGCGCGACGAAGATCCGCAATGGAACGGAATCTCCCATTTCATCGAGCACATGGTCTTCAAAGGAACCAAGCACCGTTCCGCCGAAGACATTGCCCGCCAGATCGACTCCATTGGCGGCAACATGGACGCCTTCACCGCCAAGGAGTGCATCTGCTTTAACGTCAAAGTCCTCGACGAGCACCTTCCCATCGCCATGGAAGTTCTCAGTGACCTGGTGCTCAACCCAGTGTTCGCCGTCGAGGATATCAGCCGTGAGCGTGGCGTCATCCTGGAAGAAATCAAGATGGACGAAGACAGTCCCGACTACCTCGTCCACGAAATCTTCACCCAGAACTTCTGGAAAGATCATCCCCTGGGCAAGCCTATCCTGGGAACCAAGGACACGGTCAAGAAATTCGAGCGCACTCCGGTCACCGACTTTTACGCGCAACGTTTCGCGCCCGGCAACCTGATCATTTGTGCGGCCGGCAATCTGAAGCATAAACAATTCGTGGATCTCGTCACCCAACACTTCGAGCACATGAAGCCCTTGAAGAACGGCTTCCACAGTCCCGAGCCGAAAATCGTCCCTCGCATCATCATGCGTAACAAAAAGGCCTTGGAGCAGGTGCAGATTTGTGTAGGCGTGCCTTCGCACCCTATCGCCCACGAAAAACGTCATGCCTCCTACATTCTCAATACGCTGCTCGGCGGCGGCATGAGCTCGCGGCTTTTCCAGAACATCCGTGAGCGCCAGGGGCTGGCCTACGCCATTTACAGCGATCTTAGCCCCTACCGCGACACCGGCTGCCTTTCCGTCTACGCCGGAACCTCGCGCGAGTCAGCCAGCAAGGTGGTGCAGTCCATCGTCTCCGAGTTCCGCAAACTCAAGTCGGAGCCGATCCCCGCCGAGGAACTCCGCCGCTCCAAGGACCAGCTCAAAGGCAGCTTGATGCTCTCGCTGGAATCCTCCACCTCGCGCATGTCCAATCTGGCCCGCCAGGAAATGTACTTCGACCATTTCTACGGCATGGACGAATTGCTGGAGAAAATCGAGGCCGTAAAGGCTCAGGAGTTGACCGAACTCGCCAATCAATTCTTCCACACCGAGTCGATCGCCGTGACCGTGCTCGGCAATCTGAATGGGCTGAAGCTCACGCGCGAGCAACTAGCCTGCTAAACTCCTCTCCGCCCGCCTCAGAATGTTGCCTAGGATCAGTTCTTTAGAAGCACTCAGTCACCTTGCCCCTCCACTTGCATCTAATTAGGTAATCAAGCCCGCGTCCATCACGGTGACAGCAGTCAACGATGGACCGGTGCTGTTGTGGATCGGAGGATGGTTATGGCAAAGGTGATTGAGTTCTACATTCCGAGTCGTTTCAAGAAGAAAGTGAAGTGGGTCCCACTCGAGCGACGAGGGAAAGTCATTGAGTTCCCGAGCGAGATGAAGAAGTCAGCCTGAGCATTCCTGAAAGGAAGTTCGATGGCTGAGAAACAACCGCCCGGCTCGTGCATGTCGCACGCCGGGCGGTTTTTACCTTTTCTGGCAATCGCCTTTCACTGACTCACTTCGTGGCACGATAGGTTGGACCCCGAAGCGCTCGCATCCTCCCCCCAATTTCAATGCTCTTCTTCGATTTGCAGCGCCCGCGGAAACAAAACATTGTTTTCCAGATGAATGTGCTGGTGCAGATCGGTCTCAACCGCTCCCAATGCCTCGTACAGGGTGCGATAGCTGAAACAAGCATCGGCTGGGAGTGTGTAACCCTGGCTGGCTTCCCGCATCTGGCGCAGCGCTTCCCCGGCGGAGTCATGCTCCTGCATCATCATGCGCACCGGATTCTCGATCTTGCCGAAGGGCGGCGGCAGCACGCGCTGCCTCTGCAATACCGCCTCTTCCATGTGCACTATGTAGGGGAAGAGCACCATCTCTTCTTTCATCAGGTGCACGGTCAGTTCCTGGACCAGGCCGCGGAACGTCTCGCGGATTTCGAACAGCTCGGGATGGTTTTTTCCGTGCACTGAGCACACCTTGTCCAGTAACGGTTGCAGCCGGGCAGTTTCTTCTCGGGTATATTTGTGGTGGGTGTTAACGATGTGTTCGATCAGGTCAGCCAATGGCTCCGACCGCCAGTCACGTTCCGCCCGCGCTGGCGACAATGGCACCGTCGCGTCTTCCAGCCGGTTGAGCACCTCGTCCACCGGCAGCCTTGCCGCACTACAGGCCTCTTCCAGGGACTTCCCACCGCCACAGCAATAATCGATTCCCAGCTTCTCGAAAATGCGGGTCGCATTGGGAATTTCCAGCGCCAGGTCGCGTACGGTCCGGGTAGCACTCACGCTCATGACAATTCTCCTGACGGCCTCCAGTTGCGCCCAGAGGCCGCATCCTTAAGATCTAGGTCCTACCGTCCCAAGTGGAATCCGCTAACCAGCAGCACTCCGAAAGTTACCGCGTGGGCCAGTTCGCTCCAGCCCAAATGGCGGACTGCCAGCGGCCTGGCCTCTTGCAGGAACCACACCACGCCGCGCAAGATCGCGGGCACAAAGGCCGCCACCACCAGCCCGGGGACCAGGTCCAGCCGCCAGACTGCCACCAACACTGCAGCTAGGACGGCTTGCCCGAAGAGAAAACTGCGGCCCTGCGCCAACCTTTCCGCTCGTCCCGCCACGCGTGACGCGTGAATGCGAAGCTGCACGAAATGGATCTGGTTGCCCGCGAATAACCAGTTCGCCAGCCACAGCATTCCTGCCGTGCCGTCGGCGTGTCCGGTTACGACGTAGTACGCTGCCGGCGCGGTCGAGGTCAGCCCCATTGCGCCCACTACCTGCGCGGCCATGCGCGTCGTGCGACCGAACTTCTTCAGGATTGCTTGTGCGCCAAACGCCAGGCCAGAAAGCGCTCCCAACACCAGCAGGTAACTGTTTTGTCCGTCCCAGAGCAACCCGGTCAGTGCCAGCGCAGCCACGGCCGCCAGAGCGAGGGCCACCTGCATCACCGTCCTTCGCTCCGCGTCCGAGTGGGCGCGAACCGGGCTGGTTCCCAACCAACTCTCCACCGGTGTCCGCATCCAGAAGATCGTGAGGACTGCAACCGTAAGCAGCAGCAACGGCAACACCCGCCTACCAGCGAAGAAGCCTAGAAACGCCCCGGTTGCGAGTGGCACCAGCAGCATGCCCCAGGCGCCATGTTCCCGCGGGATAATCAGCGACCGCAGTCTGCCGCCCGGGAGTGGCCCAACCCGGCCCACGCGCTCAGCCGCTGCTGATCGGTTATTGGTAAATTCCATCTCGGGCATGCTAGCGGACCGCGGCCGGAGTCCCTGGCTTCTCCACTTTCAGGCTCTTCGTGTGCGGTTGATAAATACAGAACGGCTCTTCATCGAGGTAGTCGCCCGAGGCGGCGAAAGCGCGCGCCCGGCAGCCCATGCAAATGTTGCGAAACTCGCAGCAGCCGCACTTCCCTTTCAAATTGCCGGTGTCGCGCAGTTCGTTGAACACCACCGAGTCACGCCAGATGTCGGCGAATTTCTGCTTTCGCAGATCGCCCGCAATCACTGGCAGGTATCCGCAGGGAAACACTTCGCCCTCATGTGAGATAAAGCAAACTCCGGTTCCCGCCAGGCATCCCTTGGTCATAGCGTTCATGTCCGAAGGATGTCCGCTGGGGTGACTAATCGGGTGGCCTGCCGCTTGCGGCTTCAGTAGGATCCCCGTGGCTCCCGGCATCATCATGTCGCTCGGGCCAATCTCAACCGGACCTTTCTCCCCTTCCAGCCGCGGCGTCGCGGCTCTGGCTCCAGCTTCCGCCGCCCGCCGCTCCGCCGCGCGGCGCTGACGCACCACCCGGAAATAGTGGGGAGCGCACGTGGCTTTCAATTCAATCCCTGCATCGAGCGACCGGTCGTAGAACCAGTTCAGCATCTCCTCGTACTCTTCGGGAGCCACCATCTGTTCGGCGGCAATGTCCACGCCGCAGCCTACCGGCACCAACAGGAAAGTATGCAGCGCGTCCGCGCCTAAAACCTTCGCCAGCTCCAGGACTTGAGGCAATTGCCGCGCGTTGTGCCGCGCAATCGTCATGTTGATCTGCACCGACATGCCCAGTGCTTTCAAATTACGCAAGCCTTGCACCGCAGCTTCGAACGCTCCCCCAATGCCGCGGAAGCTATCATGCGTGATCGCGTCGGCGCCGTCCAAGCTGATGGATACTCGCTTTACCCCGGAATCCACGATCCGGCGTGCCACTTCTTTGGTCACCAGGGTTCCGTTCGTGGCCAGCGCCACTCGCAGCCCTTTATCCGTGGCATAACGCGCCAGCTGGAAGATGTCCAGGCGGAAGAGTGGTTCCCCGCCGCTCAGCACCAGGATGGGGTTCGCTGCTGCAGCAATCTGATCGATGATTTCGAGGGCTGTGCTCGTGGCAAGGTCGTTAGGCGAACTCAGTTCAGTGGCGCTGGCCCGGCAGTGAATACAGCGGAGATTACAGCCTTTGGTGACTTCCCAGAAAACGAGCCGAGGCTTGTGCTCACTTGCCTTCGGTTGCCCGCTGCCGTTTGCTGACGCCATGCGTTCGCCCCTTTCTGCTGCCCTGGAAAGCTGCTTCCTGCTCCCCCAAGAGTAAAGACTAGACTAAAGACTAGAGAAGGGTGAACCGCTCGACCGTGAGGTCGATCACTGCGGATTGTGATCGCAGTCACCAGCCCAATTCGGACGAACTGTAAATCATAGAGAACAGGCAGACTTCTCCCTCCGCGGAAAATGTCTCAGGCAGCCAACTCACTCAGCTTTCTCATTCATTGGGCGCGCGGGATCCGGGACCGGCGGCTCCGGCCCAATCCGATGGAGCGCACTCGGTCATACGCTATATGCAAGTCCTGGCTAAGCAGGTGTACCACCTGAAAGCAGGCCTCGCGGTGGTCACGCAGGAAGCACAACAAATCCTTGCGCTTCACCACCGCGACCTGGGCATGGTCCAGCGCCTCAGCCGTCACTTCGTGCGGACCACTGGACAAGCAGGCACTCAGCCCCAGGACTTCTCCGGGCCCCGCGATGTGAAGAATTATGTCTTTCCCCGATTCCGAGCAAACCGAGAGCTTTGCCCGGCCCGCGCACAGGATGAAGATGCCGCGCGCCGGATGCCCCTCACGGAACAAGGCCGTGCCTTGTGGATAATGGGTGACCGACTTGATCAGATCCAACGCTTCCAGGGCCTCGGCGGGCAGATCGCAAAAGAGCCGGTCCGGACGCATGACGCATTCGAAGCTACTCCGCAGTGTCGCCCTCTGCATGCTCTCTAGATAATCCTCCAGGAAAAAGAAAACAGTGATACCTGTCACGCCTCGTGGTGACTGGCGGCCCAATCTCGACCCGAATTGAAATGAAGGCTGTGATTTGCCGCCTCTGGCTACGGCACATCCGGGCCCACTGGGCACTGATCTAATCTTGTGTTGACAGTTTCAGGCCCGGTTGATTTTTTCGACGAGCAGAACAGGCGGGTTAGTGCTGTGGTCAAAGGTAACGATGAAGTTGTTAAAGAAGCCGAGCCTGCCAACCAAGCCCGTGACGGCAAGCTCCTTACAGAACCCCGCCATCACTTCCACGCACTGGTACTTTTCGATAAACAGATTGACCTTGTGGAAGTACATTTCTCCACGTGCACCAGCGATCACACCCCCTAAGGAGTATGACGGTCCCGTGGTCACATCTTCTATGCCTATCAATTCGGCCATTTCTGCCTTGAAAATGCACCACGGAGAGCCTGAGTCAACAATCGCGTCGAACTTCGGTGCTCGCTGGCGGGTTGCTATGTTGCCAATCTGAACTTTCAGCGCAGGCCACAATTGCGACGTCGCGCCCTTTCCCTTAGCTGTCGGATCAGACTCGTCCAGCGGGAAGACGGTATAGGGCTTAGTCAGCTTCTTTTGCAGCGGAGAACACTCCCCTAGTAAATAGAGTGATGCCAGCTTGGAGGAGACCAGAGAACGACGGGATCTTCCACGCCATTGGCCCGTGCTTCGGCGATGGCCTGTGCCAAAGTAGGGCCACTTCCAACGACCTTGGTTTCATCCTCGTTGAGAGCTACCCAAGCATTTCGCGGCGCTCCGGTTAGAGCTTCAAGCCTGGCATTGGTTGTTGCCATGAAAAACGCTCCCTTGTGAGAACAGCCTATTTACTGCCCCGGCCAAACGGTGTCAAGGAAAATTTGGCTTGACGCCATTTGTATCATATGATACAAAGATATCCATGGATACAAAAACAATCAACCTTCGAGACCTCCCCGAAGAGTTGGTGCGCCGCGCCAAAGCGTGCGCCGCATTACATGGGATGACGCTCAAGGACTTTGTGATGTACGCAATTACAAAGGCCCTCGAGCAAGACATCCCTGCAACTTCACTACCCTTGGCTGCGCTTACTTTACCTAAGACAAAACACCGGAAGAGGACCTACAGGGGAAGTTAATGTCGTTTCTACACCCAATACCCAACAAATCTCCGCCACGCGGGCAAAGGCGTTTTTACGTGGTTCCAGCCGCGTAGAAACGCCTTCCTCGCGCTTCGATGTGGTGTCCCTAGCTCAATGGTAGAGCAGGCCCCTAGTAGCGGTAAGACGTGGGTTCGATTCCCACGGGACACCCCAATTAGCGCCCCGCCGCCAGTTTGCGGCTGATGGCAGGGCAATCAGTCAGCGGGTTGAACCGCTAACCGACCTCATAAGAATTATCGGCTCTTGCCTGCAGAAAGACAAGGCCGATATGACCTGCACTCGGTGTAACCATGGTAATACCCAAAGATTCGGAACCTACGGAAAACGGAAGGCTCAAGCGTGGCGCTGTATATCCTGCAATGCCACGTTCTCGGAATTCATTCCCAGACTGGGAATGCACTACACCCATCTTGATACAGCAGCCGCGTGCTGGAACTGATGATGGAAGGAACTTCTGTTCGGGCAGTGTCGCGGCTGACTGGCCTTCACATTGGCACCATTCTTTCTCTCATGGTCTCAGTTGGCAGCAACACCGAATTAGATCAGTATCGCCCACTGCTTTCGCTGGATTCGGCGAGCATTTCAAGGCATACTAGGCGGCAGGCCCGGCCCCCACGGGCGGGAGGTTCGTGTCATGCCCATGCTGGACTGGAACAGACCACCGGAGCTCAACGCCGCTCCGCTCGAGGCCGGTTCCGAACCGAAGCAGCGCCGCCAGATGCTCGCCGCTCTGGCATTACTTCTTGTCGCCTTGATCGCAGTCTTTATTAAGGACAAGAGCTTCTGGCAGCAGTACCTGTTCCCATCGTCGCCGGCTGCCGAATCAGACACCTTGGACCAGGCTTCTCCCGACAGCGCCAGTCAACACTCCAGCGCGCAGCCCGCTACTCCTGCGCCCCCTAAGGTGAAACAGCACGCAGTGGTCGCCACCGCCACTGCCCCGCCGATTTTGTCCCCGGTGGTCACCAACCGCGCTGTGCTTCCGCCTCTTGAGGTGGAAGTGGTCGCCGGCGACCAGCATCAGACCATCCGTCCCGGCAACCCCTCCATCAAGGTGGACCTGCAGCCCCGGTCGCCCGTAACATCCTCTTCAGCAGCGGCCACGGGACCGAGTGAGTCCGCTGCCGGCGGCCTAGCCACCGATGCCGCCGAGCGGGTTCGCCTTTCTCCTGGTACGGCGGAAGTAGTTTCACACCCGGTTGAGCCCAACTACCCACTGCTGGCCAGACAGATGAAAGTGCAAGGGTCAGTAGTACTGCAGGCTCTGATCGGCAAGGAGGGAAACATCCAGGATCTACGGGTGCTGAGCGGTCCCACGATTCTTTCCGCCGCAGCCCGCGAAGCGGTGAGGCAATGGCGCTTTAGGCCCTACTTGCAGGCCGGCCAGCCGGTCGAAACCGAGGCTCGTATAACGGTGAATTTCACGATCTCTACCCAATGACCCCATCCCACTAGTGGGAGTGGATGGTGAACCCGGATGGTGAACCCGGATTGTTAACCCGGATTGATGAAGCGAAGACGAGTCCTGGCAGAGTCCGTTTTCCTCCTGGGCCTCACGGTGCTGGCCCTCACCATGCTGGCCCGCACGATGAAAGGGCTGTTCGTTGCCAGTGCCAGGCCGGCCGCTGGCGCTGAGGCTCTGGGCGGACTGCTTCCGCCCCCCGTGACACGAGGAGCACACACCATGGCTTTCACGATTACCAGCACGAGTTTCCAAAGTGGCGAAACCATTCCGAAGAAGTTCACCTGCGACGGCGCCGATGTTTCTCCCGAACTTTCCTGGATGAATCCTCCCCCAGGCACACAGAGTTTTGCTCTTATCTCTGACGATCCGGATGCGCCCGTCGGCAACTGGAATCACTGGGTGCTGTTCGATCTGCCGGCTGCAACCAGCAACTTACCCGAGGGTGTGACCAAGATAGACGAACTACCCGGCGGCGGACGTCAGGGGCGCAACGACTTCCGCAAGATCGGCTATGGAGGCCCCTGCCCGCCTCCCGGCAAGCCGCATCGTTATTTCTTCAGGCTTTACGCACTCGACAAGATGCTCAACCTGAATCCCGGCTCCACCAAGCCGGAGGTCGAGCAGGCCATGCAAGGTCACATTCTGGGCCAGGCGGAGTGGATGGGGAAATACCGGCGCTAGGCGTCTTGCCAGTCCGGATCGCCCGGACGAATGCCCTAAAAATTTAACAGGCGTCCCGACTCTTTCGAGTCCGCGGACGCCCGGGCAGCCCTCCCCCAGAACTGCTCGTCCATCAAACTAAATGCTCCCTAACCCTCTGGGAATAGCACGGACGTGCCAGGGTTACCCACCAAGGTGCTATCCCTCGAACCGGCTGTAATCGGCTGCAGAAGCGGGATTAAGAGAATTCGCATCAAGCACTTCCCGGTGCCGCCGCCCGCAAGTCCGGAGCGCTCTCCGCCCGGTTTCGACCTTTGGTCTTGGCGCGATAGAGGGCCGCATCCGCGGCGTGCAGCAAATGCTGCTGCTCGACCGAATGGTTTTTCCCCGGGGAAACGGACGCCAGCCCCAGGCTCAGGGTGACGGGAATCGGGCCGGCACTGGTGTCAATCGGCTCAGCCGCCATGCCGTGGCGCAGCCTTTCCGCGCTCAGGACCAGACCCGCGGCATCGCAGCCCGGCACCACCACCAGGAATTCCTCTCCTCCATAACGACCCACGTAGTCATAGCTTCTCACTCCTGCAGCCAGTCGCTTCCCCACTTCTTGCAGCACGGCATCCCCGACCAGGTGTCCGTAAGTGTCATTGATTTTCTTGAAGTGGTCCACGTCCGCCATGATCACACCCAAAGCGTCCCCGCTGCGCTGGCGGCGTTGCAGTTCCTTTTGCAGCCAGTCCAGGATCGCGCCTCGGTTCCAAAGGCCAGTGAGGCGATCGTGCGCAGCTTCAAACTGCAGTGATTCCTGTGCCTGGATAAGCGCCTCCTGCAGTTCCAGGATGCGTCGTCCTGCCTGCATTCGCGCCCGCAATTCATGGATGTCAAACGGCTTGGTCAGATAATCGTCCGCTCCCGCGTCCAGTCCGGCAACCACGTCCTGCCTGGCATCTTTGGCCGTGAGCAGCAGCACGTAGCGATAAGGCCCTTGTTTGCGGCTGCGGATTCTACGGCACACCTCTACTCCATCCAGGGATGGCATCATCCAATCGAGAATGACCATCTGGGGAGCATCGTTGTCCGCTTGCAGCGCGTTCCAGGCATCCAGACCGTTCTCCACGGCGGTGACGCGGTAGTTCCACTTCTGCAACCAGCTCTGCAGGACGCGGCGGAAGATCGGGTCATCTTCGGCGATGAGCACGGAGTCGAGCCTTGACGCTTGTCCCTCAGGACGTACTAGTTCGTTACCGGTTTGCTGGAGCACACTCACTGCAGCACTCCGGCCGGATCTTTCATGGCGAAATGGAGTCCCGCCAGTTCCCGCTCTAGTTCGGCGAGCGCCTCTGAAGCTTGAGATAGATTTTTTTCACGCCCCATGTCTTCGAGCTGCCGCGCGGCTCGTGATGCGCCTCCTGCTCCCAGATAGCTGACTTCACCTTTGAGGCTGTGAGCTGCCTGCATGGCCGCCTCCGCGTCGCCATCGGCCACGGCCTGGCGCAACTTCTGCATCAGCTTCGGCGATTCCTCCAAAAAGATTCCACACAGCTCCCGCAGCAGATCCTCATCTCCACCGAGCCGGTCAAGAGCTTCGGCTTTGCTCCAGAAAACGGGCCGGGAAAGACTTGGCGTCATCACCACTCCGCGCGTACTGGCCAATCCCACAATTTGGAGCCTTGGAATTCAACCAGCACACAGCTACAACTACTCCTTCGGCCTGGAGCGAATTCTGCTTTACATGGAATTTGGTGTTCTCCCGGCTCTACGTCTGAAAGAAACACCCTGCAACATTAAATTCCGCAAAGAAACAGGCCCCTTCGTACTACCTCCAAGATGACAACTGACCAAAATAAGCCGGGTCGTTTGGGGTGCGAGGGAGCCATCTCGGGCTAAAGGGTATGGCGATCTCGCCGATTTCTAAATAAGCATGCGGACGTCGCGCCATTTCGCCTTTTGTTGTCGTTATCTGCTAACAGACTCGCCAGGAATGAGTTACATCGCATGACGGATCGCTCCGACCCTCGTGTCAGGAGATGGCTGAGGGTCTTTACCTCTGTCGCGAGCCTCTTCTCGAGCGCTGTGGGCAGATCCGGAAAGGCGGAGGAAGCGCTACACCTCCCCAAAGAGCAACCGAACCAGCTCATGGAGCGGTTCGCAGATGCGCCAGTCGAGGCTCTGCTTCGTCGCAGGGTGGCGGCCGGATTCGCTGTGGCCGTGCTCCTGACGAGCTTCATGGGATGTCTTACCTGGCGTATCAGACAACTGGCGTCAAACGAATCCGATCTCGTCTTCCACACCTATGCCGTGATGCAGACACTGGAACGAACGGTCAAAAACGTAATCGAGGCGGAAACCAGCGCCCGGATGTTTGCCTTGACCGCGCAAGGCCCGTTGCTTGCGCACTACGAGACCGCAAGAAGCGCCGTCGCGCAAGACAGGGAAGCACTGCGCCATCTGACGGCAGACAACCCGAATCAGCAAAAACGCCTCGACGTACTCGACCCGCAGATCAACGCCGCACTCGAATTTGCGGAGAGGCTGGCAGCCAAGCGGGGGCAGATGAACGCAGCTGCAAGCACGAACGAAATTCTAGAGACCGAGAAGCTCATTGATGCAGTGCGAGCCACCATTCAAGAAATGCAGGCCGAGGAGGAACGGCTGCTGGAGGAGCGCACCCAGAAGACCCGCGCCATGCGCCGTTTGATGATTTCCGTCATCGCGCTGGGCTCGCTCTTGGGCATCTCCCTCCTGGTCATGGCTGGGTTCGCCATCAACCGCCAGATCGGCATCAGCGAGCGCGCGCGCGCGCAAGTCAACGCACTGAACGCTGATCTGGAGCAGCGCGTGGAAGAGCGCACGGCGGCGTTGGGAGAAAGCGAAGGCCGGATGGCCGGCATCATCGCCTCCGCCATGGACTCGATCATCATCGTGGACAGTCAGCAACGCATCCTGCTGTTCAATGCCGCCGCCGAAAAAATGTTCCGTTGTCCACAGGCAGAGGCCTTGGGACAGTCCATCGAACGCTTCATTCCACAACGCTTCCCTTCTACCCACTCCGCTCACATCCGGAAGTTCGGTGAAACCGGAGTCACCAATCGGGCCATGAGCCCACTGGACACACTGTGGGCCCTGCGGGCCGATGGCGAGGAATTCCAGATCGAGGCTTCCATCTCCCAGATCGAAGCTGGCGGCAAGAGGATGTTTACCGTCATCCTGCGGGACGTTACCGACCGCAAGCGGGCGGAGCAGGCACTGGCTGCGCAAGCCGAGGAACTGGCCCGTTCGGAGCAGGCTCTGCGCGCCCAAACCCGCATGTTCCGATCCGTGCTGGACAGTATGGACGAAGGCCTCATCACCGCCGATGAACACGGGAAATTCGTCCTGTGGAATCCGGCAGCGGAAAAAATCCTGGGCAAAAGCGCAGCGGATCTTTCTGTCCAGGAATGGACCGGGCATTATGGCTGCTTTTTGCCCGACGGTGTAACCCCGTTCCCTACCGACCAACTGCCGTTGGTACGCGCCATGCGCGGTGAGCCGGTCGACGTCGAGATGCTTATACGGAACCCGAAGCTGGGAGAAGCGGTTTGGATCGAAGCCACCGGCCGCCCTCTGAAAAACGAGAGCGGCGTCGTGCAAGGCGGCGTGGTTGCCTTTCGCGACGTGACTAAGACCAAAGCCTCAGAGCGTGAAATCCGAAAGCTCAACGACGAACTCGAAGAGCGGGTCATCCAGCGCACCGCCCAGTTGGAAGAGGCCAACAAGGAACTGGAAGCCTTCACCTACTCCGTGTCTCACGACCTGCGCGCTCCCTTGCGGCACATGGCAGGTTTCTCTGGGCTGCTCTTGGAAGAGTTTGGTCCCACGCTCGATTCCCAAGCTCAGCACTACGTGCAACGTATCCAGGAAGGCACCCGCAAGATGGGCCAATTGGTCGATGAGTTGTTAAGTCTCGCCCGGGTCGGCCGCCAGTCACCCAGTCTTCAGGTCGCCGGGCTCAACTCGATTGTCGCGGAAGTTGTGGCCATGCTGAAACCGGAATACGACGGGCGTGAAGTGGAATGGAAAATCGCCAGCCTGCCCTTCGTCGAGTGCGATCCGGCGCTGATGAAGCAGGTCTTTCAAAATCTCCTTTCCAACGCGCTCAAGTATTCCCGTCCCCGCCAGCGGGCCGTGATCGAGGTGGGACCAACCCAAACCAACGGGCAGCCGGTCATTTTCGTGCGCGACAACGGCGTCGGCTTCAGCATGAAGTACTCCGACAAGCTGTTCGGAGTATTTCAACGCCTCCACCGCTCCGAGGATTTTGAAGGCACAGGCGTGGGCCTGGCGACCGTGCAACGCATTATCAAGAAGCACGGAGGCCAGGTCTGGGCTGAAGCCGAACTGGACAAGGGCGCAACATTTTACTTCACCATTGGCGGCCTGGAGAGCGCTGCAGTCAAGCACCAGACCGTTGCGGTTGGAGCGCCATGAACGAGAACAAAAGGGGCACTCGATTACTTGATTTCGGGTACGCCCTCTTGAGCACGAGAGCCATACCTCTGCCATCGGAGTCTGATTATGAGCGCAAACGAAGTTGACATTCTGCTGGTCGAAGACAACCAGGACGACGTGGACCTGACCCTGCATAGCTTGCGGCGGGAAAACCTGGCCAACAAGATTCTTGTGGTCCGCGACGGCGAGGAAGCGTTGGAGTTTCTGTTCTGCCGCGGAGCCTTCGCCGGGCGTTCCTTTGATCATCCTCCCAAACTGGTGCTGTTGGACCTGAAGCTGCCCAAAGTGGAGGGGATCGAGGTGCTGAGACAGGTCAAGGGCGACCCGCGGACCAAGCTCATTCCCGTGGTCATTCTGACTTCCTCCAAGGAAGAGCGGGACCTCGTGAATGGTTACCACCTGGGCGCCAACAGCTATATCCAGAAGCCCGTGGATTTCGATCAGTTTCGCAACACCGTGAAGCAGGCGGGACTCTACTGGCTCGTCACCAATCTGTGTCCGGTGACCAATGGTGCGCCCCACCCGGCGGAGCAGAAATCGTGACCAAAACTGGCGACACGGTCGCTCATGAAACTGAGAGCACGGACTCCAACCAAGGCACGCCCCAGACCCTGCGCGTTCTGCAGATCGAGGACAACCTGCTGGATGGTGAACTGGTGCTCCACGAGTTGCGCCGTGAGGGCTTCCAGGTTGCCGCTGAAGTAGTCCAGACTCCCGCGGAATTTCGGCAGCGAATCCGGGATAACACTCCTGACGTTGTGCTCGCTGACTACAACCTGGGGCAGTGGAAAGGCGTGGAGGCGCTGGAGATATTACGCAACGAAGGCCTGGATATCCCTGTGATCGTGGTATCGGGCGCGCTGGGTGACGTGAAGGCGGTGGAATGCATCAAGCAAGGCGCCACCGACTATGTTCTGAAAGACTCGCTCGCCCGCCTGCCCACAGCAGTCCGCAGGGCCCTGCGGGACAAACGCCTCCGTGAACAACGCCGCCAATCCGAAGCCGACCTGGCGCGGAAAATTCTGGAATTGGCGCGCTCTAACCAGGCCTTGGAGCAGTTCGCCTACGTGGCCTCGCACGATCTGCAAGAACCGCTGCGCATGGTGGCGACTTATTCCCAGCTGCTCGCCGAACGCTACCACGGCAAGCTGGACGAGCAGGCCGACAAGTACATCCATTACGCCGTGGATGGGGCCACGCGCATGCAGACGCTGATCCAGGACTTGCTGGCCTTCTCCCGCGCCGGCAGGCAGGGGACGAGCCTGGCCAGCACCGACTGCAATTGGGTCGTGGAGCAAGCCCTGATGAACCTGGCAGCCGCGATCCAGGAGATCAGCGCGGTGGTGAAGTACGACCGCCTGCCCGTGGTCAAGGCCAACCGCTCGCAGTTGACGCAAGTCTTTCAGAACCTGATCGGCAACGCCATCAAGTTCCGCGGCACCAGGACTCCGGTCATTCAAATTGGGGCGAAATCCCAGGGTGACGAATGGGTGTTCTCGGTCGCGGACAATGGCATCGGCATCACATCCCAGAACTACGAGCTTATCTTCGAAGTCTTCAAGCGCTTGCACACGCGTACCGAGTATCCGGGCAACGGCATCGGCTTGTCCATCTGCAGGAAGATCATCGAACAGCACGGCGGCAGGATCTGGGTCGCCGACCAGGACACCAGTGGCACTACTTTCAGATTCACGCTGCAGGCGGCAGAAGCCGGCGTGCCAGCGGGAACAACTTCATGACAACCACAGCTGAGATCTTGCTGGTGGACGACAATCTAGCGGACACTGATTTGATCAGTGACGTGCTGGGAGAGAGCAAGCGGCCCAGCCATGTCTGCGCCGTGCGCGATGGCGTGGAGGCCATCGCCTTTCTGCATCTCGAAGGGCAATATGCCGGCGCGCTCCGGCCGGACTTGGTAGTGCTCGACTTGAACATGCCCCGGAAGGACGGTTGCAGCGTTCTGGCCGAGGTCAAGTCCGATGCCGCCCTCAGAAGGATCCCCATCGTGGTCTTTACTAGTTCGATGGCCAGTCATGACATTGAGCGCAGCTATAGGCTGGGCGCGAACAGCTATGTGAGCAAACCGGGCATTCTGGCGGACTACGTCGCGACCGTGAAATCAATTGAAGAATTTTGGGTTGGCGTGGCCAGTATTCCGCTCAAGGAGGAACTATGGAAAATCACCACACCCACGTCTTGCTGATTGAGGACAACCCCGGTGATGCTGACCTGGTCCGCCTGCGCTTGGTGGAAGCCAACGCTGACGTCAGCGTGTCCTGCGTGGACCGTCTCTCCGCCGGGCTGGAGTCCATGGCCGTGGAGCCTCCGGCCATGGTGCTGCTGGACCTGAATCTTCCCGACAGTCACGGCGCTGAAACCTTCCGTCGCGTGCTGAGCAGAGCTCCCGGTGTGCCCGTGGTTGTCCTGTCAGGCCAGGATGACGAGGAGCTTGCCGTCAAAGCCATTCACCAGGGGGTGCAGGACTATCTGGTCAAAGGCAGCTTCGACAGCCAGCAATTGGCCCGCGCCATGCGTTACGCCATGGAGCGCCAGGCGCTGCTCACTTCCCTCGACATGAGCCGTAAGCAGCAGTTGCTGTTCAAGAATGAGTTCTTGTCGCACGTCTCCCATGAACTGCGCACCCCGCTAACCTGCATTCATCAGTTTGTCACCATTCTGCTCGATGGGCTGGCCGGCGCGGTCTTGCCCGAACAACGGGAGCACCTGAGGACCGTCCTCAGGAGCGTGAACCAGCTGCGCTCCATGATTGGCGATCTGCTGGAGGCCACCCGGGCTGAGTCCGGAAAAATCCGTGTCGAACCGCGCTGCATCGCGGTTGGCGATGTCATCCAGCAGGCGGTCAGAATGCTGCGGAGCAACGCCGAGAAAAAGCACGTGGGCCTGGAATTGGCCCTCGACGGCAGGATTCCCCTGACCTACGCCGACCCCGATCGTGTCCTCCAGATACTTATCAATCTCATCGACAATGCCATCAAATTCACGCCTCCCGATGGCTCCGTCATCGTGAAGGCGTGCATGGTGGAGGTTGACCCGGAGTTCGTTTACCTCTCTGTGTCTGACACCGGGCGGGGCATTGCCACGGAAAGCAAAGCTTTGGTCTTTGAGCGTCTGTATCAGGACCCCAATGCCATCGATGACAGCCGTAAGGGCTTGGGCCTGGGACTCTACATCTCCAAGGAACTGGTCACCCTCCATGGCGGACGAATCTGGGTGGAGAGTCAGCCGGAACATGGCAGCACTTTTTCGTTTACTTTGCCGCTCTATTCCTTGTCCAAGCTCCTGTTCCCGGTCATTACCGACCAGGGTCGCCTGCGAGCTTCCATCGTTCTGGTCAAGGTTGAACTCACGCCCATGTCGGCCGCTAATTCCGCCGGCCAATGGAAACAGGTATGCCTGCAGTGTCTGGACCTCCTTCGTCACTGCGTTTACCTGGATAAGGATCTGGTCCTTCCGGCGATGGGAAGTGCCAGCCGTAGCGAGATCTTCTTTATCGCGGCATCCACCCCCATGGAAGGTGCGGAAATCATGATGAAGCGCATTCGGGATCTCCTGGAACGGTGCCTGGAGTTGCAGGCCAGCAGCGTATTTAGCGTATCCGCGACGCCGGTACACCTGCCTTCCCCGGAAAGTCGCGAACCCCTGGACAAGTTAGTGCAGGAAGTTGCCGATGGTATTAGCGGAACGGTCATGGCAACCCTTCGGCGAAGCCAAAGTTCCGACGAGGAATTAAAACATCCACATGCCGGGTGATGCTCACACCGGAAAAACGAAAGAGAGGACTCAATGGACAAACCAAGAATCCTGATCGTTGACGACGACCCCGACCTAAGGCGGGGTCTCAACCTGCGTTTGCGGGCCAACCATTACGACACTAGTTATGCCACCGATGGCTTCTCCGCCATGGCGATGGCTCAGAAAGAACGTCCCGATTTGATTATTCTCGACATCGGCCTGCCGGCCGGCGACGGGTTTGTAGTGCTGGAGCGCCTGCAACAGGTGGCCGCCCTGGCCTGTATCCCGGTCATCGTCTTGACCGCGCGTGATCCGCAGTACAACAAGGAACGCGCTCTGAAGGCTGGTGCGACCGGTTTCATCCAGAAGCCGGCCGATAACGAGGAACTGCTGGATGCGGTTCGCGCCGCCCTGCACCAGGCCTGGCCCGGCACGGCGGCCGGTGTGGCCACGTCCTAGCGGCGCCTGCTCGAGACCCGGCGCGGCCCCAGTGAACCTTCTGCGGTCCTGTCCCTGGCGCCCAGGCTGGTTGCCTCTGGCGCCCGGCAGTGGTGTCCCCTGAAGTTCCGCCGGTTTATTGCCGATAAGCATCTGGTAAGACCTTCCAAAGGCCAAAATGTCGGGACTCCAGGATCCAGAGATCTTCCGGACCGTGTTGGACAGCCTGCAGACCGGAGTCTATCTGCTGGACCGCGAGCGGAAAATTCTGTTCTGGAACGACGGCGCGGAAAGGATCACCGGCTACATGCGCCACGATGTGGTTGGGCGCTTCTGCCGTGAGAACATTCTGGTGCACTGCAACGACCAGAGCTGCGTGCTTTGTGGCTCGACTTGCCCCTTCACCCAGACCCTGCACGACGGGAAATCCAGAGAAGCGAAAATCCAGTTGCGCCACAAGCAAGGCTATCGGGTTCCCGTGCGGGTGCGGATCGTCCCCATCCGGGACCAGCACGGGTCCATCATCGGCGTTGCCGAAAGCTTCGATGAACAGAGATTCGGCTTCGACGAGCGCCGTCAACACAATCTTGCTGCCTACGGCTGCCTGGACGAAACCACCGGCATCCCCAACCACGGGTTCACGCAATTCCACCTGCGTGAGAACCACGCCAGTTTCGCCGAGTATCACCTCCCCTTCGGCATCATGCGTATCCAAGTGGACCAACTGGCGCGCTTTCGGGCAGCCTACGGCCGCGAGGCCAGCGCTGCCATCCTGCACGTGGTCGCGGAAACCATGCGCAACAGCCTCCGTCCTAGTGATTTCCTGGGCCGTTGGACCGAGGACCAGTTCCTGGCGATTCTGATCAATTGCACCACCGCCGGCGTGGGAGAGGCGGGTGAGCGCATCCGAAAAGTCGTCGGTTGTGCCGGACTGCAATGGTGGGGCGATGAGTTGTCGGTCACCGTTTCAGTAGGACACGCCACCGCCCAGGCGGGAGACACCATCGACTCCCTGCTCGAACGGGCACAACACTCCCTGGATCAAACTTCCGCCAAGCCTCATGCCGCAGCCGCGTCCTCTGCGGCCGGCGGCAGTGCGGAGAGTTAAACCATTATGTTTGCCATCATCGGAATCGTGGTTGTCTTCGGCGCAGTAGTCGCCGGCTACCTGATGGAGCACGGCAAAATAATGGTCCTTCTTCAGCCCGCCGAGCTGGTCATCATCGGAGGCGCCGCGATCGGAACCGTCTTGATCGCCAACCCGCTCCACATTCTCAAGCAAATAGCCACCGGCGTCGTGGGCGTTTTTGCAGGATCGAAATTCAGCCAGGAACGCTACCTCAGCTCCCTGAAGACAATCTATGAACTCCTCAACCGGGCGCGCCGCGAGGGCTTGATGGCGCTGGAAAACGACGTGGAAGACCCCGCCCAGAGTCCGATCCTCTCTAAGAATGCCGCTTTCCTTAAGGACGACCACGTCCGGGATTTTTTCTGCGACACCATGCGCATGGCGATCAGCGGAGTGGACGCGTTCGACCTCGACCAACTCCTGGAGCTCGACTTGGAGGTCCAGCACCACGAGTCTAGCGAACCCATTGCGGCCCTGAGCAGCATGGCGGACTCTCTGCCCGGCCTGGGTATCGTGGCCGCCGTGCTCGGCGTAGTCATCACCATGGGAGCGCTGGGCGGTCCCCCGGAAGAGATCGGGCACAAGGTCGCCGCCGCACTGGTGGGCACCTTCCTCGGCATTTTGTTGTGCTACGGATTGGTGGGACCGCTGGCCGCCAACATGTCGAAGGCTGCCGAAGATGAGCGCGCCTACCTTAATGTCCTGCGAGTTCTGATCATCGCTTTCCTGAAAGGAACCGCGCCCATCATGGCGGTGGAAGTCGCGCGCCGGGCTATCCCAGGACATCTCCGCCCGTCTTTTCTGGAAGTGGAGAAGACCTGCCGCGGCGGTGGTGAGGCAGCCGCAGCTCCGGCCGATTCCTCCGCCGACACCCCAGCCGAATCCCCAGCCGGAGCCTCGGCCTAGAAAGGGAATCGTATGGAAGGCCAGCGTCCGATCATCATCATCAAGAAGAAAATCGCACACGGCGGACATCACGGCGGCGCCTGGAAGGTCGCCTACGCCGACTTCGTCACCGCCATGATGGCCCTTTTCATCGTGCTCTGGCTGCTGAACACTTCCAAACCGGTGAAGGATGCCATCGCCGGGTACTTCAACGATCCCTCCGGGACTGGGGACAAGAAAGGAACCAGCCAGACCGGCACGGGAGAGGAAGCACCGCTCTCCAAGGACAACATGCCAAAGCTCAAGGAGGAATTGCAGAAGGCTATCAGTCAGATGAACGACTTCGATAAATTCAAGAACCAGATCGAGATGACCGTAACCTCTGAGGGACTGCGGATTGAACTGTTGGAATCCGCATCCGGGACATTCTTCGATATCGGCAGTCCCAAGCCCAATGACGACGGCAGGGAGTTGCTGCTTACGCTTGCCCAACCGTTAGGGAAACTCCCCAACAAGCTCTCGGTCGAAGGACATACCGATTCCAAGCCTTACGCCGGCGCCGGCGACTACGGGAACTGGGAGCTTTCCGCAGATCGCGCCAACGCCGCACGCCGCTTGATGCAGCAAGGCGGCCTGCTACCGAATCAAGTGGCGCAGGTCAGGGGCTATGCCGATCAGAAGCTGCACAAACCGGACGATCCGCTGGATCCCTCGAACCGGCGCATTTCCCTGATCGTGCAGTACATCGTGAAGAATGATGGCAAGTCAGAGCCTGCCGCTGCCAGCGCCGACGAGCCCAAACCACCTCAAAGCAACCACTAATATTGGAGTGAGATGAAAAGAAATGGCTCCTCAGGTAGGACTCGAACCTACAACCCTCCGGTTAACAGCCGGATGCTCTGCCATTGAGCTACTGAGGAG
>JBGQBN010000031.1:0-47475 GCA_041494805.1 Terriglobia bacterium | reverse complement strand
GGATCAGCCTAGCAAGATCAGCCCGGTACGAAACATAGTTGAACGAGACAGGGCGCGTGTCAATTGGGCGTAAAAATACGTAAAAAGTTGTGAAGGGGTTGATAAGGAGGGTGTCAGCCGTCAGGGGCGGGCGTCCTGACTACGGCAGTCTGAAATCGACCGTCACATAGGTTTCTGTTTCGACGGCCTGGCCGTTCAGGAAATAAGGCTTGTAACGCCACTGCTTCACGGCGCGGTAGGCGGCCTGACCCAGAAGCAGGGAGCCGCGAATCAGCTTCACGTCACGGATGGTCCCGTCTCTGCCAATCCAGGCTTGCAGCACGACCGGTCCTTGCAGCCCGGCCTGTAGCGCCTGCTCAGGATAACTGGGTTGGACCTTTTGCAGCAGCAATTTTTCGGCGAAGTCCGCGGGAAGATTTACCGGTTCCAGTGTGCTGAGGAGCGACGGGGTCAGTCTTGCAGCCACATTGCGGACGGTGGTGTTCTCCACGGGCACCTTCAGACTTTCCGGGATCAAGAGCCCGTTGGCAGCGCCAGGTTGCGGCGGCTGGGTTGCGGCTTGGAGCGGTGGTTGCGACTCGGTGGGCAGCGCGCTTTCATCGATGGAGGAGACGCCGACCGGCGTCACACGAATTTTCGCGGATGTGCCGAGGCGGGAACGGGGAGGATTAGGTTGCGCGTTTTGGGCCACCTGAGAAGTTCCAGCTATTTCGTCGTCATCTTCAGGAGTGTGCAGCCACGCTTGTGTCTTTTCCAGGGCCCGCCCGTAAATCCTGGCCACCGATGCCGCCACGGCCTCACTCCGCGCCGGTTGGCTGAACACATAGCCTACGGAAAGAAAAGTCGCGCCCAGAGCAGCTGCGTGCAGGAACACACGGTAATGATGGCGGGCCTTGGTCCGGGCGGACATCGGTGGCCCGGGATCGGACGAAAAAATTGTCTGGATGCAGGATCGACTGAGGAAACCATTCTCAGGAACTGGAAAGGTTGGAACTGCCGGAAAGCTGCCCTCTACAACCGCGCTTTGCGGAGCCTGAACCGGCTGACTGGCCAGCGGCTCGGGGACAAGTCTCGGTTGAACTGGTGCGCCCCGCGAATTGTTACCCACGGTGTGGTCTGGGATGTCATCCGCAGTCTGGAAACCAAGCCTTGGCAGCCAGTTTTTCATATGGCTGAGAAATTTATCGCAGGTGAGCAGGGCGTATTTGGCCTGCTCGGGAACAATCGGCTTGCTGAGGACCAGGTCAGCGCCAGCTTGGCGCGCTGCAGCGCTGGCGGAGGAATTCGCAATGGCGATGGCAAACGCCGAGCGGTTGGACTTCAACTCCCGTGAGGTCTTCAGCAGGAAGGTGCCTTCCAGGCCTTCGTCCCAATCCGCCACGATGACGTCAAAGCTGCGGCTGGTGAGCTTTTCCACCGCGGCAAAGATTTCTGGACACGGCTCGACTTCAAGCTCTAGCTCTTTGAGAACCTGGCTGAGCCGACGCGATGTCTCCTCGTCGGAGGAGAACAAAAGAGACAGTGGCGACATACCAATAAGGCTAGTTTCCGGCAGCTGGCCCAGCAAGTTACGAACTACCTTGATTTCTCCGGCAACCGGCCAGGTAACCGCGTCCCCGGTTACGTGGCCGGTTGGACAAGTACCCCCGGTAACCCGACAAAGCGTCCGCTAAGGTGTTGCAGTCGCAGCAAGCAGAACGAGAACAGAAGACCGCAGCCCCGCCCGGATTTCCAGTACGTACATTGGTCACCTTGTCTGCTACAAGCTCGTACTCTAGCCTCTGCTTTGGGACCTCAGCTGGAGAAATCCCGCGGGACCACTTGTGGAGTTGTGCGCGTGTGTCTGAGACCGGATCATCCTGCGCGCGGTTGGGCAGGTACGGTGCCAGGAAGAGACTCCGCGTGGCGGTGTTCGCCGGCCTTGCGATCCTGACAAGTTCAAGCTCCGCATTGCACGCCCAGAATACTGAGACAACGGGAAGAAAACTGATCTCCAAGGCAGTTCCCGCCTACCCGTCGGAATTGAAGCGTCGCTACATTGGCGGGATCGTACGCCTTAGGATTGTCATCTCGCCTCGAGGCACGGTGGACACAGTCTCGACGGTGGGGGGAAACCCCATCCTGGTAGAGGTCTCCGCGAAAGCGGTCAAGAAGTGGAAATACGTCCCCGCAGGTTCAGCCACGACCATGGATGTTGAATTGGTTTTCGATCCTTACCACTGATTTGGGAACTCAGCGCCCGGCTCCACACTCTGCCGCCTTTCGAGGCTACGAGAAGGCGCTTGGGAGCGTTATTTTCGACACAATGCGGGCAGGCACACTTCCGCGCGGAATTACCGCCAGAGTTGTTTCTTGGAGCCGGTTGTCTCGCGCTGTGTTCCGTGCTGCCAGCAAGTGCAGAAACGGTGAGAGATTTTTGAAGAATGTTGGTGGCGGCGGTTGGACTCGAACCAACGACCTACGGATTATGAGACCGTCGCTCTAGCCACCTGAGCTACGCCGCCACGGTGAACACGCGATAGGGAAATTGCGAGTGGGCCAAGTCAGATTCTGGCTTGGTTGGATTTCCCGCGAGATAGAAGAAACGGCAGAGCCACCCGCCACACTTAACCCATTGATTCTAATTGATTCCAGGAGTCCACGTAAACGGAGTGTCAAAACCTGGCCAGTTGACACCACAGTAGTCTCCGTCAAAAGCCGACGGCGTCCCGCGAAACTCTTAGCAGGTTGTTGTTTGTGCAATCTCTTGCACTCCTCAAAACAATTTGACAAAGGGTAATGCAAGACTTAGAGTGCTGAACCAAGCTGTTCTTCTTCCTTTTCTCGGCCACGTTCGACGGGCTGAGTAACTACTTCCAGATCGCGTTAGAGGAGACAACATGATGGTTTCACGCCGGTTCTTGCATCTTGTGGCGGTTGCGCTGGTGGTCGGCTTGGTTCTATCGGGTGGGTCAGCGTGGGCGGCGAGCCCGGCAGACAAAATTGCCCCTCGCGTCCTTTCCGACACCGCCAACGGCAGCGTCACCGAGGCTTTGGTCGTGCTGGCCGAACAAGCTGACCTGAGCCCCGCCGCTGCACTGCACAGCAAACAGGACAAAGGGCGCTTCGTGGTGAACGCGCTTCGGGCAGTCGCCGACCGGACCCAGGCCCCGCTTCGGGCATTCCTGGAGCGGCGTGGCGTTCCCTATCAGTCGTTCTACATTGTCAACATGATTAAGGTCACCGGCAACAGCGCTTTGATGCAGGAACTCGCTGCCCGGTCCGATGTGGGGCGCATTGACGCCAACCCTCATGTGCGTACCGCCCTGCCGATCCCGACCGGCTCTGATTCCAAGGCTGAGACTCCTAGTGGAGTGGAATGGAACGTGGCCCGAGTGCGGGCGCCGAACGTCTGGGCTTTAGGTTTTCGCGGAGAGGGTCGGGTGGTCGGGGACGCCGACACCGGTGCTCAGTGGGATCACCCCGCGCTAAAGAGTCATTACCGCGGCTGGGACGGCAGCAAGGTGAACCACGACTACAACTGGCACGATGCCACCAGCCAGCACTCACCCAGCCCGATTGACCCGCACGGTCACGGCACCTTTACTGCCAGCCAGACGGTGGGAGACGATGGCGTGGGCAATCAGGTGGGCGTAGCTCCCGGCGCAAAGTGGATTTCCTGCCGCAACATGGATGCCAATGGCACGGGTTCTCCCACCACCTACACGGAGTGCTTTGAGTTCATGATAGCGCCGTATCCCATTGGCGGAGGTCCGGGCGACGGTGACGCCAGCCTGGCGCCGGATTCCATCAACAACTCCTGGGAATGCCCTCCCAGCGAGGGCTGCTCCGCCAACACGCTGAAGGCGATAGTGGACTCGGTGCGCGCGGCTGGGATCTTTCCGGCAGTGGCCGCCGCCAATGCCGGCCCCTCCTGCTCCAGTATTGTCAATCCGCCGGGTATTTACGACAGCTCAGTGACTGTAGGCGCGACCAATTCCGCAAACCAGATTTCCTCGTTCAGCGGCCGTGGCCCGGTCACGTCGGATGGCAGCAATCGCCACAAACCGGACATTTCCGCGCCCGGGGAGAACATCCGCGGCGCTGTGCCTGGAGGCGGCTACCAGTCCGGCTGGTCTGGTACATCGATGGCGACTCCGCATATTGCGGCCGCGGTGGCTCTGCTGTGGCAGGCAAAGCCGGTCCTCATCGGCGACATCAACCGGACGGAGAAACTTCTAACCAAATCCGCGAAACACATGAAGAGCACACAAAACTGCGGTGGCTCGGGACAGCACATTCCGAACAACATATTCGGCTGGGGGATTCTGAATATCCAGGCCGCGGTGCAGGCGCCCTAACGCTGGACTGAGGTGAGCTGGTAGCGACGAGGTTCAAAACAAGAGGCGACTCCGAAGAGTCGCCTCTTGCAACCTGCGCCCAGAAAATTGACACTAGGATGGCATGAAAGCCATCGCTGTCATTCCCGCCCGGCTGGCCTCCACCCGGCTGCCGCGCAAAATGCTGCGCGAACTTGCCGGGCAGCCGCTGATTGGGCGCGTTTACAACGCCGTCCGCTCTTCGCCCCTGCTTGACGACGTCATCATCGCCACCGACTCAGACGAAATCATGCAGGTGTGCCGCCAGAACGGGTGGAAGGCGCAGATGACCTCGGCCGCACACCGTAGCGGCACGGAGCGAGTGCACGAAGTCTCGACTTCGGTTGCGGTGGACGTTTACCTGAACGTGCAAGGCGATGAGCCGTTGACCCAGGTGGATCACATTACCAGGCTGCTCGAGGTGATGAAAGATCCAGCGGTGCAGGTGGGAACTCTGAAAACTCCCGCTCCGCCGGCTGATATTAATAATCCCAATGCAGTGAAGGTTGTGACCGACGCCGCCGGGCGGGCTCTGTATTTCTCCCGTGCCACAATTCCTTTCGATCGAGATGGTACGAAGCCTCACTACTACAAGCATCTCGGCTTCTATGCCTATCGCAAGCCCGCACTGGACCGCTTCGTCACACTGCCCGAGTCATCGCTGGAACGCAGCGAACGGCTGGAGCAGTTGCGTTTCCTGGAAAACGGGATTCCGATCTACGTGGGAGAAACGCCCCACGACACGGTCGGAGTGGACACGGAAGAAGACCTGCGGCGCGTGGAGAAGATATTGCAGTCTGCCTGACGCCTGACTAGTCGTGCTGCAAGTCAATCGTAACCCGGTTTCTTGCGCATGGCTTTGTGGATCTTCTTCCATTCTTCCTTAGTTTGGCGCGCGAGCTTCGGATCAATCTTGCGTTCCTGAAAGCGCAGCTCCGCCTGCAGCTTGCGATGGTTTTCCAACCGTTCGCGGGCGAGCACGCCATTCTGAATCGACGCCTCAACCGCACATCCTGGCTCACCGCGATGGTTACAGTCTCGAAATCTGCAGTCCTGCGCCAGACTGGCAATGTCTTCGAAGGTCTGGGCAACGCCGTCCGCGCTGTCCCAGAGCTGCAGCTCGCGCATTCCCGGCGTGTCAATCACAATGCCGCCACCGGGGAGAAAGATCATTTGGCGTGAGGTGGTGGTGTGTCGGCCACGATCGTCATCTTCTCGTACTGGTTGCACTCGAAGCGACTCCCCACCAGCGAGCGCGTTAATGATGGTGGATTTCCCGACACCAGACGATCCCACAAACGCCGCCGTCTCTCCTGGCGCCAGGTACTTGCACACGACCTCGAGACCAGTTCCTTCCAGCGCACTCAGAGAGTGTACAGGTGCGCCCAACGCAATGCCCTCGACCTCCGCAACGCACGCCGCCGCATCCGCACAGACGTCCGCCTTGTTAAGCAGCACGACGGCGCGCGCGCCACTATCCCATACCAGGGCCAGGTATCGCTCGATACGCCGCATGTTGAATTCGCGGTTGAGCGCGCTGACCACGAACACCGTATCCAGATTCGCGGCGATGATCTGTTCGCTCAACTCGCGGCCTGCTACTTTGCGCGAGAGTTTGGTTTGTCGCGGCAGGATGCACTCGATTCGCGCGCGGGTCTCTTCTGGTCGCGGCGTGATGGCTACCCAGTCCCCGACCGCCGGAAGATCGTCCCGGTCTTCCGCCTGGTAGCGGACCTTGCCCGCGGTCTCCGCCAGATATTCTCCTCGCTCAGCCCGTACTCGGTGAGAACCCTTGAATTCCTCCATCACACGCGCGGGGACGAGCGCCGCTTCGCGCAGATCGGAAAACTGAGTCTCAAAAAACGAATTCCAGCCGAGATCTTTCAGATGAAAAGTTTTCAAATTCACGGTGTACGCTCCTTCTCCCAGGGCCACTGTGGCCCCGGCGACAGCTTGCAGTTCTTGAGCAAGTGGGTTCAGTCGTGGTCGAACACACGAACGCCTGATTTAAAAGCAAGTAGAAGGAAGAAGGTCGCCTGGGATTCGGCCGCTAGAAAAGCGGCGTGGAGGCAGACCTATTCTTCCGGTTGGAAACTGCAGACATAGGCGCCTCCTGAAGTTAAATGGCCCGAGCCGCTGGCGCAAACATTGGCAAGATACAGGTGAATCGCAGAGGGAGTCAAGCCGGACTCGCGTTTATCCAGCAGAACTGGATTCCGGCTGAAGCTTCGCCCATTTTCGCGCCGCTTCCACTCGCCTCGAAATCGCCGGATGCGAATGGAAAAACCATTCCACCCATTTGGCAGGTGAGCGCTCCGCCAGGTTCTGGTCGGCAAGCTTGTTCATGGACGAAATGAATGGCTGCACGCTGGCGATGGATTGGAATGCGTAGCGGTCTGCCTGGCGTTCGTTGAAACGGGAGTAGGCATTCAGCGCAGGCAGCACCAGAAACGACAGAACCGTCGAAACCAGCACCAGCAGCGGCAAGTTGGCGAAATCGGAGAGTGTTTCAAACATGTGCAGGCGCTCCACCGCGTAGTGCAGTACCCAGTTGCCCGCCCAAAATCCGACGAACGTAGTGGCCGCTTGCACCACGATGCTTTTCAGGATGTGGCGGTGCACGTGGTGTCCGAGCTCGTGGGCAAGCACCGCTTCAATCTCATCCGTGGAGTAATTGTCGAGCAGAGTGTCCGCCAAAATGATGCGCCGTGTGTTGCCCAGCCCGGTAAGCGCGGCGTTCGCTTTCTTGCTCTTTTCCGAAAGCTTCCATTGGTAGACGCCGCGCACGCGCGTGCCAGCCTTCTCGCTAAGCCGCACCAGCCGAGCTTTCAATTCTTCATTTTCCAGTGGCGCGAATTTGTAGAAGATGGGAAAGAGAACGACTGGAGCAAGCTGGGCCAGAAGCACAAACAGTGCCAGAAACACAATCCAAGCGATCAGCCACCAGTGCTGTGGCGACTGGCGGATGATGAAATACAGCAACTCAGCCACGATCACCGCCAGTACCACACCGACCATGAATCCCTTGAGCTCGTCCCACACCCATGCGCGTAGCCGCTGGTTGGAAAGGTGGAAGCGGTGTTCGAGGCGGAAACCGTAATAATCGAGCCCGAGCCCGAGTAGTTTTCCAATCGCCATCAGCAGCAAGACGTACAAACAAACCGCCAGCGTGTATTCTTCGAACGCACCACGCAAGGCGAAGTCCCGTAGTGATCCGCTCCATCCCGTGGCCAGCAGCGCGACGAGCAGGGCCAGGCCGAGGAGAAAATCGGCAATTCCCAGCCATCGCCGGATGCGGTTATAACGCCGCGCTTCGGGGGAATCCGTTGGAGTCGCGAGTATGGCTGCTGCGGAGCTCATTTTGCCTGTAGCTGATTATCGCGCAATGCAACGTCCCGTGACCGGTTCCACAAAACTCGGAAGTGCAATGCCCCCCAGGTATAGCGTCCAGCGATACTAGCCACTGCGGTTTACAAACGCTTCCGCGCTGGCCAGGATTTCATTGACCAGGGCCGGTGAAGCCGCCTCAGCATACACCCGCAAGAGCGGCTCCGTGCCGGAGGCCCGGAACAAAACCCACGCCTCGGCGCCATTGCCGTTTGTGGGTGCATCCAGGAAGAACTTGATCCCGTCGAGATCTTCTTTTTTTATGACGGAGTAGCCGCCTAAACGTTTGGTCGCGTCGGAACCGGCCCGTTGGATAGCGCCCTGCTTCACTTGCTCCGGAATGTGCAGGTCGCGGCGTCCATAGAAGTGTGGCCCATACTCCCGCTGCAGGTCCGCCACCAGTTGCCCCAGGGGTTTGCGTTCTTCGGCCATCACGTTGGCCAATAGCAGCGAATTTAGAATGCCGTCACGCTCCGGCAGAAAGCGCGAATAGCCAATGCCACCCGATTCTTCTCCGCCGATCAAGATTTCGCGCTCCATCATCAGATCCGCGATGTACTTGAATCCAATGGCACACTCACGCAGCTTCCGGCCATACTTGGCGGCAATGCGATCCAACATGCGGGTAGTGTTGAAAGCACGGACAATATCTCCTGGCCATTTCTTGCGCTCCAGCAGCCAACCCAGCAGGACGGAGAAAATTTTGTGCGAATCCACGAAGCTGCCATCCTCGGCAACCGCCCCGATGCGGTCGGCGTCCCCGTCGGTGGCGAAACCGGCGTGGCACCCCTCCTTCACCACGACCTGCTGCAGTATGGCCACGTGCGGTTCGATGGGTTCCGGGTTAATGCCGGGAAAAAGCGGGTTCAGTTCCTGGCGGATGGCAACGTGCTGAATGCCGTGATCATGAAAAATCTGCGCCAGCACGCCGCGCCCTGAGCCATACATGGAATCCACGGCAAACTTGAAACCGGCTTTGCTGATCACGCTGAGGTCGGCGAAGCGGCAGACGGCTGCGATATACGCCTGCTTGAGGTCTACTTCTTCGATCGCGGCCCTTTGGCCGTTGGGCATCACGCCCGCTCGGACCTCATCTTCGATCACCTTCATGATGGCCGGCGTGGCCGATCCGCCAAACTTGCCTTTGAACTTTACGCCGTTCCAGTTCCACGGATTGTGGCTGGAGGTGATAACCACGCCCCCGGCCGCACCCGCGTTCTTTACGGCAAGTGAAATTGCCGGGGTCGGGGTGTAGTCGTCGGCCAGCTTGACCGGAATTCCCGCGCCAGCGAGGATTTCCGCAGCGGCCCGGGCTGCGCGTTGCGAGGCAAAGCGAGTATCGTAGCCGACGATGACCCCGCGTCTGCTGTCTTCGTGTTTCAGCACGTAGGAGGCGATCGCACCGGCCACGCGCCGCACGTTATCGAACGTGAAGTCGTCAGCAATGACTCCGCGCCAGCCATCGGTGCCAAACGTGATGTCAGCCATCTTAAGTTGTTGGTCGACATTCGATTGTCGTTGGTCTTTGACTAACAACCAAGAACCAACGACTAACGCCCCTGGTCTTAGACCAGCTTATGCAGCTTCTTCTCGTCCAAATATTTCACAACTCTGCCTACATCCTGCGCCCGTTCGCGGGTGGTAATCAGCAGCGCATCTTCGGTTTCCACCACCACCAGGTTGTTCACGCCTACCGCTGCCACAAATTTTCCGGGTGCATGGATGTAATTGCCATCCGCGTTCAGCGTGAAGATGCCTGCGCCCGAAATCAGGTTGCCACCTGGTGGTTTATGTTTCGCAACCTGGTGTTCGTGCAGTGCCGTCCATGAGCCAAGGTCGTTCCAGCCGAAATCAGCGGGCAGGCAGAGGATATTGGACTTTTGTTCTCCTTTGGCCGACCGCGGCTCAAGCAGCGCGTAGTCAATGCTTATGTTTTCGCACTTGGGATAGAGCCGGCGAAAGGTGCTGGCGAACCTTCGCGTGCCGAAGGTCGCTGCAATCTGTTCAAGCAGAGACGCTGTTTTCGGCAGATGCTCGCGTAGCCCGTTGGCCAGCGTGCGCGCGCTCCACAAAAACATACCACTGTTCCAAAAATAATTCCCAGCCCTGAGAAACTCCGCCGCGTGAACGGCGTCCGGTTTCTCGGTAAAGCGCCGCACGCGCAAGGCTTCTCCTTCAACGATTGAGCCTGCCTCGATGTATCCGTATCCGGTCTCCGGCCGGCTGGGTCGGATGCCAAGCACTACGATGTTCTCGCCCCGGGCGGCGATCGCAATGCCCTTCTCCAGAGTTGCGCGATACCGTTTTTCGTCGTCGGTCACATGGTCGGACGGAAACATCCCGATGACTGCGTCCGGATCACGCCGTAGCAGGATGAACGCCGCCAGGCCAATGGCTGGGGCGGTGTTCCGTCCCGCCGGCTCGGCGATGATCTGGCGCTTGTCCAATCGCGGCAGCTGGCGCGCGATTTCGTGGTGCAGGTGCTCGTTGGTGATCACCCAGAAGCGTTTGGCCGGGGCCAGCGGTAGCAAGCGCGCCACGGTTTGTTGGATCATGGTGTGTTTGCCGTCCAGCGCCAACAGCTGTTTGGCCCGGCGCTTGCGGCTCAACGGCCAGAAGCGCGTGCCGCGGCCGCCAGCCAGAACTACGGGATAGAAATTCTTGTTGGGCAAAGTCGTCCGGATTGCAGAACAGTCCTTTCTACATTCTCGTCGGCGGCTCGGGCAGCGGCTCACCGGGGACCGCCATCTTTAGCAACTCCACTGCCCACTGCGGACGGACACGAAATTCTCCCAGGCACGCAGGCACAACCACCGCGTCGCCTTTCGCCAGAGTAACTGGTTCCATCCCCGGTGATTCCACTACGCCACAGCCCTCGACGGCAACTATGATCTGCACCGAACTCTTGCCCGACCCGGCGTGGGTGCGGAAGTCGTGCGGCTCTTTCAATTCGAACATATCCACGACAAAATACGGCGCGGAAATCAATGGCGCACGGCGATTCCGGCCACGGTCCACTTGTGATGGCGCCGGGCGGACCACTTTCCCGGAAGTTACCTTCTCTTTCACCGCCGCCAGGCCTTCCTTCAAATGCAACTCGCGCGGGCGTCCATAATCGTACAAACGGTAGGTCGTGTCCGATTGCTGCTGCGTCTCTACCAGGACCGAGCCCGGCCCCAATGTGTGTACCGTGCCTCCCGCCACATAAATCATCTCGCCGGGAAAAATATTGACCCAGTTCAGCAGTTCTTCCGCAAACTTCTCCTGAATCGCCTGCTCGAACCGCGCTCGTGTGACCCCAGACTTCAGGCCCAGCGCCACCTGCGCCCCGGGCCTGGCGTGGGCCACGTACCAGCATTCAGTCTTCCCCCACGGCTGTCCGACGCGCCGGGCAGCTTCGTCGTCTGGGTGGACCTGGATAGACAGCTTCTCGCTAGGAAATAGAAATTTGATCAGCAGGGGAAACCGGTTGGGATCTCTCGCCGCGTCGCCCACTAATTCCTGGCCGTATTGCGTGCTCAACTGAGTGAGTGACTTTCCCCCCAGCGGCCCATTAGCGACCTTGCACTGGTCTCCTGTCAACCAGGCTTCGCCAATTTTCTCCTCAAAACGATGGTTCGGATAAATAGGGGACAAGTCCAGCATCCCCCAGGGGCGCGGGTCGAAGGCAGGCAGCATTAACAATGGGTACAGTTCGCTCATGTGGCAAAGACAGATGGGAGATTACAGCACACGATCAGGACAGCTCAGCCGCTCCGCGTTAGAAGCTTACCCCGGCAAAGAGCTGGCCCGGGAAGAAAATCGACTGCCCGCTAGAATGCCCCTGGTTGTCTTGCTTACAAAGCTCCGAGGAACTTCCGCATGCGTTCCAGCCCGCGATCCAACTCGGCGATTGAAGTAGCATACGAAATGCGAATATGGTCACGCGTGCCGAAGCCTTCGCCCGGCACCGTCGCCACGTGCGCTTCGCGCAACAATTTCCCAGCCAGGTCCGAGGCCGATCTCACTCCGCCACGTCCGAAGAACCCCGAAACGTTGGGATACACGTAAAACGCGCCCTCCGGCAGCGTACACTTCACACCGGGAATGGACCGCAGCCCACCGACTACGTGATCGCGCAGCTGGATGTATTCCAGGCGCATGTCCTCCACGCATTGCTGGGGCCCCTTCAATGCCGCCACCGCCGCCTTCTGCACGATCGAGGTGGGATTCGATGTAGATTGGCTCTGCAGTTTCTGCATGGCGCTTACGACCTGCGCCGGCGCCAGCGCATAACCCAGCCGCCAACCGGTCATGGCATAGGTCTTGGACAATGAACCGACGATCACCATCCGGTCGCGATATTCACGCAACGATCCCACGGAAAAGCGCTTGCCCGTGTAGTTCAGGTACACGTAGCATTCGTCGGAAATCACCCAGATGCCACGCTGCGCCGCTACACGCACCACCTCGGTCAAGTCTTCGGGCGACATCACGGCGCCCGATGGATTCGACGGAGAGTTCAGAATGATGAGCTTGGTTCGCGGAGTGATCAAACGCTCGATCATCTCGGAAGTGATCCGAAAACCCTGCGCCTCGTCGGTCTCGAGCAACACGCACTGCCCGTCGGCGTAACGGACGATGTCTTTGAACGAAACCCAGTAGGGCACCGGCAGGATCACCTCATCGCCGTGGTCCACCAGAACCTGGATGGCATTGAACAAGGCATGCTTGCCGCCGACCGAAGCGATCGCCTCTTCGCGCCGGTAGTCTGAGTCGAAGTCCACCGCATGGCGGTGCACGATGGCATCGCGCAATTCGGTCGTGCCACCCACCGCCGTGTACTTGGTGAAATTACCCTGAATGGCGGCGATGGCAGCATCCTTGATGTGCTGCGGCGTAGCGAAGTGCGGCTCGCCCGCGCCGAAGTCCACCACGTCAATGCCCTGTTGGCGCAGCTTGTCGGCTTCGGCCACAACAGCCATGGTGGCGGAAGGTTCGATGCGGTTGATTCGCTCGGTGAGTTTTACTGCTGGCGGCGCTTCTGCGGTCACTGGAGTCATGCTCGTTTCCCTGTCTTGAGTTTTCTTGCGTGCTGAAGCTTGACAGCCGGGTCGAGTTTCTCTTTCAGCCTGGTTTCCACCATCTCCGGCACCAGGTCTTTGATCGACCCGCCCAGTTGTGCGACTTCGCGAACCAGCCGCGAACTGAGATAGGAATATTGTTCCGCCGGCATCATGAATATAGTTTCCAACTCAGGGTGCAGCTTGCGGTTCATGAGCGCCATCTGCAACTCGTATTCGTAGTCGCTGATGGCACGGATGCCGCGCAAGATGGCGCGGGCCTTCACGCGGATGGCGTAGTCCACGGTCAGACCGTCAAAGGTGTCGACTCGCACATTGCTGAATTCCGCGGTCATGGCTTCCAACATATGCTGCCGCTCTGCCAGGCTGAAGAGTGGGCTCTTCTCCGAGTTGCGCAGAATCGCCACCACCAGTTCGTCGAAGATCTTGCTGCCCCGTTCGATCAAGTCCAGATGCCCGTTGGTCGGAGGATCGAACGAGCCGGGGTAGATGGCGATGACTTTCTTCAATGGTCCTCTCAATGTTCGCTGGCGAACGGGCGGCTGGGTTACAAGAGATTCTATGCGGGGGGCGTGAGAAATGGCAATAACGGAACTGCGGTGTATTATTGGCCAGTTGAGAGGGCCCAAGGACTAGGGTGTTGTAACTTGGAGTTGAATGCTCTCAAAGCTGGCAAATTGGTCAAGCGTTGTAGGCTTGCTTATAGGGATTGCTGGTCTCATCTACAGCATTCGCGCATTCCTAGAAGCGAAGAGTGCGAAGCAAAGCGCTGAAGAAGCAAGACGCGCCGTGCGTACCCTGGTAGCTGCGGACAAGTTCCACTCCTTGGGATCAAAGGCAAGGGAGTTGTCAAGCCACGTCGAAAACGGAAATTTCCCGGTTGCTGCCTTTTTGGTGCGCGATCTCCGATTCAAAATTAACGGTGCAATCACGAGATGGGAGTTCCTCGACTCTGCAACAAAGGAGAGTTTCAAGGAGGCCAGTCGGCTGGCGATGAGGGTCTCAGAATTCATCCGCAGCAAGCCGCAACCGGACCCTCAGGAGAGAGCTAAATTGCTGAATAAGTGCGATTCAATCCTCGCGATTTTGTCAGGGGAATCGGGTAAAATACAAGCTGGGCTGGAAGGCAGGGGTTAATCATGAAGTCCGATCCTTCTGAATACAAAAACATTATCGAGAAACTGCTTGAAAAAACTCGTCAGCGACGGGTTGAGTGGGAACAATCGTTTTCGAGCTCATTCAAGTGTGCCGTCGGATCAGGAGACGGAGGCTCCTTTTCCTTTACGATATCAAGTTCTGATGATGAGCCCTTGTCATTGCGCATGTCGGACGAATCACATAATACGATCTTTCGTGTGAGTTCAAACGATCTGCCAACCTCTCCGGAAGAAGAAGAGATTTCCCAAATGATTGAGGAGCTTTACGAGCTAGCTCGCAGGCAAGCCCTCAAGATCAATCAAAAGCTCGAACTGGCTTCGACTCTACTAGACCGAGTCTAGATACTTTTCAACAGGCGCGCCACCGGCGGCATCGGTCGTGCACTCGGATTTGTCTCACCGTCTCGCTGCCGGCACCTTAGCCGCTTCCGGTGCCGCACTGGGCATGGTGGTCACACGTGCTCCCTGCGGCGTGCCCTGTGCCGGCGGAGCCGCTGGCGGGACAACAGCGGGAGTCAAGCCCAGTTGCTTCCGTACCTCGGCTTCCAGCTTGACCATCGTTTCCTTGTTGTCCTTCAGGAACTGGCGTGCGTTCTCGCGGCCCTGCCCGATGCGCTCGCCTTTGTAGCTGAACCAGGAGCCTGACTTCTCGAGGATGTTGTGGATGACAGCCAAGTCGATGAGGTCACCTTCCCGCGAAATGCCCTCACCGTACATGATGTCAAATTCGGCCTCGCGGAAGGGTGCGGCGACTTTGTTCTTCACGATCTTGACCTTGGTGCGCGAGCCGGTCACGACGTCCCCTTCCTTGATGGCTGCAATGCGGCGGATATCAATGCGCACCGACGCGTAGAACTTCAGCGCGCGCCCGCCCGTAGTGGTCTCCGGGTTGCCGAACATCACGCCGATTTTCTCGCGGATCTGGTTGATAAAGATCAGGCAGGTGCGCGACTTGGAAACAGTCCCGGTCAGCTTGCGCAGTGCCTGCGACATCAGTCTCGCTTGTAAGCCCATGTGGCTGTCGCCCATCTCGCCATCGAGTTCGGCCTTAGGAACGAGTGCGGCCACCGAGTCCACCACCAGCACGTCGATCGCCCCCGAGCGCACCAGCGTCTCGGTAATCTCCAAAGCTTGTTCGCCGTAGTCGGGCTGCGAGACCAGCAGGTTGTCTACGTCCACACCCAGCTTTTTGGCGTAGCCGGGATCGAGCGCGTGCTCGGCGTCGACGAATGCGGCCATGCCGCCTGTCTTCTGCGCCTCGGCGATGACCTGTAGCGCAATTGTGGTTTTACCCGAAGATTCCGGCCCAAAGATCTCGACCACGCGCCCGCGCGGGAAGCCACCCACGCCCAGCGCCGCGTCAAAGGAAATCGCGCCGGTTGGGATCACCGCGATGGGGACGATCGCTTCCTTCGACCCCAGGCGCATGATCGAGCCTTTGCCAAACTGCTTTTCGATCTGGGCGAATGCCAGATCAATCGCTTTTGCCCGTTCGTCAGCCATATGAGTACTGCTCCTTATAAGTGCTGAATGGTGTTGAGGTCGGATTATACACCGGAGCTAGAGCGAAGAAAAGGCGAATTTACGGCAGGAAATGGAAAACGTCCCGAAAGCGAACCGAATCTAGTTTTCTTCTGGGCGGAATGGCGGGTTTGAACTACAACTCGATCTCGCCGGGACAAGCCTGCCATGATACTAACGGCAGCCGTGTGTCCTGCGCGCCTAAAGAAATTCACATCCCGAACAACAAGGAAAGGTCAGGAACATGAAGAAACTGCTCACGTTGCTATTTGCAGCCGGTCTCGCCGTTTCCCTGTCGTCCGTGTCCTTCGCCCAGGATACGGCGGCCGGTGATCAGATGGAAAAGAAAGAGATGATGAAGCAGGAAGACGGTAAAGAAAAAAAGGAAATGACGAAGAAGGACGGCGACAAGGGAAAGAAGAAACTAGTCAAGAAGAAGGGCAACGAGGGGAAGAAAGTAGTAGTCCGAAAGGAAGGCGACAAGGAAAAGAAGATGATCGTCCGGAAGGACGGCGACAAGGAGAAGAAGAAGGTCGTCAAGAAGGAGACCGGAAACAACGGGATGAAGGAAGAGATGAAAGAAGAAAAGAAGTAAAGACGAGATGCAGTAGCCTCGCCAAGCCTTCAATTTTCTGACGCTTAAAACGCTCCGGCGGCAGGCCGGGGCGTTTTTGTTCCTACCTCAGTCCATTCTTGAAAATTGTCCGATTTTTCCGCCGCTTTACCCGGTACCCGTAGTAAAATTCGCCGCGTAAACGTGGCGTTGCTTTCGCCACGATGGGTTTGACTTCAGGAGGTTTCATGGACGACCGGGCTGGGAATACCTCAACCCATGCACCCGATTCACAGCCATCCAGCGCCCAATATGAAGGCCGGAGCGTCTGGGTCCTGACCGCATACGCGATCTCGGGCTTGGCGCTGTTTGGCGTGCTGGTCTATTATTTCTCGACCTACATCACCCAGTAGGAATGCAACGTGCCGGACGGGCACCCGTCTTTATCGCCGCCGGCGCAGGCCAGAACCTCCACATCCCTGATCTGCTGCCCCTACCTGCGAACGTGCTACAATGACCCGCGCTTGAACGGTTTTTCCGGTAGCGAACACCCAGCGTATTCCCCACGTTTCATTGGAACGGACTGATTTCGTGGCCCACGATCCCTCAAAGACTGCCACCGTCACCTACGCCGACGCGGGTGTTGACATCGACCGAGCTAACCGCACCAAGAAGCGGATCAAGTATCTCGCCCACAAAACCTTCACCCGCGGCGTACTCAGTGAAATCGGCGGGTTCGGTGGCTTGTTCTCCATCGACAAGAAGTACCTGGATCCGGTGCTGGTCTCGAGCGTGGACGGCGTGGGCACGAAGCTGAAGGTTGCCTTTGAGATGGACGTCCACCACACCGTGGGCGCCGACCTGGTGAACCATTGCGTCAACGACATCGCGGTGCAGGGCGCCACGCCATTGTTCTTCATGGACTATCTCGCCACCGGCAAGCTGGACCCTGCAGTGGCGGAGAAGGTCGTCGAAGGCCTGGCCGAAGCCTGCAAGCACAATGGCTGCGACCTGATCGGCGGCGAGACTGCCGAGATGCCTGGCTTCTATCCGGAAGGCGAATACGATCTGGCCGGCTTCATTGTGGGTGTAGTCGAACGCGAGCGTATCATTACCGGCAAAACCGTCGAGGCCGGCGACGTGATCCTGGGTCTGCTCTCGAACGGCCTGCACACCAACGGCTACGCGCTGGCCCGCAAGCTGCTCTTCGAAGTCGCAGGCTACACGCCGGATTCCTATGTCAATGAGCTTAAGGGCAAGGTTGGTAACGAGCTTTTGCGTACTCACAAGAGCTATTGGCCCGCCGTGAAGCGGCTGGTGGATGGCGAGTGCGTCTCGGCGATGGCCCACATCACCGGTGGCGGCATCACCGAGAATCTTCCTCGCGTCCTGCCGCGCGGCGTGGCTGCCGTCATCGAGATCGGCTCCTGGCCGGGGTTGCCCATCTTTGAGCACTTGCAGAAACTGGGCAACGTCCCACAGGAGGAGATGCTCCGTACTTTCAACATGGGATTGGGAATGCTGCTGGTGGTCCCGTCAAAGAAGTTCAAGAAGGCCCAGACGGTGCTGGAGAGGGCCGGAGAGAAAGCCTACACGGTGGGGCGCATTGTGAAGGGCGAGCGAAAGGTGATGTACACGTGAATTGTTGACTATTGAATCTTGAATTCCCAGTATCACCGCTTCAGCAGGTCCACAGGCTCACTCACATCTGTCACCCTCAAATACTTCGCCAGCGCCGGATACTTTCGCGCCACAGCTTCATACATCGCATAAGCCACGTTGCGGTACGACATGTGACCTGCTGGCCCCGTCCGCAGTTCGGAGATGTACACGACCTCGGCAAAATCCATCTTGAAAAGCGTCCGTTTGCGAAATGCCAGTGGAATAGCGTAGTGCGAATTTTCCGCCGCCTCCGGTCCACCTCGCTGCGCTAACTCTTCGACCGCGTCTGCCGCACGATGCATGGTCGCCTCATAACCCGCCCGCGCTCCGGCTGCCTTCACCTCCGGCGGCGTGTCGTAGCCGTGCTTGGTCGTGAATTCCTGCCCGATCTGGACGCACCGGCGGTGACGGTGCATGTCGCGGAACCCGCCCACGTCCATCAGGATGTCGAAGCGGAACTGCTGCCCGGCGCAGAATGCTCGCAGCATCTCGTCGTGGCGGCCACGATGCCGCAATCCCAGATCAATGATTTCGCGCCGGATCTTTTCGCCCGCAGCTTGCAGGGATTCGCGAATCTGCCGGTAGGGATAGTGGCAATGCTCGTAGACCAGCGTCGTAGCCAGTTCCACTTCCAATGGCTCCTCGTCGAGCAGGTCGACGGTTTCCGCAGCAGCGATGGGCAAGTTTCCCATCAGCTCGGCCGCTCCCTGCCGCAGTTCGCGACGGGTCTCGATTTCATACTGGTTAGGGTCGGCATACTTCACCAGGGTCGGCGCCACACGGACTTCGCGAAGCAATTCCTGCTCCGCGCGGGCTCCCAATTCCGGTGAAACCGCGCGGATCTGCTCCACTAGTTCGCGCAACGACTCCTGGTTTACGTTATAGGCTGGCGAGGTGGCGGCGCGCTTCAGTAACTCTCCCAGATAGCGGACTTCTTTGTGGGTGTGAGCGAACAGGCGCGCAACTTGGCTCTCCAGGGTCCGCGCGTTGACGATCTCTCCCAGCGATGTATTAGTCGCCAGGGGCAGCAGATAGCGGGTGATGTCAAAAGCCCGCGCCCGCAGCGTGCGGTCATATGCCTCCTGCTTCATCTCCGCCGGCTTGGGGGTGATGCCCGTCAGGTAGTGGAACATTCGCTCTGAAAGCGATTCGTATCCCGCGAACAGGCTTTCGATGGTTTCGCGGTAAAACGTGCGCGCCTTTTCGTCATCACCGAAATCGGGCGTGTAATAGCCGCTCTTCTTGAAATCCTGATAACGGGTGGAACGCTCCTGGCCGTCCCAGCGCTGCTCGTCCGCAACCGCAATCGCCGCCAGGATGGAGAGCCGCTCAATGGCCAGCACGATGTGCGCCAAGTCCGCAATCGAGCGGTGCCCGTACTGGAAGTAGAAGGTGTTGAGAAATTTTTCCGCTTTCTGCTGATTGATCTCCCTGAGCGACTCCTTCATGGAGAGCGCCGAGCGCGAGTACTTGGCCATGGCGTAGGCCTGCACCTCGGGCTCCACTCCGTACACGGCATAGACCTCGACCGACGGGGCGTCGGGCGAAGGCTGGTCCGCATTGGCGGAGTGCGACTTGACGATGACTTCGGACATGCGGACTAGTGACCTCAGATGTGAGAGATCTCGAATAGTAGTGGCAAATAACGATACACGACCCCGGACTAAACGAAAAACTGCACTCCCGGTTCTGCGTCGGACCACCTGGGCATTCCTGTCACCTTTTCGCGTATGATTGCGCGGAGAAGGTGACCAAAATGAAGGCCCAGATCGCATTATTCCAGATCGCATTAATACTGACTGTATTCCTTGCGATTTCCGGCAGCGTGCAGCAGGCAGCCACGCCCGTCGCCTCCATGGGCGAGATCTACCGCATTCACTTCTTCAAGGCCGCGCCGGGCAGACTGCCTGATCTGATGAATGCCTACCTGAGCCTGCCCACGCCGCCGAACGGGCACGGCCCGATGGTGTTCCGCCACCAGTCGGGCGACGACTGGGACCTGCTGGTGATTTATCCGCAGGGGGAGCAAGCCCACATTGACGCGAACCCGGCCTACACCGATGCCCAACGCAAACTGCGGGAGCGAGTGATGGGAGACTACATCTGGCACACCGACACCTATGCCAGCGGACCGCCGCTCGCGGATGTGGAGAAAGCGTTGACCGTGCCGAAAGATGCCAAGGGCGGACTTTATCTGGCGGAGGACTACACTGCGCTAAACGGGCATGTTCGCCAACTGGATGACGTGCTGGCACGCGATATGGCATCAGCCCGGGCAGGCGGAGCAGTGCGCTTCGATCACGTGCAGGGCGCAGGGTGGGATTTCTTGGTCGTCTTCCGTTATGCCTCGTGGCAAGAATATGTAGCGGCGGAGACGGACCCGGGCGCGGATGATGCAGCCCGCAAGCAGGGATTCAAGGATTCTTCCCAGGTGGGATTTGCTCTGCGAGAGCACATGGTGGCGCATCACGACACGTTCGTGAGCAGAATCCAGTAGCGCAGTCCACACTGCTCTACTGGTTCACGGCTCTCATCATCAGCTCTGGATAACGCGTTCCCGCGGCGGCACCGCGTGGAAACACTTCGTCAATGCGCCGCAGATCGTCGGGAGTGAGCTTCACTTCCAGAGCGCCAACATTTTCCTCGAGGTATTTGCGCCGTTTGGTGCCGGGGATAGGCACGATGTCGGTGCCCTGCGCCAGCACCCAGGCCAAAGCCAACTGCGACGGCTTACAGTCCTTTTCTTTCGCGATCTCTTCCACTCGGCGCACCAGGTCGAGGTTTCTGTGGAAGTTCTCGCCTTGGAAGCGGGGAAAGTTGCGGCGGTTATCATCGGCGGGAAGGTCCTCGAAACTTTTGAACTTTCCGGCCAGGAGGCCGCGTCCCAGCGGACTGTAGGCGACGAAGCCAATCCCTAATTCCCGACAGGTGGCGAGAATTTCGTCTTCCGGATCGCGCGTCCACAGAGAATACTCGGTCTGCAGGGCGGCGATGGGATGTACTTTCACTGCGCGCCGTAGGGTATTGGCGCTTGCTTCGGAAAGTCCCAGATAGCGGACCTTGCCTTCTTTCACCAGTTGCGCCATCGCTCCTACCGTCTCTTCGATCGGAGTACCAGGATCGACCCGGTGCTGGTAGTAGAGATCGATGCTCTCGACGCCCAGCCTGCGCAGGCTGCCTTCGCAGGCCCGACGGACATATTCTGGCTTGCCGCTAATACCGCGGATGGCGGTGTCCTTGGAATCGCGAACGATGCCGAACTTGGTGGCCAGGATCACCCGATCGCGGCGTCCGCGAATGGCTGTGCCCACCAGTTTCTCGTTCTTAAAAGGGCCGTACGCATCGGAAGTATCCAGGAAATCGACACCTAGCTCCAGGGCGCGATGGATGGTGGCGAGGGATTCGCTGTCGTCGCGCCCACTATAAAACTCCGACATGCCCATGCAGCCCAGGCCTATAGCGGAAACCGTGAGACCACCGCGTCCCAGTTGGCGAGTTTTCATGGCTGATGCTCCTTGCGTAGATTCGCTGAAAAATGCGGGTGTGTCCAGTGCTCCGTGTCTCTAATAGATGTCTCGACCCGACGAAGGATTCGCGGAGGTACTCACGGCTCTACAACAATGAGTGGCTTGGAAGCAGGCAGAACTTCACCAATTTCGAGTGCGCGGACGCCAGCGGCGTTGAGTGCACGGATGAGTTCGATCGAATCCTCGGCAGCGACGGAGATCAGCAACCCACCTGCAGTCTGCGGGTCGAAGAGCATCGTCTTGAGATCGTCGGGTATTCCTTCTCCCCAGCTGACCACGCACTCCGCAAACTCACGATTGGCCTTCAGGCCACCAGGGATGTGCCCGGCACGAACGCAATCCAGCGCACCTTCAAGCAGCGGGATACGATGGGCGCGCAAACGAAGCGAAACATTGGAGGCCAGCGCCATTTCTCGGGCGTGGGCGATCAGGCCGAAGCCGGTGACGTCGGTCATGGCGTGAACGGTGAAGGAGTCGCCGGTCGTCAGCCGTCTGTCGTCAGGGGGCGCGCCGCGGCCCACAATAACTTCTGCCGCGACCTTGTTGAGCGTGGTCATGGACGTGACGGCGGCGTCAATCCAGGATTGTTTTGCGACTCCCTTCTTGATGGCCGTGGAAATCACTCCTGTCCCCAGCGCCTTAGTGAACAACAACCGATCGCCGGGCCGGGCGCCGCCGTTGGTAAGGACCTGGTTGGGATCAATGAGACCGGTGACGGAATATCCAAACTTTGTTTCCTCGTCGCGGACGCTGTGGCCACCCACCACGGAGCAGCCGGCTTCCTTCATCTTGGAGAGACCACCAGCCATGATCTGCTCCAGGACATCCAGGTCACCACTGGCCGGGAAACAAACGTGGGCCAGCGCCGTGATCGGGCGGCCGCCCATGGCATAAACGTCGCTGAGCGCATTGGTGGCGGCAATCTGACCGAAGGTGTAAGGATCGTCCACCATGGGTGTGAAGAAGTCCACGGTCTGCACCAGCGCGGTGCTGGGTCCGATCTGGTACACACCTGCGTCGTCGGCGTGATCGAAGCCGACCAGAACGTTCGGGTCCGATTGCCGCGGCAACTTTCCCAGAACCTTGTCGAGAATAGCTGGACTCAGCTTGGAAGCGCAGCCGCCAGCCTTCACCGTCTCGGTCAGGCGGACAGTTTTGACGTCGGACATGTAGACATTGTAAAGGAGAAATCAGCCGCTGATTTTCACGGACTCCCCCGGATAAGGAATCGAGGCGCGTTGAGTTGCCTATTTCAACGAAACATTCATGATCTGCAATTCGGGGTACTCGTGGTTCCAGTCGCCGCTGACGTGTTCAAACGTGAGACGAAACTGCTTGCTCCGACCCGGTGCAAGTGGTGACGCGCTCAGATCCACCGCATCAAGGTAGGGCCCGCTGGTCTGCAGGACGTGCAGGGGAACGTCTTCGGCTTGCGCGATCTGGCCGAGTGAATCTTTGAAGGCAACGTGGACCATGGCATGGGTCACGGTTTTGTCGCCGGTATTGGCAACCGTACCATCGAGATATGTGACGGTGGCTCCAACAAAGTTCTCCGCAGCACTCATCTTGGGGTCAGAGAGTTTCAGGCTGGCGGCGTAGGGATGCGGCGCGGCAGCCCCTCTGGGCTGACTGCGCAAAAGCAGCGCAATAATGCCGACCACTACGACCACCAGCGCCACGCCCAGCAGGATGGGGCGCCAGTTAGAATCGTGGGATTCGGTCAGCGGAGACTGATCGAGGAGCCCGCCCATGGGGAGATTGTACGGCAAGAACCATTGTTGATTTTTGATTGTTGATTATTGATGGCAAATCCAAAAGAGTTTCGGCTTTGCAATCAGCAATCAAAAATTATCAATCAACAATTCCTTCCTACTCCCCGCCCACAATCAACCCATCAATCCTTATCGTCGGGCAGGCCACAGAGCCACGAAACTCAAGGTCGTTTCCGATTTCGGAGATGTTGAAGAAGATTTCTTTCAAGTTGCCGGCCACAGTGATCTCTTCCACCGGGTACGCGAGTTCTCCGCCGGAAATCCAGAGCCCTGAAGCGCCGCGGGAGTAGTCACCAGTGACCAGGTTCGCGCCGTGGCCGAGAAACTCGGTAACGTAGAGGCCCTCGGGAATGCCGGCAATAATCTCTTTCGGTGTCCTTGTTCCCGGCTGCAGAAAATAATTACCCGGACCTATCCCCGGTGTGCCAGCGAGGCCGCGTGAGGCGTTGGCTGTGGTCTGAAGGCCAAGTTTCCTGGCGGTGTAGCTATTCAGAAGATAAGATTTGAGCACGCCGTTCTCAACCACGACCGTGCGCCGCGTCGGCACGCCCTCGCCGTCGAATGGACTCGTACCAAAGCCCCCGGGCATGGTGCCGTCGTCGATCACATTGACGTGGTCGCCAGCAATCTTCTGCCCCAGCTTACCGGCAAGAAATGACGCTCCGCGATAGACAGAGTCTCCGTTCACACCCTCGAAGATGTGTTCGAGGATAGAGGTGGCTACGAGGGGATCGAGGACTATAGGCACCTTCGCGGTTTTCACTTTACGACCGCCGAGGCGGCGTAACGTGCGCTGGGCCGCGATCGTCCCTACCTGCTCTGGAGATTCCAGCCGGCCGAGGCTGCGTGCAACCGAGAACCAATAATCACGTTGCATGGCGCCATTTTCCGCCAGCGCGATGGGCACGGCAGAAATAGAACAATACGAGCGCCGATATTCGCCCACAAAGCCGTGCGAGTTGGCCAGGACCTTGTGGCCAGTTGCGGCATCGAACGAGCCGCCTTCCGAGTTCTTGATGCGCGGGTCATAGTCGAGCGCGGCTTTTTCGGTGCGGCGCGCGTAGTTGATGCGCTCTTCTCCGGGAAGCGAGTAAACGTCAGGATAATAAAGATCGAGATCGCCCGCGAGAGAGCCGAACTGCGAGGGCTCCGGGATACCGGCAAAAGGATCCTCTGAGGTGATCTTGGCCAGCTCCAGGGCGGATTTCACCATGCGGTCAAGACCGTCGCGGGAAAAGTCGCTGGAATAAGTGCTTGCGGCCCGCTTACCGTAGAAGACGCGCACCCCAATGGCCCGGGAGCCGGATTCCTTCAGGGTTTCGACCTGGCCCAGGCGCACCACCGTGGAAAACTCATCGCCTTCACGGACCACGCACTCGGCGGTGGTGGCCCCGCCAACCATAGAGCGACGCACGATGTCCTGCGCCAGTTCGCGCAGGTCGGTTTCGATTTTCTGGTTTCGAGTCTCGATCTGGATTTCAGGCATAGGAAATTCGTTCACCACAGAGACACAGAGAAAACGAATCCTAAAGCAGATCGGGGAAATCCGAGTGATACGCGTGAATCCTTGGCAAAGAACTTCTCTGCGACTCTGTGTCTCTGTGGTGAAAGCAGCTTTTACTGCATGAAGCTGCCGACATCCTTCTTGGCCGTTCCGCCTACCGTGAGGCGGTCCACCTTGATGGTCGGAATGCCGACCCCAACGGGCACGGCCTGGCCGTCCTTACCGCAGGTGCCGACACCTTCATCGAGCTTCAGATCGTTGCCCACCATGGAGACGCGCGTGAGCACATCCGGACCGTTGCCAATCAAGGTTGCGCCCTTGATGGGCGCCGTGATCTGGCCATCTTCGATCAGGTAGGCCTCCGACGCCGAGAACACGAACTTCCCACTGGTGATGTCCACCTGGCCTCCGCCGAAATTCACGGCGTAAACGCCATGCTTGACCGAGCGGATGATGTCCCCAGGATCGTCAGTTCCCGGCAGCATATAAGTGTTGGTCATGCGTGGCATGGGGATGTGCTCGTAACTTTCGCGGCGACCGTTGCCGGTGTCGGCGACTCCCATCAGGCGCGCTGAAAGTTTGTCGCTCAGGTATCCCTTCAGGATTCCCTTTTCGATGAGCACTGTTTCCTGCGTAGGCTGGCCTTCATCATCCACATTGAGCGATCCGCGGCGCCACGGCATGGTGCCATTGTCCACCACAGTGCATTTTTCGCTGGCCACGCGTTTGCCGATCAGGCCGGCGAATGCGGAGGTCTGCTTGCGATTGAAATCCGCTTCCAGTCCGTGGCCTACCGCTTCGTGCAGGAGCACTCCGGGCCATCCCGGGCCGAGCACAACTTCCATTTCACCGGCCGGGGCTTCGCGGGCGTCGAGTTGCAGGATGGCCTGGCGAGAAGCCTCTTTGGCAAAGTACTCGGGAGTCTTCTCCCCGAAAAAGAAGTCGAGGGCGACGCGGCCGCCGCCGCCGGCACTTCCGCGGGCGGAATTGCCGTCAGTTTTGGCAATACAGGAGACGTTCATGCGTGCCAAGGGCTGCGAGTCCTCGGCCAAGGTGCCGTCCGAACCAACCACCAGGATGTTGCGCAATTCGTCGGCGTAGCTGGCGCGCACTTCCTTGATGCGCGCATCGTAGGCTCGCGCCGCCTGGTCAGCCCGCATGACCAGTTCGACCTTGGCGGTGATTTCGGCATCCACGGACGGAAGCGTAACTGGATAGAGGCTACGTGCCGGCTTCTCCTGGAACCCGACCACGGGCGTCTTGGCCGGGCCGGTGGCAATCAGAGCGGCGGTGCGGGCGGCATGCAAAATACGCTCCGGGGAAAGATCGTCAGTGTAGGCGTAGCCGGTCCGCTCCCCGGCGATCACGCGCACGCCGCATCCCGCTGAGATTCCCTGAGAAGCAGACTTCACCATGGACTCATCCACCATCAGTGCAGTGGAGGAAAGATACTCAAAGTAAAGATCGGCGTAGTCCCCGCCTGCCGAGAGGGCCGCCCCCAGATAGCGCTCGAGATCGCGCTCAGTCACGCCGTAGTGCTGGGAAAAGAACCTGTTTTTGTCCACGGTGGTTAGATGTCACCCGGCCCAGAAAGGCTCCCAAATGATGTTTTCATTATCCCACAAAGGCCAATGGTCACTCGTCACAGACGAATCATTAGCCATTTGTAAGACTCATAAGCGTGACTCCAGAATCTCTGCTCCGCACGGTGGAAGAATTTCTCGCTCAGGCACGCGACGCCGTGGTGCTGGAGGATGGCGCCGTAACTTTCGATCTGGCGCAGGCGAAATACGCCATCTCCGGTGAGCACAACAAATGCCTCCTGCACCTGTGGTCGTCGGAGCGGAATACAGTGCGGCGTGTGCTCGAAGCGGAGGTCAAACACGAGGTGCTTCGACTCGCAGTGCAACGTCTGGGGCAATCGCGGCCAACCAAACTTGAGATTTGCCGGGAGCGTGACCAGCGCACTCCGACGGCGAAGCGCGCAGCACGACTTGCATACCAGCGAATCCTGCACCGTGTTCTGGAGCGCCGGTTTCCCAGGTTGAAGGTAGACCGGCTCAGCACAGCAATGGATCTCGAGCGATCTTTCGGTCCCATTTATTCACGCGGCCTCTTGCGGCAAGGACAGTCCGCCTTTGCCGTGCTGGGGGTCAACGCACAGGAGGCTCAGACATCCATTGATGCAGCGCTGACATTTGGCATTTTGTGGCTGGACGTGTGCAGGCAGTCGCAGGCTGGGAAAATGGCAGTCGAGGGATTAAAGCTCTTTCTGCCCACGGCAAGCTCCGCGCTGACTCGCGAGCGGACCGCACATTTGAATCCGCTGGCGGCCAAATGGCAGTTGTACGAACTCGAGGAACGCGAAGACAACTTGAGAGAGATAGATGTCTCCGACCGCGGCAATGTGGCGACGCGCCTCATGCACTGGAGCGATCAGGCGGCGGCACGAGAACGGTTTGCAGCGCCGATTACGCGCGTTCGCGAACTGATGCCGGAAGCAGAAGTCGCAGTATTGTCGCCGGCGGAGATCGCATTTCGATGTCACGGGCTGGAGTTTGCGCGGGCGCGCGTGGCACACCAGCTGGGATCGTTCCGCAGCCTGCCGGAGATCGTGTTTGGCGTCGGCGCCCAAGAGAGAATTCTGTGCGACGAAAATGCCGCAGCGTTCGTCCAGCTGGTACGCAGCGTAGGGGAAGTACGCCATCCCGAAGGGCCACGAGACCACCCCTTGTGGCGGCTGCACCCCGAGCGCTGGCTGGAATCTCTGGTCGTGCATGACATAGCCGCGATAACCGAACATCTGGATCCGGCCAGCCTGTATTCGCAGGTGCCGGCGTTCTCCGCCTCTGATCGCGCCATGATTGACGTTCTGACAGCCACCCGCGAGGGGCGGCTCGCGGTAGTGGAACTCAAGGCCGATGAGGATATCCACCTGCCGCTGCAAGGGCTGGACTACTGGTCACGAGTTGCCTGGCACCATGCCCGCGGTGAGTTCCAGCGCTTCGGATATTTCCCCGGGCGGGAGTTGTCGAGCGAACAGCCGTTGCTGTTCCTGGTGGCGCCGGCGCTCCACGTGCATCCCGCGACCGACACGTTGCTGCATTACATCGCGTCGGAGATCGAGTGGATGCTGGTGGGCATTGACGAGAGGTGGCGGCAAGGGGTGAGGGTAGTGTTTCGGAAGCGGTCCGTGCAAAAGACCTCACCAAGGAGGCACGGAGACACAGAGAAAACGGAATTCTTTACCAAGGCAGGCTAGGCCGCCCGGAATCACATTCCGAGAAATTTCTGGGTTGATCCGTGTGAATCCGTGGCCGATTTTGCGTTATTGCCCCGGCCATGCGCCCAGCAATCGAAGCACATCCACCAACTGCCCCAGGTGATAAGCGTTGTGGTCGGCCACCAGCAAGGCTTCACGCAGGATGGTCTGCCCGTCGCCCCAAGGGATTCGTGCGAAGAGATCGGTCTTGGGATTTGCCACCAAATCCTGCATGGCCTTCAAGTCTTTGCGGAAGTTCTTGATGCTGGCGCTCCACGCGGCGGACCCGGGCGGAGCCTCCGTCCGCGGCCAGAATCCGCTGGGCCAGTCCGGCGAGACGTGCTTCGAGTTGCGGCTGAACTCGAGGATGTCCCACTGCCCAATGCGCATGTGTTCGAGCAGCATCCAAGGAGAGTGCGGCATGCCTGCGGGTTTCTGCCCGCGAAGTTTGGCGGGAATCTCGCTGACGACATCATCAAACTTGACGTGGGCACTGCCGCCCTTGAGGAGATCGATGAGATGCTGGCGAAGAATACCGTGGGCGTCTTTCATATTGTCCTCCCTTCAACTGGTCGGTGAGGTTTCTGACCCCAGCTTTTCACCACGATAAACCCGCGAGATGCCGCGCACCAACCGGCGCAGGGGAAGCACTCCTTTGTCGTCGGCAAAGAAAATCTCTCCCACCCGGCTGCTGCGGTAATACCAGCGCTTGAGGATTGCCAGATGCTCCATCGCTTCGAGCGCAGTCCTAGTGTCCGCTGGTGGGAGGGCTGCCAACGCTTCCTGCACACGCGACTCCATGGACTGTGACTTCGCATGCTCTGCGGACTGGATCGGAAATGTCACCGGGCCGCAGACGCGTCCGGCATCAATGCGGAAGAAAACGACGGATTCGGGCAACGCGCTCGGCTGCACCATCACGCCCACGAGCCGATCAATGCGGTGTACGATCTCGGGGAGCAGGTTGAGCAGAGGTTTGATTTTTTCCAGGCGCAAATGCTGGGTGGCGGCATTCTCAAATTCGAGGTCGGCCGAGGCCGCGTCGCGCTGGGTGGAAATCTCGCGCACCAGTGATTCGCCGCCACTATCAAAGTACGCCTGCACGCGGGCCACTTCCGCGTGGTACTGATCGTCAGTGCAGCCTTTGAAGCAGGGCGCCAGACACATCTTCATTTCGGAGTAAATGCAGCCGGGAAACTTGGGATCGGGGTGCAAGTCGTCCACGCAGCGGCGCATCTTGAAAAAGTCCAGTGAGTCGTTGGCGAACTTTTCTGCCGCGACCCGTGAGGGGAACGGCCCGTAATAGAGCGAGCGGCCGTTCAAGCGGCCGAGCCGGGTGGTGATCGAAGCCCTCGGATATTCGTTCTCCAGGTGCAGCTTCACCAGCGGGGCGAAACGGAAGCGGAGCCGGCCGGCGTAAGTCTTGGGGAAAATCATGCGCAGAATTCTGTACAGAAGGAAGCCAGACTCGAAGTCAGAACCGGTGGGCGCGTACTCGATCCAGCGAACCTGATCGCGTAAATTCAGTTTCTTACTGTGTTCTTTAGGCAAGCCGAGCAGACGCTGCAGGCGGCGGCGCAGATTGGCAGTCTTGCTGACGTAGGGCTCGGCCTGTGCATCCTCAGAACGGAGAAGGAAAATCGCGGGCGCAGAGGGGATCGCGGCGAAAGTCTCAGCATCGCGAGTGGGAACGAATTCGATGCGTTCGGCCAGCACACAGACATTGTAGTTGGGATCATTCGAGAAGAAAGGGGCACCGGGGAAGTCTAGGGCTTGTACGATCGGAGCCTTAAGGAACACTAATTTGCGTCACTACATCCATTCAAGAGTTTCAACAGCATATTCCGCATCGAGTTCTTTCTTGGCCTTCCGCCGAATCTGCAGTTTGTTCTTGGCAACCCGGAAGACATCACCGCATTTCCTGCAAGTAATGGGTACTGTGAGCGTGGAAGGGAGCGTGCGAAAATTCCCGGTGCGCTTGTAGACGTTCTCCTTCCCGCATTTCGGGCAATCCGCGCAGGCCACAACTATATCGGCTTCCCTTGTATCCTTGAGGGAATACCGATGGCTCGCATTGCGGAAAGTTTCGCGGAAGTCCCCCCCATCCATTGCAATTAGGCGGCACATTTCATGAAGTCGAGAACGCATACGCTCCCCGATTCGGTCGCCTAGGGTTAGCCGAGAGGATGCTCTTCTGGCACGTTCAGTGTCAGTGGCAATATCTGCGTAGGGGTCTTGTCCGGCCTCGTCCGCGAAATTAGTAGTGATAATGGTTGTGCGTTTGTCATTGTAGCGGGTGTTAAGGATGAAGCTCACTGCATCCCATACCCAATCTGTCGGTTTTACGGCGCCCAAGTCATCGAGAGCAAGAACCTCTGCGTCAAAGACCGGGCGGAGAATACTTAGTTCGGTCATCTTTACCGATGAATCGTAGGAATTCTGGATTTGCTTTAGGAGTTCACGATAGTCGTAGAAGAGGCACGTGATCCCCTTATTCAGAATAAGGGCCTTGACGATCCCTACCGCCAGGTGAGTCTTGCCCAAACCGGAACTGCCCACGAGCATGAGTCCAGTCCCTTCAAGGGGGTACTCCTCCACGAATCTGCACGCCGCCATCCGCGCTGGAGCCAGCGAGCGATGGGGGCCATCAAACTCGAAGTTGGAAAGTTCGCAATGTTCGTAACGCTTGGGGATGCGGGCCGCCGCGAGCAGGGCCTGGGCGCGCCCTTGTAGCCGGCAATCGCAGCGCGTGACGCGCCTTTCGGAGCCGAGCGAGACCGCCTTCCACCCCGTACCTTCACACAGAGGACAAACTTCCGCCGAAACCTTCATAACCTGGGTGCCTTCCCTGTATTTTGACTGTGCACCCGGAAGCGGAGATTGCGCAAGTGCAAAAGGTAGTGCGTCTGTGTAGATGTTGTGAAGATATCGGGCATGTTGTGGAGAGCAGAGGAAAATCGGGATGACCGGAAAGCTCACGTAGGGACAGCCGCCCTCGGCTGTCCAGCCGCAGCGATTTGTGCCGTGGCCCCTTATCACGGACCCAGACTTCGCATCTCAGGAATGGTGGTGCATGTGCCAGAGGTAGTTGAGCTCTGCTCGGCCTGGACAGTCGGAACGGCTGTCCCTATGTGGTTCTCAACTTCTAACCTCCACTTTCGTGCCATGTGCAAATTCCCAGACAAACTAGGGAAAACCCTTGCCTGGCAGGGCTTGTAAGCGGCGGCGCCCCGTGCAACCCAAGCGATTCCAACCACATCGCCCGGTTACGGATTGGCAGAGCAATTGCCATATATTAGGAGAGACTGGGGTGTGCGCCGGTAAAACCGGGCAGTGGTTACCCTTCGTGCCGTTCTCCCCAAACTCAGCGGCAGTCGAGCCCCACCTTGGTTCCGGGTTGAATACCAGGAAAAGAAGTTATGGCTACTTTATCCAGTAACGCGGTTTCACTGGTTGGCTTCCGCATCAATTGTCCGCCTGCTGGATTCACTGCGGAGAATGACCTGTCGCCGGGATTTCTCGAATTCTTTACCCCGCTGCATCAGCGATTCGCCCCGTGGCAGCAGGAACTAATCGCTGAACGAAAGCGGGTGCTGACTGAATCACATCAAGGCGAAAAGCCCACCCACTGCTATCCCAGGCAAGCTATACGAGGCGGTTGGCGGATCGAGCTGCCTGAGTGGTGCCACGATCAGCGCAACCAGATGACGGGCCCAGCCGATGACGCGGAACTCGTCGTCAAAATGCTCAACTCGGGCGCGCCCGGCGTGATGCTCGACCTGGAAGACTCCACGGTAAACGAGTGGGAACACCAGCGGCTTGGAGTGGAGAACATTCTTGCGGCGCTGCGCGGCGCCCTGACCTACTTTGATCAAAAGCGCGACAAGCTGGTGGGCATCAAGCCCAGCCGCACCGTGATTTGGATACGGCCGCGCGGATTGCACCTTCATCAGGGCGGGATCTTCCGCGACGAGCTGACTTCCGCCTCACTATTCGATGTCGCCAGCATCGCGTACCGGGTCGATCCGGCTGAACTGAAGCATCCCCTGTCGTTTTACATTCCGAAATCTGAATCCGCCGAAGAAGCGCTGTGGTGGCGCGATCTGTTCAAGGTCATCGCCGAGGCGCGCGGTTGGCCACGCGATTACATCAAATGCATGGCTCTGGTGGAGTCGCATCCGCTGGCTTTCCAGATGGAAGAGTTCCTCTACAACCTGCGCGATCACATTCTCGGTTTGAACCTAGGCCGCTGGGACTATATGGCCAGCCTGATCCACTTCAATCTGAATGATCCCGAGTGGGTGCTGCCCGATCGCAACACCATCCCCCACGACGTGCCCTTCTTCCAGAACCTTCGGGAGCTGATGCCCGAGATCTGCCACAAGCGCGGCATGCTGGCGATTGGAGGCATGACGGCACTCTATCCCAGCCGTGAAGATTCCGAGCTGAATACTCGGGCATTGTCCGTGCTCGCGAAGGACAAGAAGAACGAAGCTGTCTCCTTGATGGACGGGGCCTGGACCGGGCATCCCGACCAGAACCAGATCGCGCTCGATCAGTTTCCGTTTCCCAACCAGTTGCACGAACGCAGACCGCAAGCAGAACGCTATCCCGACCTGCGACCGGTGCCGAAAGACGTCGGCCAGCGCACGCTCGCGGGAACGCGCGCCGCGGTGAGGACAGTGATCCGCTATCGCAACGGAGTGCTGAACGGAAAAGGGGCCAGCCTGCTCGATGGTTACATGGAAGACCTGGCCACCGACCGCATCTACCGCCTGATGATAGCGCAGCGCAGGCGGCACAACGGGCATGTCCCGGTGGTCGATGACTCAAGAAAGATCGTGGTGCATACGCCTGAGCTCATTACACAACTATTTGATGAAGAGCTGGAGAAGTTGCTGGCGAATCCGGGGCGGGACTTAGGCACGGCGGAAACGTTCCGCGAAGCGCGCCGGACCAGTGAAGCGATGGTGGTAAACGAAGAGTTTGATCCGATCTAGGCGAAGTCCTAAAGATCGCAAAGGACAAATGACATGGCAACCAACGGAAAACCTTCGAGCAGGATGAATTGGGCATCGAATGCACGCTGGGCCGGAGTAACCCGTCCCTATAGCGTGCAGGATGTGGAGCGGCTGCGGGGATCGATCAACATTGAACACACCCTGGCTCGACTGGGCGCAGAGCGGCTGTGGGACCTGATGCACAGCGAATCCTTTGTTCCCGCTCTCGGCGCGATGACCGGCAATCAGGCTATACAGCAGGTCAAGGCTGGACTGCAGGCGATCTACGTGAGCGGCTGGCAGGTTGCGGCCGATGCCAACGATGCCGGCCAGATGTATCCCGACCAGAGCCTCTATCCAGCGGACAGTGTGCCGAACCTTGTCCGGCGCATCAACCAGGCGCTGATCCGGGCGGACCAGATCCATCACGCCGAGGGTAAGAACGGAATCCATTGGTTCGCTCCTTTGATCGCCGACGCTGAAGCCGGGTTCGGCGGAAATCTGAACGCTTTCGAGTTGATGAAAGGGATGATCGAGGCGGGCGCGGCCTGCGTTCACTTCGAGGACCAGCTGTCTTCGGCCAAAAAATGCGGACACCTCGGCGGCAAAGTGTTGGTGCCAACGTCCGAGGCCATCCAGAAACTGGTCGCCGCGCGGCTGGCGGCGGATGTAATGGGTGTTCCCGCGCTAATCATGGCGCGAACCGACGCCGACAGCGCGCACCTGCTAACCAGCGACATTGATCCCCGCGACCGCGAGTTCCTGACTGGGGAGAGGACTCCCGAAGGCTTCTTCGGCATCCGGGGTGGGTTGGAATCAGCCATCGCACGCGCCATTTCCTATGCGCCTTATGCCGACGTGCTGTGGTGTGAGACTTCGCATCCCGACTTGGAAGAAGCGCGCCTATTCGCCGAAGCCGTGCACGCCAAGTATCCTGGCAAGCTGCTGGCCTACAACTGCTCGCCGTCGTTCAATTGGAAGAAGAAGTTGGACGATGCCATGATCGCCCGTTTCCAGACCGAACTCGCCGCCATGGGATACAAGTTCCAATTCATCACCCTGGCGGGCTTCCACGCCCTGAACTTGAGCATGTTCGAGCTGGCCCGGGGGTACAAGCTCACCGGCATGACCGCCTATTCCCGGCTGCAGGACAAGGAGTTCAGCCGTGAAGACCAGTATGGGTATGAGGCGGTGAAGCACCAGCGTTTCGTGGGCACGGGCTACTTTGACGCGGTGACCCAGGTGATCTCCGGCGGAACCTCATCCACGACTGCGCTCGACGGCTCAACGGAAACAGAACAGTTCACGCACAGTGAGTCCCGAGTTCACGCAGAAGGCGCTCCGGACGCGGCTTGCCAGCCCATCCTGGGTGACTGCCCGGCAGCCCCAGTCATGGTGGCAAAGCTCGTACGGATGAAGCCGCGCATTCGCGCCTAACGACTTTTCGGCCGAAAGAGCCACTCTCCTTCCGCTTGGTAGCGGGGGAGAGTGGCCTTTTTTATGGGCCAAACCTCCAGCCCGCCGGAAGCCTTTCTCCCCGGTAGACCCAAACCAGCCATCCGGCGCGGATTTCCACAGTTGACATTCGCGAAATACGGGAGCTAAATAGGGCCGCCAGGTTTCCAACTCAGCGGGTGCTCCCCTCCCCGTGCGCGCTGGGGACAAACGAGACCTGCCAGGAGAGAAAATGAACAAAGCCGATCTCATTGACCGAATTGCAGCCGGCAGCAAGATTAGCAAGGTGCAAGCGTCGACTGCCATCGACACAGCCGTGGACAGCATTACCTCTGCCCTCAGGAAAGGAGATCGGGTGGCGTTAATTGGTTTTGGCACCTTCTCCGTGTCGCAGAGAAAAGCCCGCAACGGGCGTAACCCGCAAACGGGTGCCACCATCAAGATCGCTGCCCGCAAAGTCGCGAAGTTTTCCTCCGGGGCCGAACTCAAGAAAGCCGTCAACCGCAGCAAGTAGGGCCATGTCTTCAGGTACAAACGGCAGGGGGTCGGCCCTGCCGTTTTTTGTTGCTGCAGCAGAGGTTGGTTCTCTTCGCGTCCTTCGCGGACTTTCTCTGCGACCTTCGCGGTTAAAGGCTTTCCCCCGAAGTTGCTGAATCCCGCATGACTCCTATAGAATCTAACCGTTCAGATTAAGGTTTGGAGACCCATGAAAGCAGCCATTCATCCCGCTTATAACGAGATTCGTGTCATGTGCGCCTGCGGTAACAGCTTTACCACCCGCTCCACCCATCGGGGCGATATCCACGTGGAAATTTGCTCCACCTGCCATCCGTTCTATACTGGCAAACAAAGACTGATGGACACCGCAGGCCGCGTGGAACGCTTCCGCCGCAAGTACGCAAAAACCGAGGCAGGAAAGAAGTAGCCTTCGCCACTGATCTACACGGGTTGGCAGGAATTTTGTAGGACTTAAGCCCTCGCTTCCGTCGAGGGCTTTGTTTTGCACAGACTAGTAGAATAGCTACGTGCGCAAGTATTGGGACAATCCCGTAGATGCGGCGGGCGAGGGCGCCCACGCCACACAGGCAATCAAGCCTGTCCCTGCACGGGTGTTGATTGGCGACGTCGAGATCGCCCCCGCCACCGTCCTCGCTCCCATGGCCGGTGTCACCGACACCGTCTTTCGCCGCTTCATCCGCAATCTTGGCGGCTGCGGTCTGATCATGACCGAATTTACCTCGGCCGACGGCGTCCTCCGCGCCAAGGACCAGAAGGCTAAGCGCTACCTGCACTTCTACGAGGACGAGCACCCCATTTCTGCCCAGCTTTTCGGCAGCGATCCCCAGGTGATGGCCGACGCCTCCCGCATGGTGGAAGACCTGGGTTTCGACCTGGTAGACCTGAACCTCGGCTGCCCGGCCAAGAAGGTGGTCAAGTGCAACGGTGGATCAGGACTGCTGCGGGATTTGCCCGCTATCCGGGGAATCTTCGAAGCGGTGCGCGCAGCGGTAAAGATTCCCTTCACGGTGAAGTTCCGGGCGGGATGGAACGACCAGGAAATCGTCTGCGTGGAACTGGCCAAGCTGGCCGAGGACTGCGGACTGTGCGCGGTGGCGTTGCATGCCCGTACCCGCGAGGCCGGCTACAGTGGGCAGGCCCGCTGGGATTGGATTCGCGCAGTGAAGCAGGCGGTAAAGATTCCGGTGATCGGCAATGGCGACATCCGCACGCCGGAGGATGCCTGTGCCATGGTGAGCCAGACCGGATGCGACGCCGTGATGATCGGCCGCAGCGCGCCCTCGAACCCGTGGATCTTCCGCCAGATCGCGCAATATACCGCAAGGATCGGCAACGGCCACGTAGGGGCGGACGCCCTCGTCCGCCCAGCCGAGCGGCAGCTCGGCAACCCTGGCGAGCTAAGGCTCGCCCCCCCGGACGAGGGCGTCCGGGGCTACGTGAACCCACGGCCCTACGACCAGCCCACCGAGGCCGACCGCTACGAAATGATCCGCACCTATTTCCAGATGCTGATCGAAGAAGAAATGCCCGGCTCAGAAGGCAAGATGAAGCAGTTCGCGTCCTGGTTCACGCATGGCGTCCCAGGCGGTGCGGGCCTGCGGAAGGCAATCTACGAATCAAAAAGCGCGCCGGAGATTCTGCAACGCGTGGAGGAGTTCTTTGAGGGGAAACTGCAACCCGTGCCAGCAAGAGGCGTGTAGGGGCGGCTGTCTTTACGGAACCCCTCGCACGACCATCTTCCCGATATCATCTTTTTTCTCCACGTAAGCCCATGGCACCTTCGGGTCGTGAGTAAACATCGTCAGCCATCTCTCCGGAATGGCCTGCGCGTAATACCGCTTGCGGCTTTCGATGGTCTGGAGCGGATAGAGATCAAACGCCATTACCCAGTTCAGCTCAAGGTGCGCGGCAGTGGGGATCAAATCAGAGATGTAACACGCGGTCTGGCCGCCGCTCTTGAGGACCACCGCCTGCATGTCGCGGGTATGTCCTGGAAAAACCTGGACCGAGATGCCGGGAACGATTTCCTGGTCTCCGCGTAGCAACTTCATCTGGCCGCTTTCCACCAGGGGATCGTAATTTTCCGTGAAGTAGCTGACCGCGTCGCGCTCCCGCTGATGTGCGTGTTGCCACTCGCCTTCCTGTACGTGGTACTTGGCTTTCGGAAATGTGGCGATGATCTGATCGCCTTTCCGCACCGTATTCCAGCCGCAATGGTCAAAATGTAGGTGGGTGTTGATGACGATGTCGATGTCTTCGGGCGCGATGCCGGCGGCGCTGAGATTTTCCAGCAGCTTGGCAGGCTGGCCATAGATCTTAGCCATTCTGTCCGGAAGCTTATTCCCCACGCCGGTTTCGATGAGTACAGTCTGTTGGCCGGTGCGTACGACTACCGAATTCAATCCCGTCACGACCAGGTTCTGCTCGTTTGCTCTTGCTTTTCGTTCCCACTTGGACTTGGGGACAACGCCGAAGAAGGCTCCGCCGTCCAACAGATAGGTGCCATCAGAGACGCCGGTCAGCTCGAAGGCGCCGAGAGTCAGGCGGTGCATTCCGCTTTGCCTTTCGTAGGGGCAGGTGCCCTCACCTGCCCGCGGAGCGAAGCTCCTCGACTAGCGCAGCTCCCGCTCGAAGTGATCTTCGATCATATGAAACAAATGGGTCCGCGCGGCAGCCCCGCTAATGCCATGCGTCTTGTTCGGATACACCATCAGGTGGAACTGTTTCCCTGCCTGGATCAGCGCGTCCACTACTTGAACACTGTTCTGAAAATGCACATTGTCGTCACTGGAGCCATGAACCAGCAGCAGCGCCCCGTGCAGCTTGTCGGCCACCTTGGGGATGGAAGACTCCTCATAGCCCTTGGGATTGTCCTTAGGCAGCCCCATGTACCGCTCGGTGTAGATCGAGTCGTAATTGCGTTGGTCGGTCACCGGGGCTACGGATACTCCAGCTTTGAATACTTCAGAGTGCATCAGCGCATACAGGGTCATGGAGCCGCCGTTGCTCCAGCCCCAGATGGCGATACGGCTACGGTCGAGCTGTGGAAACTGCGCCAGCAGTTGATCGAGCGCCGTGAGTTGATCCCTCAGCTCGATGCCCCCGAACTGATGACGGATGGCGGTGCTGAACTTGCGGTCGCGTCCCGGTGTGCCCCGGTTGTCTACCGAGAAGATCGCAAAGCCGCGGCGCGCCAGCATCTGGTGAAAAAGCCCAGTTGTACCCATCCATTCATCTTGGACAAGCTGCGCAGCCGGTCCACCGTAAATGTTCACGATCAGCGGAATCTTGCCACCGGCCGCTCCCTCGGGCGGAAGTATCAGCTGCCCATAGAGCGTGGTCCCGTCATTGGCGTTGAATTCGAGAGACTTGAGAGCGATCAGGCCAAAATCGGCAGCACTGCGGGACTCCCAAATCGTCCGGCAAGATCCGCCGACGCTACAAACCGACTTGCGTGCGGGTGTCAGGAAAGTAGAGAAGGTATCCACATAGTGCTTGGCATCGCCGGCAAATTCAGCTGCGTGATGCCCCTCCTCCCGCGAGACAGGCCCGAACCCGGAGCCGTCGAGCTTCACGGAATAGATCTGCTGTTGACGCGGATCGCCCTTGCTGCAGGAAAAGTAGACGACCCCAGCCACCTCATCCACCGCCTCGACTTCCAATACCTCAAAGTCGCCCTGGGTAAGCTGGCGTTCGAGCTTGGCGTCGGCAGCCAGCGGATTCTGCGGGTCGAAGCTGTACAAATAGATGTGAGTGTGTCCGTCGCGCCAACTCGACCAGATGAACCGGTCCCCGGACTTGAAAATCCGGAAATCGTCATTCACGTTGACCCAGGCCTCGGGACTGCTCTCAGTGAGCACTCTGCGGGAGCGGCCAGAACGGGTATCCACGAAGTAGAGGTCCATTCTGTCCTGATTGCGGTTCAACACCTCCGCCCAAAGCAGGCCGTCGCGCACCCAGCCAAAACGGGGGATGTAGATATCCTCGTCTTGGGTCAGAGAATCATGGGTCAGAGAGTCTTGAGTCAGCGAGATCCACTTGGGGTTTCCTCCATCGGCTCCGATCACGCCCAGCCGCACGGCCGGATTGGGATCGCCGGCTTTCGGATACTTCTCCATTTCCACTTTGGGGTGTGTGGGCAGCCAATCCGTGATCGGGTAGGTGGGCACCCGAGTCTCATTGATCTGCAGAAAGACGATGTCCTTGCCGTCCGGCGACCAGAAGTAATTGCTGCGCACAGCCAGTTCTTCGGCATACACCCAGTCCACTTCACCGTTTAGAAAGTTTTCATCTTTGTCCCTGGTAAGCTGCCTCTCCCGCTTGCCAGAAATCGGACGCACATACAAGTTGTGATTGCGGACGTAGGCCAAACGTCCGCCGTCGGGTGAAAACTTGGGATCCCGGCTGGACTCAGGGGCTGAAGTGAACTGAACCGCCGTGCCAGTGTCGAGGTCGTAGAGCCAGAGTTGACCTTGGGAATCAAAGAGCAAATGTTTGGAATCGGGCGCCCACAGATACGCCGCCACGTGGTAACGCGTGATCCACTCCTTTTCGCGTTCGTTCTTGATCTGGCTGATGGGCGGCGAAAGCGTCGCCAGCTTCGTTTCGCTGACCAGGATTCTTTTCTCGCCTGTGTTAACGTCCACGTACCACAGTTCGCCGCGCTCGCCGGCATCGTCACGCTGCACGAAAGAAACTTCGCTGTTGTCGGGACTCCACTGGATGGTCTCCGGAGGGCGTCCGGTGATGCCACCCTCGGCGAAGATGGCTTCTATGGTAAGAGGCTTCTTCTCCGCACCCGTGGGCGCTGCGGACGGGGCCGAAGACTGGGCCGAGGCCAACGGAATCAGCAGGAATAAGACGATGAACCAACCAATAAATCGTTTCACGAAGTAACTCCAAGTAGAAGATCAATGGCCACGAGCAAGGCTGAGAAGTTTACACCGCCAGGGTGGGTTCATGCAGTCTGGGCGGATCAGATCCTGCGGGATGGGCGCTGGTGTCGATCCCCGGGAGTTGGTCGAGCCCAGCCGCCTGGGCGTGCCGCAGGGCGATGGCTTGAAAACTCTTCTCAATCTCAGGTGAAATTGTGGGCCGTTGGTAGCTCTCCAGGAGTTCGATGACCCTCCGGCGGGCGCGGGCGAACAAATCCGGCGCATTGGAATCACCGCTGCGGTCGATCACCGAGGAGGGAAAGTGCTGCTCCTTCCGGAACAGGGCGCGGGTTTCCTTCAGTTTGAGGAAGTCGCCGCGAAGTCCGGCTTGGGCGAACATGGTGACCGCCAGCTTCTCAGTGCGGGGCTCGATACCGGCCAGCAAGCGCTGGGCGTTCGCGATGGATTCTGCATCAACCACCAGCTTCTCGATGCTGTGGCAGGCGAGAAAGTCCAGCATGCCTGCACCGGAGATCATGTTGATGCCGGCTAGCGCGCCCAAAATCGCGGAACTGGCGCTTTCCATACCCGCCTGAGCGTCGACCAACCTGGCGTCACTAGCGACCAGGTAGGCGTGGGTGGGCAAACCGAGCGACTTGCCAACCTGCGCGCAGGCTGCGTCCAGCATGGCCGTTTCGATGGCACCCATGGGCGTGTTTCCGGTGCTCATGTCAAAGATGGCAGGGGCTCCTCCCCAGACTACGGGCGCGCCGGGCTGCGCCAACTGGTGGATGGTAATGCCGCTCAGGCACTCGGCAGCATGCTGCACGATGGCTCCCGCCAGGGTAACTGGTGCGGTCGCACCCGCCAGCGGCACGGAGACGATTTCGGCGGGAACACCGGCGCGCGCCAGTTCCACCAGATTCTGCGAGGCGAATCCTGACCAGTTCAGCGGCGGCGAAGGACAGACGTCGAAGACGGCGCGCGGCTTCTCCTTGAGCGCCTCCTGTCCCCCACTGTCAGTTGCGACCAGTTCGAGCATGGTGTGAAGAGTGGAAATGCCGAACGCGCCAGTAATGATCGGCTTGTTCGAATACCAGAGCACCAGCAAAAGGCGGTACCAATCTCCGATTTCCTTGGGCACGTCATTGCAGACCAGCGCCGTGGACTGAGCCGCATACTGCGGCAGCATTTCGGTTACCTGGACCAGGCGAACCAGGTCCGACGATTGCGCGGGACGCGGCTGCCGGCTTTCCGGATCGAGAATATTCAGGCAAGAAGAGCCGGGATCAAAGTGGACGTCATCTCCGCCGTAGTGCACAGCAGGCAGGCCGCCCCGGTCATGAAGGAAGAACTCGCGCGGCACCGATTCGAGAGCACGCCGGGCAAGGAGTTTCGGGATCTGGGCGACTCCGTCCACAACTCGAGCGCCGGCGGAAGCTAATAGATCGAGGATCTCGGGCGTGCCCACTCTTACGCCTGGAGCTTCCAGGAGCTCGAAAGCTTCGTCGAGAATGCGGTCGACCAGTTCGCGATCCAGCAATTCAAGCTTGGGTCTCATCGAACCCTTTCCTGAAGTTTGGCAAGGCCGGTGCGGTCTGGCGTGCACAACGCCTGCTTCTGGACCAGGCTCTTCGCCAGCGTGACGGCGGCGATAGCGTCTTTGCCGTAGCCGTCGGCGCCGATCTCCTCCGCCCAGCGGCGGGTAACAGGGGCTCCGCCGACAATGACCTTTACCTTGGGTCGCAGGCCCTCCCGCTCCAAGGCCTCGATCACAGATTTCTGACCACCCATGGTGGTGGTGAGTAGGGCAGACACTCCCACGATGTGGGCTCCCAGCTCACGAGCTTTGGCCGCGAACTCTTCGCTGCCGATGTCAACGCCTAGATCGTGCACCTTGAAACCATGCGCCGTGAGCAGAGTTCCGACCAGCGCTTTGCCAATTTCATGGATGTCGCCCTTGGTGGTGCCCAGCACCACCGTTCCTGCCATGGGGCGCTCGCCGCCTTGGCGCTGCAGTTCCGGTTCGAGCACGCCCATGGCCGCTTTCATGGCTTCGGCGGACGCCAGCATGTCGGGAAGAAACAGTTTGTGCTGCCCGTACTGCTCGCCCACGCTGGTCATGCCTGGAACAAAGCCCTGATCGATGGCTTCCAAAGGGGCAATGCCCTGCTCCAGTGCCTGTCTCGCCAGGCTGGCGGCCTGTTCTGGCGCACCGTCGAGGATGCTCTGCCGCATGGCGGCAAAAGTATCTGCATCCATAGCTCACCTCAGCATGGATTTGACCGTGGACTGGGCATTTGTGTCTGTGATTCCAGTCACGAGCCGGGGTGAGAAGCCACGTTGGGTGCGGCTCTGATTCCGCGTGCTAGAATCACCTCTGGCACCGTTCTCAAGATGCTCCCAGACGTACAAAACCTGATGCAGTTGCAGCAATCCGACCGGGAGGTCCTCCGCCTTAAAGAAGAAATTGCAGCCCTGCCCAAGCGGGTGGCTGCCATCGAAGAAAAGCTGGCCGGGACCAAAGCCATCCTGGAAAACGCCAAGACCGCCGTCAAAGCCGACGAAGCTGCCCGCCGCAAGTACGAAACCACCATCCAGGACGTGCAACAGAAAATCTCCAAGTACCGCGACCAGTCGCTCGAAGTGAAAACCAACGACCAATACAAGGCCCTGCTGCACGAGATCCAGTTCGCGGAGCAGGACATTCGCGCTAACGAGGACAAGATCCTGGAGTTGATGGTCAACGCCGAAGTCCGGGAAAAGAACGTGAAGGCAGCCGAACTGGAACTGAAAGCGGAGATGGCGGAAATCGAGAAAGAAAAGGCCGAAGCCCGCGAGCGCACCGCCGAAGACGAAAAGCAACTAGCCGAATGGAACGCGAAACGCGACCAGGCGCGCGCCACAGTGAATCCCGACCTGCTGCGCCACTACGATCGCGTGTCGAAGTTTCGCGGCACCGGAATTGCCGAGGTCCGCGATCAGAAGTGTATGGGCTGCCAGGTCATGCTGCGCCCCCAGACCTACAACGAAGTCCGCGGCGGGCAGATGGTCATTTGCGAATCGTGCCAGCGGATCCTGTACTTCGACCCAGCCACGGGAGTGGCGGTGGAACGGCCGAGTTTGACTGCCAAGCGCCGGGCCCGGCCCAAGACCCATGTGGATAAAGCGTGGTGTTACCGCCCGGATTTCGGGGAAGTCGGCGAGGTCTTCATCGCCTTTGTGAATGCCAGAGGAAATTCCAGCCGCAGAGTTTACGACGCTCACACCGGCAGGAAAATTGGGGAGACGCAGTATCAAGAAGGTGAGTTTAGCAACGCATTTGCCGGCGACATCAGGCTAGGGGTCCGTCTCAACACCAGTTTGGACGAACAACAGCTCGATGAATGGGCGGCAGAGCTACCCATGACTGAACTCGACGAGTTACACGCCGATCTCAAGAAGGCCCTCACCGAGAGCCCATCCCAGGAACCCGAACCCTCCGAACATCCAGCCGCAAGCTAGCCATTGGCCGTCATACAGAACACGTCGGGGCAGAGCCTGTCCTGAGCGAAGTCGAAGGATGCCCTCACCTGCCCGGCGGAGCGAAGCTCCGCGGCTCCGGCCACGTCCCCAGACCCACAAATTGGCCACGACCAACGCCTCCGCGAGCTTGCCCTGATCTTGCCGAAGCCCCGAGCGGGGTCGAGGGGGAAGTCGAAGGGGCGGCTGTGCCTACGTGGGCCATGGCAGGTTTAAGATTCAGTGATGCCCAAATCTCCCGCCGCAGCCGCTGGCCTTCCCACCGTGACCGTCTCCCGCCGCGGCGCAAGCCGTCTACAGGGCGGACACGTCTGGGTCTATCGCTCCGATATCGCTTCCGCGGGCGGAGTTCCTCCCGGCGCGCTGGTGGGCATCACGGATGAACGCGGGAGATTTCTTGGTACGGCACTGTACAGCAGCGCTTCGCAGATTGCTGTCCGTATGATCTCGAACCATGCCGTCAGCGACCTGGCAAGCCTTCTGCGGGAGCGCCTCCAAGCCGCGATCGCTTATCGCGAGCCAGTGGTCCGGGATACGGACGCCTATCGCCTGGTCTTCAGCGAGGCCGACTTCCTACCCGGACTGATCGTGGACCGCTACAACGACCTGCTGTCCGTCCAGATCCTCACCCAAGGAATGGACACCGAACCGGCACGGCAAACGGTGGTTTCCGAACTGAACAATCGGCTGAACCCTGCAGCCATCGTCGAACGCGTCGATCCCAGGGTGCGCGAGCTGGAACAGCTCCCGGCACGTCCCTCCAGCCTCCTTCAAGGCGACAAGACCACCACGATTTTCTCCATGAACGGCGCCCAGTTTCACTTCGAGGCGCTCGAAGGGCAGAAGACGGGCGCGTTCCTGGACCAGCGCGAAAACTATGCCGCCGCAGCCCAGTACGCCCACGGCGAGGCTTTGGATGTCTTCTGCTACCACGGCGGGTTTGCCCTCCACCTGGCGCGCCAGTGCTCTAAGGTGACCGGAGTGGATAGCTCCAGGTCCGCCCTGGAGGTCGCAGAGCGTAACGCAACCCTGAACGGACTTGAGATCGAATGGATCGAGGCCAATGCCTTCGACCTGCTCCGCGACTACGCCGACGCCCGCCATCAGTACGACACCATCGTCCTCGATCCTCCCGCCTTCGCCAAAAGCAAAGGTAATCTGGAAACTGCGCTCCGCGGCTACAAGGAACTGAATCTGCGCGCGCTGAAAATGCTGCGCCCAGGCGGCATTCTGGTTACCTGCTCGTGCTCCTACCACGTCAGCTCCCCGTTGTTGCTGGAAGTACTGACGGATGCCGCCCGCGATGTCCACCGGAATCTTCGCATCCTCGAAAACCGAACTCAGGCTAAGGACCATCCCATCCTGCTAAACGTGCCAGAAACCGCCTACCTAAAATGCCTCATATTCAATGTAAGTAATTGAAATACAACTATATATTTATATTGACAGTACTACACTCATATTTTATGATGCTTTAATACTAATTAGACATCTGATAGCACTGAAGGTGCTCTAAAACCGACCACCAAAATCTTTGATAGGAGGAATCTAGTTATGACCGTACTAACCCGTTGGGAGCCTTTTCGTGAGTTCACCACCTTGCAGGACCGCCTGAACCGGCTGTTTCAGCAATCATTCAGCGAAGGCAGGGATGAGTCCTTGACCACCAGCAGCTTTGCCCCGGCAGTGGACGTATACGAGGACGAGCACAACGTCGCCCTGAAGATCGAAGTACCCGGAATCGACGAGAAGGACATCGATGTCCGCATCGAGAACAACTCGCTGACCGTGCACGGCGAGCGCAAGATCGAGAAGGAAGAGAAAGAAGAAAACTACCGCCGCGTCGAGCGGCAGTATGGCAGCTTCACTCGTACCTTCACGCTCCCCAACACCGTGGATACGGACAACGTCTCCGCCCACTATGACAAGGGCGTGCTGAAGATCACCCTGGCCAAGAAAGCCGAAGCCAAGCCCAAGCAGATCAAGGTCAATATCGGCAGCGAGAAGACCCTGGAAGGCAAAGGTCCGGGCAAGGCCGCGTAAGCCAGCACTGCTCACGTAGGGACAGCCGCCCTCGGCTGTCCACCCCGAACGCAGCTCGGGAAGAATCATGTAGCGCGGGCGCCCCCGCCCGCGAAATGCAGGGAGGCGGCCGAGGTGACCGTCTCCCGTTTTCTTTGTGTGGCGCCGGCGCCCTCGCCCGCGGGTCTGGCCCAAAGGGCCGGACCACTTGCAAGTTGTAACCAGAAACTCGAAACTGGAGAGAGTATGGCAATCCGTTGGGAGAAATTCACGGTAAAAGCGCAAGAGGCGGTGCAGCAGGCCAATAGCCTGGCCTCTGAGCACGGCAACCCCGAGCTGATGCCTGTCCACCTGCTGGCGGCGCTGCTTGAAGACAAAGAAGGCATCGTGCCGCCCGTCCTGGAGAAGATCGGTATCGGCCCTCAATCCGTCTTGCAGGATGCCTACCGCGAGCTCGAGCGCCTCCCCAAAATCTCCGGCGGCGCTACCCAGGCGGCGCCCTCCCAGTCACTCAACCAGCTTCTCGATCGCGCCTTCAAGGAAGCCGACAATTTCAAAGACGAATACGTCTCCACCGAGCACCTGCTGCTGGCCGCGACCCAGCTCAAGCGCGATGCAGCCCAGGAAGTCCTCGCGCGCCACGGGGCCACCCACGACGCAATTCTCAAAGCCCTAACCGCGGTGCGCGGCTCGCAGAAAGTAACCGACCAGAATCCCGAAGCCAAGTATCAGGCGCTCGAGCGTTACGCCCGCGACCTGACCGAGCAGGCCCGTCGAGGCAAGCTCGATCCGGTGATTGGGCGCGACGAAGAAATTCGCCGCGTAATCCAGGTTCTTTCCCGCCGCACCAAGAACAACCCGGTGCTGATCGGCGAACCCGGCGTGGGCAAGACAGCAATCGTGGAAGGACTCGCCCAACGCATCGTCTCCGGCGACGTGCCCGAGGGCTTGAAGAACAAACGCGTGGTCGCGCTCGACCTGGGTGCCATGCTCGCCGGCGCCAAGTACCGCGGCGAGTTCGAAGACCGCCTCAAAGCAGTACTGAAAGAAATTGAGGATTCCTCAGGCGAGATTATCTTGTTCATCGACGAGCTGCATACGCTGGTAGGCGCAGGCGCCGCCGAAGGCGCGATTGACGCTTCCAACATGCTGAAGCCAGCTCTGGCTCGCGGCCAACTGCGCGCCGTCGGCGCCACCACGCTGAACGAATACCGCAAGTACATCGAAAAAGATGCAGCCCTCGAGCGCCGTTTCCAGATCGTCTTTGTAGGCGAGCCTAATGTCGAGGACACCATCGCCATCCTGCGCGGATTGAAAGAGCGTTATGAGGTGCATCACGGGGTTCGTATCAAAGATTCGGCCATCGTCGCAGCCGCCACGCTGTCGCATCGCTACATCTCAGACCGCTTCCTGCCTGACAAGGCGATTGACCTGATCGACGAAGCCGCCGCCTCGCTGCGCATCCAGATTGATTCCTTGCCAACCGACATTGACCAACTCGAACGCCGGGCCACGCAACTCGAAATCGAACGCCAGGCCCTGAAAAAAGAAGATGACCGCAATTCCCGGGAGCGCCTGGCGGTGATCGATAAAGAACTGGCCGAGGTCCGCGAGAAATCCACCGCGCTCAAGGCCAATTGGAAAAAGGAAAAGGAACTGATCGCTCGCTCCCGCCAGCTCAAAGAAAAAATCGAGCAACTGAAAATCGAAGAGCAGGCCGAAGAACGCAAGGGCAACCTGCAGCGCGTGGCCGAGATTCGCTATGGCTTGCTGCGCCAAACCGAGGAAGAGCTGAACAAGCTCACTGCGAAGATGGACGGCAAGGGCCAGGCACGTATGTTGAAGGAAGAAGTGGATGAGGAAGATGTCGCCCGCATCGTCTCCAAGTGGACCGGCATCCCAGTCTCGAAGATGCTCGAAGGCGAGGTCAAGAAACTGGTCACCATGGAAGAGCGCCTGCGGCAGCGCGTGGTGGGCCAGGACCCGTCCCTGGAGCGGGTTTCGAACGCCATCCGCCGCTCGCGTGCCGGCCTAAGCGATCCCAAACGTCCAATCGGCTCGTTTATTTTCCTGGGCCCCACCGGTGTCGGCAAAACCGAACTGGCGCGCGCCCTGGCCGAGTTTCTGTTCGACGACGAGCACGCTCTGTTGCGCATTGACATGTCCGAGTACATGGAGAAGCACGCCGTCTCACGGCTGATAGGCGCGCCTCCGGGCTACGTCGGCTACGAAGAGGGCGGCCAGCTCACCGAGCAGGTGCGCCGCCGTCCGTATGCGGTCGTGCTGTTCGACGAGATCGAAAAGGCGCATCCCGATG
>JBGQBN010000083.1:0-11661 GCA_041494805.1 Terriglobia bacterium | reverse complement strand
GGAGAGTGGCCGGTCATGGCTCCGGTGTCGCCGAGACAGAAGTCGATGTAACGGTTGCCGTCCACATCGAAGAAGTGTGCTCCCTGGGCTTCGCGCACGAACGGCGGGAATGCGCCTGCCCACTTCATCATCCAGTTCATGGGCACGCCGCCCAGCAACGACTTGCCGGCGCGCTCGAAGAGAGCTTTGGATTTGGGACGGTCGTTCACGAAGCGCTGCTGCTCGCGCTCCATCAGGGATTTCAGGCGTGCGCGGTCGAGGGATTTCATCCTACAAAATGTATCTCGACAAATCCTGATCTTTCACAATATCGGCCAGCATGTGGCGCACGTAGTCAGCGTCCACTTTGAACTGCTCGCCCTTCTTCTCGGGCGCGGAGAAGCTGATCTCATCCAGCACGCGTTCCATGATGGTGTGCAAGCGGCGGGCGCCGATATTTTCCGTGCCTTCGTTTACCCGGAAGGCGAAGCGAGCCACTTCCTCCAGCGAGTCCTTGGTAAATTCCAGCTTCACGCCTTCGGTCTCGAGCAGCGCCGTGTACTGCTTCACCAGTGAGGACTTGGGTTCGGTCAGGATGCGAATGAAGTCTTCCATGGTGAGCGACTGCAGTTCCACCCGAATGGGGAAACGGCCCTGCAACTCGGGAATCAGGTCGCTGGGTTTAGAGACGTGGAACGCCCCGGCGGCGATGAACAGGATGTGGTCGGTGCGCACCATCCCGTAGCGCGTGTTGACGGTGGTGCCTTCGACAATGGGCAGAATGTCGCGCTGCACGCCTTCGCGGGAAACATCCGGCCCGTGCCCACTTTCGCGGCCCGCGATTTTGTCAATCTCGTCGAGGAAGATGATGCCCGAGTCTTCCACTCGGTCAATGGCAGTGCGCGTGACCTGGTCCATGTCGATCAGGCGCTGTTCTTCTTCCTGGATCAGGTATTCAAACGCCTCATTGACCTTCATCTTCCGCTTCTTGGTGCGCTGGCCGAAGATGTTGGGCAGCATGTCCTTGATGTTAACGTCCATCTCCTCAACACCTTGATTGGAAATAATTTCGAAGGACGGGAAATTGCGCTCGCGCACGTCAATTTCCACGATACGGTCGTCGAGCTTGCCTTCGCGCAGCTGCTGGCGCAGCTTCTCGCGGGTGCGGCTGGCCGATTCGCCGGAAGAAGTCGTGCCTTCCAGCACCAGAATGCCGCTAGTCGATTCCGCCGGCCGCGGCGACGCCGGCGGCAAAAGAATATCCAGCAACCGCTCCTCGGCATTAAGTTCAGCCTTATCGGACACGTCCTCAAGCTTCTCTTCCCGCACCATCTCGATGGCGATCTCGACCAGGTCGCGGATCATGGACTCGACATCGCGTCCCACGTATCCAACCTCGGTGAACTTCGAAGCCTCGACCTTAAGGAACGGCGAATTAGCCAGCTTGGCCAACCGCCGCGCAATCTCAGTCTTGCCCACCCCCGTAGGCCCGATCATAATGATGTTCTTGGGAATGACTTCTTCCGCCAAGTCGGGCGCGAGCTTCTGGCGGCGCATGCGGTTGCGCAGGGCAATGGCCACGGCGCGCTTGGCGGCGTTCTGGCCGATGACATGCTTGTCGAGCTCGGCGACGATCTCGCGCGGCGTGAGTTCGTCGAGGGCGATCTGTTCTTCTTCGACGGTTCCGGGTAGATAAATGGCCATAGAGTGGTCAGTGGCTAGTGGTCAGTGGCTAGTAGCTTGTTGTGGTTTTGCTGACTACTAGCCACTGATCACCGGTCATTTTTCCCTTACAGTTCCTCGATCGTTACTTTGTCATTCGTATAAATGCACATTCTGCCGGCAATCTTCAAAGCTTCTTCCGCGATCTGACGGGCTGAGAGCTGGGTGTGGTCGGCAAGGGCTTGTGCCGCCGCCTGGGCATAGGGTCCGCCGCTGCCGATGGCGGCAATGCCGCCGTCGGGCTCGATTACGTCACCCTGTCCACTGAGCAGGAACGTTTGATCTTTGTCCGAAACCAGCAGTAGGGCTTCCAAATGGCGCAGGAACTTGTCGGTGCGCCAGTCTTTTGCCAGTTCGACCGCGCCGCGGCCCAGGTTGCCATGATACTGCTCGAGTTTCGACTCGAAGCGGCTGAATAGCGAGAACGCATCCGCCGTTGAACCGGCGAATCCGGCGAGGATCTTGTCCTGGTACAAGCGGCGTATCTTCTTGGCGGTGTGCTTGATGACGGCTTCGCCGAGCGTGACCTGGCCATCTCCGGCCATCACCACAGTACCATTGCGGCGGACACAGAGAACCGTGGTCGAACGGACTAGTCGCTTCGTGGTCATGAGAACAATTCTTGATTATAACAGCGCCTGGGGCGTGCGTCCGGTTGCGAGACTACTGTGACCGCCATCACTGCCAGCAGGTCGCTGGCCGTATACTGTTGCTCGATAATCTTCAGGAGAAGGAGGATTCGATGAAGTCCCTATTTCTTTGCCTTGCGCTGACACTATTGACAGTTTCCATGTGGGCACAGGCGGCTGCCGCGCCGGCTCCTGCTCAGGCCCCGCCTACCGCCGCACCCATACACCATCCCTTTCATCACGACATGGCCGCCATGCATCAGGCACACATACAAGAAATGAAAGATCAGGTGGCCAAGATGCGGGCTACGCTTGAACAGATGAAAACCAACCTGGCCAAGGTGAAGGACCCTGCCCTTAAACAGCAATCGCAGCTCGATGCTGATCTTTGGGAAGGCATGGTCAAGCACATGGAAGGCATGGCCGAAATGATGTCCCATGGCGGCATGGGCCCGGGGATGGGTGCGGGAATGATGGGTGGTGGTACGCACGAGATGGGTTGCTGTGCCGGAATGAAAGAGGGCGGCTGCTGCGGTGGCAACAAGTGCATGCAGGGTATGAACGACAAGGCTGCTCCCCCGGCTCCAGACAGCGACAAGTAGTAGAGTTGTGATGGCAAGGGGAATCGGGCGGAGGTTTAGAGGTTCCAAGCTGCCCCGCCGCCGTCCGAAATCTTGTCAATAGGCAAAAACTACACGATTGCTCTCAAGCTGTTCGCAGCTATGGAGATATATTTCCGTGGACCATGTCCTGTTTACCCCTCTCAAATTGCTATACTAGAAGTATAGGGTAAAACTTTAAGAAATGAAGGCGCGGCCCCAGGCCGCGCCTTTCTTTTTTGGGCCGAAAACCTGGTTTCAAGGGAGCCGAATGATGGATGAGTGCAAGCTTTTCAAGACTTTCAAGGAGCGTGGCGAGTGGGTGGAACTGCGTTTTATGACTCAGGCGGTGGAGCATGGGTTCAAAGTATCGAAGCCGTGGGGCGATTCCTCGTCTTATGATGTCGGAGTCGAAGCGGGCTCCCGGATTCTAAGAGTTCAAGTGAAGTCAACCTCCTGCCGGACCGAATTCGGATATCTGTGCCAGTTCAAGCCGGGCGCTGGCAGCCAACCTTATACGCTGAAAGAAGTGGATTTTTTTGCGGCCTATATCATTCCCGAGGAGGTGTGGTACCTGTTTCCGGCGGGGATCCTTTTGGGAGGGCGGCGGAAAAAGGCTATGACGCTCTTGCCGGTGAATCCGCGACATCCGGATCGGTATAAGTATGAGTGCTACCGGGAAGCGTGGACTCTGCTGGGCGTGGGACGGAACAAGAGCCAAAAGCATCCGAAGAGAAGAGGAGTGTAGAGCGGACACTCTTGTCCGCCTCAGGAGTGCCTACACGCAGAAAAGCCTTCGAGAGCACATATGCACTTGATCGGCTGGACCACACTCCAACACCGTTGTAAGTTGCCTTCAGCTCCATAGGTTGACATTCTGACACTCCAGGAATACCTTCTATGCCAATCGGCGAAACGGAAGAGTGAAGCTCGTACCGAGTTTCGCATCCGAGGGGGCTTCTTCTCGCCGACTTCCCCAGGGAATTGATCGTTGTTTGTGGCGCGAAGATTGAGGCGTCGGCGCGGATGTGTCTAGGGCTGCCGAGCGCAAGCTTGGCCGCCTTGGGCGGAGAATGCGGCACAAATCGGGCCCTCGCCAGCATGAAACGTCTAGACATCAGGCTTTGAAGGAGGCACCGTGTTTGAATCTGCTGCAAGTGGACTCCCTGCACTGGACTTGCCCAGGATCGTTTTGGCCATCGGCGCTCTCGGGACTGCCGCGTATGGCGTAGTGGATGTCTCCAAAGCCTTCCGCGGAGGGATCTCCAACCTCGGCTTTGGCGACATCAAGAAAGTGGTCTCGAAGTTCATTCCCGCCTCCCCGGGAGAAAAGGACGGACCTGCCCTCTCGCTGACCTCAGTTCTGATTACGCTAAAGGCGAATTGGCTCAATGGGATGGCGCTGGCGGACCAGAAGTCAGTCGCGAAGGCGCTGATCAAGTTGAATTTCAATGCCGCCAGCGCGAGCGGAATGGCCGCCGCTACCGGCATGGACAAGGAGGAGGTTTTCTCCCGAATCGCCGACAAGCTCCCGACGGGAAAGGCGCTCGAGGAGGACGAGACTGACGTCTACGGCCGCTTCGACCTGTTGCTCAATGCCCTGCTGGACCAGGGTTATCAGCGGGCCGATCAACGCTACAGAAACGGCGCCAAGCTGCTGGCGGTTCCGGTGGCGGTCCTATTGGCCTTGCTAGGGGCGTGGGCCATCTCCAACCACCTCACAGGTTCAGATATCTGGCGCGCGATTGCCGGAGGGCTTCTGGCGACCCCGTTGGCGCCAATGGCCAAGGACCTCGCCAGCGCGATTCAGGCGGGAACCAAACTGGCGCAGGCGTGGAAGAAGTGACCTATTTCATTGATGTCCGCGCGGACTCCGCCGGCGGCAACCCCGTCGCCGATGCCAGCGGCGTGGTGGTCCGCACGGACACGCAACCCAACCCCAGTCCATCTCGGCCGCTTGATGCCGAACTGGCGCAGGCGGTGCAGGGCCGCGACGTGCTGCTGGGCACGCATGGCTTTCACGTGAACCGGGCAAACGGAATCAGCTATCTTTCCCATTGGAACGAATGGCTCCGACTTGGCGACAATGGTTTCTTCGTCGGCGTCCTGTGGCCGGGCGACTCCCGCTGGGTTCCGTTCATTGACTATCCGGCTGAGGGCGACGAGGCGATCAAGAGCGGGCGCGTGCTGGCCGACTATCTGGTCAGCAAATTTGCGGGGGTGAACAGTCTTTCGTTTGCCTCGCACAGCCTGGGTGCGCGGACAATGCTGGAAGCCATTCGAAGGCTTAAACAGGCGTTCACGCTGAAAACGCTCACGGCGATGGCGGGCGCTATCGACGACACCTGCCTGATGGGCGAGTACCAGGACGCCGCGAAGCAAATGAGCAAGATTTCCGTGCTGGCCTCGAGTTGCGATGACGTCCTGAAGTGGGCCTTCCCGGCGGGTAACCTGGCTTCCGGCCTTGTGACCCGCGGCGACCCTTACTGGCACGGGGCGCTGGGCCGCTACGGTCCGAATCCCGCGAACCAGCCGGCAAACCTGTGGCAGACGCCAAATCTTCCGAAGGAGTGGGATTTCGGACACCACAGCTACATCAACTGCGAGCAAGTAGGGCCGCAGGGCGAGTCGGGGCCATTCGCTCCTCCGCTGGTGGTGCCCCCGCAGGGAACCAACAAGCCCTCGGACGACAAGAACTGGCAACAGGCGTGGGCAGCGGGCTTTGTGTCGACGAGGTTCGCATAGACCTCTTTTCGTGGCTTGAAGCGACATTAAGCCGGGTTCGACGGGTGGCCCGGGCAACGCGTCCATCCCAACTCCCGAGGGTGCCCCGTCCAAGCTCCGCTTGGGCGGGGGTTTTGATGTTCACCCATCACAGACTAGATCCCGCCCGTGAAGCTAACCTCCCCCAATGCCTTGGGGACTAAAACGCTTTCACGAATCCCGCCAGCTTCACTTCCTAACTGTCAGCTGTTATCACCGGAGACCAAATTTCGGAAGCCCCGAGTCTCGTACCACCTTCGAATCCGCGCTGGAACGAGTCCGACAAAAGTACAAACTCTGCGTCTACGGCTACGTAGTGATGCCCGAACACGTGCATCTGCTGGTGAGCGAGCCGGAGGGCGGAACCCTGGCAAAAGCCATGCAGTCGCTGAAACAGGGAGTCGCGCGGAGGCTGGCTCTACGAGCTGCGGATTCGTTCTGGCAAGCCCGCTACTACGATTTCAACTTCTGGAGCGAAAAGAAGTTCGTGGAAAAGCTTCGTTACATTCACCGGAATCCCGTCAATCGCGGCTTGGTCGCGCGCCCTGAGGATTGGGCTTGGAGCAGCTTTCGTCACTACCTAAGCGGTGAAGCGGGACCGGTGGAGATCGAGTCCCAGTGGACAGCGCGAAAGAGGGAGCAAAGTGGGATCTTTCCTACGGTGAAGGTGCGCCTACCCGCAGAAAACCCCCGCCCAAGCGAAGCTTCGGACCGGGTACCCTCGAGAGTAGATATGCGTGATAGGCTGGACTATCCGCCAAGTACCTTGCCTGTCTTGGGTCGGAACGCACTGCAATCGGGCACGTACGGTCCAACTGGCACAGGAAAATCGAACGCCACGAAGCGGTTTTTCTTCTGCGATACCGAAGTCGCGCCAATGTAGCGCTCACCACCGTCTGAGGATGCGAGCTTAAGCCAAGGTCCCTCGCGTCCGAGCACTTCGACCCTGTCCCCGCAACCCAAGTTTTCCACTGGTTGTGCGCTGCAGGGATTCGAAAACACTGCGGTGAGGCGATGCTGATCGCCTGATGAGCAATCTATGTAGCCAACCTTGGGGGCATCGCCTGCCGATAACGGGATAGCCCACACCAGGAACGACGCAAAGTCCAACATTCGCATACGCCGCAATCTCACAACAACGCCACCTGCGTGTCAACGGTCCTTCTCAAGATTTATCCGCGAAATCCGTGAAAATCCTTGGCCGGTATTATGCGTGCACTGCTTCCGGTTTTTGCTTGCCGGTCAGGAGTTGCCGCAGCACGTACTGCAGAATGCCTCCATTGGCGTAGTACTGGGCTTCCTGCGGTGTGTCGATGCGCACCAGCGCTTTGAACTCAACCGGCTTGCCACTTGCTTTGGCGCGGATTTTCAGCTGGCGTCCAGGGGCGAACTTCTCGACCAAATCACGAATGCCGGCAATCTCGAAAACTTCTTCACCGGTCAAGCCGAGTGACTGCGCATTCTCACCCGCCAAAAACTGCAGCGGGAGAATGCCCATGCCCACCAGGTTCGAGCGGTGGATGCGTTCGTAGCTTTCGGCAATCACCGCACGCACGCCCAGCAGGAGCGGGCCTTTCGCGGCCCAGTCGCGGGAGGAGCCGGAGCCGTATTCCTTGCCCGCGATAATTACCAGGGGCACGCCTTCGGCGATGTATTTCTCGGAAGCTTCGAAGATGGACATCTCGGCGCCATCGGGCAGGTGGCGGGTGAATCCGCCTTCGAGGTTGGGGACCATCTTATTGCGCAGGCGGGTGTTGGCAAACGTGCCGCGCACCATGACTTCATGATTGCCGCGGCGCGAGCCGTAGGAGTTGAAGTCGGCGGGCTTTACGCCGTGGTCCTGCAGATATTTTCCCGCGGGACTCTCCTTCTTGATGGAGCCGGCGGGCGAGATGTGGTCGGTGGTGACGCTGTCGCCGAGTACGGCCAGCACACGCGCGTTCTTGATTTCCGCGATGGCCGAGGGCTTCAGCGTCATATCGTCGAAGTAGGGAGCACGGCGGATGTAGGTGGAATCTTTTTCCCAGGCGTAGGTCTCGCCTTTGGGAACGGGCAGTCCGCGCCAGCGATCGTCTCCGTGATAGACCTCGCCGTAACTCATGCGGAACATTTCGGAGGTAATGGATTTCTGCATGGCCTCATCGACTTCTCGGCGTGACGGCCAGATGTCGGCCAGGTAAACCGGCTGGCCTTGCTTGTCGTTGGCGATAGGATCCTTGCGCAGATCCACATCGATGCGTCCCGCCAGCGCGAAGGCCACCACCAGCGGCGGCGACATCAGGTAGTTAGCGCGGACCTCGGAATTGATGCGGCCTTCGAAGTTGCGGTTTCCCGAGAGCACCGAGGCGACGACTAAATCTTTTTCGTCGATGGCCTGCGAAACCTCCGCGGGCAGCGGGCCGGAGTTTCCAATGCAGGTAGTACAGCCGTAGCCGACGATGTGGAATTTCAATTTCTCCAGGTACGGAGTCAGGCCAGCACGCTCCAGATAATCACGAACCACTTTCGAGCCAGGAGCCAGCGACGTCTTCACCCAAGCGGGAACGTGCAGACCGCGCTCCACGGCTTTTTTGGCCAGCAAGCCGGCGGCGAGCATAACCGATGGGTTCGAGGTATTGGTGCAGCTGGTGATGGCGGCGATCACGACGCTACCGTGTCGCAGAGAGCTCTTTACGTCACGTGGGACGTGCTCTTCATGGCGCGGGTCTTCGACGGCGGCGGTGCTGCCTCCCTCCTGCTCCCACCTGCTCATGTTGCTGGTGGCGGGAACCGCGACCTGGGCCGCGGCCTTCGCGCTCGACTTCGGCTTCATGAGCGAGGGCAGGTTGGTCTGGAAAGACTCGGCGGCTTGCGACAGGGTCACGCGGTCTTGCGGGCGTCTGGGGCCGGCCAGGCTGGATTCTACCGTTGACAGGTCTAGCGTCAGCAGTTCGGAATATTCCGCTTCCGGCGTCTTCTCGTCGTGGAACAGGCCTTGCTCGCGGGAGTAGGCCTCGACCAGCGCGATCAGTTCCTCGGAGCGTCCGGTCAAGCGCAAGTAGGTGAGAGTCTCTTTGTCGATGGGGAAGATGCCGCAGGTCGCCCCGTACTCCGGCGACATGTTGGCGATGGTCGCGCGGTCGGCGAGCGGGAGTTCCTGCAAGCCAGGTCCAAAATATTCAACAAATTTGCCCACCACCCCATGCTTGCGCAGCATCTCGGTAATGGTGAGCACCAGATCGGTAGCGGTAGCGCCCTCGCGGAGTTTGCCGGTCAGCTTCACCCCGACCACTTGCGGGATGAGCATGGAAACCGGCTGCCCGAGCATGGCAGCCTCAGCTTCGATTCCACCCACGCCCCACCCCAAAACTCCCAACCCGTTAATCATCGTGGTATGGGAATCGGTGCCCACCAGGGTGTCGGGATAGGCCACGCGCTTGCCGTTTGATTCTTGCACGAAGACTACGCGGGCTAGGTATTCGAGATTGACTTGGTGCACTATGCCGGTGTCCGGCGGCACGATGGCCAGATTGCGGAAGGCGGTCTGGCCCCAGCGCAGGAAGGCGTAACGCTCTTTGTTGCGCAGGAACTCGAGCTCGGCGTTGAGCTGGAAGGCTTGCGGGGTACCGAATTCGTCCACTTGTACGGAGTGATCGATCACCAGTTCAGCGGGCTGTAGCGGATTGATCAAGGTGGGATCGCCGGAGAGGCGCTTCATGGCGTCGCGCATGGCGGCCAAGTCCACGACCGCGGGTACGCCGGTGAAATCCTGCAGCAGGACGCGGCTGGGGGTGAAGGCGATTTCTTGGTCAGGCTTCGATTTCTTGTTCGTTGATTGTTGACCCCAGCCGGCCAGGGCGCGGATTTCCTCTTTGGTTACGTTGCGTCCGTCTTCGGTTCGCAGCAGGTTTTCCAGAAGAATGCGCAGCGAAAACGGAAGGTGTTTGGTGGAAATACCCTTTTTGTCCAGTGCGTCCAGGCGGTAGATTTCGTAGTCCTTGCTGCCCACGCGGAGGGTGGAACGGCTGTTGAAGCTATTCATGAATGATGGCCTTCCTGATGAAGATGGTACCGCGAGACTTTGCCAGGTCATCTTCGCGGAGCCTCCTGATCGACCCCGGGTTGGCGCAGTATCGCAGGCTAAAGCAAAACATCTGAACACTTAAGTTTAGTCGTTCTGTCGCGGAATGCGTAGGGCCGAATCGAACGAGAGGCTCAGATTGATGCTGCAAACTCAAATATCAGACGGTTCTAGCCCGGTATGTTTCGCGATACGGGCGAGCATTTTGGGGCCGATTTCAATATGCTCATGAAACGCCCAAATGTAGTCGGGAAACTTGGCGTCACCGTGCCTAAGCTTGACGTTGTGAACCGCTCCGGGAAATGGGATGCCAGCCGATTCGCAGGAGTGCCTTAAAGACCCTCCCGGCCCTCGCGCTGGCCCATCGGCTCACGCCGAAGCGCAGATGAGACTGATAGATTCGGGAACGGTCCTGGACTTTTCGACACGGTCGGCGATCACCCGCAGAGCCAGAGCATAGGCATTCGCCTTGGCCTGATTCGCCGTACGGCCATACGCGAGGACGCCGGGAATGTCAGCGATCTCCGCGATCCAGCGGCCGTCGTTTTCGCGCTCGGTCTCGATATTAAAGCGCAAGTCCTGGCTCTTGACGTTGCGCCGCGATCTTCGCTTGGCCATAACTGTTATTGAGGATACTCCTGTTGCGCGTCGCTTTGCATCACGAAGTCGCCCGCAATCCGGCGGAGTGCCCTGTCCTAGGTGATCTTGCCGTGGCAGACTCCTTGGCCGCGAGTGCCTGTAGGATGTTGAACAGGAACCAACCGGTCTCCGGCAGCCTTCCGCAATGGCTCGACAGATTGGACGTGGGCGGGGCACGCGCCGCGCAAAATGCATAGATCTTTCGTTGGGGCATCTGACCTTCGGGGGTTCTAGTGCGCTGCAATCCATACCTGATACCCAACGACCGCCATCATGAACAATAAGTAAAGTCGAAGCGCCCAGAGGACGAGGAGTTCAGGGCCTTTCAGGTGCCAGTTGCCGTCGAGCGCTTCATTTCGCGCGAAGCAGCAGAACCGGGGCGCTGATGTGGTGCTGCACCCGGCTGGCGGTGGTGCCGAGAAATACATCGGCAAGGAAGCGGTGTCCGTGAGTGCTCATGGCCACCAGGTCGCATCCCTTCTTCTTGACCCATTTGATGATCTCGTTGGCCGGTTCTCCATACGCCAGTTCCGCCTGGGCGGGAATGCCGCTGGACTCGAACTCGGCCCGGACTTTTTCCAGATAGGCGGTGTCTTCGGCGATTTCGGGACTGACCGCGTCGGGGCCGTAGGTTCTAGCTGCCCATCCGTCGGCTACATGCAGCAGCACCAAACGGCTGTGCGCGAGCTTGGCGAGCTGCTTGATGTGTTCGATGATGGCGCGGTCGGTCGGCGTACCGTCCAAGGTCACGAGAATGGTTTCGTACATAGTTTTCGTCTCTGGCCTTCAGGGAGTACTGAAAAACTCATCTTACTAAATGCGTGGCGCCTCAGCGGCTAAAGCCGGCCCCGATTCTGCGGGATTTACGGCATCGCTGAAGCGATGCCCTGATACGAATCTGTCCTTCAGGTGCAAAAGCCGCGTTTAATTGTGCCGGCGTTTGGCGGACAGGAGTGTCCGCCCCACACAGGACGCACCTTCATCCGCCGACGATGACCTGCCACGCGGCTTTGAGCGAATCCGGCAGACCGTAAACGTCCATGGCGGTGATCAGGATAGCACTGGCCCAACCCGCTACCAGCAACAACCAACCGTTCTTCCAGGGGCCCATGCGCTTGCGAGAGCTGGTGAAGTGCAGGAGCGGGAACATGGCGAAGGGCAGCTGCAGGGCCAGCACCACTTGGCTCAAGGTCAGCAGATCGGTCACGCTGCTGTCGCCTCGCAGGCCGATGATGAAGACCGCCGGCAGGATGGCCAGCGTGCGGGTAAT
>JBGQBN010000014.1:0-81407 GCA_041494805.1 Terriglobia bacterium | reverse complement strand
GGAAAGGTAACTCTGAATGGAGGTCAGGCCAGTCTGACGACCTCCGCCCTGGGCGTGGGCAAGCACAAGATCTCGGCTTCTTACTCCGGCGATGTCACCTTCAACCGCAACCACGCCCAGCCGCTTATGCAGCGGGTTCAGTAGCGAGCTGCGAAAAGCCTGTTTTCCAGAGCAGCCGTGCGCGAACCGGTTTCCCGGAGGTAGAATTCTCAGTCGGTAGTCGTCCGGGCCGCTCCGGGCATCTAAGCCAATACCTATGCCTCTGGCCGCAATCCTCGGGGTCTGTGTGTTGTTGGCCTTGTCCCCAGCCGCGGGCCACGCCCCGGTACGAGCTCGGGTGGTCTTCCAGGAAACGCAGCCTCAGCAAGATTCGCCGCAACCTGATTCCTCGCAGGAGCCAGCGAAGCCCACTGAGCCGGACACAAGACCCGACCAGACACCAACTCCGCCAGCGCAAGCACCAGCCACGGACTCCGCGCAGCAACCGCAAAGTTCGCCGCTGGACACGTCGGCCAAGAAGTCAGATTCCAAGACGACAGCATCCCCTGGAACGAAATCCAAGAAGAGCCACAAGTCCAAGCCGGCGCCTCAGTCGGGCGCAGGCCCGGCCAAGGTAGTGGTGCGAAACGGCAGCACAGCCGATCCCCCGGTTCAGCTTTCTCCTACCCTCACGCAACAGCAGGCTTCAAGCCAACTGCAGAACATCAACAAGCTGCTGGCCACCACGGACGCGAACCTAAAGAAGATCTCTGGCCGCCAGCTCAGTCCTACCCAGCAGGACATGGTGAACCAAGTCCGAAAGTATATGGAGCAGGCCAGAGCGGCAATCGCCTCCGGAGACCTGCAGCGGGCGCGCAACCTGGCATTCAAGGCGCGCTTGCTATCGGATGATCTGCTGAAACAATGACCTGGTGAAACAATAGGGTACGGTTCGCAATCGCCGGTTGAGAATGACGATTACTCTGCCGGGAGAATACCCCTCTACCTTCCTTTTGCTCTGGCCGCATTCACTTGGAGCAAGAGACTTTGGGCAGGCTGCTGCACCGGCCCGGGAATTTTCACGGCCTCCATTAGAACCTCACGCGCTTCGGTCACCTTGTTCAGCTTGGCGTAAGCAAAACCCAGCCGGAAAAGAGTGATCGCGTACTGCTGGTCGTCTTGTCCCTTGAGCAGTATGGACGCTGTCTTCAGTTCGGAAACCGCGGCTATGGCCTTCTCCTGCTTCAGATAGGCGTAGCCCAGAGTATAGTGTGCAACTCCGGCGGAGACCTTACGGCTGCGGTCCGCGTCGGGCGCATCGGCTTTCGCTGTCTCGATTGCCTTCTGGGAATAGGTGATTGCCTTAGTCAAGCTGCCTGGCTTGGGATCGTCCACGTAAGTGCCAGCCAACAGCAAGAGGACGGGGAGGCTATTGGGATTCGCCTGCAGGGTCTTTTCCCCAAAGGAGACCAGCCGCGCCGTGTCCTTAAGCTCCGACAGCGCCACCATCGCGTACGACGTAACCTGCTCTTCGAAGCGCGAATTGGGAAAGGTTGGGGTGAAGCGTTCAATGTACGACATGCGAGTCTTGGCATCGTTCTCGTCGGCGATCGCGTTGAAAGCGGATGCTTCCAGATATTCGTAGGAGTTCTTGGCGGAATCTTTGTCTGCCTGGATGTGGGTGGCGAAGTCCTGGTCACTAACTCCTTCCGGTTTGGCCTGTTTGCCGATCGAGTCGTAGGCCTCGCCGCCCTGCACCGCATACTCGAAGGTCTTGCGGTTGTTTTTCAGCTGCTGGGCGATGCCGGCCTGCGATACCATGATGTCCAGGTTATGGGGAGCGCCGGCCAGCGCCTTGTCGCCATACTCCAACGCTTTCTGCAGATCGCCCGCAGTCTCGTACGATTGCGAGATCTGCCAGTTGCCATAGGCCACGGCCGCCGGATTGGACGCGAACTTCTGCACGAAATCCTGGTACATCGCCAGCTTTTTCTGCGCGTCCGGTTCACTCGAGATCGCGATCAACTCGTGGTCTTCAGGCGTGCCCGCCGGGATGACAATTTTGTCCAGTTGCGCAGGCAGCAACACGGGAAGAAAAACCACAAGCAGCACAACGGGCCAGCGACTGCGCGTCATACGCCACCTCCACAATTGTGTGCGCGCATCGTAGCTCTGATTCGTGGTGGGCGCAAGCGCTGTCCCGGTTTACGTAGGGACAGCCGCCCCGGGCTGTTCAGCCGAGCGGAACTTGGCGGCTGGCCGGGCTGTGCTATAGTCAGGGCCGATGCGGGATCGCGACGAGAAGGATCTGCTTGCGGCCGCGAGCACTCCACCTCACTCTCCCGACGCCGACCCGCTTGAGCAACCACCGTCCGCCCACCCGCCTCTGTGGCAATCATTGCTTTTCATCGTTCTGACGGCCCTGTTGCTGCGATTGGCCGTCATTACCATCGGCCACACTTACCGCATCACGCCCCGCCGCGATCACTTCCAGTTTGGCTGGGAGATGGGCCGCATTGCCCGTTCCATCGCCGAGGGACAGGGCTTCAGTTCGCCCACTGATCTGCCTAGCGGACCTAGCGCCTGGGCCCCACCACTCTACCCTTACATCCTGGCGGGAATTTTTAGGGTATTCGGAGTCTACAGCGCCGCTTCCGCCTGGGTGATTCTGGCGTTTAATAGCTTCTTCGGTGCGCTGACCTGCATTCCGCTCTATCACATTGCAAGAAGGATGTACGGAGTTGGAGTTGCCCGTGCCACCACCTGGACCTGGGCGGTTTTTCCCTACGCAATCTACTGGCCTGTGCGCGTGGTCTGGGAAACCAGCCTGAGCGCGTTTCTCCTGAGTCTGGTTGTGCTACTGACTCTACGCATGGCTGATGAGCCACCACGCCGGCGCGCATGGATCATTTTCGGCCTGCTGTGGGGTGTGATCACGTTGACCAATACCGCGCTCCTGGCCATGCTGCCGTTCTGTTTGATCTGGCTGCTGTATTGCCTGCCCCGACGCTCACAGCTGATAGGCGCCATCCTGTGCCTGTTCACCGCCACTCTCGTAGTGACTCCCTGGTTGATACGCAACCATGCCGTTTTCGGCAAGTTCGTGTTCATCCGCGACAACCTTCCGCTCGAAATGCACATGGCAAACAACGACCGCTCCACTGGCCTGTGGACGCGCAGCGAACATCCCGGCAACGATCCCGAGTCTATGCGGAGATTCCAGGAACTAGGCGAAATCCGCTTCATGGAGGAAAAACAGCAGGAATTCCGGCAGTTCGTCCGGGAACATCCCGGGCAGTTCTTGCGCTTCACCTTGGAGCGAGCAGTGTACTTCTGGATAGGAACGCCGCAAGCCACCATCGTCGCTGGGTACGATCTGATCGTTTTTCGCCACACCACGTTTTTCCTGGGAACGGCGCTGGCGCTAGCCGGGCTGTGGTTGACGATCCGCAGCCGGAAGCGGGGAGCGTTTCTTCTCACTTGCCTGCTCGTCTGCTATCCGCTTCCTTATTACCTGGTGAATCCATTCCCACGCTACAAGCACCCCATCGAGCCGGAAATGATTCTGCTTATTGTTTATCTGTTCTGGGAGGCGCGGCGGATACAGATTCGATGGCCCGCAACCCACACGTAGGAACGGCCGCCGCCGGCTGAGGTTGGCGAGCTTCTCTGCATCGTTTACATTGAAGTATGCGCGCCATTCTGCAGAAGCGGCCGTTGCGCTACATTTTCGCAGCCAACATGATCTCCATGCTGGGCAGCGGCATGAACGCGGCCGCCGTCGCCTGGTACATTCTGCAGGCCACGCACTCGGAAGTGGCCCTGGGCCTATTTGCCGTGTTGCAAACCCTTCCGGCGATGCTGATGCTGCCCTTCACCGGCGTCCTCATCGACCGTGAAGACCGTCGTCGGCTTGTCATGATGCTGGACGCGGCTCGCGCCATCGTCATTTTTGTCGTCGCCATCCTCGCCTTCACCAATCGGGTGAAGGTCTGGGAAGTCTATTTGATGAACACGCTGGTGGCGGCGGGCTTCTGGATGTTCTGGCCGACCATCACGGCCCTGATCCAGGAATTGACCCCCGGGGAAGAGTTCGTCCACGCCAATACTTTTCTGCTGGCCGGAATCCAGGGCGGCTGGCTGATCGCGGGCTCGATTGTCGGATTCGTGTATAACCACATCGGGCTGGGCGGAGTGCTGCTGATTGATTTCTCTACCTACGTGGTCTCGTTCCTTTGCTATTTCGCCGTACGCAAGGGACGGCACGTAGTGCCCCGGCCGGCAGAGTTGCGCGCTGACCTCATCGCCGCGGAGAGTGCTTTTGAGCGTTTCGTGCGGGAAATGCGCGAGGGCATTCATTTTCTTCGCGGCAACCGCAAAGTTGTCCTGCTAGGGATCAGTTGGGCGCTGTTTTTAGGCGCCATGATGACCGGAGTGGTGGTCACAGCGCCGTTGAGTGACAAGGTGTTCCATGCGGGCGCGGTGGGTTACGGCTGGCTGAACGCCGGCTGGGGTACGGGTGCTTTCCTCAGCGCCTTGTACGCGCCGCTGCTGATTGCATGGCTGGGGGCGCGGCGATCCATTGCAATTTCCATGGGCTTGCTGGCGATCAGTATGATTGTGGCGCCGCTTTCTCCCTGGTTGGCAGTTGCGGTGGCCGTGTATGGCCTGATGGGCTCGGGGCGCGGGGTGACCGGCATCGCCATAAACACCGGCATCATGGAACAGGTGCCGCCGCATTTCATGGGGCGGGTGCAGAACACGTTCTATTTCGCCGGCACGGCGCTGCAGATTGTTCTGGGATTCCTAGTAGGGGCGGTGGCCCAATATAATTTGGTCGCGGGATTTTCCATCATCGGCATGGTGTACGCCGTGGCGTTTGTCAGCGCGAGCTGGCCGGTGGGAGGGGTGCCAGTTCGCGAGGCCAGCCCGGCGGACTGATTTTAGATTGAAGATTTCAGATTGAGGACTTTTTGCCCGGTAATCTGAGGGTGCAGTTTTGGAATCTGAGATCTGCAATCTGAAATCATAAATCTGACTTCTTCCCTCACCCCTAAGCTGTTATCCTTTTCCTTCAAATTTCATCAGGAGAAGTACATGTCATCCAGCCTTGAAGGTCGGGTTGCGGTGGTTTTCGGAGTTGCCAATAAGCGCTCGATCGCCTGGTCGATCGCGCAGGGGCTGCACCAAGCGGGCGCCAAGCTCGCCGTAACTTACCAGAACGAGCGGCTGGAACAGGAAGCCAGAGACCTGATCCTCTCCCTGCCCGGCGCCGAGGGGTTCATGTGTGACGTCTCCAATGACGGAGAGATTGAGCAGCTCTTTGCCAAGCTGAAAGAACGCTACGGCAAGCTGCACGTTCTTGTGCACAGTGTGGCCTTCGCTCCCGCCGATGAGCTCAAGGGAGATTTCGTCAATACAACGCGAGAAGGCTTCCGCGTCGCGCATGACGTCAGCGTGTACTCGCTGATTGCGGTGGCCCGCGCCGCTGCGCTGCTGATGGAAGATGGCGGCAGCATCATTACCATGACCTACTACGGTGCGGAAAAGGTCGTCCCGCACTACAACGTCATGGGTGTGGCCAAGGCTGCGCTGGAGTGCACGGTGCGTTATCTTGCCCACGATTTGGGCAGGCGCAGGATCCGGGTTAATGCCATTTCCGCCGGCCCCATCAAGACTCTGGCCGCGCGCGGCATCGCTGGCCTAAGTGACATGCTGAAGTCTCACGCCGAGCGTGCACCCCTGCAGCGCAATGTGGACGTTAGCGAGGTGGGGGCCACCGGCGTGTTCCTTGCTTCCGACGCCAGTTCCGGAATCACCGGTGAGATTATTTACGTGGATTGCGGCTATAACATTATGGGGTTTTGAGAAGTGGAAACGTGACTCGCGTCAATTCCCGGCTGCTGCCGGCTTGTGCTTCTTGGCAAGAACCTTCCGCTGCAGCTCAGGATAAAACTCCTTCAGCAGATCGAACCCCGCATCGAATCCTATCTGTACACCCGCCCGCTGGACGAGGTGGGAAAAAGTCCTCTGGCTGTCCGGGTAGTAGGCGATGGAAATCGACGCGGAAGTCAGGTTCCCGAGGAGTTCCGAAAAATTAAAGAACTTCCGCCCCGAATCCTGCCGGGTCACCAGGACACGGCTCAGGGCGTATCCTGCGCGGTTGAAGGAGCCTCCCTGTCCCCGGCGGTAATATCGTGGGTCTTGGTGCAAGAGCGAGGGATAGACCCCCATCACGAAGACGGTGTTGGTCAAACCATCCGCGAAGTCCGCGCCGTAGCGCTTGGCATAGCCCTCCGCAACCTGGCCATATTCCTTCGGGTTGTTGGACGCCTGCCCAACCCCGGCTTCCGCGGCGACAAAAGCAAAAGTGTAGGGATGCAGATATTGCAGCGCGAGCTTGAATTTCTGGCCGGGCGCCAGCGGAGGCGGGTGGAGGCCTTCATCAACCAGCCCGTAATTGGGCATGATCCCAAACATTGTCTTCTTTTGGGGTGATTGGTCCCCGGAAGAGTCTGTTTGCCGTTGTGCCGGACCTTTTTCTGGTTGCGGGCTGTCTTGAGAGCAGCAGACATGGGTAGTCAGCAAGAGAAATATGGCGGCCAGTAGAGGCTTAAAGTTCACATGATTTTCCAATAGTGCGAAGGCTGGCCTAAGAACTTTGGATCTACCGAGTGCTGATCTGGATGCGGGGTTCGTTTTCTCCCACTCGTTCCAGGCAAATCTCGACATCCCGCTCACGCGCAAACCGCGTGAATTTCTCACCCCACTCTATCAGTAGAACGCTGTTTCCGGCGCAGAGGTCGTCCAATCCCAGGGTCTCTAGTTCATGCGGAGTATCAATTCGGTACAAATCAATGTGATAGAGATTGACCCCAGGTCCGCGATATTCGTGCACCAGGGTAAAAGTGGGACTGGTCACGTCCTCCTGGGAGGCCGCGTGGAAACCTTCCGCGATGCCCTTGACCAGCGTGGTTTTGCCCGCGCCCAGTTCTCCAGTCAAGAGCACCAGCTTGGGCGGGGTTAGGATTTCAGCGAGCGTGCGGCCGAGGGCAATCGTCTCCTCCGCTGAGTGGGTGGTGAATTCGCGGGTGCTCATCCTGGTCCGGAGACCAGTATAGCGAGACTCCGATGAAGCGGGCTGAGGCGGGCCTCAGAGCGAGCGCGCTCAAGACCCTTTATGGGCAGACCACTGGCTGGAGTGGATTCCCAGAAAGCTTCGGTCCGTCGCCGCGTCCACCACCATGCGCAGCGCGCGATGGTCGTCGTCGCCCAGGGCGACGAAGCGGAACGGCTGCAGAGCTCCGTCCATGGCAGACCGTGTGGGGTTCAGCATCTCTGCCATACCATGAACCGGACCAGATTGCGTCTGGAAGGCGATCTCGACAAAATCGCCGGTGCCTAGAGTCTTGGCCAGGCGCAACAGGCCGCCGGTTACGGAGATGGTCTGGAGTTTGCCTTTAGCGCGCTTTCCATCTTCGAGCATAACCAGAGCGGAAATTGATCCGCCTAGATGGACTCGGGGAGCGCGCCGCTGTGGGTGAGGTTGGGGGAAGTGTGTCATAGCCAAATCAACTATGTCACTCCGGCGCACTTTTGGGCAGGTTACGGAAGCACTTACCCCCAATCGAATCCGGCCACTCCCTAAAATTGCTCTTAACTGCTTTACAAACAAGCGGATAGAGCTGTGTTGTCGGATTCGACAATGTCCGAGTGGACCGGAGGTGCTGGCGAGGCCGCATCAGCCGACCTGGACCAACTTCTCCCGTGCCGCTTGGCGCACACGCCTGAACGCCTCCGGCAAGGCTTTCACCAGATCGGTCGCGACCAGTGAAAGTTCCCCCATACTCTCACGCGCGATATCGCCGGCTAGGCCGTGAAAATGAACCGCGGCGAGCACGGCTTCCACAATTCGATCCGGATGCTGCGCCATGACGCCGGCCATCATCCCGGTGAGGATGTCTCCCGTGCCGCCGGTGGCCATGCCAGGATTGCCCGTGGTATTCACCCAGACGGTCCCGTCGGGCTGAGCGATCAAGGTCCGGTGACCTTTGAGAACGACGATCACTTCATGCTCCCGGGCAAAAGCCCTGGCAACATTCAGGCGATCTCGTTGCACAGCGGTCGCCGTGGAACCGACGAGACGCGCCATCTCGCCCGGATGCGGCGTGATCACCAGCGTGCGGCCTTTACCAGTCAGCTCCTTCGTGTGGCCCGCAAATGCGTTTAGACCATCAGCGTCGAGTACGATTGGAGTTTTGTATTTCTTCACCACCGCGCGGACAAACTTTGCGGTTTCTGAATTGCGCGAGATGCCGGGCCCGATTGCCAGCACGCTCTTGCCTTCCACCAATGCATCCAGCCGGTCCTCCGTCAGAGCACGTACGGAGATGCTGCCCGCTTTCGTTTCCTCCAGCGGTTCGGTCATGATTTCGGGATGAAAACCTGCCACTGTCGAGAGCACGGATTTCGCTGTACCGACGGTGGACAAACCTGCGCCAACGCGTAGAGCCGCCATGCCGGCCATCGCCGCCGCTCCGGCCTTCCCTACTGATCCGCCGAGCACCAGCACGTGCCCGAAGCTCCCCTTGTTCGCAGCGGGCGGCCGAGGTCCGACCAGCGGCGCCAGTTCACCCGCCGTAATGAGATTGAGTTGCAGCGCGGAAACGAGAGCTTCATCTGGCGAACCGATGGGAGAAACCAGAGTTGGCCCAGCCGTGAGGAGTCCAAAGACATGAGCGGGGCGAGGCGCGGTGAACGTGATGATTGCATCGGCACGCGCCACCGCGCCGGTCTGTTCGCCCATCACATCGGCATCAGCACCAGAAGGAATATCCACTGCGACTACCGGCGCCGGGCTCGCGTTAAGCGCCGCGATTGCTTCGCCATACAACCCGCTTACGGGCGGCCGAAACCCGGTTCCTAGGATCGCATCCACGAGAACATCGGACTCGAATGCTGCCCTCGTCTGTTGCTGCTTGAGCTCTTCACTCGATCGTGCCACTATGGGAGCGAAAGAAAGCTGCTTGAACATTTCCGCGGCATCGCCCTGCAGCTCCGAAGGATCTGCCAGCAAAAGCACCCGAACTTCTCTTCCCCGCTCCTGCAGCTTGCGGGCCACCACCAATCCGTCTCCGCCATTATTCCCCTTGCCACAGATCACGCCGATGCGCTCCGCGGAGGGATATCGCGAGGTGACCAACTCCGCCACCGCCGTACCCGCGTTCTCCATGAGTGCCAGCGAGGGAACGCCGAAGCGTTCGCTGGTGGCGCGGTCAATCTCGCGCATCTCGGCTGCAGTGACGATCTTCATGGTTGGCCTACACCGGGGACGAAGCCATCTGTTCCAAATGGCGGAGTTGCGTGGGTTCGCCCATGGCGATGAGGTAATCGCCGGGCTCGATGCGGTCTTCCGGCGAGGGGTTAAAGCGCATGCCTTGTTCGCGCTTGATGGCCAGGATAATCACGCCGCGGTCTTGCCGGATGCGTGAAGTCTCAATCGTTTTTCCCGAGAATGCGGAATCCTTTCCCACGCGGATCTCGCCGATCTCAAGATCGATTCCGAGATGAGTCGTGGCCGTATCCAGAAAACTGACGACGTGCGGCCTGAGAAACGATTGTGCAATGCGCTGACCGGCGAACAAATAGGGCGAGACCACGGAGTCCGCGCCGGCCGTGAGCAGGTGCTTCTCCGCATCTTCTTCGCTGGCCCGGGCGATGATTTTCAGTTTCGGATTGAGCCCGCGCGCCGTGAGCACGATGTAAAGATTGGTGGCATCGGTGGTAGTGGCGGCCACCAGCCCGCAGGCGCGTTCAATGTGCGCGTCGCGCAGCGTCTGCGCCTGAGTGGCGTCGCCCACGATGGTTGGCCACTCATCGCCGTAGCGTGCCGCCTTGGATTCGTTTTGCTCGATGACGACGAAGGGCACTGGCCGGCGGGCTAACTCCCGGGCCGCGCTGCGCCCCACTCGTCCAGCGCCGCAGATGATGTAGTGGTCGGAGAGCCGACCGATCTCGCGCTCCATTTTTCGCCTTCCGAAGAAGCTCCGCAGCTCGAATTCTAGCAAAGCCTGGGTCAGCGCTCCGATGCCGAGAAAGACTAGCGCCACGCCGGAAACAATGAGTGCCACATTGAATACGCGTCCGGCGTGAGAGAGCGGATGGACCTCCTGGTATCCGATGGTGGTGAACGTCGTGATCACCATATAGAACCCATCGAACCAGGGCCAGCCCTCGATGAAATGGAACCCTGCCATCCCGACCAAAGTCAGGAGCGCGAGCGCGATCATGATCAGGCGCAGATTGCGGAAGGCTTTCATGACGGTCGTTGGTTGTTAGTCATTAGTCGTTGGCCAACGACCAGCGAGCACCGCCTAACAACCAACGACTATAAAACGAGAAACGCTGGCAACAAGAGTTCAATCGGCCATCGAGGGCGCGCCCTTATTCAATGCCATCTGCACGCGGCTATGGTGCCGTCCATAGCCGAAATAAACGGCCATGCCAATCACCAGCCATACGATCAGCCGCAGCCATGTGTCCCCTGGCAGGGATGCCATCAGGGCCAGGCAAACCAGGATGCCGAGGATCGGAACCAGCGGAACCAGCGGGGTCTTAAATGGTCTCGGCAGGTCGGGTCGTTTCCGGCGGAGAACCCAGACACCGGCGCAGACGATGACGAATGCCAGCAGAGTTCCGATGTTTACCAATTGCCCCAGGATGCCGATGGGGACCAAGGCGGCAAAACAAGCCACAAAGATGCCAACCGTAATCGAGGAGATCCAGGGCGTGCGGAAGCGAGGATGGATCGCTCCGGCCCATTGTGGCAGCAGGCCATCCCGCGACATCGAGAAAAACACCCGCGACTGCCCCAGCAACATGACCAGCATGACCGTACTCAAGCCAGCAATCGCACCCGCATTCACCACAATGCTGCCCCAGCGAACCCCAGTGGCGTGTATGGCCAAGGCAACCGGCGCGGCGACATTGAGGGTGGAGTAGTGGGTCACGCCGGTAAGCAAACCGGACACGAGGATGTAGAGCACGGTGCAGACGGCCAGCGAGCCGAGAATCCCGATGGGCATGTCTTTTTTCGGATTCCGGGCCTCTTGGGCGGCAGTCGAGACAGCGTCAAATCCGATGTAAGCAAAAAACACCACACCCGCCCCGCGGGCAATGCCTGTCCATCCGTAGTCTCCGAAGGCCCCGGTGTTGGGTGGGATAAACGGATGCCAATTGGCCGCGGCCACCGCCGGGTGCTTTAACACATAGGCTCCTGCCACACCGATGAAGATCAAGACCGCGGTGACTTTGACGAAAACAATCGCTGTGTTCAAGTTCGCCGATTCCTTGATACCGACGACCAGGACCGTGGTCACCGCGACAATGGCGAGAAAAGCCACCAGGTTAAAGATGGCCGTCGTGTGCTGCAGAGTGTGCCAATCCAGGCCCGCATCGGTCAGGGCCTTTTGCACTGTCACCAGGGGTACCCATCGGCCCTCATAGAGCACCATGACGGTACCGGGGACGTTGGTGAACTGGGGCGGTAGGTTGATGCCGAAGTCCTGCAGGAAGGCCACAACCGTACCTGCCCAACCGGAGGCCACTGCGGCCGCTCCGAACGCGTATTCCAGGATCAGGTCCCAGCCGATGATCCAGGCGAAGATCTCTCCCAGGGTCGCGTAGCCGTACGTGTAGGCGGAGCCAGCGATGGGAATCAGGGACGCGAACTCGGCGTAGCAGAGACCGGCAAAAGCACAGCCAACTCCAGCCAGCACGTAGGAGAACACGATGGCTGGTCCGGCAAACTGTGCCGCTGCCGCGCCGGTGAGTACGAAAATTCCGGCACCGATAATCGCCCCGATGCCGAGCGACAGCAGGTTAATGGGACCAAGGCAGCGTTTGAGGGCGTGTTCGCCTTCGTCTTTCGCCTCGGTCAGGATCATATCCAGTGGCTTGGTTGCCAGCAGGTTGGCCATGCGTTTGGTTTCTCCTTGGAAGTTATGCCGTAGTTGCCGCACCCGAGCGCCGCGACCACAGGTAGTACACCGGGATCCCCAAGAGCACGATGATCAATCCCGGCCATGTGTACTGGGGTTTGTAGCGTAATAGTACGACATCAATAAATAAAGCCATCACAATATAAATCGCGGGCAGCACCGGGTAGCCAATAGCACGATACGGCCGTTCCGCGTTGGGGTGCGTCCGCCGCAGCACGAACAACCCAAAGATCGTCAGGATGTAAAAAACCAGCACGGCAAAGATGATGTAATCGAGCAGTTGCCCGTAGCTCCCGGAGACGCAGAGCACGCAAGTCCAGACCATCTGCACCATCAGTGAGATGGCAGGTGTCTTGTAGGTAGGATGCAGCTGGGCGACATTGCGGAAGAACAAGCCATCTTTCGCCATGGCGTAGTACACCCGCGCGCCAGCGAGGATCAGGCCGTTACAGCAGCCGAAGGTCGAGAGCATGATGGCAATGGCCATCAGCGTTCCCCCGCTGCTTCCGAACATCTGGGTCATCACCGCGGTGCCCACGCGGTCTTCGGTGGCAAACTTGATCCCGCGTTCGAGGATGGTTGCGCCGCTGGGGCTGCCATCGAGGGGAAGAATGTTCAGGTAAATGAAGTTGCAAGCGATGTACAGCGCAATGACCACGCCTGTGCCCATAGCCAGCGAGAGCGGCAGGTTGCGGCTGGGGTTCTTCACCTCGCCGGCAGTGAAGGTGACGTTGTTCCAGGCGTCAGCCGAAAACAAGGAACCCACCTGGGCGACCGCGAGCACTGTTAGAGTGCCCACCAACACGCCTGCGCCGATGTCGTGTTGCGCCCCCAGCCCGGCATGGTGCCAAAAGTTGCCGCTGAAATTTGCGGCCAGGGCCTGGGCGTTGCGTCCGATGAAGATCCCCACCAGTATCAGACCGAACAGGGCTGAGGCTTTCGCGATGGTGAAAACGTTCTGAATAAGCGCCCCGGTCTTGAGGCCAAATATGTTGATGACCGAGAGCAGGATCACCACCAGTATGGCCACCAGGTTCTGGGTGCTCAACCCTACTTCCATGTTCCCCAGCGTCATGGGTCCAATGTGGATGGGCGGAACCTTCCAGAAGTGCAGGATCCAGTTTGAGGAAGAGACCGAGGGAAAGAAGATACCGAGGAATTTGCCAAAGGCCACGCCTACCGCAGCGATGGTTCCGGTCTGGATAACCAGGAAGAGAGTCCACCCATACAGGAAGCCCCACAGCGGCCCTAGCGCCTCGCGCAAATAGATGTATTGCCCGCCGGCCCGGGGCATCATGGCGGCCAGTTCGCCGTAGCTGAGAGCACCCACGATGGTCAGGAACCCGGTCACCATCCAGGCGCCGATCAGCAGCGCTGGTGAACCCACGTCCCGCGCGATTTCCGCGGATACAATGAAGATGCCGGAGCCGATCATGGATCCCATGACCAGCATGGTGGAGCTGGTCAGTCCCAGACCTTTGACCAGTTCCTTGTCCTGATGGGTATGGATTTCCCAGTCGGTAGCGACCCCGGGGGTGGGTGGCTTGGTTTCGATACTCACGGGCCTCCTGATTGCAAGTGGCTAGTGGCCAGTTGTCAGTGGCCAGTACTTAACCCGATGGCGGATACGATTACGCACTGGCCACTAGCCACTGCCCACTAGCAGCGCCAAGACTCTACCTCAATATGCGGAAAAATTCCTCTACTGATTTGCGGGGCTCCGGTAACAAGTCGGATATCACCGCCACCGAGTCCGCTCCCGCCTCGATGACCGAGCGGCAATTGGCTCGGGTAATCCCACCAATCGCCACCAGCGGCTTGCGCGTCAAGGCTCGCGCCTGGCGCACTCCGTCCAGGCCGATAACTGGGTCGGGATTCGCCTTGCTAGCCGTCGAGAACACCGGTCCGACGGCAACATAGTCTGCTGAGGTCTTGTCAGCTTCCGCCACCTGCTCGGGGTTGTGGGTGGAGACTCCCAGCCAGCAGTTGTCACCAATTACTTTTCTTGCGCCTTCAGGGGAGAGATCGTCCTGGCCTAGATGCACGCCATCGAATCCCGCGGCCACACAGAGGTCGGCGCGGTCGTTCATGATTAACTTGACGGAATTGCCGATGCGCCGTTTCAGCCCTCGAGCCTGCTCCAGCGTCTGGCGTGCATTGCCGCTTTTGTTGCGGTACTGCAGAAGGGTGACGCCACCAGCAGCGAGTTCCTCGGCGAATGTGCACAGCGAACCGATATCCGGGAAAAGAGAAGCGTCAACGATGGCATAGAGCCGGGGAAGTGAAATCATCGCTCACACCGCCGGTGTCTCCTTGCCGTTCTTCTGCAGGAAGCGCTCTATGAAGGTCGTGTCCAACTTCCCCGCCCGGAAGTCAGGGTCAGCCAGAATCTTCCTGTGGAGAGGGATCGTGGTGTACACGCCTTCCACGATAAACATTTCGAGCGCCCGCGCCATGCGCGAGACCGCTTCTACCCGGTCTTTGCCGCGCACAATAAGCTTGGCGATCAGGGAGTCGTAATAAGGCGGGATCGTGCCTTCGGCATAGGCTGCCGTATCCACTCGCACTCCGGTCCCTCCGGGGGGATTAAAAGTCGTGATCTTGCCGGCTGAGGGGGTGAACTTTTCCGGATGCTCGGCGTTGATGCGGCACTCGATGGCGTGTCCGCGATGCACAATCGGCCCCAGCAGCACACTTTCCATACGCTCACCCGCGGCCAGCAGAATCTGGCTTTTCACCAGGTCGACGTCCGTCACCATCTCGGTCACCGGATGTTCTACCTGAATGCGGGTATTCATCTCGATGAAGTAGAGCTGCCTCTCCTCATCCATGAGAAATTCAACAGTGCCGGCGTTCACATAGCCAATCTCGGACAGGGTTTTGCACAGCACCTGCCCAATCTGGTCGCGTAATTCGGGCGTTACCTGCGTGGAGGGAGACTCCTCGAGCAGCTTCTGATGACGGCGCTGAATCGAGCACTCGCGTTCTCCCAGGCTCACCACGTTGCCGTACTGGTCGGCGAGAATCTGGAACTCGATGTGCCGCGGCCGTTCGATGAATTTTTCCATGTAGAGGTCGCCGTTGCCGAAAGCGGCCGCCGCCTCCGACTGCGCTGCCTTGAACAAGGCGGGGAGTTCCTCCTCGCCGCGCACAATGCGCATCCCGCGCCCACCCCCGCCGGCGGAAGCCTTGATAATCACTGGAAACCCGACCTGGCGCGCCCACTCCAGCGCCTCGCCATCGCTCGACAGGATGCCGTCCGATCCGGGCAGGACGGGCACACCCGCCTTCTTCATGGCCACCCGCGCCTTCTCTTTCTCACCCATCAGCCGGGTAATCTCCGGGGGCGGGCCAATGAATTTGATGTTGCAGGTTTCGGAAACTTCGGCGAAGTTGGCATTTTCGGCCAGCAGGCCGTATCCGGGATGAATAGCATCCACGTTGGCGATTTCCGCCGCGCTGATGACCGCCGGAATATTCAGATAGCTCTGCGCCAGTTGTGGCGGACCAATGCAGATGGCCTCATCGGCAAAGCGAACGTGCAGCGAGTTGCGGTCCGCTTCGCTGTAGATGGCCACGGTGCGGATGCCCAGCTCTTTGCAGGCGCAAATGACCCGCAAAGCAATTTCTCCGCGATTGGCGATTAAGATTTTCTTGAACATGAAACACAAAAAGGCGCGCTTTGCGCGCCCTGAATCATCCCCTAAATGTTTCTATGCCCGCGCCCGGATGGCGAACAGCTCCTGCCCGTACTCGATGGGCTGGCCATTGCTGATCAGCTTCTTCACGATCTCACCCGCCACGTCAGACTCGATCTCGTTCATCAGCTTCATGGCTTCGACAATGCACAATACCTGGCCCACTTCGACCACGTCTCCGGGCTTCACGAAGGGCGGGGATCCCGGCGAAGGTGACTCGTAAAACGTCCCGACGATGGGTGAGCGCACCATGTGCAGCGCCTCTTCCACGACGGGCGCAATCGGCGGTGTCGCAGCAGACGGAGGCCCGGCTGGTGTAGCGGCACTTGCCGGGGCCGAAGGCGGTCCGGCGTGCACGGCAAAATAGCGCGCCTCGTGCCCCGAAGCAGATTCCGCCGCGCGCTTGATGCGCACTTTGACATCGCCGCGTTCCAACTCGAACTCGGCAATATCCTTTTCAATTAAGAACTCTATGAGTTCCTTTAATTCTTTCTGGTTCATCGTCTGCGGTGGGACCGGCTTAGGCTAACGACCTCAAACCACGATCAGTTCCTTGCTGGTGGGCGTCAAAACTTCGCGCCCGCGTTCCGTGACCACAACCATGTCTTCGATGCGCACACCCCACTTGCCCGGGACGTACACACCGGGTTCAATGGTGATAACCATTCCCGGACTTAAGATTTCCGACTGCCCAGCGGCGACGCGTGGAGCCTCGTGAATCTCCAAGCCCACGCCATGTCCGGTCGAGTGAGTAAAGTACTTCCCTAACTTTAATTTCCGCAACACGTTACGAGCTGCGCGGTCAACCTCGCCCACGCTCAGCCCGGGCCGTACTGCTTCTACGGCCGCCTGTTGCGCCTCCCGCACCGCCTGATACATACCGCGGGTCTCGTCCGTGGGACGACCCACGTACACGGTACGAGTCATGTCGGAACAGTAGCCAGCGAGTATAACACCGAAGTCGCAGACCACGAATCCTTCGCTCGGAATGGGGGCGTCGGACGCTCGTCCGTGCGGCATCGCCGACCGCGTTCCCGCCGCAATGATGGTAGGAAATGACATCTCCTGCGCCCCAGCTTTCCGCGCCGCATACTCCATCTCGCCCGCCACTTCACTTTCCTTTACGCCGGGGCGGATTCGTTCCAGCGCGCGGCCAAACAGATTCGCGCCCAACATCACCGCCTCTCGAATACGCACGATTTCTTCGTCGTCCTTCACCATGCGGGCCTGTTCAACCAGCGGAGGCGCCTCCCGCAGTCGAAGGTTGGACGGCAGTATTCCCGCGAGACGGCTCCGCGCGGCGACGGTCAAATGTTCGCCCTCAATACCCACTCGTGATGGTCCCTTGCGCCCAAAGGTCTTACGATTCCTCGCCAGCCACTCGCCAGCCATGACCAACGATGCCTTGCGGGCAATCGCAATCCGCGCCCCCTGCACCTCTGCGTGGGCTTGTTCCGAGTAGCGGCCGTCGGTGAAGAAAATGTTTCTGGCTGCGGTGACGACCAGAGCGCCGCTGCTGCCGCTGAATCCGCAGAGATAGCGGATGTTGGGCAGGTGAGTGATCAGCAGAGCGTCCAGCCGGTGCTGGTCGAGTGCCTGCTGCAGGCGTCGCAAGCGGCCGATGTGATCCATTCTCTTGGAGTTTACCCGACTCTTTCATGGTCATGCTGAGCCGAGGGGCGATGGCCCGGCCTCTCACGCATTTCTACTCTCGTTTCTACTCTCGAGGTTATCTCGTCCAAGCTCCGCTTGGGCGGGGGGGGTCTGAGGGTAGACCCACTTTCATCGTTGGGGCGATCCTCGTCTTCTTCGAGGTCTTCTTCAGCGAGGTCTTCTTCAGCAAAATCTTCGTCCGCGAAGTCGGCGGGGTCCCAGGCGTCGTCGCCGACGCCGTTTTCAGTTACGCCGCACGGAGCGGGTGACAGATACGAAGCTTACTTACTCGACTACTCTTTTTACACTGGAGTCCGGAGACGTCACGGTCTGAGGGAACTCCACATCAGTTCGGAGGCACCCCCTAGGTATGTCGAACTGCGGACTTTGCCCAGAATCGACGTCGAAGCGCTGCTCACGTGACCGGTCGGCGTGGGCTCAGGGCAGGCTGTCTCGAACACCGCGAGACGTGGCGCACCCGGCAGAAAATCCCCGCCCAAGCGGAGCTTGGACGGGGCACCCTCGAGAGTTGAAATGCGTGATAGGCCTCGCCATGCGCCGGGAGTTCGCCGGTGATCGGTTTTTTTCGTTGAAGAAAGCCTATAATTAGGCCCTTCCCGGATGACGATTAACCCCGGCACACGACTCGGTCCCTACGAAATCGTCGCGCCCATTGGCGCGGGCGGCATGGGCGAAGTGTATCGCGCGCACGATTCCCGGCTAGGGCGCGACGTGGCGGTCAAGATTCTGCCGGAGTCTTTTGCCCGGGACGCTGAGCGCATGCGCCGTTTCGAGCAGGAGGCCCGCGCCATTGCCGCGCTTAATCATCCCAACGTGGTGGCGGTGTTTGATACGGGGACGCACGAGGGCGCGAAGTAAATGCAAGAGCCTGGCCACGGATCTACGCGGATCTTCACGGATAAACCCAAAATAATCTATCAGAGATTTATCCGTGAAAATCCGCGTGAATCCGTGGCAAGTTTTTTCGTGAACAAAACAAAACCGCCGGTCCTGACAGGTTGTCCAGGAAGCCGACGGCTGTTTTTCTTCTACCTTGGTTATTAAATCTGAAGCTAAGTCTGAATAATGCGCGGAGTGATGAAGAAGATCAGCTCCTGATTCGAGGTGCTCACGCTTTGCCGTTTGAACAGGTTGCCCAGGAACGGGATGCTGCCCAGCAATGGCACCTGGGCAATGTTGATCGAGTTCTGGGTCTGGATGACTCCACCGATCACCACCGTGCCGCCATCAGTGACGAGCACCTGGGTGGTCGCCTGCTGAGTGATCAACGTCGGGTTGCCCTGCACCGTACGCCCGAAGTCAGGCGTGGTGTTTTCCACGTCCACGTTCAGGAAGATGGTGCCTTCCGACGTGATCTGCGGAATCACCGTCAGCCGCAGGAAAGCATCGACGTAAGTTACCGTCGGGGGGCCGCCCAACTGCGCCTGGGTCACGATGGGCACTCGTACGCCCTGGCGGACCAGTGCTTGAATGTTGTTCTGGGTCACTACCCGCGGACGCGACAGAATCTTCAGCAAGCCGCGCGACTCCGCCATGGTCAAGACAGCATCGATGCGGACGTTGTTGCTGGCGTTGATGAAGGTAAGGCCGCTGGTCGGGCTGGTGATTGGCAGGTTGGAGAACAACGGGATCTGGCTGCCCGTAGTGGCGCTACCCACCGTGATGTAACCCGGCGTCAAACCGCTCACTGTGGTGGGCGAAGCGCCGGCGCTCGAAGCGCCGCCGACTGCGCTGGTTCCGTTGCCCCAGCCGAAGCCGAACTGGGTACCGATGTCGCGCGCAAAGCTGCGGGTCGCAGCCACTACGCGGGCTTCAATTTCCACTTCCTGTGTCTTGCGGTCGAGCTGGGTCAACAACCGGTCAATCGCAGGCATCACCGAAGGAATATCCTGGATGATGAGAGCGTTGGTGCGATCGTCAGCGATCACGTCGCCGCGCTGGGTAAGGAAACTCTTGACCGTGGGCACCACGTCTTTGGAGTGCGCGTAGCTCAGGAAACGGGTGACCGTGACCTTCTCTACCGCCAAAGCTTCTGCTTCCTGCTGGGCACGACGCGACTCGGCTTCCTTGCGCAGGGTTTCCACCGTAGCGACGCGCAGCACGTTGCCTTCGAGCTGACGCGCCAGGTCGTTGTTCTTCAGAACGATGTCCAGTGCCTGATCCCACGGCACATCATCGAGCACGATGGTCAGCGAACCCTTGACGTTGGGATCGAGCACGACGTTCAGGCCGCTGATTTCGTGGACGAGACGGAAGAAGTCCTTCAGGTCCACATCCTTCAGGTTCACCGAGATCGGTTCACCCGTGTACTTGGGACCGGTCGTCGCCGCCGGTTGCATTGCCTGTGTCTTCTGCTCCGCTGCCAGGTTTACCGCGGGTTGGGCGGCGCTGCTGGCCGCAGCTTCGGCAGCCTGCGGCTGCAAAGAAGCGCTGGGTGTAGGCAGCAGACTGGTGTCGGGCTTGTCCGCGAACTTGCTGGCGGCGGCGAGCGCGCGCACCGAAGGGTCGATCGTGGCGGGCTTGTTTTCCTCTGCCGCGTTCGTGTCCTTGGGCTTGTAGGAAGGTTCAACAAACACAAAGTCGCTGGCCGAAGCAGCCGTTTGCAACGGCTTCTTCTCTTCAGCCGGAGCTGCGGTCACGGGAGCCGACTGGCTGACAACGATTCCTTTCGTGGCCGAAACCGGAGGCAGCGCGCGGGCTACAGTGGCCTTCTTGGCCGCCGGAGCTGCGGGCTTCGCAGCCGCTTTGGCCGCGCTGGCTGCCGGATGCAGCTTCAGGATGACCTGGTTGTCGCTGCCGGGCACGAGTTCGTACCGGCACGCCTGCTCTAGGTCAATCACGACGCGGGTCGTCGGAGGCGTTTGGCCGTCCATGCCAATGCGCACTCCTTTCACCCCGTCGCTGCCCACGTCAATGTGGCTTTGGGAGGTAGCCGCCACGGTATTCGGCAAGTCGAGCACCAGGCGCGCCGGCCGGTCCAGTGTGCTCACCTTGGGCGTCATGAGTCCACGGCCAGTGATCTGCACGCTGATCCCGTCGTCACCGCGCACCACATCCACTTTCTGTAGCGCGGCGTGCTTGGTTGCCTCTGCGCCCGTGTTCTGCGTCTCAGCCGCTGCGATCAGAACCAAGATCATCAGCGGTAGAAAAATACCCAGCAGTTGCTTTCGCATTTCGCTTCTCCCCACACGGGCTTGCGCTTCGGCTCGCCCCGTGATCTTTCTTTCAAATTCGTGCTCGCTAGCCGGAATGTTCCGGCCGCATTCCGCCAGTCTTAGACCGCCGACGTCGTAATCTTCTTGGTCACTTCCCGCGTAAACGGCTTGCCCAGCTTGTCCTGGATCGTTTCTTTGAAGATGATCGAGTCTCCGGTAATCTTCACCACGTATCCGTTAAAGACCGGGTCGTTCTCGCGCAGGAAGTAGGCTTTGTCGAGGGCGTTGACGACGACGGCGATCATGCCCGCCTCCGCCTTCACGACGCCCTTGAGGCTGATCTGATCAATCGCCAGGCAGCGCTTGCCGGTGCTGCAACCGGAACCAACCATGCTGCGGTTCACCACCGGGCTGATGAATGGATCCCGTCGCCCAGTCAGGTTGATGGCCCTCGGCGTTTCTTTCTTGGCGTCTGCCGGATTCTTCTTGTCTTCGACCGCGACCGTCTGCTTGGGCGCCGGCTTCTTCACCGCCACGGTCTTCACCGTGGCAGGCTTGCCTGAGGCAGGCTTGGCCGCCACTTTGGGTGCGGGCGTCGCCTTGAGCGCTGGTGCCGCCTTTTGCGAGCCTGCAGCTGCTGCCTTGCTCTGCCCCATGCTCTGCGAGGCGCCCGGCGTGGGTGCCGCACTCGTACTGGGTTTGCTGGGTGCCGGCTTCGCAGCCTGCGCTGTCATGGGTTTGCTGGATGCCGGCTTCGCAGCCTGCGCTGTCATGGGCTTGCTGGTTGCCGGTTTCGCAGCCTGCGCTGTCGCTGGCTTCGGGGCTGGTTTCGCCGGCGCCGGTTTCGCGGGTGTCACCGCGGCCGGTTTGCTGGCGGGCATAGCTGGATTGGCAGCCTGCCCCTGCGAGGCCGCCAGAGCCGCGTTCGAGTCAATTTGCTTCTTCTGCTCGACCGCCTTCAGCGTGTTCCTCGTGTTATCGATGACGTCCGGGTTCTGCCCCCAGGCAGTTCCTGCCGCCATCCCCAGTAAAAGAATTCCAGTCGTCAGCTTCATAGGACTCCTCTACCTTTTGACCGGCGCGGGCTGGCCGGGCTTGCCAGGCGCACTCGCGGGCGGTTCCATGTCATGACTGAAGAATGTGGTCGCCGTGTAAGTGGCCACAACGCTCTCGTTGGGAGCGTACTGGTACGTATGCTTGGCCTTGGCCTCGGAGGGCTTCTTGATGGTCGAGACCAGCAAGCCTGAGACGTTGACGATGCGCTCCAGCTTTCCTACCTGATCGAAAAAGCTCAGCATCGAGTAGTAGGGACCGTCCAGTTCCATCTCGAACGGCAGCTCGGTGTAGAAATCCCTGACCGAGGTTGGCTTCGCCGTGTAGCGCCGCAACTCGATCCCCGCCTTGATGGCCTCAGCGTCCATCATCTTCATGAAGCCATCGACTTCCTTCTCGTCGGGCACGATCCTGCGCTCAATCTCCAGTTGCTGTTTGAGGCTGGCCAGTTGGCGCTCGATATCCACGAGTTTCGGCCGGTAGGATTCCAGTTCGGCGTTCTCGCGCAGTTTGTTCTCCAGATTCTGCTGTGCCACCGCATTGGCTTCCCGCTCGGTTTTGAACAGCGTGAAGTAGAGAGCGCCGGTCAGCAGCGCCGCCCCCAGCAGCAGGGTTGCCCATTGCTTGAGACCCGATATTTCGCCAAAGTTGGTCATATTTTCCCGCCTCTAGGACTTCGCCTTTTCGCAGGTCAGCGTGAACTGGAAGGCCTGCATGTCTTTAAATTGGTCGTCCTGGTAGGTCTCTTTGATCTCGATGTTCCGGAAATAGCCGGTCTTCTGCAGATTCGCGATCAGGTTCGCCACCGCATCCGTGCTCAGGGCCATACCCTCGATGTCCACGTTACCGCCCTGGTCCTTCATGGAGTTCAGCCACACCGCCTCGGTACCGTTCACGGTGTCACCGATGGTGTTGAGCAGGTTGACGGGGCCGGCCTGGCCCGAGCGCAGCTGATCAATCACATCCACGCGGCGTTTGTAGCTTTCCGCTTGACGCTGCCGCTCCAGGTAGCGGGCCTTCACATCGGCCAGTTCGCGGTTCTTCTGCTCCGCCACTTGCATCTTGGCGACGATGTTGCGCTTCTCTTTGTCCAACCCGTACCAGTAGACCAGGTTGACGGCCGCGACCACGACCACGACTACCAGGACCTTCAACTTCGGTGAGCCGACATCACCCACCTCCATGACGGGCGCCGAGGAACCTGCGCCGCCACGCTTGCCTTTCGATTTTTGTGTTCCCAGCAGGTTGATTCGGATCATAAGTCTTCAAAACTCCTTAAGGCCAAGCCCACCGCAACTGCCAGCTGGCCGGCATTCTGCTCGATCAGGTCCACTCCCGGTCCTTCCGTCGGAGGCGCGATCTTCTGGAACGGATTGAAGATCTCCACCGGCAGCGAGAACTCCTGGCGCAACGCCTCGACCAGTCCGGGAACCTTCGAGGAACCGCCCGCCAGATAAATCTTCTCGATGTGCTCTCCCGCCGCGCTGGCGCGGAAGAAGTCGAAAGTCTTCTGGATTTCCAGCACGATGATCTCGGTCACCTGCTGCAGGATGGGCGTCTTGGCGTCTTCGCTCACCGTGCCCACTTTTCGGCCCAGCTTCAGCGATTCGGCGTCGTCGAAGCTCAGGTCCAGTTCCTTCTGCAGCGAGTCCGTGTACTGGTGCCCGCCCACGCTGACGTCGCGCGGGAACAGCGGCGTTGTGCCCTTCACGATGTTGATGTTCATCACGCTGGCACCCAGGTTCAAAAGCGCCACCACCTGGCCCGGCGCGGGCTCATAGTTGTACTCGTAGCAGTTCTGCAGCGCGAGAGCATCGATGTCCACAATAGCCGGAGTCTTGCCTGCCATCGAGAGTACGTTGGTGTAGTTCAGAATCTTGTCCTTCTTGACCGCCACCAGCAAAACGTCCATCTGCGGGTTGCCGGCATCTTCGGAAAGTATCTGGTAGTCGAGATTCACGTCGGCCAGATCGAAGGGAATGTGCTGCGCCGCTTCCTTCTGGATGGTCTCGGCCAGTTCCTGGTCGCTCATCGAGGGCAGCGAAATCTTCTTCACGATCACTGAGTGCCCGCTCACCGCGGTGGCCACATTCTTGGACTTGATCTCGTTATCGGTGAACAGCTTCGAAATCGCGCTCGAAACCGTGCCCGAGTCCACAATCATGGAGTCGACGACGATATCCGGTGCCAGTGGTTCCAGGCCCAGGTGCGCCACTTCGATACCGTTGCGCCCCTTCCGCAGCTCCACGGCCTTGATGCTCGAGGAGCCCACATCCAGACCAACAATCGTTTTGGTTCCGAATCCAAACATGTGCCCGCCTTTACAGTTGCCCGGCGGCCTTGACAGCCGCCTTCGGTTTCTTCTTGCCTTTGGCTTCCATCTGGCTTGACTTCTCTTCCATCCACTGGTCCAGCCTCGACTTCTTGAAGCGCCAGCGGTTGCCGAGCTTGAAAGCTGGAATCTTTTGTTCCCCTACGTACTTGTAGAGCGTGTCCGGACTCACTCCCAGGTACTGCGAAGCCTGGCGAATGTTCATGACTTCTCGCGAGTCGGCCATAGTTCCAAGCCCTTTCCACAGAATCAGGCCCTGCCGCAGCCGAATTCTCCGGCCCACAGGGCAAACTTGGGAGAAAATTCCTCGTACAAAATTGCGTTCGAGTGAATTTAGGTGGACTGAGCATATATCAACCGGGAAACTGCCAAGGTCAAGGCATATCTTCGGGTTTTACCGTGTTTTATGCCTGTTTTCTGGAAAGTAACCAGAGCAGACTTGTGGATTGATGCTATATGTAGTAGTTAGACTACATAGGGATACAATCCAATGGGGTGTTTATACACCGGGTTCGAACTTCCCGCGGGAAACATAACCAAAGTACTAGAGACGGTACGAAGGTCGTTGAACGGACGGAGACGGGCAAATAACCGGGTTACTGTAGTTAACCTCTGGAGCAGCCTACGCTGAGCGGAGCCGAAGGGTGTCCTCTGTGGCTAAACCGCCCGGAATGTCCATATGATTCTGGCTTCTTCCTACTGAAATCCCCAATGCGATAATCTGTTCGTTCTTTGGGAGGAACAACTTGCGCTGTCTCGACCGCCTTCAACCTCTGGCTCTGCTCGCCCTGCGGCTGGTACTAGGCGTCATCATGATTGGCCACGGCTATCCCAAGGTGTTCGGCGGCCTGCACAAGCACGTCGAGTTTGTCGGCAGTCTGGGATTGCCGGGTTGGTGGGCCTATCTCTCCGCGGCAGCTGAGTTCTTCGGAGGTATCCTGGTCGTCGCTGGCGCCTTCACGCGCTTCGCCGCGCTGGCGATCATGATCAACATGAGCGTGGCTATCTGGAAAGTGCATTGGAAGAATGGCTTGTTGGGAAATGGCGGATACCAGCTTCCTTTGGCGCTGGCAGCGATGGCGTTTGCGCTGATCTTCTTCGGGGGAGGATCAATTTCGTTTGACAGCATCAGGCGGGGTGGAGGCGGTGGGAAGTCGAAGAAGGACTAGGCGTCCCGATGTTCTCGCTCTCCGACCTCCACCTGGTGGCGAGGATTGAATTCTCGATTGTTCTTTTCTTACGAAAGTGCAACAAAATGCCGAACATTGTCCGGGCAGGCGAATGCAGAACGGTACAATGACTGCCAGCGTGGGCGTGGATTCAATTCAGATGAGTTCGTTCCGTGCTCCACGGGTACGCAGCTCTCCTTCTCGCATTCAGTCTTCTATCCGACCATCTACCACCCCGCAGGAGGTTTCGCATGTACCGACCGCACATGCTGCTAGCGACATTGCTTCTGACGCTGTCCGCTTTCGCCTCAGCCCAGGGGATCATGGCCATGAAGCTGCTGACCCCCAGCGCGGGGTGGGCCGCCACCGGCACGCAGCTCTTTTGGACGAACGATAACGGCCATACCTGGAAGAACGTCACACCTTCCACAGCATCGCAGGAGAGCATAGTCACCGTCTTCTTCCTTGATACCTCTACAGGTTGGGTCCTGTTCTCCAAGTATGAGGAACCGGAACCACGATTCGATCTGGCATCGACCGCAGACGGCGGCGCGAGCTGGTCGGTTAAACAGGTTACGATCCCGAACCTAAACCCAAATGCGACGACTCTCAGCGGAAGCGGCGGCATCACCTTTGTGGATCGCAGGCACGGCTGGATGAGCCTCGACGTCACAAGCGGCGCGGCCTTCCGCCTCGCCGTTCTGATAGCAACCGCTGATGGCGGCAAAACGTGGGACTGGGCACCAGGCGGATCTGGTACGGGCGGCGCCATTGGTTTCCTCAACACGAAAGTGGGTTGGGAGGCGGGCGGACCGGGCGGACAAAAGCTATTTGCCACGTATGACGGTGCAAATACCTGGCAAGAGTTGTCATTGCCAGCTCCCCAGGGTTCTTCGCGTGCTGAACCTATGGTTGCGTGGTACGATTTGCCGGTTTTCCCGGACGGTAAGAATGGGTTTCTGCCTGTAACATATTCAGGACCGGAAGGGTCAGGCTTGACCTTGGTGCTGTTTGCGAGCGCCGATCAAGGCCAGACTTGGAAGTTGGACAGGATGCTACCCAAGCTTCCTGAGATTTACGGTGGGATACCCTTTCCCTCCGCGGTCGCAGACTCGACTCTTATCACCGCATACGTGACCAACAATACGTATCTCACACTTACTACCGTCGCCCCGGATGGCAAGGTCAGCACCACGACCACCGATATGCTTCCGCCAAAGTCATCCGTCGCGGCACTCAGCTTTTCCGGCGTCACGCTGGGTTGGGTGCTGGTGGGCGGCAGACTATTCTCCACCAGCGACGGGGGAAACACATGGGCCGAAATCACGCTCAGAGAAACACGTCCCTCCTCCAAGTAATTTCTCTACCGTCTCTAATTTCCGTCGCTAGTACTCGGAGAGTTCCTTCATGGCCTGAAACAAGTCGGCCATTTGCGGCAGGATGGCGTCTTCCAGAATAGGTTGGTAGGCGACGAAGGTGTCCATAGCGGCCACGCGCCGCACTGGGGCGTCCAAGTGCTCGAACAGCTGGTCGGCGATGCGGGCCGCGATTTCGGCACCGTAGCCCCAGCTCAGGGTGTCTTCGTAGGCTACGATGGCGCGGTTGGTCTTGCGCACTGACAGGGCGATTGTCTCCCAATCAAATGGATTCAAGCTGCGCAAATCAATCAACTCCACTTTGACTCCGTGCTCGCGCTCCAGCTTCTGCGCCGCCTGCAGAGCCCGCGGGACCACGGCACCGTAAGTGATAACGGACAGATCTGTTCCCGCCTGCACGATCTTCGCCTTGCCGAATGGAACCATGTAATCCGGCCCGGGATACGCAGCTCTTCCGTAGGTTTCGCGATAGAGCCGCTTGTGCTCCAGAAATAGCACCGGATCATCACAGCGGATTGCCGTGCGCAGCAGGCCCGCTGCATCCAGAGCATTCGAGGGAAACACGACTCGCAGCCCCGGAATGTGGGTAAAGACGCTCTCCCCGCACTGCGAGTGATAAATCGCGCCGCCGGTGAGATAGCCGCCGATGGCCACACGAATTACGCAGGGCGCGGAGAATCCGTTGTTCGAGCGCCAGCGGATCAGCGGCAGCTCGTTGCGCAGTTGCATCATCGCCGGCCAGATGTAATCGAAGAACTGGATCTCCACCACCGGCTTCAGCCCACGCGTGGCCATGCCTGTGGCGCGGCCCACGATGCTGGCTTCCGCCAGCGGCGAGTTGAACACCCGGTCTGAACCAAATTCGGACTGCAGACCGAAAGTCAGTTTGAACACTCCGCCCTTGCCCTTGATCAGCTTCTGCTGCAGATACTGCTCGCGGCTGCAGTCGGCCACATCTTCACCAACGATCAGAACGCGCTCATCCCGCCGCATTTCGTCGCGCAGCGTGGCATTGATCAGGTCGGCCATGGTCTTGGGCGCGACCTTCTTGCCGTCGGCGGGTGCGGACGCTGTCGCCGGCTCGGTCTCAAACGCCGAGGACGCCGGATCAAGGTCTGGCGAATACACAAAGCGTGTGACCGTGTCCGGCGTGGGCGGGGCGGCCTCCAGAGCCTGGTCCACCGCAACCTGGAGCTCGTCTTCTACCTGCTTCTCCAGTTTGTTGATGCCTTTCTCGTCGAGGATGCCTTCGCGGATCAGAAACATCTGCATGCGCGTGATGGGATCGCGTTGCGCATCCCGTTGCCGCTCGGCCTCCGGGCGATAAAGGCGCTCGTCGTCCGACAGCGAGTGCGAATAGGGCCGGATCACGTGCGCGTGAATGAAGGCAGGACCGTCTCCGGCACGACAGTGCGTTACCGAGCGGACAAACGCCGCATAGCTCGCGACTGGGTCAGTGCCGTCGATTTCTTCAAAGTGGAAGTTGGGGAACCCGGAGACCAGCCGTGAGATGCTGCCGCCCGCGGTCTGCACCTCGACGGGCACGGAGATGGCGTACTCGTTGTCCTCAACCACAAACACCAGCGGGAGTTTGAGGTTGGACGCGGGGTTGAGCGCCTCCCAGAACTCGCCTTCGCTGGTCGTCCCGTCACCGAAGGAAACGTAGGTGACCTCGTCGGCGTGGAATCCTACGTCCTTGAACTGGCGATAGTCTCCCGTGGACTGCCTGGCGGCCTCGGGATGCGCGGCGAAGTAGCGCCCGGTCTCGGAACAACCCACGGCCTGAAGGATTTGTGTTCCCGTGGGGGAGGAGCCGGTCACGATATGCAGTCGCGGGGAGCTCCAATGCGACGGCATCTGCCGGCCACCGGAGTTGGGATCGTCGGCCGCGCCGACGGCGTGCAGGAGCATCTCGTAAGGGGTTGCGCCCAGGGCCAGGCACAGCGCGCGATCGCGGTAGTAGGGGTAGAACCAGTCGTAGCCGGCTTTAAGGGCAAAGGCAGCGGCCACGCCGACCGCCTCATGGCCCGCGCCGGAAATCTGGAAGAAGATCTTCTGTTGTCGCTTGAGCAGGATCTCCCGGTCGTCCAGCCGCCGGGAGGTGTACATGAGGCGGTAGGCTTCGATCAGTTGCAGGCGGGACAGACCGTCGTAGGTCTGGCCCGCCTTCTTAATCTCGCTGTCGACCGGTTTAGGATCTGCTTTTGTAGTCGCCATCCGTTTCCCTGCCTACGGACTCGAGAACCGCCAATGCATTGTAAATGCTGATTGGGGGTTGGGAAAGGTGGAATCAGCACTTAGCATTGAGCATTTGGCACTTAGCCCCTCGAGGGGCTTAACCGGCTGCGGCAACAACCCCATACGACCAAATGCTAAGTGCTGCGGGCTGAATCCTGAGTGCTATCCTGAGCAGTAACCGATGATCAAGTTCAACCGCCAGTTCGACCCCCACTCCATCAAGCTGCTGATCTTCGACCTTGACGGCACCCTGATCGACTCGCGCCTCGACCTGGTCCACTCGGTCAACGCCATGCTGCGGCACTTTGGACGCCCCGAGCTGCCGGGTGACCTGGTGGCCTCCTACGTAGGGGACGGCGCCCCCGTGCTGGTTCGGCGTGCTCTGGGCGACCCCAAAGATGAAGGCTTCCTGAAAGAGGCACTGGATTACTTCCTCGCCTACTACCGCGTCCACAAACTCGACTACACCCATGTGTACGACGGCATCAAGGAAACCCTTGCGGCCATCCACAACTCAAACGGCAACCGACGAAAGATGGCCGTGCTTTCCAACAAGCCCGTTCACCCGTCACGGGCCATCGTCGAAGCACTGGGGCTCGCTGAATTTTTCATCCACGTTTACGGTGGCAACAGCTTTCCCACCAAGAAGCCTGATCCTCACGGTGCGCAGACCATCTTGCGGGAGACCAAAACACGTCCGGAAGAGGCCGTGATGGTGGGAGATTCCTCGATTGACGTTATCACCGGCCGCAATGCCGGCGTGTGGACCTGCGGGGTCACCTACGGCTTTGCTCCGCACACGCTCTGCGAAGCGCCCCCGGATGTGGTCGTGGACAAGCCGCAGGAGTTGGGGAAGTTGTTCGGATGATTGCGGGAATCCGCCTTTCGGGTACACTGCACTCGACGATGGCAAATCCCGCGAACGCCTTCACTCCCGCCGAACTGCGCAAGCTGCGCAGCCTGAAGAACCCATACGGCATTCAGCGCTTTCTCGACGACATGCCCTATCACCTCGCCGACACTGCCTGGTCGCCTCGACTGGTGCTGCACGAGCAGACATCGCATTGCCTCGAAGGAGCGATTTTTGCCGCCGCGGCGCTGCGGGCGAATGGATTCCAGCCGCTGATTCTCGATTTTGAAGCCGACCACGATACCGATCACGTCGTCGGCCTCTACCGAGTGAACGGCCATTGGGGCGCCATCGCCAAGTCCAATTACACTGGATGCCGCTATCGCGAGCCGGTCTATCGCACACCGCGGGAACTGGCCATGAGCTACTTCAACCTCTACTTCAACCTGCGGCGGGAGCGGACGCTACGCACTTTTTCACGTCCTGTAAACCTTGCTCGCTTCGATCATTGGGAATGGATGACTACGGAGAAACCTATCTGGTTCATCGTGAACTACCTGTTTGAGATCCACCACTACAAGCTGCTGCGTCCGGGCATGGCCCAGCGCCTGCACCGGGTGGATGAACGGTTGTTCCAGGCGGAGTGCACGGGACGGGCGGAGAAATCCGCAAAGACTTCGCGCTGAGAGCGCAGTGAAAGCCGCCGGGAGAGCAGAAATCGCCTTGGGGTTTGTGGAAGAGATAGCGGCGATTTCTGCGGGAGGCCTCTCGGCGGAGCCTGGAAGATCGATCGCCTCGCGTTAGGTGGCGTGAACGGCTTCTGCCTCCGTTCCGCTCGGATGATTCGATTCCAGCAAAAGCGTCAGGATGGCCATCACGATCTCAAGATCGCCAGTACGGACCGCGGCAAAGTCGCCCGTATCGGCGGACAAGACAGCCATGGAGGGAGCGGCGGAATGCACCAGCACCGGCAGCTGCGGATACAGGGTCCTGAGTTTCTCCAAGTCGCGTTCATGACAGAGGGTGGAGAACTGGTCGGCAAGGACCGCGGCCGGCCGCAGCACGTCCGCCATCTGCACGGCGTCACGAATGTTGTGCGCCGTCCAAACATCGAAGTCGGCGTCTTCCAGCACCGCCGCCAGCTTGTTGCGGCGGGAATCAGAGGAGTCCACGCATAAGACACGTACTTGGCTTGGCTTCATGGTCTTCCTTCTTGCACACTTGGCTTCATTTCCAGGATTACGGGGTCTTGGTAATAGATGCTTCGACCATAGGGGAAATGGCCTGGTGTGTTGTTAACACTTTGTAAAAAGTTTTACCTTCTTTGTGCAGAATGGAGATTCAACCGGAGAATTGTTCTTTGCAGAAGCACTTCAAACATTCAACACTGGACGAGGGTGATGTTGAGTTTCTTCTTTGCAGGGCGGGCGCGTTATCTCTACTATGCCGTTGCCGTTAAGATCTTGCTTTACCCGTGGGGGTATCTCCAGGGAACTCCTCCGATTCTAAGGAAAGAGACTTCACGTAGGAGAATTGCAGGAACAACATTAACTTCTCGAAGTTGCCGCCTGACGGCTAACGACCGCCCTCTCCGCCACCTGCAACCGGGTTTCCGCGCGCTGCAAAGCACCCGTGGCCCGCTCGAAGTCCACGTCGGTCTTACCACTTTTCAAGCGTTCTTCCGCGCGTTGCTTCGCCGCCTGCGCCCGCTTGACATCGATCTCCTCAGGACGTTCGGCCCTTTCCGCGAGGATCGTGACCTTGTCGGACAGCACTTCGGCGAAGCCCCATGCCACCGCCAGGTAGTGAGTGGTCCCGGCGGCGCGATAGCTGATCTCGCCCACCGCCAGTTCGGTGATCAGCGGCGCATGCCCGGGCAGGATCCCCAGATATCCCTTCTTGCCGGGAATCTCTATTTCTTCCACCACGTCCCGCACGACCATCTTCTCGGGGGTGACGATTTCGAGTTGGAAAGTGTCTGCCATGTGCAACGGCTTCAGGCTACTGCTCTCAGCTTCTCCGCCGCCTCCAACACCTCATCGATCGTGCCCTTCATGTAGAAGGCCTGTTCCGGGATATCGTCGTACTTGCCTTCGGCAATTCCCTTGAAGCCTTTCACGGTGTCAGCGACTTTCACGTACCGCCCCGGTGAGCCAGTGAACTGTTCGGCCACATGGAACGGTTGCGACAGGAATTTCTGGATCTTGCGCGCCCGCGCCACCGTGACTTTCTGGTCTTCGCTCAGTTCGTCGATTCCCAGAATCGCGATGATGTCCTGCAGGTCTTTGTAAGTCTGCAGTGTTCTCTTCACCAACTGTGCCACATCGTAGTGCTCTTGGCCCACGATGCGCGGGTCAAGAATGCGCGAAGTCGAAGCCAGCGGATCGACCGCCGGATAAATTCCAATTTCCGTCAACGCTCGCGACAGCACCGTGGTCGCATCCAGGTGAGCGAACGTGGTAGCCGGTGCCGGATCGGTCAAGTCGTCGGCAGGCACGTAAATCGCCTGCACCGAGGTCACCGATCCCTTCTTGGTGGAAGTGATCCGCTCCTGCAGCTCTCCCATTTCCGTCGCCAAATTCGGCTGGTAGCCCACGGCGCTGGGCATGCGGCCCAGCAGCGCCGACACTTCCGATCCCGCTTGAGTGAAACGGAAGATGTTGTCAATGAACAGCAGCGTGTCCGCGCCTTCCTCGTCGCGGAAAAATTCGGCGACCGTCAGTCCCGTCAGCGCCACGCGTAAACGCGCCCCGGGCGGCTCCGTCATCTGGCCATAAATCAGCGCTGCTTTGGAGTTCGCCGGATCACCCGGCTTGATCACGCCTGATTCAGTCATCTCCAACCACAGATCGTTTCCTTCGCGTGTGCGCTCGCCCACGCCGGCGAAGACGGAGTACCCGCCGTGCTGCTTGGCAACGTTGTTAATCAACTCCATGATGATGACGGTCTTGCCCACGCCCGCGCCGCCGAACAAGCCGATCTTGCCGCCCTTCAAGAAGGGCTGGATCAGGTCAATGACTTTCACGCCAGTTTCGAACATCTCTGCCGAGGTGGCTTGCTCATCGAACAGCGGCGCCGGCCGGTGAATCGGCATTTTCGCGGTATGCTGGATCGGTCCCAACTGGTCTACGGGTTCGCCGACCACGTTCATCACGCGCCCCAATGTGCCGCGCCCCACGGGCACGGAGATGGGCCCGCCCTGGTCGATGGCTTTCATGCCGCGCACCATGCCGTCAGTGGGCTGCATGGCTACGCAGCGTACCCGGCTTTCGCCCAGGTGCTGCTGCACTTCCAAGATCACGCTGATGGGCGACGGCACGGTAAATCCGTCGCTCACCACCTTGAGCGCCTCGTAAATCGGCGGCATCGTGGTCGCGGAAAACTGCACGTCCACGGCGGGCCCGGCAACTTGAATTACGTGTCCGATGTGTTCTGGCATGAAACCTCAGCTTCTAGCTATTAGCTCTTAGCCTTTAGCTTTTGCAACTGATGTCAAGAAATCTCCGCCGTCGTTTGAGATCCTGCAACATTCGGAACTAGCTAAGAGCTAAAGGCTAACAGCTAATAGCTGCCCTACTGTGCTGCTGCGCCGCTCACAATCTCAATAATCTCTTTCGTAATCTTCGCCTGACGAGCCCGGTTCATCACCAGCGTCAGTGAGTCAATCATATCGGTGGCGTTGCTGGTGGCTGCGTCCATGGCGGTCATGCGGGCGGCGTGCTCCGCCGCCACCGATTCCAGCAGCGCTCGGAAAATCTGGATGCTTACATATTTCGGCAGCAGCGAGCTGAACAGCTCCCCGGCAGGCTGCTCGTAGATGTAATCCACGGGCGCTGCCGCGAAATGGGCCGCCGCCGCGTCCATGGCACTGGTGTCCGCAGGCCGAATACCGACGCCTGCCCCCTTGGCCGCTTCAGCCACCCGCTCCTTTTCTTCCAGCGTCATTTCCTCGACCTGAGCTACACCTACCACGCCCACCTGCTCGATGGGCAACACCCTTTCCACCACCAACCGCTGCGCGATCACTGACTTGAATTCGTTGTAGAGCAAGTACACGGCATCGATTTCCTGTTTGCCATAGCGCTCGATGACGCGCTCCGCCCACTCCGAAGCCATGGCAAACTCGACCTTGCCGAGCACGCCGATCTGCTCTTCCACGACGAAGATACCCCTCTCGTTTTCACTCGGCTGCGCTGCGGGATAGCGACGCCGCGAAAAATCTCTGCCTTTGCGCCCGATGGCGGCAATTTCGATTCTGCCGGCCGCAGCATCGCCCAACCCTACCTCAGTCTTGCTTTCGATAAACCGCATTGCAGCTTTCAGGATGTTGGTATTGAATGCCCCCGCCAATCCCTTGTCGCCAGTGACCACCATCAAAAGGATATTGTCTTCCGCGCGTTGCGCCAGCAGGGGATGCCGAGGCTCACCGGTTTCTGGGTCATAGATTTCCGCTCGTGATACCAGCGACTTCAGCACGTTGATCAACATCTGCGCATAGGGACGCGCCACCAAGGCCCGTTCCTGCGCCCGGCGCAACTTCGCCGCCGAGACCATCTTCATGGCCTTGGTGATCTGCCGCGTGTTGGTCACGCTGCGAATCCGCCGCCGGATGTCGAGAACGTTTGCCATTGATCGCTGCCTAGGTGCAACTGAAAGCACTTAGCACTTAGCATCTGGCCCTGTACATCCAGCAAGAACCTATCGTGGCTAAATGCCAAGTGCTAATTGCCAAGTGCTATTTCCCTACCGTCGCCCGCTCCGCCACAAACGCTTCCTTGCACTCCTTGATCATTTTGCTCATCTCGGCTTTCAGATTGTCGTCCAACATTTTCTTCTCCATGACCGTGCGCAGCAGCCCCGGATTGGACGTGTCCACGAACTTGTACAGCTGCGCCTCGAATTCGCGCACCTGCTGTACCGGCATGTCATCCATAAAGCCGCTGGTGCCGGCAAAGATGATCAGAATCTGCTTGGAGAAAGGCAACGGCGAGAACTGATTCTGTTTGAGCAATTCGACCAGCCGCTGGCCACGATTGAGCTGCGCCTGCGTGGCCTTATCCAGATCGCTGCCAAACTGCGCAAATGCCGCTAGTTCACGAAATTGTGCCAGTTCCAGTTTCAGACTCCCAGCCACCTGCCGCATGGCCTTAATCTGCGCGCTGCCGCCCACGCGGCTCACGGAGATACCGACGTTCACCGCAGGCCGAACGCCGCTGTTGAACAAGTCGGTCTCCAGAAAGATTTGGCCGTCGGTGATTGAAATCACGTTGGTCGGGATGTACGCCGAAACGTCGCCTGCCTGCGTCTCAATAATCGGCAATGCCGTGAGCGACCCGCCACCATTTTTGTCACTCAACTTGGCTGCGCGCTCCAGCAGACGTGAGTGCAAATAGAAAACATCTCCCGGATACGCCTCGCGCCCCGGCGGCCGCCGCAACAGCAGCGAAATCTCCCGATACGATGCCGCATGCTTCGAAAGATCGTCATAAATCACCAGCGCATGCCGCTTGGTATCGCGGAAGTACTCACCCATGGCGCATGCCGAGTAGGGTGCAATGTACTGCATGGGGGCCGGCTCGGACGCCGATGCCGCCACCACGATGGTGTAATCCATGGCGCCAGCGTCCTGCAGAATCTTCACCACCTGGGCGATCGAAGACCGCTTCTGCCCGACAGCGTTGTAGATACAAATCAGGTTATTGCCTTTGTTGTTGATGATGGTGTCGAGCGCCACCGCAGTCTTGCCCGTCTGCCGGTCGCCGATGATCAATTCGCGCTGTCCGCGGCCGATCGGAATCATGCTGTCGATCGCCTTGAGCCCGGTCGCCATGGGCTCACGCACCGGCTGCCGGTCAATGACGCCAGGCGCGAGGCGTTCGAGCGCGATGAACTGATCAGTGGCGATCGGACCCTTGTCGTCAATCGGCTGTCCCAGCGCATTCACCACGCGGCCGACCATGGCATCGCCCACCGGCACGCTCATGATGCGCCCCGTACGCTTGACCTCGTCGCCCTCGCTGATTTCCGTGTACTCGCCCAGCAGCACCACGCCCACCTGGTCTTCTTCCAGGTTCATGGCGATGCCGGCGATCCCGTGCGGGAAGGCGAGCAACTCTCCGGCCATGACCTTGTCCAAGCCATGAACGCGGGCAATACCGTCGCCCAGGGTGATGACCGTTCCTACTTCATCCACTGCAATCTTGGATTCGTAGTTCTCGATCTGCTGCCGGATGAGCTGCGTGATCTCGTCTGCTCTGATTTGTGCCATAAAATCAGCTCTTAGCTTTTAGCTCCTAGCTGTTAGCCCTTTCTTGTGCCCTTGGCGGCCTTTCTTAGCGATCTTTGCGGTTAAAGATGTTTGAAGGATTCATCCCCAAGTCCGACCTGGGTTCAAGCTAAAAGCTAAAGGCTAAGAGCTAATAGCTGCCCTAATCCTTTCCAACTGTCCCTTCACCGAGCCGTCGTAAATCGTGCTACCCACTCTCACAATGGCTCCTCCCAAGAGGGACTCATCCTGCGAGTACTGAGCGCGCACCTTTTTGCCGGTCAATTTTTCCACGCGAGCCTCAAGCGCGCGCCGTTCGGCCTCGCCCAGTTCCCGGGCGCTGGTGATCTCTGCCTCCGCGAATCCTAGCCGCTGGTTCAATTCCTGCTCAAACTGTTTCACAATCGGCTCCAGGAAGCCGATGCGCCGGTGATCAATCAGCACCGCCATGAAATTCCGCACCGAACGTGAAATCCCCTCGCGCGCCACAATCGCATCCAGCAAACCTCGCTTCTGCTCCGCTGGAATCGAAGGCGCCTCCCACACGTCCCGCAGTTGTTTGCTGCGCGCCACCAACTCAGCCAGAGACTGCGCTTCCCGCAACGTCTTGGCCGCGTCCAGGCGGGTGTCGAACACCACGTCGGCGAAGGCGCGCGCGTAAGTGTTGGTCACCGAGGCCATGGGTTATTGCGTGTCCTTCCGCGACGCGCCGCCGTCGGCCGAGAGTTGCTGCGCAAAGCTGCGTATCAGCGCCTGGTCCGTGGCCGAATCCACCTTGATCTGCTTGGTTGCCAGTGAGACCGCCAGATCAGCCGCGTAAGCCGTCAGCTCGCGCCTTGCCGATTTGGCCGCCGCCGCGATCTCCTGTTCCGCCAACTCCACAATCTTGTGCGTATCTTCCACCGCTGCGGCTTTGATCCGCGCTTCTTCGGCAGCGGCCTCCTTCTCGGCGGCCGCGTGCATACTTCCGATCTCGACATCCAGCTTGGAAAGCCGCGTGTCGATGTCCGCCAGCCGCCGGTTGGCCTCTTGGCTCGCCTTGCGCGCCTCTTCCATCGCCTTCTGGATGGACGCCGTGCGGTTGCGGAACATCCCCGGCAGATTCTTCTTTGACAACCAGAAAATAAGCCCGGCCACCACGGCAAAGTTCACCAGCACACTGAGCCAGTAAGCATGGTCCAAACTCAGCCCCGTGAGCTTCGCCAAGAATTTCACTGACGCCGATTGCTTGAACTGAGCGGTTTCGTCCTCGCCCGCAGCCTCGCGCGATTCTTTGGCCGATTCGGCGGCAGGGGTAGCAGTCTGGGCGCCAGACTCACCCCCCACTTGACGCTGCTCAGACTGCGTCGGCGAACCAGAACTCTGCTGACCCACCGCCGTAGTCAGCAAAAGAAGCAACATACAAATCGTTACACGCACTATCGTAGCGTCCCGCCGGCTGTGGCGGGGGCGTCCCGCTGCCGCTCTCAATCCCGCCCAAATGTCGCGTGCAGCACGCTTCATCGCCCACCACCCGCCGTAGCCGGCTGCAAGACTGTCCGAATAATTTCAGCAGCCAGTCTTCCACTCTCCGCCTGCAAACCAGCCTGCGCCACCAGCCGATCTTTCTCGATAGCCGCCCGGGCCAACTCGACCTGCCCCTGCATCTTCTCCCGCGCCTCAGCCAGCGCCGCCGCCCGCACCTGCAAAGCCTGCTGCCGGCGCGCCTCCTGGCCCTTGAAAACCGCCATCCGGGCTTCCCGTAAACGCTGTTCGTACTCCGCAGTGCGCGCCTCGGCGGCAGCGATGTCGGCCCGCGCCTTCTCGACAGCCCCCTCAGTCCGGCCACGCCGCTCCGCCAGAACCTTCACCAAAGGCTTGTGGACGAGCACGGTATAGATCCCATACAACAACACCATGAAGATAATGGTCGGGATCGATCCGAGCAGTAATTCGCCTACTTGTTTGAGCGTCTCATCCATGCTGTGCTGATAAGAACCGGGCGAAAGAGGGCTATAAAACCCTTAAAACTAACATCCTAGGGGATTTGTGTCAACGCAGTCCGCCTTTTGCAGATTCCCTTTTTTTCGTCACGAAGGCCTTTTTTACCGCCCTTGCCAAGCCCTCGCAAAATATCGTAAAGAGTCCTTGACTTCCGCCATAAGGGGTCTAGCATAAAGGTATCACCTCCGATCCATTTCAGGATCGAATGGGCCGATAGCCAAGGAATGTCACCGCTTCTTGGTTGCCGGCCCATTTAATTTCAGCTCTTAGCAATTAGCCTTTGGCACTCAGCTCTTGAGTCAACCACGCAGGGGCCTGCCGAAGTTCACTTGATTGGAAGGATTTCCAAACCGACCAGGGGATTTTCAGGGCTAAAGGCTAAGGGCTAATTGCTAAGAGCTGGGTTCACCCCACCACCCACTGCCTCACCCTCCTCACCACCGATTCCGGCGCCTCCGCTTCTAACTCCACCAGACCATCTTTGTACTGACGTGAGTAAATCCGCGACCGAGCCTCAAGCAGCGCCAGCGTCTTCCCTTCCTTCTGCGGGACGCGCAACCGAACCCGGCTCAAAGGATCGCCCTCCAACATCCGATCAATCCGCTCCAGAAGCGTGCTCATCCCGATGCCCTTGGCTGCCGAGACGTGCACCCTGCCTGCATCGTCGCGCAACGAGTCCCGCTGCCGGGAAAGCAACAGGTCAATCTTGTTCATCACCCGTAGCCGGGGCTTCCCCTCAACCTCCAACTCTTTCAACACTCGTTCCACCTGCGCGTCCTGCTCCGCGGAGAGCGGACTGCTGGCATCAGAAACCTGCAGAATCAGGGTCGCACGCTGCACCTCTTCCAACGTCGCGCGGAACGCGGAAACCAGGGTGTGTGGCAGGTTGCGGATAAATCCCACCGTATCGGAGAGCAGCGCCTGGCGGCGCGAAGGCAAGGTCACACCACGAATGGTCGGGTCCAGGGTCGCAAACATTCTCGGCGATTCGAGAACCGCAGCCTGGGTCAAAGCATTAAACAACGTGGACTTCCCCGCATTGGTGTATCCCACCAGCGCGATCATGGCCACCGGCACCGACTCCCGCCGCTGCCGCTGCTGGGCGCGGATGCGCCGCACATTCTCGATTTGCTCCTTCACGTGGCGGATACGCCGGTAAATCTTGCGCCGGTCGGTCTCGAGCTGGGTTTCACCGGGACCGCGGGTACCAATTCCGCCGCCCAGTTGCGACATCTCGACGCCGCGCCCGCCCAGCCGCGGTAGCAAGTATTCGAGCTGGGCCAGTTCGACCTGCATCTGGCCTTCGCGCGTCCGAGCGTGTTTGGCAAAAATGTCCAGGATGAGCTGGGTGCGGTCAATGACCCGCGTGTTCACCGCTTTCTCAATATTGCGCTGCTGGGATGCCGTGAGATCGTGATCGAACAGTATGAGATCAGCCGAGACCGAGGCCGCAGCGCCCGCAATCTCTTCCAGTTTTCCCTTCCCGATCAGCGTAGCCGGATCGGGCCGGTCGCGATGCTGCAGGAACTCGCCAGCAACCTCCGCGCCCGCGCTGGCGGCCAGGGCACGCAGTTCATCGAGTGATTCTTGCGCGCTGAACTCCGGGATGCTGGGGGCCTTGGAAGCCGCAGGCAGGCTGCTGGCGCTGTCCCGTGCCGCCTGCGCTGCGCTGGTCAGGCCTTTCGCAGTCTTCGCCCCAGCCGCCCGCGAACGCGTGCGGTAATCAAGACCAACCAGAAAGGCGCGCTCCCGCTGCGCCCCATTGCCGGAGGCTGCCGTCGGCGAGCGGCGCGCACCGAATGTTTTTCGAGAGACTCTGGACTCTGAACCGCTCAATGAAGAATTCTCTACCGCAAAGTTCGCCAAGGATATAAGGATAAGGGATAACCGTCCGCCACGGACCCGCCTTCTTGGCGTCCTTCACGAGTCCTTTGCGTCCCTTGCGGTTAAAGTCTCTTATCCTTCCGTGCCGGACGCGCTGGCGGCTGCGGCCGGTTCCGTAGCTGTGTCCGCCGCCGGCGCCGCAACCGGCCCCGGTTTCTCCCCATGGCCATGGGAAGTCTTGCCCATCGCCACGGTGGAGATGGCATGCTTGAAGATCAGTTGCTCCTGGTTGTTGGTTTCCAACACGACGGAGTACTTATCGAAGGAGCGGATGCGGCCCGTGAGCTTGACCCCGCTGAGCAAATAGATGGTAATACTCGTCTTCTCTTTGCGGGCCGAGTTGAGGAAGGAATCCTGGATGTTCTGCGCCGGCTTGTTTTCCATGCCGATCTCCTTGCATTTCTGAACTCCAAACCAACAGCATTTCCTCACGCCCGTGGCCAGGAGCGGCCGTGAGAAACGGGGGGACAACCCGGGACACCGCGAACCACCGGCCAATCTCCCGGCCGATGCTCACAGTGACTCCAGGCAGCATTTGTACGATACGGCGTTAGCCCCCACTTTTCAAGCAGCCCTTTCCGCGGTAGCGTGATCGCACTGGTTAAGACCGCGCGTTTTCGCGTTGACATGGACACAGTCAAAATGCAAACATTCCATCGCCCTCCGGGAGACCAGACGACAACGATGAGGATGCGGCGTTCTCTTTCGCCGTCTGCGGGTTTTCCGGTCGTGCTGCTTTCCTGGTTCTGTACCGCGTGCCCACCATCCCAGGGCTCCGGGGGCCTTGCACTTCGCGGTTGACTGTTGGGGGAGGAAACTTATGCAACATCTGACTGCTCTGGCTGCCTTATGGGTGATGCCCACCCCTACCGGCGCCCAAGCGCTGGCTATGATTTTGCGGTGGGTTCATTTGGTGGCTGGCATTACCTGGATCGGATTGCTTTACTTTTTCAACCTGGTCAATGTGCCCTTCATGAAGCAGGTGGACGCCGGCATGAAGCCGAAGGTGTTTCAATACATGACCCTGCCCACCCTCCAGTGGTTCCGCTGGAGCGCGCTGCTGACGGTCATCGCCGGCTTCTGGTACTGGGCGCAGATTTCCGTCGCGGTGGCCGCAGCTAACGCGACCGCAGCGGACCCATCGAACCCAAAAAGCCCCTGGAGCACCATCGGCTTTTTCCTGCTGATCTGGATTGTGACCTGGGCGATCCTGTATTTCGTCATCTCCAAGGCTCCAAGCGGGTATGTGCTGGGCGCCATCACCGCCATCCTGGTTATCGCCGCCGGCTGGCTGTTCGTCAATTACAGCCCCGTGGGACAGGATGATAACCACGTGTTGTCCATCGGCATCGGTGGTGGATTTGGCATCATCATGCTGTTCAACGTTTGGGGAATCATCTGGCCGAACCAGAAGAAGATCATTCAGGGGACGCTGGCCGGCACACCTCCGGCCAACGGCGCGGCCCTGGCGCGCCAGGCGTTCCTGGCGTCGCGCACCAATTTCTTCCTCTCGGTTCCCATGGTATATTTCATGGCCGCCAGTTCCCACTACGCGCTCCTGGGCCGTTAGAGCCTGGTGGTTCCTTTTTGTGGCCTCGCGCTACGGCGCGAGGCTTTTGCTTTCCCGGGGAAAGCGCTGGAATCGGTTGGGCTGGTCCGCATTATTCACTACTGGAAAAGCACAGAGTCACAGGCTGATAAAAACTCAGTTTGGCGCCTGGGTTTTGGGGAGGGCACGAGTTCACTCGTGCCAATAAGTCCTTTAGGTTCTGTCATTCCGAGGCGGCTTCAGCCGCCGAAGAATCTGCTTTCCCTGGTGTGACGCAGGCACTCCCCGCCATTCGGAAAAGGACAATTCCGGGAGAGCATGCCTTCACAGCGTGCGGAAAAACTCCGTTCCGGTCTGCTTTGGGAAGGGCCCGACTTGAAGCCATGTCCTTCCTGAATGAACAATCCTGGACGAACAATGCAGGCTAGGACGTATGCACAACGGACAGAGAAAAGGCCGGCCGCGAGGCCGGCCTTGTAGAACTACGCTTGTTACTGGTTAGAAAATCAGCTTCAAGCCGAACAGCAGCCGACGCCGACCAATGCCGTCATAGGTCCCGTTGGCCGTGGAGGAACCGCCACCTTCCAGGTTGTTGCCGCCACCACTGAAGTTGTAAGCGTTGCTCTGGAATGCGGGTGGCCCTCCGGGATTGAAGAAGAAGACATCGCTCAGAACCGGATCCGGAGCCCCCAGGAACCGGGTGTTCGTCAAATTGAACGCCTGTGCCTGGAACTGCACGGTTAGCCTTTCACCGATCTTCGTGTTCTTGAAAATTCCCATGTTCACAGTACTGATCGGTTGACCTCGCTGAGTGTTGCGGCCATTGCCGTGGAACGGTGTACCAAAGAACTGCGCCGCAGTGAGGTCGTTCGCTATCCAGTGCACTGAACTAAGGCTGGCTGGGTTAAACGTTTGGTTTGCTACGTTGTACGAGAAGAAACCGCAGTCAGGCAATGTAGGATCGGTGCAGAATCCCACCGAATTCAGAGGCATTGACGCGTTCGACAGAATCGGACGGCACGCATCATAGAGACCGCTCAGAGTTGAAGTGGGATCGCAGACAGTACCTTCCACGTTGTCGATCGTCGTGTAGGGCTGCCCCGTGCTGTAGCGGTAGGTTGAGTTCAACTGCCATCCGCCAAGCACATGCCCAAGGAAGCCTTGTTGCGCCCGTTGAAACGGCAGATCGTAGATGAACGCCAAGCCGAACAGGTTACGGAAGTCAAAGCCCGAGTTAGCCCGCTCCGGCCGATCCTGGTCAAACGGGTTTTGCCCGTAAGACTGGGTGCTGCCACCGGCTGCGGTCGAATAGACCTCGCTGGCATTGTCCATGGTGTGGCTCCACGTGTAGGACGCGGTGGCCGTCACGCCATGCCAGTTGCCGATGCGCAGTTCCGACTGCAGGCTGTTGTACTTGGACCAGGCTGTGTTTTCCCGCTCCACCACACGCCTGAAGTTGCAGTTCGCGTAGCCGGCCAGGCCTAATCCGAAGCCTGCGCTTCCGGACCCGCCCGGTGTGGCAGGATCGGTACACGGGGTCAGACCGGATGGAATGAGACTTCCGAACCCATTGGCAATCAACGGGCTCAAAGACGGGTTGCCATTGCGCGTCTGGAAGAGACCCACGCCGTGGTTGCCAACATAGCGAACTTCGCCGACCACTTTGCTGGTGATCTCACGCTGGATGCCAAAGTTCCACTGCTCCGAGTACGGATTGCGGAAATTGGGTGCCACCGTGGTGTGATTGCGGATCCCGGGATTGATGCCGGTTGTATCCGTCAGTGGCGCCAAAAATGGAATTAACTGGGCACCGGTGTAGCTCCCGCTTAGCGGCAGTGTCCCAGCGCCGCCCAAGGTCACGGCATTCACCGACGGAGAACTGGTAGCCACGTTGAGGAACATGTTATAGAAAGCGGGGTCATAGCTGATACGGAACCCGCCACGGATGACCGTCTTGTTTTCGCCGAGGATCTTCCCGCCTATGCGGGGCGTCCAGGCAAAACCTACGACGGGGCTGAAGTTGTTCAGATCCTGGGGCACGCTCGGAACCGTTGTCTGGCCCGCGCCAAAGGTGTTGTCCCAGAGCGGAGTCGGACCGGCCGCAACTGCAATCGTGCGGTCGTGCAACAGGTTGATGGCCTGCTCGTTCCACTCCCAGCGCATACCCAGATTCAGGGTCAGGTTGTCCTTGATCCGCCAGTCGTCCTGTACGTAGAACGCCACGTCCTTCTCGTGGAAAGGAAGGTGAGGATCGCCCACCGTGGGCCGCGCTTGGAGTAAGTTATTTGCCACCACATCGTTAAACGTGGCCGCCAGGTAAAGAACGTTCTCATTGGGCAGGAACAAGCTCGGAGACCGTTGCTTGTCATACTCGCCGCCAAACTTTAGGGTGTGTTTGCCAATCTGCTTGGAGGCATTATCCTGCACCTGGTACACGTTGATGATCCGGCCTTGTGGGAACCCGGAGGCTACTCCGAAGGTAACCTTGTCCTGTGGTGCTCCTGAACCCAATACTCCCATCAAAACGTCCGTCGGACAGGCCAGCGAGGCGTCTTTATTGCAAGCCAGGACTGATCCCTCGTTGAAAAAGAAGCCGGCACGCGAGTAGCTGAAGCGTACCTGGTTCACAAAAGTATTGCTGATAGTGCGCGACCAGTCCAGACCGATCTGCTGATCACGGCCAGGAATCTTCTGCCAGTCGCCCACTTCCACTCCGTTGCCGAAGTTGACCCCATCGTTGATGGTCTGCTGGAAGACGTAGCGGCCAAAGAAGTTGTCCTTGTTCGTGACCTTAAAGTCCACCCGTCCCGTAACTTCATAGTCGTTAAAGGGCGCGGGCACGAAACGAGAGATCGTGGCCATTTCGATGTTCTGGCAACTCGGATCCACGGGCCCTTGGAGGGGATCACAGTTAGCCCCAACGACGTCTGAAACCCCAATCTGCTGAGGCGCGCCGAATGTGGGATTGCCCTGTGCGGTAATCGCTCCCGGACCAATCGCCGCGTAAAGCGGGCCGGCAGGGCTATTGGGGAAGAGGTTCAGTAACTGTTGTACGCCATTTGCGGTAGGAACAATGCCGCCGGACGTGCTGGGTGAACCCTCGGTGCGCTGGCGCTCGAAGTTAGCCGAACTGAAGAACCAGACTTTGTCTTTGAAAACCGGGCCGCCGATGCTGCCGCCAAAGCGGTTGTCCACATAGGCGGGCACGTGAGGAGTATCGCAGGGGGCGCTAGCTGTGGAAGTCTGCCCTGCTGGACAGAAGAAATTGCCATTCTGGCCCTGAAACATCGGTGACTCTTCTTCGTTGGTCATGGAGCTGAACGTGTTTCCCTGCCAGAACTCGAAGGCTGTTCCGTGAAACTGGTTGGTTCCCGACTTGGTGACATAGTTGATGATCGAACCGGTGTTGCGTCCGTACTGGGCGTCGTAGTTGGTGATCACCTGGACTTCGCTGATCGCGTCCTGGTTACCGAAGAAGACCGACGGCCCGCCAATGGAGTTGTCGTTGTTGGCCTGGCCGTCAATCTGGAAGTTGTTGGAACGGGCACGCTGGCCATTCACCGAGACTCCTGAACCGTTGGTATTGCTGAAGGCTATATCGCCCGCGGCGGCAACCCCAGGCACAAACAACGTCAGCGAGTCGAAATTGTTGCCGACTGGAAGACTGGTGGTCTTCTGGCTGTCAAAGCTCTGTGAGATCTGTTGGGTCGTGGTTTCGATCAGTGGGGCAGCGCCTTCCACTGTGACCGTCTCCGTAGCAGCACCGACCTCGAGGACCACTCGGCCCACCGAACTGTCGGTTCCGGCGTTGATCACCAGACCCTTAGACTCGAAAGTGCGGAAGTGGGCAGCTTCGATGCGGACATTGTAAGCGCCTGTCGGCAGGTTCCGCAGCGAGATGAGGCCATCCGAAGACGCTTGGGTGGTGAACTCGCGGTTGGTGGCCACATGTTTCGCGGTGACTTTCGCGCCCGCCACCACTGCGCCCTGTTGATCTTCCACACTGCCGGAAATGGACCCGGTCACAATGCCCTGGGCCAAGGCGAAGCTAGCACAAAAAACGACCGCTAGCACTACCAGTAGCGACGTGATTCTCTTACCAAAATCGTATTCCATCGAATTCCTCCTGAACGTTTGACCAACCCTGGAACCAGTATTCATGTGGACTGAGAATCCTTAACCTTAGACAAAAGTGCTGAACCTGAGGCTACACCTTGGTATGCAACTAACATTCCAAAACATCGCGTAATAACACTCGAGCAATCAACAGCTTACGTCTGCCAGATCTCCAAACTATTGAATTGTGGAGTGCCGGTCTGTTTGGGATATGAAAATCCGTATGGAAAGGCGGGCTAAGTGCCTCAGTCCTATGCCAAAATGAGGTGTGGAGTTGCAGCCCTACCTTCACGGAATCCAGCTCTTCAACGATGCCTCCTTCTTTGAAGCGCACGAGGTGCTCGAAGATGTTTGGCGGGTGGCCTCGGAACCGGAAAGAAGGTTCTTGCAGGCGTTGATCCAGCTCGCGGTCGCGTTCCATCACCGTTCCCAGGGGAATCTAGTGGGCGCGCGGTCGTTACTGGCCCGGGCGGCAAGGAACCTGTGTGGTTATCCGGAGAACTTCGGCGGCATCCAACTGACGCCCCTGAGGCAATCGATTACGCATTGGCAGAGCGCCTTGCAGGAAAGCACCCCGGAGGAAGGCACACCTCCTCTGCCGCGGCTGGTGGTGAGGCGTCAGTCGGCAGAAAACTCTCTAAATCGCTGAGGATGTACAGGCTGGGCGGGCAAAGCCGCTTCTTCTCTAACGTCCTCGATCCCTGCGGTTAGTACCCTTTCCTGGCGAACGCCGGCCGACGACTGAGGACTGTTCCCCAGGCGCCAGTACGCGCCGCACAATCGGCGTGTTCAGTTTGTATTTCCGCTCCTTCACGTTGCCGTCATCGTCCTTCACGCGCAGTATGAACACTGGCAGGGTTCCCTCTTTGTCGAAGGTCTCCTGGGAAACTGCCGCCGGCAAGACTCCATTCAGATTGCGCTCACGGTAGGCGGTTTCGTAGCGGTGGCGTTTCACATTCCAGGTGAAGACGCGGACTTGGTTGTAGTCAAAGGGCAGGCCGTCTTTGGGCTCGGTGAGCAACACAAGATATTGCGAAACTTTCTTGTCACCATCAGGCACTTCATCCAAAACAAAGAACGCGACGATACGCTGGCCTTCGGCATACTGTGCGATTTCGAGCGCCAGATCCAGATCCACCATGCGCGCCAGCACCCAGCCTACATGTCCCTGCGCATCACGAATCAGCCACCAGTCCTCGATGACAGGCAGTATGGGCTGCTTGCTCTCAGTCGCTGGTTTGGCAGCCGCGCCGGGCAGGACTTTCTCGCTGGTGGCGCGTTTCAGGACGGAAATCTTCGCGCCTTGATTGAGCACGTAGAGATGGTCAGCGTCACGACGGGGATCGAGGTGGATATTGGTGTCATTGCGAGCGGTGCCAGTAGCCTGCACGGGGGCGTTCTGCTCCTCCTGCACCAGTTTCTGCAGCCCGTCATACACCAGCGGGGTTACCAAGTGGCGCTGCTCCATCCAGCCTTCGGAGCCGTCCGCGGCGCGCACCCGCGCGAAGCGCCGCTCTCGCTCCAGCACCTGGACTCGTTCGCCGTTCTTCAGCACGCCGGTTTTCGTGTACACCGCTGCCACGCGATCGCGAAGGACGGCCTGGGGGGCGGAAATGTAGGCGATTTCCTGCCCTTTGCCACGGCTGCGGCTGCAGCTGATGAACGGCAGTGCCGCCGTCAGCAGGAGCAACAACCAAACCACGCGCGCCCGGGATTGCCAGCCAGGTTTCACGGGGATCACAAAACAATATAGCGCAGGGTTTGGCGGTTCGTCGTTGGAATGGAAGGTTTCAAAGTTTCAAGGTTTCAAAGGTTTCAAGAAGCCAGGGTGTGGTTGATTCCTGATCGTCCTTTAATCAACCGATCAACGATGTCCGCCGCCTCAGATTGATCTTGTTTTTTGAAACCTTGAAACTTTGAAGCCTTGAAACTATTCCAACCAACGATCACCATTCAACAATCAACAAATGGCTGTTCAATCCCCGAAGCAGATCCCAATCGCGCGGGCGGTGCGCACCAGCTCCCCGTTGGGATCGACGGTTTTCAGGCGGCCGACGGCGCGAGCGATGTCCACAGCTTCGATACGCTCGTTACGCAGACATACCATCTTGCCGAAACCGCCCTCAGCAATCAAATCCACGGCGGCTACGCCAAAGCGGGTGGCCAGAATGCGGTCGAAGGGCGAAGGTGAACCTCCGCGCTGGATGTGTCCCAGCACGCTGACTCGCACTTCCTTGTTAGAGGAAGCGGCAAGGGCATTGCCGACCAGGTTGCCGACCGAACCGGCGCGGCGGTTCTCCCTTAGTTCCGGCGGCAGCTTGACACCTTCCGCCACCACCACGATGGTGAAATGCTTTCCATAGCCCTCGCGCCGGGTCACGTAGTCACAGATCTTCCGGATGGTAAAGGGAATCTCGGGGATCAGAATGACGTGGGCGCCGCCGGCGATACCTGCCTCCAGCGCGATCCAGCCAGCGTCGCGGCCCATGACTTCGACCACCATGATGCGGTGGTGGGACTCGCCCGTGGTGTGGATCTTGTCCACGGCGTCGGTGGCGGTGTTGAGCGCGGTATCGAAGCCGAAGGTGACCTCGGTGGCGGAAAGATCGTTGTCAATGGTCTTGGGCACGCCCACGATCTTCATACCCTTCTGGAAAAGCTCCAGCGCAATGGTTTGCGAGCCATCGCCACCGATGCTGATCACGGCGTCGATCCCGAGCTTGCAGGCATTGGCGATCACCTGATCGGAGATGTCGCGGACGACTTCCTCGCCGTTCTCGACCGTCTTGTACCTAAAGGGGTTGCCGCGGTTGGTGGTGCCCAGGATGGTTCCGCCCCGAGGCAGGATGCCACTGACCTGCTTGAGCGTGAGCTCGAACGATTTCTCGGGCCAGATCAGGCCGTCGAACCCGTCGGGGATGCCGATGACCTTCCACTTGTATTTCAGGAAGGCGCACTTGACCGCAGCGCGGATGACGGCGTTGAGGCCGGGAGCGTCGCCGCCTCCGGTGCAGATGCCGATGGAGCGGATGTCAGACATGGTTAGCCGCGATCATGTTAACTACGATCATAGCGTGAGGCGGACAGGAGGGACACTCTACTGATGGACGTATCGTGGGTGTGCGCCGTGAGGATTGCCGATTTCGGAACGGTCACGGCACGGTCAGCGTCGCAGTGTCCGTGAACGTCTGCGAATTGGTGACGTAACTGGCGTTGACGTTATACGTCCCGACTGTCGCGTTGCTGTTGACCGTTACCGTGGCCGGATTGGTTTGATTGCTGATGGAGATGTTTGCGGCGGCGGCGCCTGTACTGTCAGTGACCGACCAAGTGACGCTGCCAGTAACGTCCACCGTGGATCCACCCGAGACGGTCGCCGAACAGGTATATGTGGCCGTTCCGCCGAGCGCCACATTTCGGTTGTTGGGATCGATGGTAATTGCTGTCACGTTATTCAGGGTTACCGTAATCGTTGTGGTCCCAGTGATGGCTCCGGAAGATGCGCTCGCGGTTGCGGTTCCTGAAGATACCCCAGTCACAATCCCGGACTGGCTTATCGAGGCCACGGCAGCATCATCGGAGGACCAGAGGACTCCCTTGGTCAAAGTGCTGGTGCTGCCGTCGTCGAAGTTTCCGATGGCCGATAGCTGCAAGGTCGTGCCCTGCTGGATGTTTGCATTCTGCGGCCCAACGGTGATCGAGGTTAGCTGGGGATCTTTGAAGAATCCGCGGCAGCCCACTGCCAGGGCCAGCGACAAAAGCGTCGCAAATGCAGTCAGGAGTTGGAGTTTTCGCTTGGCACTCAGCATTATCTAAAGTTCCGCAAACGCGCCTTTTCGGCGGCAATACAACAAGAATTGTAGCAGAGAAGATTCGGGCCGGTGACTCACAGGTACCTTGGTGTACTACAGGTCGACTGCGTCATTCCCGCGCTTAGGTTGAGAACGCGCCTGCGGGACCAGCTTGCATGTGAATTTATCGTTGGTCGTTGCCCTATTGGCTGTCTGTTAACCTTGTTCCCGGCTATCCGTCCAACCAATCCAATGAAAAGACATTTCACTTCCCTACTAGTGTGCGTACTGTTGCTGGCGTCCACTGCGTCCTCACAGGCACCGGGCGCGCCATTCTCAAGCAGCCAAACGCGAACGGCCACTCCGCACCGGCCCCGCCCGGCGCGGCCTATGCCCAAGGTTTGCGCCGATTGCATCCGCGCGCACGAGGAATTTCTTGCCTCCGACGCGTTGCGTGGCCGCGGCAGCGGGACCTCCGACGAACTGGTAGCGGCGACCTACGTTGCGACTCAGTTACGGCAGTATGGAATTGCACCCGCAGGCGACGGCGGCGGATACATTCAGCGCGCCGGCATTCTGCGGCGCCGGCTGGCAGGTACGCCGCAATTGACCTTGACCACGCCCGGCGACGGCATCCCAGCGGAGCAGATTACCTGGACTTACGGCAAGGAGTTTGTGGTGTTCTATTTCACCCAGACGGAGTTTTCCGGACCGCTGCAAAAAATAGACGCCGACATGGGCGACACAAGAGTCGAGCCCGGGGCGGTGGTGCTGATCACGGGCAAGGACAAACACAAGGTGCAGGGCACTGCGTTCACGACGGCTTCGGCTGGGGTGGCGGCGGCGCTGGTACCGGGTCCCGAGGATCGTGAACACTTCGAAGCCAGCGGCAAAGTGCTGCCGACGTTGCCTGCCCAACTGGAAGGCGACACCAGGGGAGGCCCGACCGGCGACTTCAACATGCTGGAACTGAGTGCCAGCGCCGTCGAAGCGCTGGAGCGGATGCCCGCGGGCACCCGAGTACATTTCTCAGCGCCGGCCGCGCCCCTCGAAAAGGCCTACACCTGGAATGCGGTGGGCGTTCTGCAAGGCAGCGACACCGCGCTGCAGCACGCCGCCGTACTGCTATCGGCACACCTGGACCACGTGGGCGTGGGAAGGCCGGTAAACGGAGATGACATCTACAACGGAGCCGATGACGACGCCTCGGGCACGACGGCCGTTCTGGAGCTGGCGCGGGTGCTGGGCGCGGGAGCGCGGCCGCGGCGCACGGTGATCTTCGCGCTGTTTGGCAGTGAAGAGATGGGCGGGCTGGGCTCCACGTATTTCTATGAACATCCGCCGCTGCCCTTACACGAACTTGCTTGCAACGTGGAATTCGAAATGATTGGACGGCCCGACCCTGCGGTCAAGGCTAACACTTTATGGCTGAGCGGATGGGAGCGGTCGAACCTTGGACCCACTCTGGCGGCACACGGCGCAAACCTGGTGGGTGATCCGCATCCCAAGCAGAATTTTTTCGCGCGCTCCGATAATTACGGGCTGGCGAAAAAAGGCGTGGTGGCGCAGACGGTTTCGAGCTTCGGCCTGCACGCGGATTATCACCAGCCCAGTGACGACGTGGCGCACCTCGACTTCAAGCACATGACGATAGCCATTGGGTCGTTGCTAGCGCCGGTGGAGTGGCTGGTGAATTCGGACTTCAAGCCGGAGTGGAAAGAGGGAGGACAGCCGTAGGGGAGGTACGTCAGTGGTCAGTGGCTAGTGGTCAGTGGCTAGTAACTGCTTCGCGGTCTAGTGATTTTAGTAGGCCGTTGAGAATCCGGCCTAGTTCGGCGATTCGATCCAGAAGGGATGCTGCTTCTTTCGCGCTTAGGTAGTCGAGATTGCGAGCAATCAGGACTTGGCTTTCGAGTTCGTAGGTGGAACCTCTGGCATGGCCCAGGAATTGTTTGAATTCTCCGCGAGACATCCGACCTTGGCCCTCAGCAATATTGCTCGGTATCGAGACCGCCGCCCGCCGAATCTGGTTGGTCAAGCCGTAGGCTTCTTGCTTGGGAAAGCTCTGGGTGAGCCGATAGACATCAGTGACAAGCGCAATTGCCTTCTGCCAACCGATGAGTTCCTGGTAAGAACGTAAGGCCATAGGTCCGCTCTACACGACCGGACACTACCTTGCTGCCGATGAGCTTGGAGAAAGCTGTGATCCGCATCACTCGCGAATCTGTGGATATCATCGCAGACCAAATTCGGAGGAGATTTCACTGGCCACTAGCCACTATTCACTGACCACTCAGTTCGTCCTCTTCCCCCTCGCAATGCGCTCATCAATCGGTTTGCGGCCAGCGAAGCCTTCATCTGTGCCGTGCCAGTGAGTGATTCCCTTTTCGCCCAGCTTCCAGCAGAGCAGCACGGTCCGGCCTTCCACCTGGCAGGGGAAATCGAGCAATCCGATGTCGAGGTCCTTGACCTGAACGCCGGTGGCGTCGATTTCGGCGAGTGCGTCTTTTACGCGTTGTATCGTTCTCTCGCGCTCGGCCTTGCGGCGCGCCATGGCCACCACGTTCACGAGTAACCCGCCACTGAGGAAGACGCGGTGGGCGAGTTCCTGGAGTTCGTTGTCCACGGCTTCGATCAGCTTCTTGCCGTCAATAGCGGTACGCAAGAGGGACTCCAGCACAGGCAGCAGGGTTTGGGCGTCTTCGAGGGTAAAGCGACGGTCGGCCATAGGAGGTGTACAGGTATTCTAATTCATCGAGGCAGGATGAGGGCTTAAGGTTTCAAGGTTTCAAGGTTTCAAGGTTTCAAGGTTTCAAGGTTTCAAGATTTGCCAGGTTTCGAAGTCCCAGGGTTCCAGAAGCCGAAAAGAGGTCTTCAGACTCGGGTTTGAAACCTTGAAACCTGCGAAACCTTTCTATTGAATTTCCAGCATTCTATCCAGCGCCACGCGCGCCCAGTACTTCACATCATCCTTCACCTTGATCTGGTTCACGATGTTACCTTCAGCCAGATTCTCCAGCGCCCAGCAGAGGTGTTGGGGTGAGATGCGGAACATAGTCGTGCACAGGCAGCCGGAGTCATCGAGCGTGATTACTTTCTTCCTTTCCGCGGCGAATTCCTTGCCCATGCGGTTGACCAGGTGAATTTCGGTGCCTACTGCGAACATTGTGCCAGCGGGCGCGTTGCGGATCAGCTTCAGCAGTCCCTCGGTCGAACCGATGCCGTCGGATTTCTGGCAGACTTCCCAGCGGCACTCAGGGTGCGCGATCACGCGGATGCCGGGATATTTTGCGCGGACGTGGTCCACGTGCTCGGGCAGGAAGCGCTGGTGGACGGAGCAGTGGCCCTTCCAGAGAATCACTTTCGCGCTCTTCAGCCGATCCGGTGTCACGCCACCGTTGAGCATGTAGGGATCCCAGACCACCATTTCATTGAGCTGGATACCGAGGTTGTATCCGGTGTTGCGGCCGAGGTGCTGATCGGGGAGGAAAAGCAGTTGGGAATTCTTTGCCAAACCCCACTTGAAGGCGCCTGGGGCATTCGATGATGTGCAGACAACTCCGCCACGCTCGCCGCAAAAGGCCTTGATCGCCGCCGCGGAATTCATGTATGTGATGGGCGTAATTCCTTCACCCTCATCGGTAGTCAGCTCGGCGGCTACGAGTTGTTCCCAGCAGTTTTCCACCTGGGTGATTTCCGCCATGTCGGCCATGGAGCATCCGGCGTTGAGGTCGGGCAGGACGGTCACCTGGCCGGGGCGGCTGAGAATGTCGGCGCTTTCGGCCATGAAGTGCACGCCGCAGAAGACGATGTACTTCCCTGCCGCCGCGGCGGCCTGCTGCGCGAGCTTGTAGGAGTCGCCGCGGAAATCGGCGTAGCGGATTACCTCGTCGCGCTGATAGTGGTGTCCGAGGATGACGCAATCGCGGCCCAGAGCTTCGCGGGCGGCGGCGATGCGGTCGTCCATGGTGTGGTCGGGGAGGACGAGATAATTTTCCAGACTGCAAACCGGTGTAGCCGTAGCCAATGTCATATATTTGCTTTCAGCTCCAAGCCCGGCTAGCACTGAATTCATGCCGCTCGAACTGGAACGGGGATGTTGAAAGCCTCTCAGCGGCTCCAGTCGGTTCACTGCTCGCCTAGGCGAGCCCAACCGGCGGGGTTGTTGAAGCCACTATCTAGTTACAAACAATTTGGATGCTCAGAGGCGGCGGAAAGAGTCGCCTTTTTCGCGACCGGGTAACCGCTGCAAGTGACTGAGTATCTGTAAGTATTGTGCACTGTTTGCGGTGCGGGATGCAAGTTTGGCCGCTTATTGGTGGTCGGTGCCAAAACCTTGAACCGCAATGACGCATAGGATTCGCGAAGAAAGCCAGGAACAGCCTTGCCCCGTAGAGACGTAGCTTGCTACGTCTTCCTGCCCTTTGCCGAGTCCGGAGACTTTGCAAGCAACGTCTCTACCCACTGACAACCTCATCCCCCGATGTGCACCATGGTCCTCGACGCCGGCACAAAATCCGGTTCGCCGATATGGTGGCGCTCTTCTTTTCTTTGCACTACACCACGGATGAACTCCGTCAACTCCTCATCCGAAGCGCCGCGGCGCATCTGGCCGTGCAGGTCGTGGTCCCAGACGGAGAAAAGGCAGGTGCGGATTTTGCCGTCGGAGGTGATGCGGATGCGGCTGCAGTGTCCGCAGAAGGGATGGGAAACGGGTGCGATGATGCCGATTTCGCCGATGCCGTCGTCGAAACGGTAGCGGCGGGCGGTCTCGCTGCGGGCGTGCGGGATTTCGACCAGCGGGCGGTACTCGGACATGCGGTGCAGGATTTCGTCGAGCGTGACCACGGTCGTGGGCGACCAGGTGCGCTCTTCTTCAAGCGGCATGAATTCTATGAAGCGCACAGTGACTCCCTCTTCACGGGCGAACATGCCGAAGGGAATAATCTGGTCTTCGTTGAAGCCACGCATGAGCACGCAGTTGACCTTCACCGGCCAGAGGCCAGCGTGGCGGGCGGCACGAATGCCTGCCAACACGCTGTCGAATCCGTTGGGCACGCGGGTGATGCGAGCGAAGCGGTCGGGATCGACTGCGTCCATGCTGACTGTGGCGCGACCGAGGCCGGCGTCTTTAAGTGGCTGCGCCAGCTCGGCCAGCAGATGTCCGTTGGTGGTGATGGCGAGGTCGAGTGGCTCGCCGTCTGCATCGCGCAGCTTAGCCAGCTCGCGGACAAAATCCACCACGCCTTTGCGCAGCAGCGGCTCTCCTCCAGTAATGCGGACCTTCTTGATCCCCAAGCCGGTCAGCACGCTCGCCATCCGCAGGTAGTCAGCAAACGGCAGGTCGGCGTAGAGTGCGCCTTCGTTCCCCGTGCGGCAGTAGACACACTTGTAGTTGCAGTGGTCGGTGATGGAGATCCGCAGATCGGTGATCGGGCGGCCGAATTTGTCGGTTAGAGACACAGCTACTAGCCCTTGGCTCTTGGCCTTTAGCTCTCCCGCGCGAGATCGAGTTCCTGTTCGACGCTACGAGCTAACAGCTAAAGGCGAGCTGACTTCAGGAAAGGACACACACAGGCAGAAATTGCCGGCGGGCATTTCCTTTCCAATGGCTTCTCGCGAAGCCGGGAGGCGCGGGCGTTTCCACCTGCACCCTCGGGGGTTTTTCTTTGCGAACCTCGCGAGTCCTTGCGATCAAAGTTCTTGACCCAAAGCACGCGAAGAACGCAAACAAAACCGTCCCTCGCCACCGCAGCCAGGGTATGCCCGAAGGCTGCGGCGGTCGGAAACTCCTACTTATTATAGACGGCTTGGCCTGGCACTGGGCACTGCAATCTCAGGATTGCTTTACAAGTTCCACCCGCCGGTTCTTGGCTCGGCCGTCCTCGGTTCTATTGTGAACCACAGGCTTGGTTTGTCCCCAGCCTTTGGCTTTGAGCCGCGAACCCTCGATTCCAGCGATCCGTTTCATCCTTGCTGAGTTCCTCGTCTGTGATCAGGTTTACAACGGGATTTGATTCTAAACTGCGACACTCAATAGCAGAATCCTTCAGAGCCGCGGATTTTGGGAATGAGGATGAGTGATCCGTGGGAATCCGCGCAGATCCGTGGCAAAGAAGTTGGGTTTGTGGGGGGCCGTCACATCCCGTCGTAATTCGGCCCGCCACCGCCTTCCGGCGGCACCCAGGTAATGATCTGGTACGGGTCGGCGATGTCGCATGTCTTGCAGTGGACGCAGTTCGACGGGTTCAGACTGATGTGCTTACCGTTGGGTTGGGAGGTGTCCTCGACCATCTCGTAAACATTGGCCGGACAGAAATTCTGGCAGGGGTTGCCGAACTCTTTGATGCAACGGTTGTTGCAGACATCGGTGTCATGAATGACGAGGTGCGCGGGCTGGTCTTCTTCGTGCTTGGTGCCGGAGTGATAGAGATCGGTGAGCTTGTCGAAGGTGAGCCTGCCGTCACCCTTCGCGGGGCCGAGCAGGTGGGCTTCATTGCCTCCGTCAGCGGGGAGTTCGGCCAGCTTCTTCATGTGCTCGTAACCGGCTTTGCCGGAATAGCGGCTGCGCAGGCCGCGTCCGCCGGTGAACTGTTGCAATCCGGCGTGGAACATGCCGGCCCAGAATCCATGCTCGAAGCCCTGATGGAAGTTGCGGACTTTCCAGAGTTCATCTTTGATCCAGCTGGATTCGACTTTTTCCTGGAACTGGCCGAGCGTTGCAGCAGAGGAATCGCCTTTCTTCAGCGCCTCGAATGCGGTCTCGGCGGCAAGCATGCCGCTCTTAATGGCGAGGTGGATGCCCTTGAGCCGCTGCGCATTGAGGAAGCCGGCCGAGTCGCCGAGAATCATCCAGCCGTTGCCCGCAACCGGCGGAATGGCCCACCAGCCGCCGTAAGGCAGCGCCTTCGCTCCGTAGCGGATCATCTTGCCGCCTTCGAGCAGCTTGGCGACGAAAGAATGCTGTTTGAAATCCTGCAGCACGCGTTGGGGATCCAGACGCGGATCGGGATAATCGAGGCCGGTGACGAAGCCTAGCGAGACGATGTTGTCCTTTCCACCGTAGATCCAGGCGCCGCCGTATTCCTTCGTGGTCAGCGGCCAGCCCATGGTGTAGATGACTTCGCCCGGCGCGATGCGTCCGGAGGGAACTTCCCACAATTCCTTTATGCCCTGGCCGTAAGTTTGCGGGTTGCAGCCTTTCGTGAGATCGAACTTCGCGATTAGCTGCTTCGTGAGCGAGCCGCGCGTGCCTTCCGCGAGGATGACGACTTTGGCCTGCAGGTCATAGCCGGGCTCGAAGTTGGATTTGGGCTGGTTCTGCTTGTCCACGCCCTTGTCGTCGGTGCGAACGCCGGTGACGCGGTCGCCGTCGAAAAGTAGCTCTGATCCGGCAAACCCGGTGAAGATGGTGATGCCGGTCTCCTCGACCTTGCTGCCCAGCCACTTCACGAAACGATTGAGCGAGATGACGTAGTTGCCGTGATCGCGCAGTGGCGGCGGCGTAATAGGAAATTTCAGCTTGCTCTTCTCGGTGAGGAAGTAGACAGCTTCTTTGGTCACTTCAGCGTCGAGCGGGGCTTCTTTTTCGAAACCGGGAAGCAACTCGCGCATGGAGCGTGGATCGAGAAGAGCGCCGGATAGGCAGTGCTGGCCGATTTCGCGGGCTTTCTCCAGGACGTAGATGTTTTCTTTGCTGAGCTGGGAGTCAGAATGTTGGGCATTGTGCTGGTCGATGAGCTGTGAGAGGCGCAGAGCGCAGGCCATTCCAGCGGGCCCGCCGCCGACGATGACGACGTCGGCGGGCATTTGCGGGCGGTCTATGCCTTCGAGAGGTTTGCGGAAAATCAGCATAAGAAAACCAGGCCGCGGATTTACGCGGATTTCCACGGATAATTCAATTCAACCAATTGATCCGTGTTAATCCGTGGCTGATTTTACGCTCCTGTTTTTGCCTTCTTCACTTCTTCGATCAACGGCGGCACGATGTCGAATAGATTCCCCACCACGGCATAGTCGGCAATCTCGAAAATCGGGGCCTCGGAATCTTTGTTGATGGCGATAATGGTCCGCGCGCCCTTCATCCCGACAATGTGCTGAATGGCGCCGCTGATGCCGAGCGCCAGATACAGCTTGGGCGCGACTGTCTGCCCTGAAGATCCGATCTGGCGGTCCATGGGGAGCCAGCCGGAGTCGCAGATGGGACGTGAAGCTGCGAGTTCACCGCCGAGAGCTTCGGCCAGCTGCTTGGCCAGCTCGATGTTCTTCTGCTCTTTAATCCCGCGGCCGACCGAAACAATAATTTCCGCCTGCGTGAGGTCTACCGCTTGCTTCGCTTCCTTGAAGACTTCCTGCGGCTTGTTACGGATGACGTTGTTCGCGATATCGACCTTCACGGTCTCGATTGGAGCAGCGGCTGCACCAGCTTCGACTTTGTCCCCGCGGAACGCTCCGTTCTGGAAGGTAACGAACCAGGGTGCATCGCAGGTGAAGCTGACATCAGCGGCCAGCTTGCCCTGGAACATCTGACGGGTAAAGAGCAGCTTCTCGCCCTCCTTCTTGTAGCCGATGCAATCGCTGATCGCCGTACGGCCCATGGCAGTGGCCAACTTGGGGACGAAGTCGCGCACCTGGTAGGTGTGCGGCATGAGCACCAGCTTGGGTTGCTTGGCCATGATGAATTGTTTGAGCCCGGCGGCGAACGCGTCCGGAGTGTAAGGCTCGAGCTGGGGCGAGTCGACAGCGTAGACCTTCACGACTTTCTTGGCCGCGATTTCGCTGGCGAAGTTTGTGACGCCGCTCCCAACCACGGCGGCCTCGAGCGTCCAGCCCATCTCGGCAGCGAGGGCCTGCCCGGCCGTGAGCGACTCCCAGGAGACGCGGTTCAGTTTGCCTTCGCGTTGTTCGACGATGACCAGGATTGTGTCAGGCATAAATGCAACTTACCTTCTAGCTTCTAGCTCTTTGCCAGCCGAGGGCGGCTGTCCCTACGTGATTTGTACTGCTACAGCACCCGCACTTCGTTTCTCAATTTTTCCACCAGCTTCTTCGCTACTTCTGCTGGCGGGCCTTCCAGAAATTCGGTGTTCTTGGTCTTCTGCGGCACGTAGAGCCGTTCGATCTCCTGCAGATTTGCGCCAACCGCCGACTGCACTTCCGCCAGCGTGACCTTACGCAGAGGCTTGTTCTTGGCCTGCTTGATGCCGATCAGCGTAGCGTAGCGCAGCTTGTTGATGCCCGACTGGATGGTGAGCAGCGCGGGCAGCGGCATGTCCACGAACTGGAAGTAGCCAGCCTCGAGTTCGCGCTTCACCCGGATGCCGGAGTCAGTCTTTTCGATCTGCATGATGATGGTGGCGTGCGGCCAGCCCAGCAGTTCCGCTAGAACCACGCCAGTTTGGGCGTAGCCATAGTCGTCCGACTGCAGGCCGGTGAAAATAAGATCGAACTTGTCATCTTTAATAGCGGCAGCGAAGGCTCGGGCGGTGTTCAGGGCATCGAAGCCGACGAAGGCGTTGTCTTCGAGGTGGATGGCGCGGTCGGCGCCCTTGGCCAGAGCTTCGCGCAATACCTGCTGCGCACGGGCCGGACCGGACGTGATCACGACTACTTCTCCGCCATGTTTCTCTTTTTGGCGAAGAGCCTCTTCGAGCGCGTAGGCGTCGGGCTCGTTGACTTCGTAGGAAACGTCTTCGCGAATCCAGGCGCCGGTTTCGTTCAGTTTGAGGGGTGCGTCTTTCTGCGGCACTTGCTTCATGCAGACCAGGATCTTCAAGAGAACTCCTTACCGGCCTCGTTTCGGTCAACTGGGGAAACTGGCAAGTATAAATGAGTAGTGTGGAAGGGAGGAAACTCGGATCTACATCAAGGGCCGTCTACTCCGTGAAAACAACCGACTGTACCCCGGAGATCTCAAAACGCTTGCGGCAGCGCATGTTCTTGCAGGCCATCATGTCGTCTTTGCGGAGCATGTAGGAGCGGGCTTTGGCAAAGCGGGCGCGGTCGCGCTCATCGGCTCGGCCGACGAGTTGCCGCTTCTTGGTGCGTACAATCCAGCTGACTTCGTACTCGGCGGGCTGGTGGCAATGAGGACAGTTCAGCGTGGACATCTTCTTTTCGGGCCGCTCGTCGAAGAATTCGCGTTCTTCCATGGGAATCGTCAGTCGTTGAACATCACTTGCCAGCCCAGAACTGCCAGTTATAGTGTTCATTATTGCAGCTTTGCCGCGGACAAGCTATGGCAAGATATGTGCGTGGCGAAAAAGAAGAAAAAGTTGAAGCGGTTTAGCGTGGTGCAGGCGGTGAAGGAGATGGCACGAGATCGGATCGGTGCGCCTCCTGTTTCGCGGGTGGTGCCTGACCGTAAGAAAAAAAAGAAGAGGGAGAAGTACAAACCGACGCTCGGGAAAATGCTGGACGAAGTCTAATCCGGAGCGGCTGAAGCGCTCCCGGTAGCCCAACTCTAGTTGAACTTCACCGTAAGAGTGCGGTCGCTGGTCAGATTGATTACAGTACAAACCTGCCCAGAGGAGCCAGATACCGCGTCACAGCCGGTCCAACCTCCGAACGTCCCGTTAGGCACGGCCGTCAAGGCAATCGTCGTACCCGATACAAAAGTCGTGCTGCATTTTGCAGTGCAACTAAGCCCGGCAGGCGAACTCGTGATGGTCCCGGAACCATTGCCCGCGAAGTCGACGGTTAGAATCGGCCCCGTGCCGGTGAAACAAACGACGTTCGCGGTCATAGTTCCAGTCACGATCGCACCGGATGAGGTGTCGTTCGTGGTCACGGTTGCCGAAATGAGAGTGCCTCCGCAAGCGAGACCGGTAGCGGTTATTAGACCCGTGGAACTGACGGTCACCATGTCTGGGGTGTTTGAGCTCCAAGTAACCTGGTTCGTAATGTCCTTGGTCACTGGCGGATGGATATAGGAACCCAGTGCTCTCAACTGAACGGTCGCCCCGGCATTCGCACTCACCGGAATGTCTGAAGCCCCAAAAGTCTCAGTCCCGGGCTGGATGGCGATGGAAACCAACTGCTGGTCGCGCCCGCAACTAGGTAGCAAGAGGGTCGCCGCACAAACAACTGCCAGCCACAACGAGTTCCGACCCATGACATCTCCTAGCCCGACTACGCCGCTCACTGTAGCGGACGGGCGTCACTTTAGTAGAAGATCTTTCAAAAAGCAAGCGCAACTGCCGTGAACTCTCAGACGACTTAGACCTTCACAGTTTCGGAAACAAACCTCGCAAAGTCTTTCACATCTTCCACGGTGGTATCGAAAGAGCACATCCACCGCACCACCGACTCCTCTTCATTCCACACATAAAAGAAGTAGCGCTTTAGCAGTTTGGCAATCGCTGGGTGCGGGATTTCAGCGAACACTCCGTTGGCCTCCACTTTGTACACAATCTTCACTCGCGGGATCTTGCTCAATTCTTTGCGTAGTAGTTGCGCCATGCGGTTGGAGTGTTGCGCGCTTCTTAGCCAGAGGTCGTTGGCCAGCAGGGTGTCGAGCTGCACCGAGATGAAGCGCATCTTGGAGGCGAGTTGCATGCCCTGCTTCCGCAGGTACTGAAAATTCCGGCTGAGTTCCTTGTCGAAGAAGACGACGGCTTCGGCGCCCATCACGCCATTCTTGGTGCCCCCGAAAGAGAGGACATCTACGCCCAGGTCGCGAGTGGCCTGCCGCAAAGTTTGCCCGAGGCTGGCGGCGGCGTTGGCGATGCGGGCGCCGTCCATGTGGAGAAACATGCCGCGCTTGTGTGCGAAGCGGACAAGCGCTTTGATTTCGGCGGGCTTGTAGACGGTGCCCATTTCAGTGGCCTGGGTAATCGAGATCACGTGCGGCTGCACGTGATGCTGGTCTCCAATGCCGTGGTAGGCGCGGCTGACGGATTCGACCGTGAGTCTGCCGTCGGTGGTGGGAATGGGTATGAGTTTGCAGCCGGTAAATTTTTCCGGGGCGCCACACTCGTCGTTATAGATGTGAGCGGCTTCGCTGCAAATCACCGCGTGGTAGGAGTCGCCGAGGGCCGCCAAGCTGAGGCAGTTGGCCGCGGTGCCGTTGAAGACCATGAAGACATCAATGTCCGGCCCGAAGTGTTGCTTGAATTTGCGGACAGCGGACTGGGTGTAGGGGTCGTCCCCGTAGCCGACGACATGACCCTGATTCGCGGCGGAGATGGCCCTCAGGACCTCAGGATGAATGCCGGCATTGTTGTCGCTGGCAAAGCTGCGGGCAGGTTTCATGGCTCGAACAAATGTAGCAGAGCTGGCGGGCTGACGCCCGCGGGGACGGGCAAGTCGGTCGTCCCCACACGGACAGAGGCGGTTTCTTCCTCATTCTTTTCGAGTCCCCGGATGCTAACCAGGAATCTATTTCTAATGTCTAATCGCGTATCAAGTCTGGGCGCTTCGCGCTTTGGCCAGTCTTGGTCCTTCAGAGGCCGCATGTTAGGGTAAAGAGAATGAAATCAGTGGAACTCAGGTGGTGTGGGTTGAGGCCGCAGAAGATTGCCGCGAAGGCCCTGCTGGCGGCGGTATTGGCGCTGGCGGCGCTGGGTGTCGCTTGCAGCGGGAGTTCCGCCAAAGGCGACTCGCCTCAGGGGCCTCCGCCGACTTCGGTCAAGATTGAGGTGGCCCGCTCAGTCGCAGTCAGCGACACCACCGAGTATGTGGCTACGCTGAAGTCGCGGGACTCCGCCGTCATCATGCCCCAGGTGGAAGGGCAGATCACTGAGATCTACGTTCACTCCGGGGATCACGTGTCGCCGGGCGGGCCGCTGATGCAGATTGATCCCGCCAAGCAACAGGCCACGGTGAAGAGCCAGGAGGACACGCGGGCCGCCAAGCGGGCCGAGTTGGAGTGGGCCAAGCAGCAGTATGAACGGGCCAGCGGCCTTTACGCCGCCGGGGTGGTCAGCAAACAAGATGTGGACCAGGCGAAAGCCGCGTTGGATGCCGCGCAAGCCCAGTTGCAAGCGCTGGAAGCACAGGTGCGCCAGGAGAAAGTGCAGCTGCAATACTATCGCGTACTGGCGGTCACCAGCGGCATCGTAGGCGACATTCCGGTGCGCGTGGGGGACCGGGTCACCAACACCACCGTCCTGACTACGGTGGACAAGCCGGGCAGCCTGGAGGCGTACGTCTATGTTCCGGTGGAGCGCGCATCCCAGCTCAGGCTGAACATACCGGTACAGATCTTGGACAGCGCAGGAGCTGTGATGGCGGAGAGCCGGATCAGTTTCATCTCGCCGCAGGTGGACAACACCACGCAGAGCGTATTGGTGAAAGCAAAGATCGCCAATAACAACGACCAGCTGCGGACTGCCCAATTCATCCGGGCGCGCGTGGTATGGGGAACGCGCCAGGGACCGGTGGTTCCGGTGCTGGCGGTGTCGCGCGTCGGAGGACAGTACTTCGCGTTTGTTGCTGAGGACAAAGACGGCAAACTGATTGCGCATCAGAGGCCACTGCGCGTGGGCGACATGGTGGGCAACGATTACGTAGTGTTGGATGGCATCAAGCCGGGCGATAAAGTGATTGTCTCCGGCATACAGTTCCTGGTGGATGGCGCGCCGGTGGTACCGCAAAGCTAAGTTCAGTAGTTAGTGACGAGTGGCCAGTGGCTAGTTTCAAAATTGAGAACTAGCCACTAGCCACTCACCACTAGGCACTTTCTTCTCCATGTTCGTTAACTTCTTCATACGGCGACCGGTATTCGCCACCGTCTGCGCCCTGCTGATCATTCTGGCGGGCGCGGCCGTGATTCCTACTTTGCCGGTCGCGCAATTCCCCAACTTGGCGCCACCCCAGGTCTCGGTCTTCAGCGGGTACGTGGGAGCCAGTGCGCAAACCGTCGAGTCGGCAGTCACCATTCCGCTCGAACAGCAGATCAACGGCGCGCAAGGGATGAAGTACATCACCTCGACCAGCGGGAACGACGGCACCAGTTCGATTACCGCTACCTTCGACCTGGACCGTGACCCCGATCTGGCAGCCGTGGACATTCAGAACCGCGTGAACACAGCCCAGGGGCGTCTGCCGGCCGCTGTCAAGACCACCGGCATCACGGTTGCCAAGTCGTCGCAGGATTTTGTTTTCGGGGCGGCCGTGTATTCCCCGGACAACCGCTACACCCCGCTCTTCATGAGCAATTACCTAGATGTCTACGTGAAAGACACGCTGAAGCGGGTGCCGGGGGTGGCCGACGTTTTCATTTTTGGCGAACGCAAGTACTCCATGCGGCTGTGGCTCGATCCGGTGCGCATGGCCAGCCGCGGTCTCACCGCAACCGACGTGGTCAGTGCACTACAGGAGCAAAACGTAGAGATCGCCGCAGGACAAGTAGGACAGCCTCCCGTCAAGGCGGGACAGCAGTTTCAGATCAGCGTGCGCGCCATCGGACGGCTAAGCGAGCCGGCACAGTTTGAGAACATCATCGTCAAGACCAATGCGGACGGCACCCTGGTACGGCTCAAAGACGTTGGCCGGGCGGAGCTTGGGGCCGAGGACTATGGCTCGGAACTGATTTACAACGGCCATGAATCAGTGGGTATCGCCATCACCCAGCTCTCTACTGCCAATGCCATCGCCGTGGACCGACTGGCACTGGCGGAATTGGAGCGGCTTTCCAAGCGCTTCCCGTCCGGAATGATTTACGAAAATGCCTTCGACACCACCGACGCGGTCAGCGAATCGATTCGCGACGTTCTGATTACGCTGCTCCAGGCCATCGTGCTGGTCATCCTGGTGATCTTTATCTTTCTGGAGGACTGGCGCAGCACGATCATTCCGGCGGTGACCATTCCGGTTTCGTTGATCGGAACTTTTGCTTTCATCAAGCTGCTGGGGTTCTCCATCAACACGCTCACACTGTTCGGAATCACCCTGGCCACCGGCCTGGTGGTGGACGATGCCATCGTGGTCATCGAAAACATCGAACGCCACATTCAGGAAGGCGAGTCTAGCCCAAGCAAAGCGGCGTCGGACGGCATGAAAGAAGTGACCGGGGCGGTCATCGCAACCTCCCTGGTATTGGTCGCGGTCTTCGTCCCCGTGGCCTTCTTCCCCGGCACGACGGGCATCCTGTTCCGCCAGTTCGCCCTCACCATTGCGTTCTCCATATCCATTTCCGCGTTCAACGCGCTGACCCTCAGCCCAGCTCTTTCAGCGCTTCTGCTGGGGCGCACGCCTGGCGAGAAGATCTGGCTTTTCAAGGAAGTCGATAAGGTGATCTCCGCCATCACTCATGGATATCAACGCTCTCTGCGCGCCTTCCTGCGTTTCCGTGCAGTGGCGGTGGTGCTGTTCCTGGCTGGCCTCGGTCTCACGTATGTGGTGTTCCTGCGCGTGCCCAAAGGTTTCGTGCCCAACGAGGACCAGGATTGGTTCCTGATCGCCGTGCAGGCGCCGCCCGGTGCTTCGACGGAATACACACGCAGCATCGAGGACCAGGTGCAGGCGATCATGCAGAAAGACCGGGACATTGAAAACATTTTTGCCATCACCGGGTCCGGCGCCTCAGGCAGTGCCTCCAACCAGGGCGTGATTTACGCCAAGCTGCAGGATTATGCAAAGCGCAAGGGCGCCGAGCATTCGGCGGATGCCGTGGTGAACCGCTTGCGCGGCCAAGTGTCCGGCATTTCAGGCGCGCTGGTGCTTCCCTTCCTGCCTCCCGCGGTTTCTGGAATCGGAGGGTTGGGTGGCTTCCAATTTGAAGTGCAGGACCAGGGCGGGCACACGCTGGAAGAGCTGTCCAATGTGACTCAGGACATGGTGCGGCAGGGCAGTGCTCGCAAAGATCTTGCCGGTTTATATAGCAGCTATACCGCGAGCGACCCGCAGTTTTTGGTCACGATTGACCGGGAAAAGGCCAAAAGCCTGCACGTTCCGCTGCAGCAGGTCACGGATACGCTGGGCGTGTACATGGGCTCCGCCTATGTGAACGATTTCGATTTCAACAACCGCTCCTACCGCGTTTATGTGCAGGCTGACAAGCAATTCCGCTCTCAACCCAAGGACATCAAGGAGTACTACGTGCGCTCCGATGCTGGCGCCATGATTCCGCTGGATAACCTGGTCACGATCGCCCAGACCACGACTCCTCAGGTCATCAGCCACTACAACCTCTTCCGCTCGGCGGAAATTGACGGCTCGGCGGCGCCTGGGATCAGCTCTGGACAAGCCATTGCGACCATGGAGGACTTAAGCAAGAAAGTCCTGCCTCAGGGATTCAACTACGAGTGGACGGGTTTGTCGCTGGAAGAACTGGCCTCTGGCCGGACCACGGTTATGTTGTTCGGGTTGGGGGTTCTGGTCGTGTATCTTACGCTCTCCGCCCAGTATGAAAGTTTCGTTCTGCCATTCATCGTGCTGCTAGCAGTACCCATGGCGTTGCTGGGTGCGTTGTCAGCTCAGTGGTTACGAGGTCTGGAGAACGACGTGTACTGCCAGATCGGGCTGGTAATGCTGGTTGGACTATCGAGCAAAAACGCCATTCTGATCGTGGAATTCGCCGAGCAGTTGCGTCACCGTGGCATGCCGCTGCTGGAGGCTACGGTGGAAGCGGCCAGAATTCGCTTGCGTCCTATCTTGATGACTTCGCTTGCGTTCATCCTGGGTGTAGTGCCGTTGATGGTGGCGCATGGCGCGGGGCAAGAGGGCAGGCACTCGGTGGGGACGACCGTATTCGGCGGGATGATTATGTCCACCGTGCTGAACCTCTTCTTCATTCCGGTGCTCTATCTGATCATTGAAGGATGGCGCGAGCGGGGCAAAGTGCCAGCCGCTGCCAGCCGCTGAGTGATACGCTCTACGGCATGAGCCACGAAATTCTGGTCCTTCGTGAGCCAGAAATCCGCGAGTTGCTCGATCCGGCCGAGTGTGTCAAGGCCATGGAGCGGGCCTTCACTGCCTATTCCACCGGGCAAGCCGAACTACCTTCAGTAATTCACCTGGATGTGCCCGAGAACCTGGGCGAGATTCACGTCAAAGCTGGCCACTTGCGCGGCGGGCCATACTACGCGGTCAAAATCGTCTCGGGATTCCAGAACAACCCACAGCTCGGTCTGCCAGCAAACGATGGAATGGTCGTCGTATTTGACGCGAAAACGGGCGCGCCGGCCGCATTTCTCCTCGACCACGGGTTCATAACCGACTTGCGCACGGGAGCCGCGGGGGCAGTGGCGGCGAAATACCTTGCTCGCAAAGATGTGGGCGCGGTCGCGGTGATTGGGACGGGCGGTCAGGCGCGCTATCAGTTACAAATGCTCGCGCTGGCGCGGAATTTTCACGAAGTCAAGGTTTGGGGACGTGATCCCGGCAAGGCGCGTGCCTGTATCGACGATCTGGGGAAGAGCCGCGCAATCCCAGCCTGCAATTTCGCGCTGCCGGATTCGGTGGAGGAAGCGGTCACGGAAGCGGATGTCGTCATCACGGTGACCGCCAGCCGCGGACCACTGGTCCGGGCTGCGTGGTTGAAGCCCGGTGTAACCATTATTGCGGTCGGGGCTGACTCGCCGGAGAAGCAGGAGCTCGATGTGGATGTTCTCGCACGCGCCGACAAAATTGTCGCGGACAGTGTGCCGCAATGCCTGCGGCTGGGTGAGATTCACCATGCGGTGGATCGCGGTGCCATCACCAAAGAAAAGATCGGTGTGGAGTTGGGGGAGATCACGGCGGGGCTCAAAGTCGGACGCACCTCCGATGATGAGATTATTGTTTGCGACCTGACCGGCGTGGGCGTGCAGGACGTGGCGGCCGCGTCCTTAGTGATGGAGCGCGCGAGGGCGGCGGGGCGAGGCGAGCGGATTTCGATTTGATTTGCCGAAACAGCAAACCACAGAGGGCACAGAGCACCATAGAGTAAAGGCGCCTGGGTTTATCCCTGTGTTCCTCTGTGCCCTCTGTGGTAAAAAACGGTCAGGCGGCGCCGCGGCGGGCGGTCACCGCTCTGACCGATTTTGCACGGCTTCCCTTCTTCTTCAGTTCTTCCAGAGAAAGGTCCACGCGAGCCAGACCGCGCAGCGTGTAATCAATGTCGTACCCGTAGCCGACACGGATGTAACGGCCAAAGCCGAAATGATCACCGGGCGTGATGAGCACAGAGCGCTCTCGCCGCAGCTTGTCGAAAAGCGCGGCAGAGGAAATGGGCAGCTGGTAGCGGAAGAAAGTAATGGCGCCGGCAACGGGCGGGATGTAGCTGAAAATGTCGTCGTGGGAATGAATCCAGGACTCCAGCCTCGGCAGGTTACGGCGGATAATCGTGCGAGTACGTTCCAGAACTTTCTCGCGGCGAGCGGGCTCCATTACAATGCGCGCCAAGCGATCGGAGAGCATGGTAGGAGTCAGGGTGGTGTAGTCGCGGTAGGAGCAGAGCTTGGCGATGGTTTTCGGCGGGCCCACGATCCATCCGATGCGCAGCCCGGGCGCGCCGAACGCTTTGGAGAGGCCCGACGTAATCAGCAGCTTGTCATAGCGTCCCCAAAAGGTGGGTGTAAGCGAGCCGCTGACTTCCGCACCGCGATAGATCTCATCTACCAGCAACCAGGCGTTGGCTTTGCGCGCGACACGGAGGACCTCTTCCATCTCCTGCTCATTCAGCACTCCGCCAGTTGGATTGTTCGGGTTGGTGACGACGATCAGGCGAGTCTTCCCGGTGACGGCGCGGCGCAGGCCCGCGATGTCGAGCGCCCAGCGGGGCTTGCCATTCTCGCGCTGCTCCACCAGATGAAACGCGTTTGTCTTTCCAGCGTAAGCGCGGGACAGCCCCCACGTCTGCAGGTAGTTGGGCAGCATAACGGCTACGTGATCGTTCTTTTCGAGCAGCCCCCAAAGCGCGGTAAAGTTGGCTTCCGAACCGCCGTTGGTGACCAGCACGTGGTCGCGGGTCGCGCCGTACCACTGCGCGATATGTTCACGGAGTTCCTTCGATCCATCCGATTCGCAATACTTCAGGCCGAGCGTGAGAAACTCAGCCGGGTGCTGGGCGCCATCCAGAATTTCTTCCACACGCAAGGGAAGAACGCCGCTCTCCGACAGGTTGTACTCCACTTCGTGTTCGTACAGACACTGCGTTCGTTCCATGCGGAAAAGATCGATGTGCAAGGTTCCTCCAGCGGGCCATGGCTGCCCGAGGCGCCAAATCTATCAGAGGTGGGAGATGGTGTAAATCAGCGAAGAGACTAATGAGAGGGCGTCCCGGCCGGCCAGGCACAGCCCGCAAGCAGATGTCACTTTTTCGCTTGAACTCTTACATTCAACGCTGCACAACAACCGCACCCCGGTTTATCGCTGCTTCCCCAGTACAACCAGACCAGGCCCCTAACCGCATCAATGAAGGTCGGGGCGCGGCAAACAAGTGAAGACTTCGGATGCTCTGGAGTGACCTCCCAAGTCGTATCGCGCGCTATGCGCTGCCGCCGGATGCAAAGTACGCGAAGGCCGCCCAAACCGACGTGTATGGATATCTGCTGGCGACCGTGAACCCGCCGGAGCAACCGAAAGGCACGATGACTTCCAGTTCAAGCAGATTCAGCGGGCGCCTAAGGCGGTCGTGGATCGCTACACTCAGAAATTTGTGGACTGGTGCTTCACAGACAACACAAAGAACAAGCAAAAAGGAAAGACGTCCACGGAGCCGGAGCACTAGAGCGACAACTCTTAACCCCGGCACACACCTGGCGCCGAATCACACGGCTTGCAACCGGCTCGGCTATAATCTGAATTCTCGCCAACATGCGTACACTCCTCTCCTTGGGCCTGCTTCTTCCGGTGTTTGCACTCGCACAGACGTCAGTTTCCACAACGCCAGTGCCGCAGTTCAAAGATGTGGCCAAGCAAGCGGGCCTGACCGTCTCTCATATTTCCTCGCCCGACAAGAAGTACATTGTGGAATCCATGAGCGGCGGCGCTGGGTTGGTCGATTGTGACAACGACGGCAAGCTCGATATCGTCACCGTGAACGGATCCACCCTCGAGCGCTATCGCCAGGGCGGTGATCCCTTGATTACCCTCTACCATCAGGACGCCGGCTTCAAATTCACGGATATCACCAACCCCGCCGGTCTCACCCGCAAGGGATGGGGTATGGGCGTGGCCGTGGCCGACTATGACAACGACGGCCTGCCGGATATTTATGTCACCGGCTACGGTGGAAACGCGCTGTACCACAATCTGGGCAATTGCAGATTCGAAGATGTGACCAGCAAGGCTGGCGTGGCGGTGGGCGGATTCAGCGCCGGCGCGGCCTGGGGCGATTACGACCGCGACGGGCGCGTGGATTTGTTCGTCTCGCGCTACGTGCATTTCGATATGGACCATTTGCCCAATTTCGGCAGCGACGAGAAGAATTGTCGCTTCAAGGGAATCCTGGTGCAGTGTGGTCCGTGGGGAATGTTGGGGGAATCGGACATGCTCTTCCACAACCGCGGTGACGGCACATTTGAGGAAGTTTCCAGGAAAGCGGGTGTGGACGATCCCAACCACTACTACGGACTGGGCGTGATCTGGGGTGACTACGACAACGATGGCTGGCCCGATCTGTACGTCGCCAACGACACCGGTCCCAACTACCTCTACCACAACCAGCACGATGGGACGTTTGAAGAAGTCGGAATGCTCTCGGGGGCAGCACTCAGTGGCGATGGGCTGCAGCAGGGTTCCATGGGGGTCGACTGGGGCGACTATCTGCACCAAGGCCGGCTGGCCATGTTTGTAACCAACTTCACGGAACAACCCAACACCTTGTATCGCAACCTGGGAGCGGACGGATTTTCCGATGTCAGTTGGCCCGCCAAGCTGGCGCAACCCAGCTTTCCCCTGGTCGGCTGGGGCACGGCTTTTTTCGACATGGACAACGACGGCTGGCTGGACATTCTTGTGGCCAACGGACATGTGTATCCGCAAGTGGATTCCATTCCCGGCGCCGGTCGCTACCGCCAGCCTATGCTGCTGTTCCGCAATAAGCGCGATGGCGCGTTCGAGGACGTTTCCAGTATTCTCTCCACGATTCCGGAGGCATGCCGGCGCGGAGCCGCTTTCGGCGACATCAACAATGATGGAAATGTCGACGTCGTAATTGTGAACGTGGGCGAGCCGCCGACTCTGTTGCTCAACCAGGGTGGAAACAGCAATCATCGAGTGCTGTTCAAGCTGGTGGGCACCAAGAGCAACCGAATGGAAATCGGCGCACGGGTCACGGTGAAAGCCGGCAAGCTGGTGCAGTTCAGCGAAGTGCGCGGCGGCGGTAGCTACCTCTCGCAGAACGATCCGCGGCTACACTTCGGCCTGGGCGCGGAGAACAAGATGAGTGAACTAGAAATCAAATGGCCGAGTGGCAAACTCGAAGTGCTGCGCGATCTTCCCGCAGACTTCATTTACACGATTGTGGAAGGCTCCGGAATCAAGGAGAAGACTCCTCTACCTGAGCCCAAATAAGAAGCCACGGTGCGTGATCCTTCGCACCGTGGCCTGTCTGAGACTGCCCGACTGGAAACTAGGCCGCCACCACCACTTCTGCCGGTGGGGTTACGTGCACCTGGGGATCGTGGCCAAAGGTATACCAGTTACCGCCCTGGATAAGCGTAACCCCTACGTTGAAGCTGTAGTCGTTGCCGCTGCCATAGATCTGACCCAATGAGTAAGCCCAGGCGTTGTCGCTGCTGGGCGGCTGCGAAGGTGCGCTGTTGTCGGTATCCACCACCGCACGCGGCATGCCGCCGGTCAACTGCAGCGGCGTCTGCAACGGATTTGCTGTTGCAGGCGCGATGGCGCCGTGTCCAAAAACCACGTTCAAGCGCACCAGGCAATTGCTAGGCGCTGGGGAATCGGCGAGGAAGACACGTACCACGATGCTGTCGCCCGTAACTGCCGGAAAAGCGCCGGCGTCTGACACTGGATTTCCCCAATCGGACGAATTCAGGGGCTGATTTAGGAACACGACATTCTGGGGCTGAAGCCAAGAGGGATTGTTGGCGTGTTGCCAGGTAAGCCAATACCCGGACTGCATCAGGCCCGTGCCGCCGTTGGTGAAGCGGGCTTGGCTGGGGAACGGGGACTGCAGGGAGATACCCAAATTGTAAAGGTAAAGCATAGTCATGAACTCCTTCAGATGAAGTTAACGTTTCCAGGGGCCGAGGGATTAGGTCAGGGTTGGCACGTTAGTCCTTGGCTGGGCCAAAGTCAAGGGGAGGAGGCACATAGTACCGCGCTAGTTTCACTTACGAAGTGGCTTCAGCGGTTGTTGCCAGCCGCTGCGGCGCCCAGGATGGTCAAGTGGTACCGCGGATCGGCGCGCAAGGATACGAATTCCGGTTCATTCTTGAGTTCTTGCAGGCTCTGGCCCCCTTTGACGGCGGCCAGGAGTGAACTGAGCGCCTTATCCCGGTTCCCGCAGAGTTCATACACCATAGCGGAGATGTATAGCAGGTTGGGTTCCTTGGTGTGGGCCTGCTCTACCGGCTTCAATTCCTGCAAGGCACTCTCCTTGTCTCCACTCTTGGCCAGGTACATAGCCAGGCTGGTCCGCAAATCCAACTGGTCGGGATGTTTGGCAATCTCCTCGCGGACCAATTGGATGGCGTGCTGATAGGCCGGCTTAGCTTTGTCTTTCTGGGCCGACGACCAGCGGTAGGCATCGCCCAGGTTTCCCCAACTGTCGAAACCGTTGGCGTTCAGCTCTACCGTCTTTTCGAATGCGGGTACCGCCTCGTCATAGTGGCCCTGGTAGAAGCGGATGGTGCCCAGGTTGTTGTAAACGTCGGCCGAGGGCTTCATTTCGAGCGCATGCTGCAATGCGGCGGCAGCATCGTCATCGCGTCCGAGCATGTGGTAGACGGCGCCGAGATTCTGGAGCGTCGATAAACTATCGGGTTCGAGTCTCAATGCCTGCTCGAAATAGGAGGCTGCCTCTTTGTAGTTGGCGGCCTGGTAGGCAGTCCAGCCCAGGGTCACGAGGGCTTTCCAGTCCTTGGGATCCAATTGCAGCGCGCGTTCCAATTCCAGGACTGCCTGGTCCCGCTTCCCAGTCTTGTTGTACAGGTATCCGAAATTACGATGGGGGACTGCGCTCTTCGGATCAAGGTCAGCCGCCACGCGGAACTGCTTTTCGGCCCCCGCCGAATCTCCCGATTGCATCTTCACCAAACCGAGCGAGATGTGACCGGAAGCAAGATAGTTGTCGAGCGCGACCGCGCGGTTGGCAGACTCGGAAGCCAGCTTCATCCATTGTGCGTCAGGGTTAATGCGGTTTTTTGCGTAATAGGCCTCGCCTAGAGCGGCGTAACTGGCCGCGGACTTGGGGTCGAGTTCGACGGCGCGCTGCAGAAGTTTGATGGCGGCATCGACTTTTTCTTCGTGGTCGCTGTGGTCCAGGTAGTCCCGGGCGCGCTGGTAGAGTGCGTACGCGTTGTCTTCCACCGGCGCCTCCTGCACGGCGGCGGAAGGCTGCGGAGATCGTGATTTTCGCGGCCAGTAACGGCTGCCGATGACTCCGGCCGTCAACAGCACAATCAAACCGGCAGTTACCCAGAGCCTGCGCTTTGTGAGCTTGTCCCAAACCGATTGCGAACCGGGCCGGACTATCTCTATCGTCGCCGCGCTGGGCTGCCAGGTAAGAGGCCCGTCTACTAGCCCCCTCCCACCCATGCGCAGTTCGGTCGCGACCTCGGCCATGGTCTGGATGCGCTTATCCAGGTCCTTCTCCAACATCCTCGAAACCAACGACACTAGAGGCGCTGGCAGATCAGGCCGCAACTGGCTTAGCTCCCTGGGAGGACTGAAGTGAAGGTTATGCAGCAGCGCGATTGAATTCTGTCCGGTAAAAGGCAGCTGTCCGCTCAGCATTTCGAAGATTACGATGCCGAAGGAAAAAATGTCGGAACGCGTGTCCACCTTATCCCCGCGCGCCTGCTCCGGAGACATGTAGGCCACGGTCCCGGTGATCGCGCCAGTCATGGTCAAGGAAAACTGATTGGTCGCCTCTGGATCAGTAATGTCACCGGGCGTCGAGGCCGGATCGCTGAACTTGGCCAGCCCGAAATCCAGAACTTTGACCAAACCGTCGTCGGTGATCATCACGTTGCCGGGTTTCAGGTCGCGGTGAATGATGCCGGCGGCGTGGGCCTTGGTGAGGGCGTCGGCAATCTGGATTCCGTATCGCATGGCCTCGTCCAGTCCCAGGCTGCGCTTCTTGAGCAGGGACGAAAGCGTGGCGCCGCGTACGTACTCCATCACGATGAAGTCGGTGTTGTCCTCGTTGTTGATTTCGTAAATGGTAATGATGTTGGGATGATTGAGGGAGGACGCCGCCATAGCCTCGCGCTGAAAGCGCAGGCGGGCATTGTCCCGCAGCGGACGGTCGGTGGGCAGGACTTTGATGGCGACGTCGCGATCCAGCCGGGTGTCGTGCGCGCGGTAGACTTCACCCATGCCGCCCGCTCCGAGGGACTCCATCACCTCGTAGTGTGAGAGTCTTCGGCCGATCACTTTCCGCCTCGCTGCAGACTGCCCCAGCGGAATTCTACACGTAAGCCCAGCCAGGTGAATGAGGAGCAGTCAAGCCCGCAAAAGAGGGCGCACCGTCTTTGACAACCAACCGTGGAGGCCCGCAAGTCCTCGCCGGCTGGCAACAATGCAGTCATAGTTTGCCGGCCGGCAAGTTACGATTCACGTGACCAGCTTGAGGGCCACTCTGACAAAATCTGTCATTCAGCTGATTGCAGCCGGGTGGAATAGATCGCGGGCACTGTCCTTCGCTGGGGCAATGGCCTGTAAACCATTGATGTTATTGGCTAATCGAAGGTTTTTTCGAGTCCCTCCCGGCACGGCATTGTGGCATCCGAAGTGCGAATATGAGCCTCAGATCAGGAAACGAAAATAGGCGGGACAGGAGACTTGGAATGGACAACGACACCAATAAGCGTCGCCACAAACGGATCAAGATGGTGCTGCCAGTGCGCGTGTGGGCTCGGGATATTTCTGATAAACCAGTCCATGAACTGGCGCATACTCTGGACATCACGACCCAAGGCGCCCGGCTGGGCGCGATCCGTCATCAACTGAAAACTGGTGACAAAGTTCTGCTCCAGTACCACCAGCGCAAGATTCACTTCCGGGTGGTCTGGGTGATGCCGTTGGAGGGGACCAAGGAGTTTCAGGTCGGGCTGGAAGCCATCGGCAATGGTAGCGAAACCTGGGGCCTGGAACTTACCGAGCGCAGTCAAGAGGACGAGTATCAACCCGAGGTGGTGGTCTCCTAGCCTCCCTTTCAGTTCGGGTGGCGTCAGGCACGAGGAAGTAGGTTTTCAAGTCGAGGCTATTTCTTGTCGTCGTCAAGAAACTAGGATGCTTTTGAAAAGCGCGCTGTCACTTCGCATCCCCGTGTGCTGCAGCACTCTACCGAAGGAATCTTCGGCCGCCAGACACTCCAACCTACAACCCTGACCTGGTGATGCCCCTTTCTTAGAGCGTCTAACAAAACCTTCACTTTCGACAGGCAAGAAGAACCGTCCCAAAGCGCTTCATTGCCTTACCCCAAAGACAAAACCGTGACGAGAAATTGACATGTCCTTGACAACCGCGATTAGTGGGGCGCGGTATCGTGCTGCGCCGGTTGAATGATTCTGTTACCTACGAACTCCTAGAGAATCGGCTGAAAAAGAGAAAGGATCAACTTATGTGTGCCCTCCGTTTCCGCTGGTCCGCACTTACGTTACTTGTAGTATGCCTGCTCGTGTTGGGTGCTTCCAACCAAGGCGTGGCGGGAGGCGCTCTCCCAACAGCGCGTCAAATCATGGTGCCCCTGGAGGACCGATTCACGCCGTTTGCTATTACCGTTCGAGTCGGCCAGCCGGTCCAGTGGGTCAACAACGACGCTGATGACCACACCGTGGTCAGTGTCGATGCCTTCAACACCGCCGGCCATCGCGGCACGGATGTAATCCTGCCGGCCAACGGGGGTACGTTCACACTGAAATTCAAGCATCCCGGCACATTCCCGTTCTATTGCCGTTTTCACGCCATGCTGGACGGTGAGAATCAGCCCATCGCACCGGGACCGGATGGCGGGATCCAGGACCAGCACGGCAATTTCGGCACTCCCATGGCCGGCGTGATCACCGTGATCGAGGACAACTAGAAGAGAAAGCTAGAAGAGAAAGCTAGAAGAGAAAGAAAGACCGCGTCGGCAGAGACAACGCTGTCAGCATCAGTCGCCAGCTCACCCATGGCCATGCCGAGGTTGGCTGGTGGCTGATGTCCCCGGCCTGCTAAGGTTTTTGCTGCACAACCTCCGAAGGCAACGCAATCGCAAGTGTTCCCAGCAGGCCTGTGCGGTTGTCGCGTACCGCCAGCAGCAATTCCCGGCTCTCCGGCATCGACTTTACCTGGGTTCGAAACGGCAAGCCGTTCTGACTCACGCCAGTTCAGATTGGCGGAAGCGAGTGGGAGTCGAACCCACCGGCGACAGGAAAACCTGCCGCCCGCCGGTTTTGAAGACCGGGAGGATCACCGGACCCCATGCGCTTCCGTGCTTGCCCATCAACGGCTTGCGGTTCCATGTTAGCTGGAGTGCTCATTCGCTGCATAGGCCTGGCAGAAGATCGCAGAGTCGTCGAAGTGTTCCACGTGGAACATTTTGTACTAGCGAATTTGTACGTGCAGCTATATACATATTTGTGAATGAAACGACGCACAAGAATTACGAAGGGCCGACAAACTGCCAGAGGGAAGATTGCCAGGCTGAAGGCTTCAGTCGATCAGGCGAAACACCCGCATGATCTGACTGCAGAGATGGCGGAGCTGTACCGGCCGATCAAAAAGCCGGTCACGCTGCGTCTGGACGCCGATGTGCTGGCCTGGTTCAAGAAGCAGGGGCGCGGCTACCAGACACGGATCAATCGGGCCTTGCGGAGCGTAATGATGGAGGAGAAGAAAGAGTCTGGGGAGTGACGCAGAAGCCCAGGTTTTCGCCAAGGAACGTGAAACGTAAGGCATTCCGGTTTGATCTGTTAAAATATTCTCCGACAAAAGCTGGGCCACGCATCATAAAAGGGCGCCCGGCAAGGATTCCCGAACTGTCTGAGACTTTTGCCCCGCTGTGTCCACCTTGTGTTCTCTGGGCGCGGAGAATATCCTGACGGCCTTGGAGAAATCCAGAGTCTCCCAAATAAAATCATGAGTCTCCCTATTACTCACCCGGAACGCGCGAGTGGTTTTCAGGCCAAGTACGTTCTGCTTGGGATATTTTGCTTGATGGCCCTGTTCGTCATCTACCACAACGAGCAGTGGATCATCGACCATAGCTCCGCGGATTGGAAACATTTCTATGACATCCGTTGGTGGCTGCTGCCTCATGGGATTGCCGGAACGCTAGCGCTATTCCTCGGCCCGTTGCAGTTCTCCAAGCGGATCCGGCAGCGTAATCTGCGGCTGCATCGCATCGTCGGCAGGTGTTACGTCGCGGGCGTGGCCATCTGTAGTCCGCTTGCGATTTATATTGGCATTGTCCATACCCCGCCAATTCTCTCCGTCGCTGCAGTGGTGCAGGCAACAGCCTGGATGCTGACCACGGGAGCCGCCTTTCTCTGTGCACGAAGGGGCAACATCCCGCAGCACCGGCAATGGGTGGTGCGAAGCTACGCCATCGCACTTATCTTTTTGGAGGTACGGGTGGTGCAGGCGATCCCTGCCATCACTCGCATGGGACTCGATGGAGTCACGTACGTGGTTTGGACATGCATCGCCCTGTCCCTGCTGGTTCCGGAATTCATCATCCAATGGCGGGGTATGTTCCCCGCAAAAGCGAGCGGCAGGGTAGGTAGCCCGGGACTCCGCGGTGGCGCAACAAACTAGACGTGCGGGGGTATCGGCAGGCAAAGCGCCACGGATTAGCGCGGATCAGGACTGAGCGCAAAACCCCAAATCTGATCCGTGTTTATCCGTGCCAATCCGTGGCGAAGAACTTCGCGGGCGAGGGCCCCTTCGACTGCGCTCAGGGCAGGTCCGCGCTACACGAGATCTGGCTACTTCGGCTGGGGGACTATGCGCAGATACGGCTTGGGCGACTGCCAGCCCCCAGGGTACTTCTGCTTTGCTTCGTCGTTCGACACCGAGGGCAGGATGATAACATCGCCGCCCTGCTTCCAGTTCACCGGCGTGGCGACTTTGTGCTTGGCGGTGAGCTGGATCGAGTCGAGGACCCGCAGGACTTCGTCGAAGTTGCGGCCGGTGCTCATGGGATAGCTGAGCATCAGCTTGATCTTCTTGTCCGGACCGACTACGAATACGGTGCGCACGGTGGCATTGTCGGCGGCGGTGCGACCCTCGGACGTACTTCCGCTGGCAGCGGGGAGCATGTCATACAGCTTGGCGATTTTGAGGTCGGTGTCGCCGATCATCGGGTAGTTCACCTTGTGGCCCTGAGTCTCTTCGATATCGGCTGCCCATTTGCTGTGATTGCTCACTGGGTCCACGCTCAGTCCGATAATCTTGGTGTTTCGCTTGGTGAATTCGGGCTGGAGGCCTGCCATGTAGCCGAGTTCGGTGGTGCAGACCGGGGTAAAGTCTTTGGGGTGGGAAAACAGGATTGCCCAGCCGTCGCCGATCCATTCGTGAAAGTTGATCGTGCCTTGGGTGGTTTCAGCCGTAAAATTGGGGGCGGTTTCATTGATACGTAAGGACACGGTTCATCTCCTTTACCTCTGGAATTTTAGTTTGGCCTTGCTCGACCGGCGCCGGGTGGGTTAAAGGTCGCGTCTGGCTCTACTCACACACCGACGCCCGACTACAACAACACAGGGCGACCGGCATGGAGCGCAAACGCATACATCGATTAGAATACGCGGCAGTGAAAGTTCAGTCAAACCGGCCCACATTACAATAAACAGCTATGGCAACAGAACTTCGTCGGTTTCCCTTCGTACAGTTAGACGTCTTTTCGTCAACCCCCTTCGAGGGCAATTCGCTAGCTGTTTTCTCTGATGGCCGGGGACTCACCGACCAGCAAATGCAGGCCCTGGCCAAGGAGATGAATCTCTCCGAGACCACTTTCATCCTGCCCCGCGACCCCGCGACCGAGCGCGAACGCGGAGTGCGGGTCCGCATCTTCACGGTGGAAGAAGAGCTGCCGTTCGCCGGCCACCCCACGCTGGGAACCGCGTTCGTGCTCCGAAACTCAAATGGGGGTTCAAGTGGGGAATTGAGTGGGGCTGCCGAAGTTGCGCTAGACCTCAACGTGGGCAAGGTGCCCGTGCGCTTCGAGGAAGTGCCAGGGCAGCCGGTATTTGGTGAGATGTCCCAAGTGGACCCCAAGTTCGGGCCGCTGCACGATCGCGAGGCCGTGGTACGCGCGGCCGGTTTGCGCGATGGCGACATTGACCCCTCCCTGCCGATCCAGACCGTTTCGACGGGCGTGCCCTTCACCGTGGTCCCGCTGCGCGGGCTGGAAATGATGCGGCGTTTGCGGGTCGACATGGCGAGTTCGGCGGAATACCTGCAGCGCGCGGGCGGCAAGTTTTTCTACTTTGTGTCCCGCGAGACGGTTGACCCCGCTGCCCGGCTGCATGCACGCATGATCTTCTACAACGGCGAGGACCCGGCTACCGGTTCCGCTGCAGGGTGTACAGCAGCGTGGATGGTCGCGCATGGGGTGGCCCAATCGGAGGAGCGCGTCCTGATCGAGCAAGGAGTTGAAATGCGGCGGCCCAGCCGTATTTTTGTCCGCGCCTCAGGCACCGATAACCGGGTGGTTAACGTCCGCGTGGGAGGCAACGCTGTCGAAGTTCTGCGCGGCGAAGTGGCTTTCTGAAATTTCTTACAATTACGGCAGAAAATGACGCCATGCACAAGTGCCGGAATTTTTCAATGGGGCAAATTTCCCATTAGCATCGGCGGCACTTTACATCTACCGGCTGCGGCTTTACGATTCATGTCGCTCTGAATTCCCCAGATCAGGAAAAAAGGTTTTCGGGTCCCCCGGCGCCGTGTCACGCGCCACTTCGGAAACAGAATGAAACCGAAACGAACGATACTCTGCGTTGACGACAACGAGCAGGCACTTTCCATCCGCAAAGTCATGCTGGAGACGCGGGGCTACCGCGTGGTGGCCTGCGCGAGCGGCCAAGAAGCCCTGGAACGCTTCAAAAAGGGCGGGGTGGATCTGGTGCTTACGGATCTCATCATGCCCGGCCTGGACGGAACCAGACTGATCGACGAAATCAAGGGCATCTCGCCCCAAACTCCCGCCATCCTGCTGTCGGGAAAAGTCAGGATTTGCGACCGCGACACCCGGGCCGATGTTTTCCTGCCCAAGGGTATGTACGCGCCCGCCGAACTGCTGGAGCGCATCCGCGTGCTGCTGGTCCGCAAGCGTGGACCCAAGCGGGCGCAGTCGCGGACCCAGCCTTCCTCCGCCCAAGTCGGCGCTGCCTGAGGCTCCCCAGTTCGGTTGGCCCAAGACCCCAGAGTGAAGTGCGCCCAAAATGCCCACGTGCCCGCGGGCTTCGTGTAACATAGATTATTTGGATGGCCGCCCTGATCGAAGCCGTAGAACTGCACAAAACCTACCGCGTGGGTAAGATCGACGTGCCCGCGCTGCGCGGCATTTCCTTTAGCGTGCAAAAGGGGGAGTTTGTGAGTGTCGTGGGCCCTTCGGGGAGCGGCAAGTCCACGTTGTTTTATCTGCTGGGTGGACTGACTCGCGCCGACTCGGGTCACGTGATCATTGATGGAGACGACTTTTCGCAACTTTCCGATGCCGAGCGCACCCGCATGCGCAAGCGCAAGATCGGATTTGTTTTCCAGAAATTCAATCTGCTGCCAACACTCGATGCGCGCTCCAACATTGACATTGCCCTGGACATCGCCGGCGCCAATGGCCAGCGGGACCCGGCGTACTTCGACAAGATCTGCGGCCTGCTGGGACTGACGAAGCGCCTGCATCACCGTCCTTCCGAGTTGTCCGGCGGCGAGCAGCAGCGGGTGGCGCTGGCGCGGGCTCTGATCAACAAGCCGGCGATCGTGCTGGCCGACGAACCTACCGGCAATCTGGATTCGAAGAACTCGGAAATTGTGCTGAGCATGTTGCGGCAGTCAAACCAGGAACTGGGACAGACGGTGCTCATGATTACTCACAACCCTGAGGCTGCCAGCTATGGCGATCGTGTCATTCACATGCGCGATGGCGAGATCGTCACAGCGGAGAAGGATCCGCAGTGGATTGGTCACAGGGACTAGGCGATTGTTGATTTTTGATTGTTGATTGAAACCCGTATGGACGATCTGAGAAAACCGATTCTGCCGGGCAAAGGAGCGTCGGATTACGAGCGCTACCTGCATACGGATGAGCTGTTGTCGCTGCAGAAGCGCCCGGAAGAATTCCTGCACAAAGATGAAATGACCTTTCAGGTGGTACACCAGGCCTCGGAGTTGCTGCTGAAGGGGGTTGCCTGGGAACTGGAGCGCGCCCGTGGCTGCATTGCCGAAGGCGACTTCTCGAACGCGGCCCGCCTGCAGCGCCGCGCCAACCAGATGCTGGACTACCCCATCTACCTGCTGCACGTCCTGGAAACCATTACGCCGTACGACTACCACATCATTCGCGCTGGGCTGGGACACGGCAGCGGGCTGGACTCACCGGGATTCCTGGCACTGCTCCACATCGGTCCACGTCTGGGCGAAGCGTTTTACTCTCAGATGCACAAAGCTGACCTCAGCGTGGATGACCTCTACCGCCGGCACGACGAATTCTTCGGCCTGCATGATGTGGCGGAACGGCTGCTTGATTTTGATGAACGCGTCCACCTGTTCCGCTTTCATCATCTGAAGCTGGCGCAGAGGATCATCGGTGGCGGGGTAGTTGGCACCATTGGGACGCCGGTCGAAGTCCTTCATCAACGCATGGAGCATCTTTTCTACAAGGAGCTCTGGGACGTGCGGAATCAGATCACTGCCAAGGCCAACGAAGCCATGCAAAAGGCCAGTGGATAGTGGCCAGTGGATAGTACGTAAGACCACGATCACTAGCCACTGACCACTGACCACTGATTTCGCTATAATCAGATTGGCAAAGCGGGAGTAACTCAGTGGTAGAGTGCGACCTTGCCAAGGTCGAAGTCGCGGGTTCAAATCCCGTCTCCCGCTCCAGTTTTCCGGAAAGCCCCACACCGGCGTGGGCTTTTTCCATTTCCGGCCAGTTTATGGGTGCGGATAGACATTTTCCGCGTATGACGCTAGTTTAAGTGGTAGGGCGCGGTACCCAAGTGGTAAGGGAGAGGTCTGCAAAACCTTTATACGT
>JBGQBN010000112.1:0-2466 GCA_041494805.1 Terriglobia bacterium | reverse complement strand
CGGGCGCGTCAAGTTTTTTGTGTAAACGGCCACACTTTTCAAAGCTTCCATCCCTGGTAGACTGAACGGACCTGAGCGGAGGGTAGGGATCTGCGGAGACGCAACCCGAGCGCCGACTCAGGGGCCGGGATTCCGAGATGGCGAGCGCAGCTCGCCTCTCGGTCCAGGAATCCTGGCGCGAAAGCGCTAAATCTCGGAGGTTTGGGGGCAGAGCCCCCATCCCAGAAATGCTCTTCTTCCGATTCTTCATGCTGTGACGATTTACGCCAACTCCGCTTTCGGAACGCGGTCGCCGAGCAGAATCGCGAAGCGCTGCAAGGCGGCCTTCCAGTTCTGCACCGGCATGGTCCACTTCTTGGCGATGTGCTCCAGAGCCAGGTACAGCAGTTTCATAGCGGCTTCCTGATTGGGAAACGAGCCCCGGGTTTTGATCACCTTGCGTAGCGACATATTCAGCGACTCCACCGCGTTGGTGGTGTAGATCACCTTGCGAATGTCGGCCGGGTAGGCGAAAAACGGGGTCAAGTGCTCCCAGTTCCGGCGCCACATCTGGCTGATGGTGGGGTACGCTCCATCCCATTTCGCGGCAAACTCATTGAGCCGTTGTTCGGCTTCTTCGACCGTACTGGCGCGGTAAATCGGCTGTAAATCCGCGGCCACCGCCTTGCGCTGTTTCCACGATACATAGTTCAGCGATGCTCGCACCTGGTGCACAATGCACAGCTGTACCTGCGCCTCCGGAAACACCGTCGCAATCGATTCGGGGAACCCCTTCAACCCATCCACGCAGGCGATGAACATATCGGCCACGCCCCGGTTCTTCAGCTCTGTCAGCACCTGCAGCCAGAACTTCGCTCCCTCGGCCTGACCCGCCCATAGCCCCAGCACCTCTTTGTTGCCTTGCATGTTGACGCCAATCACCACGTAGATCGCCTTGTTGCGCACGTGGCCCGTCTCGCGAATCTTCACCACCAAGGCGTCCAAGTACACGATCGGATATACCGAATCCAGCGGGCGGCTCTGCCAACTCTTGACCTCCTCCATCACCGCCTCGGTGACGTTGGAAATCAGCGTCGGACTCACCTCCACTTTGTAGATCTCTTCCAGGTGCCCCTGGATCTCGCGCGTGCTCATGCCCCGCGCGTACATAGAGATGATTTTGTCGTCGAAACCGGTGAAGCGCGTCTGGCTCTTGCCGATGATCTTCGGTTCGTAGCTGCCGTTGCGATCGCGCGGCGTCTCCAGCGGCATCTCCCCGAAATCGCCCTTCAGCGTCTTGGTCGTCGCGCCGTTGCGCGAGTTCCCGCTGTTATGGCCGGCCGGGTCGTGCTTCTCATAGCCGAGATGTTCGGTCAGCTCGGCCTGCATGGCCCGCTCCAGTAGAGCTTTGGTCAGCTGCTTCAGCAGACCGTTCTCGCCTATGATGTCTTCTGGGTTCTTGTAGTCCGCCAGCAATTTGTCAATGAGTTTGAGGTCGATAGCCATCGGGTCTCCCTAGTGTGATCCTTTCGATGGCCGTTTACACAGTTCAATTTATAACCTCCGGACGGTCGCTCGTCGGAAATCCACTGGGCGATGTCGATCTTTTCTACGGATACAGCACCATCCTCGCCCAGCCCAGAGCGGTCCGTGACTCGCCCGATTGGGATGGTCTCGTGAGCGGCGGTAGAACCTCCCGATGTCTGTGGGTGACTCCTGCGATTGTCACTTTGGCTCAGACGAACGAATCTGCACTGGCGCCGGCATAACCGCTGCCTTCCGATTGGCCAAATAAGCGGGGCCACGAAATGAGACTCTAAGGTGTTTCGATGCGAAGAGAGTGGTCAACTCCACAACTTGCTTGTCAGAAAGGTGTCCCTCGTAGTACACGAATACGGCGCCCGTGAACACTGATTCATCTGATGAATGCCCGGACGATTCACCGACCGCCGGCCCCTGTCTCATCACTCCAATCGTCTCCGGATACTGAAGCGCTTGCATGTATGATTCTGCAATGATCCTGCACATGTTGTAAGTGTCTTTAGCAAGGGTCATGTAGAACTCAAGAAATCTTGACCTTGCCTGTAGATCGATAACCACCCACCATTTGATCATGCTTCCCGGAATATCCCTTGGCTCCCCAATCTGCCAAGTAGCACCAACCTTCTGCCCTATGAAGTCCCTCATGAACAAGTCATGGAGCGTCAGTGTGTACGGATCGATATCGCAATGTGGATTTGCATTGTCCACACCTTTGCCCGGCTGCGGGGCGGGGGAATTGTGGCGGGCGGGCTGCCCAGCACGACGTACTTCCGCGGCGCGCGCCGAGGCTGTCTGAGCGATGTCCCTGACTTCAGAGGCCACAGCCCGGATGCCTTTCGCCACATCCAGGAGAGCAGTATCCCGGTCGGTCCAGCTGGTCACTGCTTTTCCGTCTTTCGGGAGGGCGAGCAGTTTGCCGAAGGGGGTGTTATGCCAGTCGACAGG
>JBGQBN010000108.1:0-4131 GCA_041494805.1 Terriglobia bacterium | reverse complement strand
CGAGTGGATGAAGTTGTGGAAGCGCCCACCGTATTTTTCCACCAGCACCGCGCCCACCTGCCTCCACACTTCCGTCTTCTCGTCCAGCATGGGCATTTCGATATTGCCCGCAAAAATCCGCGCCATCTCCGCGCGCGTCAGCTTCGCCAGGTATTGCCCGTCCAGGATGGGGACGCCGCTATTCATCGCCCGCTTTAGACAGGCGAACATCGCATCCGAATCGGACCAGCGCTGCCCTTCGTAATCCACCTGAAACTTGACGTGCGTTTTGAAATCCGTGAAAGCCGTATCAATCGCGTCCGACACCATGATCAGATCGATGATGTCGTTCGGGTCGCTGGCCTTGATGCCTGCCGGGAGCGGGTACTCTGGCATCGGCAGTTCTTCGTAGGCCATCCACCCCGCCACTTCTAAGATCTTGTCCACATTCGTGCGCACGTCGCGGGAGTGTTCGATCACCGGGCGGAGACTATCGAGGACAGGACTGCCGATGGGTTTCGGCCATCGCACTGGGGAACCGCTCACTGAGGAAAACGCCGCAGCCCGCCGGAGGCTTTTGCCTCCGGCGGCTGCCAGCATGAAAGAACTTCCGAGCCCTTGCAGAAACCGCCGTCGTCCCGGTTGGCCCTTGTTCATCAGAAGACGAACTTGGCGCCTACCTGGAAAGCGAAAGGCGTGCTTCCTGGAGCGATCTGGTTGATGAACCCGAGGGCGCCGGCGTTCGGCCCGTGTCGAGCAAGCTTCGGCAAGGCAGCGAGCGGTGTGCAATTGAACCCGATCGGGCCCGGAGTAACAACGAGTCCAACATTAGAGGAAGCCGGTGTCCTCAGTGTGCAGTTCCCACTGTAGTCGATCGTCCCATTCGTATCTGGGTTCGAGTACAAGTTACCGCGGTTGGTGAGGTTAAAGAAATCACCCGACAATAGGATGTGATTCCGCTCCGTAATGCGGAAATCCTTTTGCAACCTTGCATCCAATTGCACGAACCCTGGCTGGTCGTACGGATAGCGACCCAGAAGGACTGCCTTACCGCCCCTCATGATCGTCGGGCGGTCGTTGTTGTGGTTATAACTGGAAGCGGCCACCAGGTCACCATTGATATCCACATTGATGTAGACCGGGAATGGTACGCCGGTGTGGGCGATGAAACTGGAGCTTACCGCAAAGCCCCAAGGCAGTTCATACACGCCCGCTGCCTTGAACTGCTGCGTGATGTCCAGCCCGTTGCGCCCGTAGTCGAGGTTCAGATTAAATGGATCCTGCTGGCCGAAGTAGGTATCGGTATCGCGCTCGCTCGCACTGTTGTCCCTGTTTCGCGACCAGATGTAGTTGGCGAATACCTGGAAATGGTTAGAGAAGCGCTTGTTCACATTCACAACGGCGGAGACGTAGTTCCCGTGCGAAAAACTCGCGGTCGTATTCTGGAAAAACGCTTGCTTTGGGTCAAGAGTTGTTTGAAGGGGTATTAGGAAAAAGCCATCGAAGAACAAGTTTGCCCCGTCGAGGATGGCTCGCCCCTGTGGATCGGTCCCCACCGGCACGAAATTTCGCGCCCACGCCTCTTCCGTGCCGTATCCTCCCGTCCTCAGATGCTGAGAATTGACCCAGGCAAATGAGCCTGTCACCGTCCAGTTGCGCGCGAAGGCATATTCCACGCTGCCGGTCAGATTCGAGACCCGCGGGTTCCGGTACTTGGGGTCCACATAGTTGATGCCCGGACATCCGATCGCTGGGTTAGCGCTCGCGCAAAGCCCATTAACGTCCTCCGGGACATTGTTCGGGAGGATGTAAGGAAAAGCATTGCCACCGGCTGGTGCGCAGAGAGGAAGGTCGAAGCAAACAACTCCCGCCGTCTTTCCCCCGCCCGCACTGGGCAGGAAGAGCGTTGGAGTCTGAGCATAGTAGTAGCCCCAAGCCCCGCGAAGAACGAGAGGGTGCTCATTTGAGCCTACGTTCCAGGCAAAACCGATCCTTGGCCCGAACTGCTTGAAATCATTCGGGACGCGGCTTGGAACTGGGATGATGCTTGTGCCCGCCCCGATTGCTCCGTGGCCGCCATACACGACGCTGCCGGGGAAGGGAGTCTGCGGTTGCGGGTTCCAGGTGCCATCCCAACGTACCCCGTAGGTCAGCGTGAAGCGTGGCGTAATCGCCCATTTATCCTGCCAGTAGAGTCCGAGCCCTGTCTGGTAGGCGGGGAAAATCGTTGCTGCACTGAATAGTGGCACACTATTTAACCCGACGTCCTGCGCGTACGGAACGCCGCTAACGGTCCCGCTCTGGAAGTCGGCAAGGGAGTTGAACACATACGAGCCCGCGTTCCATCCTGCGAAAGTGTCCTTGCGGTCCACGAACGTGTCCACGTCGCCGCCCCACTTCATGTCATGCTTGCCAAATGAGTACGAGAAGTTGTCAGCGGCCTGGAACTTCCCGTTATCGCCGTTGATCGGCAGATAATACCGCTGGCCGGCCAGAATCGGCGGTGGCGTGGTGCCCAATGACCCGATCAGCAGTGTCGGCTCACCGGGGCCGTTCGAGTGCCTCTTGCGGGTCTCTCCCTGAATGCTGACGCGAATTTCATTCACCTTCCTGCCTAGCACCGTGTTCAACGCAAAAACACCGCTGATTCCCTGATTGATGAAGTTCTCGGTCTCCCCGAATGCTGCTGAGGTTTCGTTCTGGCCAAGCCCGCCCGTGAACCCGCTGGTATGATTGCGGGTACCGTAGCCTCGGATGCTGAAGTGATTCGCCGGGCTGAATTGGAAATCATAGTGGCCCAGAATAGTGAACAGATTTTGGAATTGGTTATGCGCCCCGTTGAAGCCCGCCAACGAATCGACCCCGTAGCAGGAATGCAGGACTGACTCCCCCGCCGACGGATTCTGATTGCAAGCCGCGGGAAGGAAGATCCCTGCCGTATTTGGGCCGGGCAATGGCACCTCTCCCGGGCCGCATGTTCCAGGAGGCGCTCCTCCTGCGGGGACGCGTCGCGCAGCTCCCGCCGGTGCGCAAGGCTCGAAGACCGGTCCCGTGAATCCGCTCAGCGTCGCGTTGCAATCTGCCAAGGTCCCGGCGCCACAGAGGTTTGAGGTAAGCGGACCATTCTCCCGCTGAATATCCGTCGCGAGGAACAGGAACTGGCGGTCCTTGTGAATCGGGAACCCGACGGAACCGCCGAACTGATTCTGGTGGGTGATGTTCGGCGCTTCGCCGACGGCATCGTCCTTGGTGAGATTGCTCCCACGGTAGTATTCGTGCGCCTCCCCATGCAGCTGATTCGTGCCGGATTTGGTGATCACGTTGACCAAGCCGCCGGTCGCCCGTCCGAATTCCGGGGCGAACCCGTTGGTCACTACCTGGAATTCCTGCACAGCATCGAGCGGAATCGTGAAATTCTTCGTCTCGAGCGACCCGAAAATTTCACCAAAAAAGTTGTTGAAGCTGTCCTGGCCGTCAATCACCATGCCCAGGTAATCGCTCTGCTGGCCGCCCAAGCGGATGCCCCCGCGCAATCCTGGCACCACCTGCGCTGACGAGCTCAGCTCCGCCAGGTCGCGGTAATCGCGCCCCGAGAGCGGCAGATTCTCCAGATTTTTCTGGTTGATCACCTGGTTGATGCCCGTCGTTGACGTGTCGATGGGGCCGGTCGCTGCCGCCGACACCGTCACCGTCGCCGTTTGCCCCTTCACAGGCAGGGTAATGTCGTAGCTGAGGCTGGCTCCGATCTCCACCACCACGTCTGTGACCACTATGACTGCGAACCCCGACGCTTCCGCTTTGAGTTCATAAACTCCGGGGAGTAGTTGGGGAAAGCCGTAGGATCCGCTCGCATCGGTCTTAAGCTCATGCTTGTAACCTGTGGAGGAATTGGAAATCGTCACCTTTGCATTCGGCACGAGCGCGTGCGACGTGTCGTACACGAAGCCGCGGATTTCGCCGCGCTGCAAGTTCTGCGCTTCAGCGCCCGTGAGGGCGAAGAGCGAACCGGCAAGCACCACAGCCAAGAACATCACTTTCCACATTCTCATTGTCGCTCCCTCATTCGTGTCGTCCATCTCATTGAGAAAACATTCCCCGCAAAAACCGGCATGGCACTACTTTCCCTGCAACCGCGAAATAAATAGCTGTATG
>JBGQBN010000023.1:0-55127 GCA_041494805.1 Terriglobia bacterium | reverse complement strand
CGCATTCGGCTTCCTGGGCCTGTTCACCATCGGAGGTCTCACGGGCCTGTTCCTGGCCTGTCTCGGCATTGACGTGCATGTGACTGACACTTATTTCGTGGTGGCGCACTTCCACTACATCATGGTGGGCGGCGTGCTCATGGGGTATTTGGGTGGAATGCATTTCTGGTGGCCGAAGATTTCTGGCCGCATGTATCCGGAAGGCTGGGGACGCCTGGCGGCGCTGATCGTCTTCGTCGGTTTCAACTTGACCTTCCTCCCGCAATTCATTCTCGGCTATCTCGGAATGCCCCGCCGCTACTGGCAGTACTCACCGGAGTTCCAGGTGCTGAACGTTTTGTCCACCGCAGGTTCGACGATCCTGGGAGTTGGGTATCTGTTGCCGATGGTGTATTTCCTGTGGTCGATGCGCTACGGCAAGCCCGCGCCCGACAATCCGTGGAATGCGGCCGGGTTGGAATGGATGACCAGCTCTCCGCCGCCCACCTTCAATTTCGACGAGACTCCTGTCGTCGATTTCGAAGCTTACGACTACGAGCACATCAACAAGGGGGTCCCAGTTGAGCAGCGATAGCCCAGCCGCCGTCGTCCCACACCATCCGGCGCTGCGGCACCATTTCGCCGATATGGAGCAGCAGAAGAACGCTGCCAGCCTGGGCATGTGGCTGTTCCTGGTGACGGAAATCATGTTTTTCGGTGGCATGTTCTGCGCCTACCTGGTTTACCGCTTCTACCACTTCAACGACTTCGCCGCAGCTAGCCAGAGCCTGGACATCCGTCTCGGCGCTATCAACACCGCGGTTTTGATCGGCAGTAGCCTCACCGTGGTGCTGGCGGTGTCCGCGGCGCAGGCCGGCAGCCGCAAGCAGTTGGTCGGTTATCTGCTGGCGACGATCCTGCTGGGTTGCACCTTCCTTGGTGTTAAGGCAGTGGAATACTCGGAGAAGTTCGAGAATCATCACGTTCCAGGCCCTTCCTTCCACTTCGAAAGGCAGAGGATGACCGGCCACCCCGAGCAGCCTCCAGTGGATCCGCAGCACGCTGAACTTTTCTTCTCGCTCTATTTCGCCATGACCGGCATGCACGCTTTGCACATGATCATCGGCGTGGGCCTATTCAGCGGGCTGACTTTCCTGGCTTGGAAAGGGCATTACACGCCGGAGTATTACACGCCCATCGAGAACGCGGGGTTGTACTGGCACTTCGTGGACATCGTCTGGATCTTCTTGTTTCCTCTGCTGTACCTGATCAGCCGGCATGGGTGAGAGAGCTATGTCAGAACACACGGTTTCACGGAAATTTTATGTGGCGATCTTCTTTATCCTGCTGCTCCTGACGGGCGTGACCGTGGGCGCTGCCTTCATCAACCTGGGGCCGTTGAATCCCATCGTGGCGCTGAGCATTGCTACCATCAAGGCGCTGCTGGTCACCCTGTTCTTCATGCACGTAAAGTACACGAGTGAGAAGATGACCAAGGTGGTGATCGTGGCGGGCGTCTTCTGGCTGCTGCTCTTGTTGTCGCTGGCTATGGCGGATTACGCCACCCGGCTTTGGAGCTGAGCCCGTCCCACGCCGGCAGGCCGACTTGCGATATACTCCGCTCTCTGTACGAAGAGCCACGCGAGGTGATCTATGGCATTCTGCAATTCCTGCGGCGCAACGCTTGAACCGGGGGCGAAGTTTTGCAACAAATGCGGCTCGACCAGCCCCATGACCGGCTCCCATCCTGTGGCTTCCTCTCCAGCGAGTTCCACTCCCGCAGCACAGCCGCAGAGCAGCAACGCCCTGAAAATCATTTTGATCGTTGTGGCGGTGATTGTCGGACTAGGTATTTTGGGATTCGGCACAATGGCATTTTTGGTCCACAAAGCCATCAAAGGGACTCACATCGAAGAGCGCAATGGGAACGTAAAGGTGGAGACTCCCTTTGGCACGGTGGAGAGCAGCGACAACGCCAAAGAGGCCGCCAACAATTTAGGAGTTGCGGTGTATCCCGGCGCCACGGCGCTGAAGGGCAGCGCGTCGGTTGCGACCTTCGGAGGAATGCATACCGCCGCGGCGGAGTTTGAAACCAGCGATTCAGCCGATAAGGTCGCGGAGTTCTACAAATCGGAGCTTCCCAACGCCAACATCGTGTCTTCCGAGGGAGACCACTACGCTATTATTTCCAGCGACAAGAAAAACATGATTACCGTCAGCATTGAGCCACAGGACGGGAAAACGCGGATTCACATCGCCAACGTGACCGGCAAACCCCCTGGCAGCAATTCCACCAACTAGCCGCCACCGCCACATGCAGGATAAATTCGCCGAACTCGCCCGCGCCGCCAAGTCTGATGTCGTGGATGCGGCGGCGCTGGCCGAAGCGTTGCGCCGTCATGTGCGAGGTGAAGTGCGCTTTGACCACGGCAGCCGCGCCCTGTACGCCACCGACGGATCGAACTATCGCCAAGTCCCGATTGGCGTCGTGATTCCACGCGATGTAGATGACGTGATCGCTGCCATCTCCCTCTCTCGTGAATACGGCGCACCCATTCTCTGCCGAGGTGGCGGAACCTCGTTGGCGGGACAGTGCTGCAATGTCGCGGTCGTTCTCGACCTGTCGAAGTACCTGGCGGGGATTATCGAAATCGACGCGGAGCGCCGCCGGGCGCGGGTTCAGCCGGGAGTGATCCTCGATCATCTGCGCAATGCCGCCGAGAAACGTGGCCTGACCTTTGGGCCGGATCCGGCCACGCATGATCGTTGCACCCTGGGCGGCATGATCGGCAACAACTCTTGTGGTGTGCATTCGGTGATGGCGGGCAAAACCGATGACAACATCGAGGAGTTGGAAATCTTCACCTACGATGGTCTGCGGATGCAAGTGGGCCAGACCAGCAGCGAAGAGTTAGAAAGAATTGTTCGAGAGGGCGGCCGCCGGGGAGAGATCTACACCCGGCTCAAGACTCTAGCCGCCAGCTATGGCGATCTCATTCGCCAACGCTATCCCAACATTCCGCGGCGGGTTTCGGGATACAACCTCAATTATCTCCTACCGGAAAATGGCTTTCACGTTGCGCGGGCGCTGGTGGGCTCGGAAGGAACCTGCGTAACCGTGCTCGAAGCCACTTGCCGACTGGTGGAAAGCCCGCCGGAACGCGTCTTGCTGCTGATTGCGTATCCGGATATCTACCAGTGCGCCGACCACGCGCCGGACATCATGGCGCACAAGCCGATCGGGCTCGAGGGCATCGACGATCTGTTGGTTGAGTACACCCGGCGGAAAGGGATCAACTCCGAAGGGCTGGCTCTGTTGCCCCAGGGCGGTGGCTGGCTGCTGGCGGAGTTCGGCGCGGACACCGCTTCGGGAGCGGAAGCTCAGGCGCGCGGGTTGATGGCAGACTTGAGTAAGAGTGCGAAACCGCCACAGATGCGCCTGTTCACCGACAAACAGCAGGTCAAGCGAGTTTGGGAAGTCCGAGAGTCCAGCCTGGGAGTGATCTCACACGTTCCCGGTGAGCCACTGGCTTGGGAAGGCTGGGAGGATTCCGCGGTCGCGCCGGACAAGCTTGGCAGCTATCTTCGCGAATTGCGCAAGCTGATGGACGGCTACGGCTATCGCGGCACGCTGTATGGGCACTTTGGCCACGGCTGCGTCCACAATCGCACCAACTTCGACTTGGAGACGCAAGCAGGTATTACCAAGTACCGCAAATTCGTGGAGGAGGCTGCCGACTTGGTCGTCAGCTACGGCGGGTCTCTCTCCGGAGAACACGGCGACGGGCAAGCGCGGGCGGAGTTGCTGCCAAAAATGTTCGGGCCGGAGTTGGTGCAGGCGTTCCGTGAGTTCAAAGCGATTTGGGACCCGGACTGGAAGATGAACCCGGGCAAGGTAGTCGAGCCTTATCGGCTGGATGAGAATTTGCGTCTGGGAGCCGCCTATAGCCCATGGCAGCCGGAGACACACTTTCAGTATCCCGAAGATCACGGCAGCCTGGCACACGCTACGCTGCGCTGTGTGGGCGTCGGGAAGTGCCGACACTATGAAGGTGGTGTCATGTGTCCCAGCTTCCGCGTGACTGGCGAGGAGGAACACTCAACCCGCGGGCGGGCGCACCTGCTGTGGGAGATGGTCAAGGGCGAGGTGATCCAGGATGGCTGGCGAAGTAAGGAAGTGAAAGCGTCGCTGGACCTGTGCCTCTCCTGCAAAGGCTGCAAGAGCGACTGCCCGGTCGGTGTGGATGTGGCCACCTATAAGTCGGAGTTTCTTTCTCATTACTACGAAGGACACCGGCGGCCGCGCAGCGCGTACGCGTTCGCAAACATTGACCTTTGGGCGCGGGCCGCGTCGAATGCGCCGGGGCTAGTGAATTTGACGACGCAACTGCCCTTCCTGCGCGACATTGCCAAGCTGGTTGCGGGCATGCCACGGGAGCGCAGCATCCCCCCCTTCGCGCCACAGACTTTCCACAGTTGGTTCCAGCTCCGGCCGCTGCGGAACGTCGGGAAGACTCATGTCTTGCTGTGGCCAGACACGTTCAACAATTATTTTCTGCCGGATACGGCCAAAGCTGCCGTGGAGGTTTTGGAGGCAGCAGGCTTCCGCGTAATGTTGCCGGGCGCCAATCTGTGTTGTGGACGTCCACTCTACGATTTCGGCATGCTGGATCGCGCCAAGAGCTTGTTGCTCGACATTCTCGATGCCCTGGCGCCTGAGATCGAAAACGGCACCCCCGTGGTTGTGCTGGAACCGAGTTGCGCGGCCGTGTTTCGCGATGAACTCAAGAACCTGTTTCCTAAAGACGATCGAGCCAGGCGCTTATCGCAACAGACGTTCCTGCTGAGCGAATTTCTGGAGAAAGAAGCCAGGCATTTCCCTCTACCCAAGTTAGCGCGCAAGGCGCTCGTCCACGGTCATTGCCATCACAAGGCGATCATGAAAATGACGGACGAAGAGTCCGTGCTTACGAGGATGGGCATCGACTACTACGCGCCTGCGCCCGGCTGTTGCGGCATGGCGGGCTCGTTCGGTTTCGAAGCAGACAAGTACGACGTATCGCTGGCGGTTGGCGAACTGGAACTTTTGCCGGCGGTGCGGAAGGCCTCGCCCGACTGCCTGATCATCGCCGATGGATTCAGTTGCCGGGAACAAATTGCGCAGTGCACCGACCGCCACGCCCTGCATCTGGCAGAGGTCGTGCAGATGGCGCTGCGGGAGGGGCCGCTAGGGCCGCACGGACCCTATCCCGAGCAGATCCATGTACAACGGCGGAAAGCCGATGTGGAGCGGTCCATGAGGCAGGCTGGCCTGGTCCTCGCCGGAGCGGCTGCTGGTATGGCCTTATTGTGGGCTCTTGCCCGGGGACGAAGATCTTAACCACAGAGGACACAAGGGACACAGAGGAAATTTTTGAATTGCTTGTAAGTTATTTCTTTGCATATAGTTGCGTGGTTTCCTCGGACCTCCTCGCCATAACCTGGCTATTCTGGGAGAATAAGGACACCCTAGCCGGGCGGCCCCGGTGCCCTGACATGACTCCCGGCTGGACAGGTAGCCACTATGATGCGCGACGGCGAGCCCTCTATAACGATTGCCGATTCGGGTCGGATGAACGCCGAGCCGACAATCGAAGCCTCGCTCCACGGCTCCGTTCTGGTCCTCATTCAGTTCGACGTTTGCGAAGAGATTCGGCTGGATCAGCTCCGCGAGATTTTCGGGGCACGCACACTCGAGCCCAGCTTCAAGCATCCCGCCCCCGGCTACGTTCGTTACCAGCGCCCCCCCGTAGTGGAACCTATTGAACCCTTGGTACTGGAGAGCGGCGAACGACTGGAAGGACAAATCAAGTATTACGACTACGGCGTGTTGAGCGTGGTCTTCGAGCTGCCATTCTCCGGCGACTGGGACACGCTGGTGCGCCTGTGCAGCCGCTGGGTGTGGGACGTGGACTTTGAGCGTCATGCTTCCCGCATCGCGCATCAGAAACTCGATCGCGCGGCTCCGGCGCTGGTTAAGCCTTATCCGGACTGGCTGAGCGAGGACTACTTTATCTTTCACGTGCGTGAGATCAGCGGGTCCCCGTCGGCCGCCGAGGTGTGCACTGCGCATGGCGAGCGCATCGCGCAGATCGTTCGCGGCGAAACGGCCCAGCTTTCCGACGGCGAACGCAATGAGATTCTGCAGTCGCGTATTTCTTATTATCCCAACGACCTGGCGGTGATCGGCTGGAATGCCGCCTTCTTGTACGACAGCGAGGCGGGCGCGGAAACCGCTATTCAACTGCTGGAGTACGCCAACTCGCAGTTGCTGGAGTTTCGCCACTACGATGAGTTTCTTACCCGTGAACTGGAAAGCGTGTACGCCTCCCTCGACAAGGGGACCGGGATGCTGGCCCGCTGGCGTCTGGCCCGCGCCGCGACCAAACTGCACACCGTCGTGCTCGACGTGAACGAGTTGACCGAGCGCGCCGACAATGCCATTAAGTTTCTGAGCGACATGTTCTCCGCACGCTTGTACAAGCTGGCCGCGGCGAAGGTCGGCGTTCCCGACTACAAGGATCTGGTCACCCAGAAACTGACAACTGCCGAGGAGCTTTACCGCTTCATGGTGGACCAGTTCAACCAGAGTCGTGCGTTCGTGCTGGAACTCATGATCGTAATCATCCTGATCATCGACCTACTTTTCCTGTTCAAGGGCAAGACACCCTAGGAGAAACGATGCGAGGTCTCAAAGGGAAACGTGTGCTCATCACGGGCGGCGCCAGCGGCATTGGGGCGGCGACGGCAGCCCGCTTTCTGGAAGAAGGCTCGGCGGTGTGTGTACTCGACCGCGACGCCAAGGGACGGGAGCAGATCCAGCGCCAGTTGCCGAAGTTGACAGGCACCGTGGACGCAGACGTTTCCAATCTCAAGCAGGTACAAGCCGCGTTTGCCGATGCCGTGCGAATGATGGGTGGCCTAGATGTGCTGATTAATAATGCCGGCATCAGTATTCGGCATAACTTCCTCGATATCACGCCCGAAGAGTGGGACAGAGTAATCGCCGTGAACCTGACTGGCGTGTTCTACGTGGCTCAGGCGGCTGCGCGCCACATGTGGGAGCGTGGGAGCGGAGCTATTCTGCAAACGGCTTCGACCAACGGCATTGTGGGTTATCCCTACTACGCGGATTACAATGCGACCAAAGCTGGAGTGATCGAGCTGACGCGCTCGATGGCGTTGGAGCTGGCCCCCAAGGTTCGGGTGTGTGCCGTGGCGCCGGGATACGTGCTCACGCCTATGCAGCGCGCCGAGTACACGGATGCGATGCTGGACGACGTGAACGGGAAGATTCCCATGAGGCGGCACGCCAAGCCGGAAGAAATCGCGGCGCTGTTTGCATTCCTGGCGTCGGATGATGCGGCGTACATGACAGGACATGTATACACCATCGACGGCGCGGAAACGGCGGGCAGCCTGGCGGGTAGATAACTCCTCATCCGAATGGCCAATTCTGCAAACCATCCAGCCGGCGCTCTGGCGAACAAAGTGGCGCTGATTACCGGTGGGGCTTCCGGCATTGGACGGGCGACCGCGCTGCTCTTTGCCCGCGAGGGTGCCGCTGTCGCCATTACCGACATCAATGAGACGGCCGGCCAGGACGCTGTGCGTGACATCACAGCCGCTGGCGGCCGAGTGATCTATGAAAAAGGCGATGTTGCCAATGCCACCGACTGCCAACGTGTTGTCGAGCACGCCCTCGGTGAGCTTGGCGGGATCCACATCCTGTTCAATAACGCCGGAATCATCCGCCGCGCCTCGGTTGTTGAACTCAGCGAAGAAGACTGGGACCGGGTGATGGCGGTAAACGTAAAATCTGTCTACTTGATGTCGCGGCAGGTCATTCCTGTCATGGCAAAGGCGGGCGGTGGCTCCATCATCAACGTGGCATCCGGCTGGGGGTTGACAGGTGGGCCAAGGGCAGCCGTGTACTGCGCTTCGAAGGGTGCGGTCGTGCTGCTAACCAAGGCAATGGCCGTGGACCATGGTCCACAAAAGATTCGCGTGAATTGCATTTGCCCGGGCGACACCGACACTGCCATGCTGCGTAATGAGGCCCGGCAATTGGGCCAGCCGGAAGATCTTTTTCTGAACGAGGCGGCACGCCGGCCGCTGGGCCGCGTAGGCAAGCCGGAAGAAATCGCTCAGGCAGCGCTCTACCTGGCGAGTGATGCGGCTTCGTTCGTGACCGGAACGGCTCTGGTCGTGGATGGCGGAGGCTTGGCGGGATCGGTCTGAGGAAAAATATGCGCCTGGAAAATAAAGTCGCTCTGATCACAGGCGGAACCTCCGGCATCGGCGAGGCCACGGCGGTTCTCTTCGCAAAGGAAGGCGCGCAGGTTGCCGTTACCGGCCGCAATGAGGAGCGGGGTCACGCGGTGACCCAAAAAATTATCCAGCACGGCGGCAAGGCCGTCTTCATCCGCACAGACGTTCGCAAGGCGGACGAATGCCGCCGCGCAGTTGATGAAACGTTGCGCTCCTTCGGACAACTCGACATCCTGTTCAACAACGCCGGTGTCTTTTATCCGCACACAACCCTCGACTGTACGGAAGAGGAATGGGACCTGCAGATCGACGTCAACTTGAAAGGCACATTCCTCATGTCGAAGTCCGCTCTGCCGGCCATGATCCGGCAGGGCAGCGGAGTAATTATTAACAACAGCTCAGGCTGGGGTATTGTCGGCGGCGACGCAGCGGTGGCGTACTGTGCTTCGAAAGGCGGCGTTGTGCTCTTGACCAAGGCGATGGCAATTGATCATGGACGGCAAGGAATCCGCGTAAACTGCATCTGCCCCGGCGATGTGGATACACCCATGCTTCCCGAGGATGCGCGAATGCGCGGTCTGAAGTGGGAAGATTACCTGGCCGGCTGCAACGATCGTCCCCTGGGAAGAATTGGGACTGCGGACGAGATCGCCAAGGCAGCACTATTCCTGGCATCCGACGACTCTTCTTTCATTACCGGCTCCGCGCTGGTCGTGGACGGAGGCGGCACGGCAGACTGATTCTCTTGTAAATCCACACTCCGATCCATGGCACAGAACGCCACAACCCGCAGCCGAACTGGTTCTGAGCGCTGGTTTGAGCGGGCACAGCAATCGCTGGTCGAGGGCGTGAACTCGCCGTCCCGCGGTACGGCTGTCTATGCGCCGGGACCAATCTTCCTGGAACGCGGCCAGGGCTCTCATGTATGGGATGCCGACGGCAACGAGTATGTGGATTTCATGATGTCGTTCGGCGCACTCATCCAGGGTCACGCGCATCCGACGTTGGTTTCCGTAGTTTCCCAGGCTATAGCGGAAGGCTCGCACTTCGCGACAGCCACTTCGGCGGAAGTGGAAGCGGCGGAGCGTCTCCGCCGGATGGTGCCGTCGGCTGAAGTCGTGCGGTTTACCAACACCGGAACCGAAGCGACGATGCTGGCGTTGCGGCTGGCACGAGCTCACACCGGACGACAGAAGTTCCTGAAGTTCGAAGGCCACTATCACGGTTGGTACGACCCCTATCTTCTGAACGCGCACAGCCATCCACCCGAGCAACTAGGCCAGCCGGAGAATCCGGCTCGCATTCCAGACTCGGAAGGTATCCCATCCTCGACATTTGATGATGTGGTGCTCGCGCCCTGGAACGAAGTCGCCGCGCTTGAGCGTGTGATGCGAAAGCATGGCCATGAACTGGCCGCGGTGATCACAGAACCCATCATGGCCAATATGGGCTGTATCCTGCCGCGAGATGGTTATCTCAAACGAATGTGCGAGTTGACGCGCGAGTACGGCGCGCTGCTCATCCTGGACGAAGTAGTGACGGGTTTCCGCTACGCGCCCGGTGGATGCCAGCAGTACTACGGCCTTCAGCCTGACTTGAGCACGTTTGGAAAGGCATTGGGCGCGGGATTCCCCGTGGGCGCCGTGGCGGGGCCGCGAGCGATCCTCGATCGCATGCGTTGGCGGGATGAGATGGTGCTGCACTATGGCACCTTCAATGGACATCGGCTGACCATGAAGGTGGTCGCCGCTAATCTGGACTTGTTGTCAGTCGAGGGCGCGTATCGCAAGCTGCACGCCATGGGAGACGCCGCCATCGCAGGACTGCGGGAAGTATTCCGGCGGCGCAAAGTAAAGGCCATCGTGCAGGGCTTCGGGCCAATGTTCCAGATCTACTTCACCGAGCGCGATGCCATCCACAATTACCGCGACTACTGCGCCTACGTGGACACATCCCTCTACTCCCGCTTCGTGCACCTGCTGCTTTAACGTGGCGTTTACATGACTCCTTCGAATGGCCTGCATTGGATCATATCCACTGCGCACACTGAGACTGATTTCCGAGCGCTGGTGGAAGCGGCCGATCAGGCCTGTGCCAACCTAACGTGAAACAAACTCGTATGAAGGCCACGGTCTTTCTGGGCGGCGGGCGCATCACGGGCGCACTTGTGGCTGGTCTCCGGCTGGCGAGATACGACAAGCCCATCGTGGTACATGATCGCCATCTACGGAAGTTGTACGAACTCAAACGGCAATTTGGTATCAGCATCGAGCGGGATCTGCGTCCCGCGATCGAGCAGGCACGTATGTTGATCGTCGCGGTGCGGCCGAACTCGGTTCGGCAGTTGCTGAAAGAGATCGCGCCGATCGAACGTACGCTGACCGCGGTGAGCCTGGCCGCTGGAGTGCCACTCGCCAAGCTACAGGCGCGCTTGGGACCGCCCGTGCGCTGGGCGCGCGCCATGCCCAGTCCCGTGTGCCGCAGCGGGCGTGGACTCACCGCGGTAACTTTCCAACGTGGCGTCTCTCGCGCAGCCCGGCGTGAGGTTAAGGACTTCTTTGCGAGCGTTGGCACCGTGCTGGAGATTCCCGAGGGAAAGTTCGATGCGTTTACGGTCAGCTATTCCAGCAGCCACGGTTATCACGCACTGGCGGCATTGACCGAAGCAGCTAGAAAGGTGGGTTTGGACCGTAAGAGCGCGGCGACAGCCGCTGCCCATGCCTTAGCAGATGGGATTCTCGCATGGCGGGAGGGAGACATCACCCTGGATCATTTGCTCCGTGAAGCGGCTACGCCGGGAGGGATCGCAGCGGCCGTGATGGCGGCCATGAACAAGGCCGGGTATGGGCAAATGATCGAGCAGGGGCTTCGTGCGGGGATGAAGCGGGCGCGGAAAAACGCAAAGGGTTGAGAGATCGCTAGCGAAGTTCTACGGGATGAATCTTCCCACCAGCCGGCACAGGCGAACCAACCGATAGAACGGAAAAAGTGGCGCGGGCAGCCGGATGGCTGACCATTCCCCCATGCTGGGAGTGACCATCAGTCGCCATAGGAACCGGACACGGTCCTGCCAGCGTTCTCTCAGCCGCATCATCAGCCGAAAGTATGGGATTGACTCGGTGTCGTATTCCTCGCTGCGCGCAATGATGGGCAGGATTTCATCCGCCAGGGATGCAATCTCGCCATCCTCTTGCATCTGCGCCTGTAGAGGAGGTGGCACCGGAGCGCCCAGCATCTTGTGGGCCAGGGAGCAAGTTACAGCCACGATCCGTTCGATTCCGAGCTGCTTGGCTTGTGCCTGGACGGCATCCCAATCGAGCCGCTGTGATCGCACCAATTCAGCGATGTCGCATAGCCATGACAGCTGTATCCAAACGTGTTTGGCAGCATGAACACAGAGCACGAGCACCAGATCTTCCGCACAGAGCGTAGGTAGTGAGTGTCCGCCCACGCTGACGGCGGCGGCTCGATCGAAAAAGCCCTTCACATCGAACCCGACCGAATAGAAACGGGGCAGGACTTGCCACTGCGTCTCCAGAAGATTTCGGCCGTGAACGCTGTCGAATGTGTACTCGTATCCCGAGGCGAGGTAAGCACGTTCCTCTTGTTGCGTGAGCTCAATGCCGGACTCATATCCCAACTCAAACAAGGCAGACTTAACTTTGGGCACATCCGCAACGCGGATAAGCACATCCAGATCCGAAAACTGGCGGAAAGCAACGTTGCTGTACAGAAGCTCCGCCAGGACCGGGCCTTTGTAGGGCAAAGCCTGAATGCCGCGAGATTCCAGGTGACCGAGCATGTGAAGCAGTTCGCGAGTGAGCCACAGAGTCTGGCGGGCGTTGGTCTCGTAATGCTGCTGAAGAGCTTCAAGCGAGTGCGCCGGGACCAAATCTGAGGCCGCCAGACGGCGATATACATGCGGCACGACCCCATGATGCTCCGCCAATTCGATCAGCCGCCTCCAGTCGAGGTGAGCCCCAAGAGCTTCGGAAATTCGCTCGCTACGCTGATTGTTCGAAGAGCCCACGCAGCAGGCGAGCAAAAGGTCAAACTCCGGACTGGATACGGCTGCGGGCACCAGCCTCGGCTCAACGGCTGAGGGCGGAACGGGTTGCGGCAAAGCAGCGGCCATGCTGTGAATGCGGCTCCCTCAGATCAACAATCCCCACGCGGGCGCGGAAATCCCGGCAACCGACACTATAATACAGAGACCTCCAGCCATCATTTCCGATTACGACGCAGAACGAATTTGTTTTTGACGAGAAATATGGACAGCATCGTGCTCGAGTCCGTGAGCAAGATATTCCAGCACCGGCCGGCTCTGTTTAATTGGATGGGCAGAGAGCGGAGCGGAAACACGCAAGCTCTAGCCCAGGTCTCGTTGAGCGTTGCCAGAGGAAAGGTGCTAGTGCTGTTGGGGCCCAACGGCAGCGGCAAGACCACCACCCTGAAGCTGGTTTCTACCATGCTATTGCCCGACGCCGGCCGGGTCATGGTCGAAGGTGCGGACACGCGCACGGAGCCTCACCTGGTCCGCAAGCACGTGGGCTTTGCGATTGCTTCCGAGAGGTCGTTCTTTCCCCGGCTCTCAGCCCGGGAGAATCTCGACTTCTTTGCTGCGCTGGATGACGTCCCACGCAAGTCGCGGGCGCAGCACATCGAGGACATGCTGGCGCGGACTGGTCTGCTGGACGCAGCGGATACTTTGGTCATGAAGTTTTCCAGCGGCATGTACCAGAGACTGGGGATGGCTCGCGCTCTAATTAAGAAGCCTTCGGTCATCCTGTTGGATGAGCCCACCCGCAGCCTTGATCCGGCCTCGGTCGCCCACTTTTGGAATTTGGTTCGCGAGCTGCCGGCCGAGGGATCTACCGTGATCCTGGCCACCCACAGTTTCAACGAAGCCGCAGCCGTGGGCGACTCGGTGGCGGTGTTGCACCAAGGCAGGCTCGCGGCTTATCGGACGGTTGGCGGCAGCCTTGTGGAGTCGCTGCGCTCTTTCTATTTCCAGACCACGGGCGAACTGGACGAGTCGGCAGAACTGATGCCCAGGAACTTTCGATGAAGCTGTTTTCGATGAAACTTGCCAGCCTGCTCGACAAGATGGCGGCCATCGCGCGCCGCGACTTTTTGACCGCGATTCGATACCGAATCGGCTTCCTGATTGCGGCCGCGGGTACCGTCGCCGAACTCGCGGCGTTCTATTATCTTTCGCGCGCTATCGGCCCCGGTTTCCGTCCGGACGGAGTGGAGTACTTCCCTTTCCTCCTGGTCGGCACCGGCCTCTATACGTTCATGGTGATGGGAATCAATGCGTTCCTGTCCACGGTGCAGGAAGCCCAGCAGACAGGGACGTTGGAACTATTGATGACGACCGCAACGCCTGCACCGGCGCTGGTCTTCCTCAGCGCGATGTCAGCTTTTGCCGGCAACACAGTGCAATTGCTGTTTTACCTGGGAGCAGGGCTCTTGCTGTTTGGAACACCGCCTCACACCCCGAACATTCCGGCAGCTGTGGTGATTTTCGGGCTGTCGTTGGCCGTCGCGGTTGCCATCGGCATCATGGCGGCAGCATTACAGTTGGCTATCCAGAAAGGCTCGGCGGTGGTGTGGCTATTGGGATCCGGGGTATGGTTCATGACCGGGACACTATTCCCAGTCGCAACTCTTCCTAAGCCGTTGCAGATCGTGGCCGAACTGATTCCCATCACCCATTCCCTGAATGCAATGCGGCTGGCCTTGCTACAAGGGTCGGGCTTCTCTGAACTAAGCGGCGAAATCGGCATTCTCCTTATGTTTTCCCTGATTTTGCTGCCGTTCAGCATGATGGTTTTCTCCCACACTCTGCGCCGTGCGAGGCTCGAAGGCACGCTCTCTTTTTACTAGGATTTCCCGGCATCTGCTCAGGCAACAACGGCCAGCATTTGTCTAACTGGCCGGCTACAGACTGCGTTATTCTGTAGACGCTCTGAGGCCGGCTGGAAGTGTCAGGCCAACATCGCCGTAGCGTGAAGCGATTTCCATGACTCAGAAGAACCGACCTTCTGGAGAAGACCGGAGCACACCGGGCCCGGGCGCCGGCAAAAAACCGTACCACAAACCCGAGTTTCGCTACGAGCGTGCGTTTGAAACCCTGGCGCTGGCCTGTGGAAAAATCAGCCGCACCCAGGCACAATGCCGGTTCAACCGGAAGAGGTCGTAGGCAGCCTCCCCATGAACGCCCTGGCCCGGGAACAATGCAGATGCGGTCTGGCCGCCGAGGTGCTGCAGTCCCAGGGGACGCTGCAGGTAAGAACCACGGGAGTCAGCATGCTGCCAACCCTGTGGCCGGGCGATCTCGTCACCATTCGCTCCCACACATTGCAGCAGGCAAAGCCGGGGGAGATCGTGCTCTACCGCCGGGAGGGACGCTTCTTTATTCACCGCAGCGTGAAGAAATTCCGCCTGGGCGAAGAGCTGTTGCTCATCACCCGAGGCGACTCCATGCCGAAAGACGATCCGCCGGTTTGCGCGGGAGAGTTGTTGGGAAAGGTCACCGAGATTCGTCGCCAGGGTCGCCTCATGACGCCCAGCCGGAGGCTCTCGCTACTTCGCCTGATTCTTGGCCAGATACTTTGCCATTCGGACCTCAGCCAGCGTGTCGCGTTGCGATTGCATTCGCGCCGTAGTGCGGATTCCGGCCTTAGTCTCACAGGACAACACGCGTGAGTTATATGCACGAAATCGCGGTCGAGATTGGTGGGATGCCCATCCTGCTTCGCACGCAGGACTCTTCGTTCCGTGAACTGCTGGCTACGCGCTACGCTGGCTTCATTGCTTCTTTCCAGCAGCCTCTATTTGAATTCGACGTAGACCTGGTTACGCCATCGGGAGAGATAGAATCTGAGGAAGACGTTCACGTGGAAATGCAGGATGGCCAGTGGCAGCTGCGACGGGGAGACTTTCGTGCGCAGTGGGACCCGCGCGCAGGCCGGGGACGAATTAGGCAGTCGGCGAATCCGTACTCCATCGACTCCGTATTGCGTATCGTGCATACCCTGATCCTGGCGCGGGAACACGGATTCCTGCTGCATGCCGCAAGTGCGGTCCGCGATGGCCGCGCATTTCTGTTCGCCGGCGTATCCGGAGCGGGAAAAACCACGATTTCCCGTATGGCGCCTCCGGATGTGACTCTGCTGACTGATGAAATTTCCTATGTGCGCCGCGATGCCGACCGATACCGTGCCTGCGGAACTCCCTTTGCCGGAGACCTCGCCCGCGTCGGCGAGAATTGTTCCGCGCAGGTCAACACGCTGTTCTTCTTGGAGCAAGGCCCGGAGAACCGAATTGAATCCGTGAGCAAGGTCGAGGCCGTACGCTGCCTGTTGCGGAACATTCTTTTTTTTGCCGAGGACGCGGAGCTGGTGAGCCTGATTTTCCGGTCAGCCTGTGAATTTGTGGATCGTGTGCCCGTGCAACGGTTGACCTTCGTGCCCGACGAGCGAGTGTGGAGCATGATCCGATGAGCGAGAAGTACATCGCCAGGAGCACCGCGATTGCGGCCCGCATGCTGGGCGGCGAAATGATGGTCATGTCCGCCGTCGATTCGACCTTTTTCACCCTGAACGAAGTAGCAACCGTGATTTGGCACGCGGCAGACGGCCGGACGCCGCTGTCTGGAATCGTCACTCAGGTCGTCTGCGAGGAGTTTGACGTCGAGCCGGAAGTCGCACGCCGCGATGCGGAACAGTTCGTGGAGGATCTTTCCCGGCACGGTATCCTTCTGGTCTCTGATCGTCCTTTTGAGAATTCGGCTTCCGACCCAGTGGAGGCGGCATGAGCCTGATGCAGGAGATGAACGAGCGGGCCCTCGAACTGGGCGTGCCTCTGGGCGTCCACCTCGACATCACCTACCGGTGCAACGAGCGTTGCGTTCACTGCTACCTCGAGCACGACGACCACGGCGAGATGACTACCGCCGAAATCAAAGACGTCCTGGAACAACTGGCCTTGGCCGGTACTTTCTTCCTGACTCTGAGTGGCGGCGAAGTGCTCATGCGCCGCGATTTCTTCGAAATCCTGACCCATGCGCGCCGTTTGCTGTTCAACGTTAGAATCAAGACCAACGGCGTGATGATCCGCGAGCCGGAAGCCCGCCGCCTGCGGGAGTTGGGCGTCGAGGACATACAAATCAGCATCTACTCCCACCGGCGTGAAGTTCACGATGCCATCACAAAACTGCCCGGCTCGCTGAAACGTAGTGTCGAGGCTATTCGCTTCCTGAAGGCACAAAGGCTGAAAGTGACGATCGCGAATGTGCTAATGACGGCGAACCTGGGCGACCATGCCGGAGTTCAGGCACTGGCCCGTGAACTGGGCGTGACCTATACATTGGACCCGACGATCACGCCCAAGATCGACGGCGACACTACAATCCTGAATCTGCGGATTCCAGGTACAGAGCTGAATGCCGTCTTCCACAACCAGGACTTGGTGGGAAACGTGAAAGACTTCTGCGCCCCGCCACCGCCACCGGACGATGAGGTCATGGAAGGATTTCCCTGCAGCGCCGGGCACACCGCAGCTTACATTACGCCCTATGGAGACGTTTTCCCCTGCGTCCAATTCCCGCTGCCCAGCGGCAATGTGCGCCGGCAGAAGTTCATTGACATCTGGCAGAACTCGCCGGAGTTAAACGAAGTGCGATCTATTCATGCCCGAGATCTACCGGTCTGCTCGACCTGTAGTCACGTTGGGACCTGTACTCGGTGCCCGGGCCTGGCTTACATGGAAGGCACCATGCGCGGGCCCTCGACGGCGGACTGTGAGAAGTCGTTCCATCGCACGGGAATCCCTTCCGCGAACATGCTGAGGAACGCCCGAGTCAGCAGTCCCGGCCCACTGATTCAGATACAGACCCTCGCGCTCTAGGCTGATTCTGCGGCCAACTTTGCTAAAGCAACTGGGTCCCATGGTTACTTTGGTGCACCGCGGCACCGGGCAGCCGTCAACACCGAGAGTTTTCCGACGTAGAATTTCAAGAGACGTTCTATGGAATCGCCCGCGAAATCGCCGGAGTCAGCACGGCGCGGTACTCGAATTCGGGCACAGATCCCGCTGCGCCTTACCAGCATGGACCCAGCCATCAAGTTTTCCGAGCAGTGCCATACCCTGGTCGTGAATATGCAGGGGTGTGGCGTGCGCCTTGCGCGGGCATTGGAACCAGGAATGCCAATTCGTATGGACGAACTCCCGGGCGGGAAAAGTGTAATGGCTCGAGTTGCCAACTGCGTCCCACTGGGCGCCGACGGCAAGTACTGGCTTGTGGGCCTTGCGCTCGAGCAGCCGGGAAATGTCTGGTGCATCCATCCAGTTCCGGCCGACTGGGGAAGCGAGTCCGCGCCGGTTGCCGCCGCCACTGTCGTCCCTGCCAAGAGGAACGAGTGGCCCTATTCGCAGTTTTCCGATAAGGGAGAGTTCCATCCGGGCCGCAAGTAAGTCCGACCTTCTGGAACTCTGATCTAGTTGTGTCCCACAGCCGCTGCGAACTGCGGCATTCCTTCCATCACGTCACAAAGTATAGGGTGGCTGACGGCAAGGAGAGTGCTGCCGGCGCCTCTAGGTATGGGTTTCTTGTATGGGATTCTTTGCGATCAACGATTCATAAGCTTCGTGAAGTAGCGGTTGTCATAGAACATCGTGGTGTTGTGGACGAACTCCAGGACGCGGTGCATCTTATCCCTCTCTTCGCGACCCATGTCGGTAAACTCCACTGCGATACCAGATCCAGGATCGATTCGCACCACGCTACCTTCGGCCTGCATGCTGCCATCATCGATGGAAAAAACAATCTTGAGCTTGGTGCCGGGCGGCACAATGGTGCTGGTCTCCACATAGCAGCCCCCCAGGCTGACGTCGGTCAAGTTGCCCAGCACCGGGCCTTCCGCCCCCTGTGCATGGAACTCGATAGTGACCCGGCATTTCATCCGCGGATACAGCCTGCGGTTCTTGCGGGAAGGCTGCTTCTGCTTTTCGAGGTACATGCGGCGGTCGGCTTCGGCCAGAAGTTCCTCTGCATCGCGCCCATCTTCGGGATACAGGGCTTGTCCAACACTCAGGGAGAGAATGTCCTCGCGACAAACTTCTTTGCCGGCCTGCTTTGCCAGGTCGCGAAGTTGCTCCGCTTTCTTGGCGGCCGCCTCCGGAGGCAACCCAGGGGCCACGACCACAAATTCGTCTCCGCCCATCCGGGCCACGTAGTCATACTCGCGGCAGCTCTCCTTCAGAGCTTGCGCGAACAAGCGCAGGACGCGGTTGCCCTCTATGTGGCCGAAGCGGTCATTGATCTGTTTGAATCCGTCCATATCACAGACCATGACGGTAAGGGCCGAGGTGTCACGTTTGCAGCGGGCCAGTTCCCGATCGAGTTGCAGGAAGAGAGAACGCGCGTTGGGCAGCCCCGTGAGGTAATCCGTCGTGGCGGAGCTTTCGGCCTGCTCGTACTTCAGCGCGTTCTCGATGGCCAGCGCCATCTTGGAACTGATGGCCAGCAGGATGCGCAGGTGATCGGAAGTGAATGCGTCTCGTTCCGCATGGTAGAGGGCAAGCACGCCCACTACTCCAGCCAGGCCTTCCAGGGGAATCGCCATTCCAGAGCGTAGTGTGCTGAACTTGGTGGGATCATTCAGGTACCCCGGCTCGACTGAGGGATTGCCGTTGATGATCGGTTTCTTGTTCTGCGCCACCCATCCCGACAGCCCCTGGCCCAGAGGAATACGGAGCGAAGCGAAGAGCCGGAAGTTGTCGCCATTCACGTATTCCGGGATTAATTCAGTGCCACGCCGGACGTAGATGGCGATGGCGTCGTAGGGAACCAGTCGCCTCAGTTTCACGGAAAAGACGGACAGTGTCTCACCCAGGCTGAGCGAGGCTCCCAGGTCCTGGCTGAGTTCGAACAGAGTCTGCGCCTCCTGCCGCGCCGCCGCGATTGAGGAGAGGAAGGTGGCTTCCTGCCCGGGCGCATCCTTGACTGTAATGTCTTCAAATCCCGCCGCCGGCGCAAGGCCGCGTTCCACCTTCACGTCGGTGGAAAGAATAGAGGCAACCTCGTGTCCGAACTGTGATTCCACCAGCTTTTCGAGCTTGAGGTAGCGCTTCTGCAGGATATCAACCACTTTGGGATCAAAGGACTTGCCAGATTCTTCACCCAAGCGTTGCATGACCTCTTCCAGCGGCAAAGCGCGCCGGTATTGCCGGTCTGAGGCCAGTGCGTCCAGAAAATCAACCGCAGAAAGAATTCGGGCGCCAACTGGAATTTCCTCTCCCCGTATGCCGAAGGGATATCCCGTCCCGTCCCATTTCTCGTGGTGCGCCCGCACAATCGGCACCACCGGATAGGGGAAACGGACCCGCTCCAGGATCTCTGCCCCGATCACCGGATGAATCTTCATCTTCTCGAATTCTTCCGGGGTGAGGCGGCCAGGTTTGGAAATGATGTGTTCTGGTACCGCGAGCTTGCCGATGTCATGCAAGAGAGATGCGGCATTCAGAGCTTCCATTTCCGCCGGGGTCACGCCCAGTTCCTTGGCTACCTCGATGGCGTACACGCGGACGCGCTGCAGGTGGTCGTGAGTAGTGTGATCCTTGGCTTCAATGGCTAGCGCCAGCGCCTCAATCGTGCGCAGGTGCAGGTCTGACATCTCCTCAACGTGCCGCTTCTCGTCCTCCAGTTTGCCCAGATAGAGACGGTACGAGCGGTAGATCAGGTAGATGACGGGCACGACCAGCAGCGACGTTTGCCAGCCAAACTGACGATTGAACCAGCCGACCATGCCGGCGAATCCAGCGCCCACCAGGTAATAAGGGAGGGACCAGAAATAGCATTCCACCCAGATCTTCTTCAGCGACTTACCCTCGGTGAGCGAGATCACGGTGGCAATCGAACCGGTGTTGGCCGCGAAGTAAGTGGAAGCCGCGACCACCAGCATCAGCGGATGATTGGTCATCTGCCAGCGAACCAGGGCGAGGTGATACACGCCATAGGCCACCGCAATCGAGAACGCACTGGCGCAGATGTTGAACGTGACCTGAATCGCGCTAGGACGATCACGGTAGAAACACTGGACCAGGATGGCGGCCGTCCCTAGGACCAGGGTTTCCGCGAAGCTCAGTTCCAGCACGCCCAACAGAATGAACAGGAAATTGACTGACATCGTGCCCGTGATCCCGGGCAGATTGACTTTGAGCCGTGACGCCAGAATGGCTATCAGCAGGTAGCAGATGAATTGGGCGATGTTCCTGCTGGTCGGTTCGATGGCTCCGTAAAGCAGCACACATGTGCCCGCGACGACGACAAGGCTGATAAACACCTTAGCGCCTGGGGTCATGCCTCTCCACGACTGAGAGCGGCTAGCCACGTCTTTGCGCACTGCTCCTTCCGCCTCCGTGAGGAGGTTTCAGCAAAACAAAGTTATCCATGTAAGTGATAGCAAACTAAACTGCTTCTGGACAATCACTTACGGGCTTTACGTCAAACTTTGGTAATGCAGATCTTAAGAATTTCAAACGCTGAACGTGGGGTACTAACTTCCAAGGAAGGTCGTGAGCGAACGTGATCCAAGCGAAACAGACTTAAGTATCCTTAGTTCATAAACTTACATTATCGATAACCATCCACCGAGTCAGCGGGGCAAGGACGGATTGTCCCCCTGGATCGGGACAGAAAACATGTAGCAAGCTATTTATTATTAAAAGCTTAGAACTCAACCGGTGACCGACAGCCCAGGAATTACCGGTCTTGCGTACTACTTAGGTTTCATCTTGGTTTTGGTTTTGGAGCGTATCTCCTGCCCAGCCGTTCCCAGCATCCCCCGAATTACCGTGATCGAGGCCTGCGGTAGCTCGAAAAGTGTGTTCCCTTCTGCGTTCACTGTGGACTTCGCCGCCGGGCCATCCGGGCTGGCGAAACCATCCCTGTCTTTGGGATGCCATTGGTATTGAGTGCTGCCAAACGTGGTCATGGCGGTGGGACCCGAAAAGAAACGATCTGTCCCCACTTCCCCATTGCTAAAAGCGATTCGCACCGCATGCGGGTTGAGTTGGTCCTTGTTGATAATCAGCAGCGACCACTGCCCGTCTGGGCGATCAACCGCGTAGGCAGTCACCAACACGTGGCCTGCGGGATCGAGAACATCGCCAGCGGCCGGGAAGATACGATGCTCGCCGTTCCCCGGCTCGACCCACTCCAGGTTCATCAGCTGACTGGCAAAGAACTGCGATGTCGGTTGCTGAATCTGGTAGTCCTTGTCCACGGTGAACATGCCGAAGGTTCCATAGGAATCGTTGCAGCCGCCATGCAGGCCGCCCGGCAAATAATGGAAGTAGTAAAGAGCGGCCCCACCCGAGGACAGGAAGGACCCGGCATAGTCCGCCAGCCAAAGCGCTCCGAAAATATCGACGAAAGACTCTCCCGTGTTCCAGGCGATATTCGATTCGGTAATGAACATGGGCACATTCGGTGGCAGCCCATCGTCTCGCCAAACCTGAAGAATATGGGACATGAGCGTGGGCTCGTCATACAAACTGCTCCACTGCACCTTGCAAGGCTCATACGGATAATGCTCGAACGACATAAACGCCAAATCGCCCAGCCGGCCGTGCGCTTTCAGATAATCAATAAAGCGCCCCAGCCACGAAGTCTTCCCCTGGCCATCCGGCCACACCAGGATGTCTTCGTTGACGCCCTCAAATACCGGCCCACCTAATTTCAGTCCCGGATCCACGCGATGCAGGGCGGTAGCAAACTGCAAATACAGTGCACCGTAGTCTTCCGGCAACATGTACTGGCCGTCGGGCTCCTCTCCCATCTCCACATAGGAAATCGGATAACCACGTTTTTCCAGATAGGCAAGTTCTGCCGCCGCATCCTCAGGTATGGCATAAGCCATGGCGATCGGCACCATGGCCGGCAACCCGCGGGTGTACCCACTCGTATAGAACAGGTCGAGCCCCACTTGCTCGCGCGTGGTCGGTCCCAGGTCGGAGGGCTCATGCCAGGGGTCAACCGAAGAGCATAAAGTGGCCGTCTGGTCGGGGTCAGCCGTGTGCCGAACCAGGTCGTAGAACTCTCCATTGGGCGCCGCCGTTCCCAGGGAGAGCTCACGGATGGCATAGCCAACACAGTTCCGCGGGTCCGCCGCCCCATGAGAGTCGCAGGTGTTCGAAGATTCCGTCATCCATATGCGCAGAAATCGCGCCGCTATCGGAGATGGCGTAAGCTGCAGCGTCACCGTACCGCCTTGCCCGCTGCTGACAACGCCGCCCGGAAAAGTCAGCCACGCACCTTTGGCCGGCTGCTTGATGGGATCTTCACCCGTCCAATATTGGACGAGATAACGGCGCGCATACGGATCCGCCCACGCGATGCGAATGGCACTCACAGGCAGACTGTTGGCCAAGTCGAGCGTCACCCATTGCGGATGCAACACGTCGTCTTCACCAGTGAAGGTCTTGGTCAGGTAAGGATTGCTCTTCCAGTTGGTGTTCAGGTCGCCGTCGGTCAGGCGGGAATAACCGTTCGTGTCGGTCCCGTCATTCCGCTTGACCCCGCGATGCGGCAAAGGATAGCCGTAGGAATGGCGAATCATTTCCGTAGGCGTCGCATTGCCGGTGAAATAGCCCTTGTTCTCGGAATCGCTCCATGTCCCCTGCGGGTTCCAGTGCCAGGCTTCAACATGCAATTCAGTATTTTGCCGATATGAAACCGTCTGCCACCCGGCGGAGAGTACCCGCTCCAGCGCAGGCTGGGTGAAAAGCTTTTCGACGGCGACTGCTGGCATGCGATCAATCCCCGCCCCCAGCGCCTGGTTCGGAACAAAGGAATTGGTGGAGTGGCTGGGAGTCATGTCCACACGGATGGTCTGCGCCGCCGCACCCGCGACAACAGTCAGAAACACGGCCAGCAGGGACAGCACACTCAGAGCGTGAAATCTTTCGTAGTTGGCGGCAGGCACACAGTCTCCTTTCTCACGGAATGAAATGCGTCCAAACGGGAATAGTTGAGACTCTGCTTGGGGAACGGGCGTTGTCAAGACTGCTGGGGAGTTTTCACTGTGTGAGAGCTCACGGTATGCGAGTCTTGCGATTCGCAGAAGCCGACAAATCCGGAATGCACCGGAATTGGTGCCACCACGTATCTCAAATGGTTTGATTCCACAATTTCGGCACGGGTAACCCCCACAAACGACGGTGTTTTGAATCGGCGAGCTCCGTAGTGTCGAAAGGAAATCGTTTCCAACCGCCCCAGTGCGGATCTACGAGGCACGGAATCCCCTGTGCCGCCTCTTCGGCGGCCGGGGAGGCCCAACCCTTCTGCCCAGATCAAGGGAGCGGTAGTGGCTAAATCAGCCACTACCCAAGGGAGCAGTTATATTGACGCCCGCGTGATTTCGGGTGTATCGTAAGGCGGTTTTCCGGTCGGCAGGCTGGCATGATTCCTCCGGCGGGACGCATCAAAACATTGGCTTGGGGTCCGCTGTTCGGTCGAGAGGTGAAGATGCGTAGACTTTTCCTGCTTTTGGGCTCCTTCACAGCTATTGTGTTGTTTGCTGCAACGCTGGTTTACGCCTGTGGTGACAAGCTTCTGGTACTCAATCGTGGTCTTCGTTTCCAGGATTTCTCCAGCTCCCGCCCGGCCTCCATCCTGCTCTATACCCACACGGGCTCACGCACATCCGATGCCATCAATGACGGCCAGCTGCAATCGGCACTTCTGAAGGCTGGGCACAAGTTGCAGATTGTCGGAGAGCACAGCCGGCTGGATGACGCCTTAAAGACTGGCCACTACGATCTGGTACTGGCTGACCTTGCCGACGCTGCCGGGATCGAGGAGCAATTGCGAGCTTTACCCTCGCCGCCAGTTGTCGTGCCAGTGGTGTACGAGGGAACCAAAGCCGAGGCCGAAGCGGTCAAGGCGCACTACCGCTGTCTCCTGAAGGCTCCCGACAAGAGCGGAAACTATCTCAACGCCATTGACAGGGCTCTGGAGGAAAAAGCCAAGCGCGACCGCACTGCGATCCGCGCCGCAAAGTGAGATTCGCGCGTCAAGGCTGCACCAAGACCTCTGTTCCGCCCAATTGTGAGGTCGGGTTTTCATTGCTCTTTGGCAGATCGGTTCCGGGTGACACGGATCCGAGAGTTCCCATCCCGCAAACGTCAATTCGGATGTTCGGCTCTAAGCTGGCTTTTGGAGCATCTCAATGATGCAGCGGATGCTCTTCTTGCCTCTATTTGTATGCTTTATCTTTCCCCAGTCTCTATTCTCGCAAGCCTGGACTCCGCCCAGGGGCGAAGGATATGTCTCCCTTACATTCGAGGATATGTTCGTCAAGGACCATTTCCTCTCGAGCGGCGATCGGATCGACATCGGACACATTCGGACAATTGGCTTAATTCAGTCAATTCAGTACGGCATTACCGACCGGCTGGGCGCGAGTCTTAGCCTGCCCGTCGTAGCGTCCAAGTACTATGGCCCAGATCCTCACCAGATTCCCATTGATAACGGAAATTATCACGGCGGCATACAGGACTTCAGGATCGGACTGCAATACAACGTGCGGCGGCGGCCGGTAGCCCTGACTCCGTTTGTAACTCTTATCATTCCAAGTCGTGACTACACCTATTATGCGCACTCGGCTGTGGGAACCCATCAACCAGAGCTGGGGTTGGGCATTGCGGCTGGCGGACGGCTCGAACGTTGGCTGCCGAATGCATACTTTCAGGCAGCCTATTCCTATGGCATTGTCGGGGTCGTGACCGGGGTGCGGCCAAACCGGAATCGTATGAGCTTGGAAGGAGGATATTTCTTAGGCCGGCACCTTGCTCTCAGGGTTCTGGCTGATTCCCAGATTACCCATGGCGGATTCGATATCCCCCAGGACTTTCCTCAGATGAATGACTTTCCTCTGGTAGCCGATGATCGCTGGCGCCACCACGATCAGTCTGCCAACATCAATTCCTTGAATCTGGGAGGCGGAATCGATGTTGCGTTGGGACGACGTTGGGATGTTTCGGCCGCCTTGACCCATTCCGTCTGGGGCGAAAACGGCCACGCCATGCGAACCGGATTGAGCGCGGGGATCAGTTGGAGCTTCCGCACTCCCTGGGCCAGACCCGCGACTGCAGACATCACTCCCCCCACGACTTCCACCACCCACGCGCACTGATCACAATTCGTCCAAGCTCCCTTGCTCGCGGAGTTCTGTCTAGGCGATGCGTTGGAGGGCACGCTGAACCAGCGTTTATCTTGACTGCCTTGGGTGCGAAACTTACGATTGGCCATGGATACCGCGCCTCTATCTGCCGGTCAGATCCTCAGTCACTATCGCATCCTGGAGCAGATTGGAGCGGGCGGCATGGGAGTGGTCTACCGTGCCCATGATTTGCGCTTGCAGCGTGATGTTGCTCTTAAGGTTTTACCTTTCGGCTCGATTAGCCCTGAGCAGCGCTCGCGTTTCCATAAAGAGGCGCTCGCGCTCTCACGGCTGAACCATCCCAACATTGCCACTATCTATGATTTTGATAACCAGGGCGATCTCGACTTCCTGGTCATGGAGCTGATCTCTGGTTTCAGCCTGGATGAAATGCTGCGGACGGGCCCTCTTCCCGAACCAGAGGCTCTTCGCTTTGGCATTCAGCTTACCCAGGGGTTAGCGGCTGCCCACCGGCAGAATCTGGTTCATCGTGATCTTAAGCCCGCTAATCTACGCATCACCCCGGAAGGTCACCTCAAGATTCTCGACTTCGGTCTCTCGAAGATATTGCAGCCTGACTCTGCGATTGCATTGACTGTCAGTTTCCGCGAGACCGGCCTTGTGATAGGTACGCTGCCCTATATGGCGCCGGAGCAGTTGCGCGGGGAATCGGTAGATGCCAGAACTGATGTGTGGGCGGCTGGGGCTGTACTCTACGAAATGGCCGCCGCACACCCGCCCTTCCCCCAGCCTACCCAAGCGGTGTTGATTAACGCGATTTTGAACCAACCGCCTCGCTCGATCTCGGAATATGCTCCGAGCGCGTCTCCAAGGTACCAAGCTGTGGTCTCCAAAGCGCTTGCCAAGGCCCCGGCGGAGCGCTATCAATCGGCTACCGAGCTTCTGCACGACCTGCAGCGGGTTCAAAGCGGCACTTTGACGATCACCCCGCCGAAAGTCAAAGAGTCAGGGGGCTTCCGCCTTGTTTCTTGGACCCTCGCAGCCATCTTCCTGGCGCTGGCTTTGATGTTAGGAATACGCCAGACCGCATCTTGGAAAACTCTCTTCGGAACTCACGCAGTTCAAGCGGTCCGTTCCGTTGCGGTGTTGCCCCTTCGAAATCTCTCTGGCGACCGCGAGCAGGAATACTTCGCCGACGGACTAACCGAGGAACTCACCAACGAACTAGCAAGGCTTGGCAGCTTGCGTGTGATCTCGAGAACCTCCGCAATGCAATACAAAGCGGCTCAGAAATCGCTTCCCACTATTGCCCAGGAACTGAACGTAGACGCTGTGATCGAGGGCTCGGTAGTCCGGGTCGGTCGACGGGTTCGCGTCACCGCGCAATTGGTTCAAGCCCGGCCTGAAACCAATCTCTGGGGAGCAAGCTATGAACGCGACGTTCGCGATGTACTCACGTTGCAGCGTGAGGTAGCGTCCAACATCGCGCGGGAGATTCGCCTCCAGCTTACACCGCAGCAGCAAACCCGATTGCAATCCCGTGACAACCCCGATCCAGAGGCGCACGAAGCCTATCTGAAGGGGTTGTATTACTGGTATAAGGCGGAGCCGGAAGACTTCGCAAGGAGCCGTGGCTACTTTCAACAAGCGATTGACCACGATCCTAACTATGCTCTGGCCTACTCGGGTCTCTCGTCTTACTACGCCGCTGAGGCGGTGCGTGGGATGTCGCCACCCACTCGCGCTTTCCCGCTGTCTAAGGCAGCCGCTGAAAAGGCGCTGCAATTGGATCCCTTGTCTGCCGAGTCCCACCTCGCGCGCGGGGCTCCAAAACTTTTCTACGATTGGGATTGGAGTGGAGCTCAGCAGGACATAGCCAAGGCCCTGGAACTCAATCCAAACTACGCAGAAGGACATCGGCTATATTCGATCTACTTTCGGACTGTCGGAGATCTGGCAGGCAGCATACGCGAACTGAGATCGGCGCGTGAACTGGATCCGCTCTCAGCCGACATTGGCTACTCCATGGCGACTACTCTCTTCCTCGAGCGTGACTACGACGCCACGATCACCGAGTGCCGAAGAATCCTGGAAATTGAAGCTCGCTACGCTCCCGCCCAGTATCTGATGTCCGATGCGTCGCGCGAGAAGGGTGACCTTGCGGGCGCTTTTCAGCAACTCAACACTGCGTTAACGCTCGACGAGGATCAGGAACTCCGGAAGGTGCTGCTCGAAGCCCGTCAAGCGTCGGGCTTTGGCGGAGCGCTGAAAGCTGTCTCGCAGAGACAATTGCAACGGCTCGACCGCGCCGCCGGGCAAAACTATATCTCGCCGATGGCCTTCGCCCAACTTTACGCCCAGCTTGGGAACCCCAACGCCGCATTCGAATGGTTGGATCGCGCCTACAACGAGCGTTCCCGCAATTTGCTCGATCTCAAACTCGATCCTAATTTTGACTCCTTGCGCCCCGACTCGCGTTTTTCTCAGTTGCTTAGGCGGATCGGCCTTCCTTGACAGCTTTTTTGCAATCGCGATTCGATTTTCCGCAGGTCCCGAGTTGCGGGGCACCGTCGATCCCCGGCTCGATGGCCTGCGTTCCGACCCGCGATTCCAGGACCTGCTGCGGCGCATGAACTTTCCGGCGTAGGCCCATACTGACTTCGCGATTTCGGCTCTAGGCGGCGTGGCCCATCCTTCGTTTTGTGAAGGGTGGGTGCTTCCGGCTCTTCCAAAGCCGCGATCTTCTCCGCCCTAACTCCAAGTGGCAGAACAAGTTGCGGCGTAAGTAATACACTATTGTACGTACAATATCGTACCTCGAAATGTTCCACGTGGAACACTTCTCCACTTTGCAGCACCCCGCCCCCACAGGTTCGGGACGCCTGACGGAACCGCCCGGAAGTATGCTAGATTGACCCCCAGAGGGCCCTTAGCTCAGCGGTTAGAGCAGTGGACTCATAATCCATTGGTCCCAGGTTCAAATCCTGGAGGGCCCACCACCTGCCTCTTCGCCACCCACCCCGTTGAATCCCAAGCACTTGCGCTTCCCACCACCCCCTCCAGAATTAATCAACCTTTAACTCCCCAGCAACACTGCTGTAATACCCATCCTCCAGACTCACCTGAGGAACTTACCCAGTGGTGTCTTTGCCTGGAGAAAGCCCATCGGAACCAGCCTGCATGAACCCGCGCGGGAAGCATGGACTGGCAAGTCCCTCATCTTCGTGGTTGAAGATGATGCCGACATCGCGCGTCTGATCTGCCTTCATCTCGACACCTCCGGCTACGACACACGCTGGTTTCCCAGTTCGACGTCGGTAATTGACGAAGCCGTCAAGGACCTGCCTTCCCTGTTTCTTCTGGACATCATGATTCCCGGCAGCGACGGCTTCGAACTGTGCCGCCACATCCGCCGCGCCCGTCCGCTATCCGAGGCACACATCATCTTCCTGACTGCAAAGACCGGCGAACTCGACCGCGTCCGGGGGCTGGAACTCGGGGGGGACGACTACATCACCAAACCGTTCAGCCCGCGCGAGCTGGTCGCCAGAGTGCGCGCTGTCCTGCGCCGCTCGCAGAGGACCGCCGAGACCGAGGTGCTGAAACTGGGGCACATCGAAATTGACGCCGCTTCCATGATCGTGAAGGTCTCGGGCAGGGCCGTGCCCACCACCACCCGCGAATTTCGCCTGCTGGATTATCTGGCGCGTCATGCTGCGCGTGTGTTCACCCGCGATCAGTTGCTAGACGCCGTCTGGACGGAAGGTTCTTTCGTGACTCCGCGTTCCGTGGATGTGTACGTCCGCCGCCTCCGTGAAAAGATAGAGCCTGACCCGGACAGTCCTTCCTGCCTGAAAACGGTGCGTGGAATCGGTTACCGCTTTGATGCTCCGAAATAGAATCAGCTCTGGCTGCCGGAACTCGCGCTGTTTTGGAGTGGATCCGAGCTCGCCGGGTTCAGAACACCTTCGGTGGTAATGCGGGTGGCTTTGCAGATTTCCTGCCCAATCTTCACCAGATCTTCATTGGGACGGGACGGTTCGTTCGCGGACATTACCGAACTGGCAGCCAGGGTAAAAAGCAGAGCGTCCTCCTGCTTGTCGAAGTAAAGAATCACCTGACTCGCCGCCATCTGACACCTCCCCACTGGTCTACAGAAATGATAGGCCGATCAGGGGCAAGGGCGAGGGTACTCTCTTGGTGCTGGGAAACACACAAGGGCAAGTCCCACCACAGCGCTAAGGTTCGCGTAGGGGACAGCCGCCCCCGGCCGTCCAGGCCTGGCGCAGCTGGGTGGAACACGTAGCACACCGCAAAAATGCTACATTTGATGATTCATGTCTGCCCCCGAATCCCGCTTCGTAAGAGCCTGCAAGGCGCAGCCCGTTGACCGCACACCGGTCTGGTTCATGCGCCAGGCTGGACGCTACATGCCTGAGTACCGCGCCGTTCGCAAGCAATATTCGTTGATCGAGATCTGCAAGAAGCCGGAGGTCGCAGCCGAGGTAACCATCACGGCTGCCGAGGCGCTGGGCGTGGACGCCGCCATCATCTTCGCTGACCTTCTGCTGCCGCTCGAAGTCATGGGCCTGCCCTTCCACTTCTCCGCTGGGGAAGGTCCCGTCATCGACAAACCGCTCCGCGAAAAGGCCGACATTGCCCGGCTACGTACCGATCGTGCTGCTGATCTGGGATATGTTTCCGAAGCTGTGAGCCGGGTGTGCAAGCACTTTGGAACGTCCTTGCCGGTGATCGGCTTCTGCGGCGCCCCTTTCACCCTGGCCAGCTACATGATCGAGGGTGGCGGCTCGCGCAATTACGTTCACACCAAGAAAATGATGTATTCTTCGCCCGCCGCCTGGGATGATCTGATGCACAAGTTGGTGGCGGTGGTCGCCGAATATGCGGCCGACCAGGTGCGGGCCGGCGCCGACACCATTCAGATTTTCGACAGTTGGGTCGGTTGCCTCAGTGTCGAAGACTACCGTCGCTACGTGTTGCCCTCCACCACCGAACTGGTGCGTGCCTTGCAGAAGTCAGGCGTGCCGATCATTTATTTTGGAACCGACAGCGCCACTCTGCTGCCTTCGATGAAGCAAACCGGCGCCGAAGTGATTGGCCTCGATTGGCGCATTCCGCTCGATGAGGGCTGGCGAAGCGTCGGTTTTGAGGGGGCCGTGCAGGGCAATCTCGATCCCGTCCTACTCTTCGCCGACCGGAAGAATTTGAAGGCCCGCGCGGAAGACATACTGCGCCGTGCCGGTGGACGTCCCGGGCACATCTTTAATCTGGGTCACGGGATTCTGCCGGAAACACCGGTGGAAAATGTGAAGGCACTGGCGGCGTTTGTCCGGGAGCATACTCTTTGATCGATCCGACGAGTGTACCGATCACCTCCGTGTCCCCTGTGTCCCCTGTGGTTAAATGGTTTTTGTAGGTCCGAGGCCGAATTTTGAGTGCGCCATCCACGCTGCAGAAACCCGCCGTCCTCCTTCTGGCCCACGGCAGCCCCGATTCTGTGGACGAAGTCCCAGATTTCCTGCTCCGCGTCACGGGAGGCCGTCCCCTCCCGTCGCAGGTGGTTGAAGAAGTAAAGCACCGCTATGGGCTGATTGGCGGCTCCCCACTCACCGCGCTCACTTTGAAACAGGGAGAGTTGCTGGCTGAAGCATTGGGACTAGCGGTGTACGTCGGCATGCGTAACTGGAAGCCGTTCATCGCCGACGCGGTGCGTTCTATGGCGACGGACCGGATCGGGCACGCAGTGGTCATTTGCCTCGCGCCGCACAACTCGCGCACCAGCGTTGGGCTCTACCGCTCTGCCCTCACGGATGAAAGGGAAATTCCATTTACCGTTGACTTCGTCGAGTCCTGGCATGACCACCCCCTGCTGATCAAAGCCTTCGCGGAAAGATTGCGTGCAGGCCTGGAAACTTCCAATCGGCAGATGGGCACAAAAGTACCGGTCATCTTCACGGCGCACAGCGTTCCGCAACGCACCATCAGCGGGGGCGATCCTTACGAATCCCAAGCCAGGGAAACCGCGACCCTGGTGGCGCGCGAGGCGGCCCTGGGGACGGCAGACTGGTCCTTCGCCTTCCAGAGTCAGAGCATGTCAGGCGGAGAGTGGCTTGGACCCACCGTCGAAGCCACCATCCTGGACCTAAAGCAGAAAGGCCATGGCGGGGTGTTGGTTCAGCCCATTGGATTTCTTTGTGACCACGTCGAGATTCTTTATGACATCGACATCGGATTCAAGGCCTTTGCCGAGAAGGCAGGCATGCGCCTGTTTCGCACCGAGTCGCTCAACGATTCGCCGCTATTGACCGCGGCGCTGGCCGACGTGGCGAGATCACGGTTGAGCGGAAGAGCGGGCTTTCAGGCCGCTGTGACCGGTACAAAATAATAACGGGCTTCGGCTCCTGGGTTTCATGAAACGTATCGCCATCATCGGCGGCGGCATCTCCGGACTCGCCGCTGCTTTTGTTCTCGAAGAGAAGCGCCGTGCCGGCGCCCCGCTGGAGTGCGTGCTCTACGAGTCCAGCCCACGCTTCGGCGGCGTGCTGGTAACCGATCGGGTCGATCGCTGTCTGGTCGAAGCCGGCCCTGATTCCTTCTTAACCGAGAAACCCTGGGCCTCCGACCTCTGCCGGCAAGTCGGACTCGCCGACCAACTTATTGGCTCCAACGATGCCGACCGCAAGACTTATATCCTGGTCAAGGGCAAGCTGGGAGTCATTCCCGATGGACTTATGTTTATGGTTCCCACCAAAGTGCTGCCAGCTGTCTTGTCCCCGCTCTTCTCACCCAGCACGAAACTCCGCATAGCCCGCGAGTGGTTCCATCCGCCTCGGAGAACAGAGGGAGACGAGACCGTCGCAGCATTCGTCGAGCGCCACTACGGAGCGGAAATGGTGGATCGCCTCGCTGATCCACTGCTCTCCGGCGTTTATGGCGGCGAGGCCACGCAACTCAGTGTGCGTGCCGTTCTGCCACGCTTCGCGGAGATGGAAGCCCAACATGGCAGCCTGGGCCGCGCCCTCCTGGCGGCCCGGAAGAAAATGGCACAAAGCGCGCCCGGCCCTGCTCGCCCGCTATTTACGTCGCTCAAGGATGGCATGCAGCAACTGGTGGATGCGCTCGTGGCGCGCATTTCTCCGTCGGCTTTGCGCCCGAACACTCTCGTGCAAGCCCTTCAACCACAGGATAGCGCCTGGGTGGTTTCGGCGGGCTACGGATCTGATCATTTTGATGCAGTCATTGTGGCTACGCCCACCCCGGCAGCCACCGCGCTCCTGAACGGCGCGAGCGAGACTCTTGCTTCCGAACTCGGCGGCATTCACTACAGTTCATCGGTCACGGTCACGCTGGGATACGACGGAAAGGTGCGCTCGTCACTGCCTCCGGGCTTCGGTTTTCTTGTGCCTCGTTCTGAAGGAAGGCGCATGCTGGCCACTACATTCGTGCACAACAAGTTTCCGCATCGTGCACCCGAAGACCGTGCCCTGGTGCGCTGTTTTCTTGGTGGATCCCGCGATGAGCAGATTCTCCAGTCCACAAACGAACAGATCCTGGGCATAGTTCGCGAGGAGCTGAAACAGATCATCGGCCTCACTGCTGAACCGCTTTTCACTCGTGTGTACAAATGGAAGGGCGCGATGGCACAGTACAACGTGGGTCATCTGGAGCGGTTGGAACGCATTGAACGTTTGCGAAACCAATTGCCTGGACTCGCCCTGGCTGGAAACGGTTATCGTGGAATCGGCGTGCCTGATTGCGTTCGTTCCGGGCAGGAAGCCGCAGCCCAGATTCTGGCGATGGCATAGCCGCTGGTCCCACCGCCTTATTACTCTTGTAACCCCCGGCAACCAACCTCCCGTTGCCGAAACAACTCTTCTCAGTCAGGGTTAATAACAACAATGAATCGCAAGGAAGTTGGCATGACGAACCGAGCTCTGGCCGTGGCTTCACTTGTTTTTCTGGCGTTGTCGTTGGTCTGCGCCCAAGAGGGCAAACCCCAGGGCGACATGCCGAATAGGGACATGACCAGCCCCGACATGTCCAATATGCACGGCTCCGACATGCCAGACATGCCGGGCATGGGTAGCGATGGCAGCGCTCACGCCATGCGATCCATGGAAGGTCGTCACCTGGACATGGGCCCGCACATGAAGATGACCACGCTGCGCGACATCAAGCCCGGTGACCAGGAAAAAGCCGCCCAGGTAGTGGAAGCCGCCCGCAGAACTGCCGAGAAGTACAAGGATTACAGAGCCGCTCTGGCTGACGGCTACAAGATATTCCTCCCCAAGCTGCCGCAGAAGCAATATCACTTCACGAATTACTGGTACGGATTCGAATCGGCCAGGCATTTTGATCCTGAGCACCCCACTTCGCTGCTTTACGAGAAACACGGTGACGACTACAAACTAATCGGTGTCATGTACACCGCGCCCAAGAATGCCACCTGGGTCCAGCTCGATCAGCGGATTCCGCTCAGCATTGCCCAATGGCACGCCCACATCAACATGTGTCTCCCGCCCGAAGGCAGGAAGAGCGAGGCGTTGGGCCCCCATTCAAAGTTTGGTCTGGCGGGATCGATTGCGACCCGGGACGACTGTGACGCTGCGGGCGGCAGGTTCTTTCCCCAGATCTTCGGGTGGATGGTGCACGTTTACCCCTTTGAGCTGAAACCGGAAGACATCTGGTCGGTCGAGCGTCAAGCCCACAGCCACGGGGACTAACTACTCAGGGCTGTCATCTGGAGCGGAGCAGGATAGGGGCTCCCCGTTAACATTTCTCTCCAGCCCTAAGACATCCTGAAACACGAACCGGTCACTCACCAGAAAATTCGCCAGCGAGCACACCGCGATTGAGATCATGTTTGCCGCCAGGTATTGCAAGCCCATCCTCTCTACAAACAATTCCATCAGCAGCAGGTTCCCAACGATGGAAAACATCCCTGTAGTCAGATTGAACTTGATGAACCGCGTGAACCCCTTGCCCACCTGCCGATCCACCCAGGTAAAACGCTCGTGCCAAAGAAAATTGTGTACTACGGCCGCCTCCACCGCCAGTGCCGTCGCCAGCAGGTAGTCGAGGTGTAGGCCGGCCTTCAGTGCGGCCAGCACCATCAGCTGCACGCCAATCCCGATTCCACCTACAGCGTTAAATTTCAGCCAGCGGACCACGCACAGTCGCCAGCCATTACCCGCCCTCGTCATAGGATTCGTTCCTCCCGATACAGCCGGCGGGTATTGCGGACGGTGAAAAAGACCAGGATCACGGTCATTCCGATAAGCCCGATGGCGCCGCCAAGATCAAACAGCCGATACCTGCCTCCGAAGACCATCGGCCAGCGCAGCAGCGCCACGTTGCCGACGGCCAGCAAGATGCGCAATTCGGTCGGGCCAAAACTCCAAAACGAGAGTTGGAACTGACCCAAGGTGTAGGTGGCAAGATACGATTGGATCGAGAGCAGCAGGAAGGCCACCAGCAGCCCCATCGCGACATACGGATGCATGTATCCCGAAACAGCCAACCCTCCCATCAGCGCCAGCGCACCGAAGCTGTCCATGATGTGGTCCACATAAAACCCATACCGCGGACGCTGCCGCCGCCGCGCCCGGGCCAGCGTACCGTCCAGGCTGTCTCCCAGCCAGTTCAACGCCAGGAACACGATGCCACCCAGCAACCAATACCGGTTCCAACGTGCCAGCGCATAGCTGACCCCGGCCATCATCTGCGCCGCGAATCCCAGCAGTGTCAAATGGTCAGAGTTGATCCAGCCCGGCGTGCGTTCTGCCATCCAGATCAGCGCCCGCTTCTCCGCCGCTGCCACCAAACTCAATTGAATTCGGTCTGCACTCTCAAATTTTGCCCGGCACGCTTCCTTCAATACTCCAGGGTTTGCCTGCTCACAGAAGTCAATCCATGGACTTGCCATAGCACCTTCCTCCAATGTTCGTGAATCAATTTGCTTCGGAAGCTTGGGGCTGGCAATGCACGGTGGGTAAAGCGAGTCGCAAGAAAAAGTCAACCGGTAAGTAATTGAAGGGAAAGCCAGATAAGTTCAGCGATTACCCGGCGCTGAAAGAAAAGAACTACGAGGAAGCCTCTACCGCGCGGACTCTTCCACAGCCAACCGCAACTGCTCCGCTGCCCAGGCGATCTCTTCGGCTGTGATGATCGCGGGAGGCGCAATCAGCAGGTGATCGCCCAAGATGCCATCCACACATCCCTGGATGGGGTAGACCAGCAACCCGCGCTTCGCCGAAGCCTGCCCAACGCGTCCGGCAAAATTCAACTCCGGCGCGAATGGCTGCTTGCTTTTCTGGTCGGCGACGAACTCCACTCCACATAGCAACCCGATCCCCCGAACATCGCCGACCACGTTCAAATCGCGCAGGCTTTCAAGCGCAGCTCGCAATTTCGCAGCAGTCGTATCTTTCCGTCCGGAATCCGCCGCCTGAACGAGTTTCCGTTTCTGCAGAAACCGCAACACCGCCCGTCCGGCCGCCAGCGAAATGGGGTGCGCATTGTAAGTAAATCCGTGCAGGAAAGACCCCGACCCGTCCGCGATCGCATCCACCACTTTTTTTGTTGCGATGACAGCCCCCAGCGGCGCATAACCGCTCGACAATCCTTTCGCCGTAACCAGAATGTCGGGAGCCACGCCCCAATGTTCGACAGCGAAGTTTCGCCCCGTGCGGCCCATGCCGGTCATGACTTCATCGGCGATCAGCAACACGCCGTGGCGCCGGCAAATCTCCGCTACGCTCTGCAGATACCCGGCCGGGGGCACCACTGCTCCCAGCGTTGCGCCGCTCACCGGCTCAAGAATGAATCCCGCAGCCTCGCCGTTCGCAGCTTTAATCGCGCGCTCCAACTCTGCCGCGTACTGCTGCCCGCAGTTCTGGCAACCGTCTTTGCAGTCATACCTGCACCGGTAGCAGTAAGGCATTCCGACGTGCGTGAACTCCCGCACCATCGGCAAATATATTTCCCGCCGCCGTTTGTTGCCCGAGACCGCAAGCGCACCCAGCGTAGAGCCGTGATAACTCTGCGTCCGGCTCAGCACCCGGTGGCGTTTCTCCTGCCCGATCTCGACCTGGTACTGCCGGGCCAGCTTCAACGCGGTTTCAATCGATTCCGAGCCGCCGCAGGTGAAGTACACGGCGCCGCCGCGAAAATTCTCTCCGGCAAACTCCAGCAGTTCCTGCGCATACTCTTCCGCCACCGGAGTGGTGAACTGGCTGGTGTGAACAAATTCCAGCTTCGCCGCTTGTTCCGCCATGGCGGCTGGAATCTCCCTCACCCCATGCCCGATGAAGTTCACCGCGGCAGAGCCTGAGAAATCCAGATACCGTTTACCTTCGGCGTCCCACACGTACACGCCTTCCCCGCGAACCGCGGTAGGGAACGCTTTGCGGAATGATCGCCGCAAAACCGCGGAGCGCGTGGCTTCGGTGGTGGTCATGGAATCAGCCATGCTTCGGATTATGGGGTGAGGGTCACAACGGTGTCAAAGAAAGCAGCGGCGGGCTACTTTGGCATCCCAAGTATTCCGAGGACGGCGAACACTGCCAAACAGAAAATTCCGGCGCAGAATGTGGCATAGGTCACAAGAGCCAACAGAGTAAGCCACTTCCAAAAATCTCTTATCGTGCCGCCCCACCCTTGCTCCCAATTGGATGGGATTGCCAACAGAAACAGGTATAGGAAGCACGCAAGAATGCACATGCAAAGACAGACTAGTGAGGAGACCAACCAATATGCTGCCACTACGGGTTTGGGACGTTTGTCTAAGAAAGTAGCCACAAGGACGAGCGACCCTGCTGCCAGGGTTGAGATATGCTTCGCCACATCTATTGCTCGCCCAATTCGTTGGGACAGAATCACGTCGTTCTCGGTATCTGTCATTTGCTACGCTGCTCTTTCCGCCCTCCCTCCTAAGACTCCCGGAGGGCAACCAAATCCTCAACGCTCCACGGCCGCTCTGTGACACCAGCGGCCATTGCTGGGGACGTGCGGAGTGTACGATGGATTTTAATGAAATTGGAAAGGTCAAAGAAGCCCGCTACCAAAGAGAGTAGCGCCGCAAGGAAGTGCCACGTTAGCAACCAAACTCTGGCTGGTTAAGGACAGCACGCCCAACTCTTGCGTGTAGAATCGCCCCATCGATGGACAAATCTCCAAATCCCATGCCCAACGCTCCCGCGAGCGGAATGAATCGCCTTCTGCGGCTCTTCCAACCCTCGCACCAGCATACGGCGTTTTCGGCAACGTTGCTGCTGATGTCGGCAATCATGCTTTCGCGCGTCATCGGCTATGTTCGCGAAGCGTATATCGCGTGGGCATTCGGCGCCGGACCACAGACCGATGCTTACGTCGCGGGCTTCACCATTCCCGACTGGTTGAACTACATCGTCGCCGGTGGAACTGCCTCCATTACGTTCATTTCCATCTATACCCGCTTTCTGGCGGAGGACAAAGAAGAGGACGCGCAGAAGACGTTCTCCGTAATCATCACGGTGATGACCGCCACGCTCGGGATTGGCGTAGCCCTTGCGGAGGTCTTTGCGCCTCAGCTTACCCGCCTCATGTTTCGCGGCTTCAGCCCCGAACAACTCGTTCTCTGTGTCCACCTGACGCGCATTCTTCTACCCGCTCAGGTTTTCTTCTACGTGGGTGGGGTCGTATCGGCCGTACTCCTTTCCCGGCGTCTGTTCTTCCTTCCTGCCCTCGGACCACTGATCTACAACGTGTTTATCATCCTCGGCGGGGTCGCCCTGTCCCGACCCTTGGGCATTTCCTCCCTGGCGTATGGGGCGCTGGCCGGTAGTTTTCTCGGACCCTTCCTGGTGAACGCCATCGGCGCTGCTCGCATCGGCATCGGATACCGCTTTTCGTTCGATGTACGGAATTCGGCTTTTCGCGAATGGGTCCGGATGTCGATTCCTCTGATGCTGGGGGTATCGCTGGTCACCGCCGACGACTGGATTCTGCGCTATTTCGCTTCGAGCGGGGTCGGTGACATCACCCGCTTGAACTACGCCAAACGCCTGTTCGCCGTGCCCACGGCCGTTCTTGGACAGGCCATCAGCCAGGCTACATTGCCATTCTTCGCCAAACTCTACGGAGAAAAGAAGCTGAGGGAGTTCGCCGCGTCGGTGAATGGGTCCATCTTCCGGGTCGTTGCGTTGGCAGTTCTCGCCAGCACCTTCATGATGGTTGCGGCGCTCCCCCTCGTGGACTTGGTGTACCGCCGCGGTCGTTTCCTGTTTTCAGATGCTCAGGAAACAGCGGTGTACTTTTCTCTATTCGCGGTTTCGCTGGCGTTCTGGTCGGCACAGGGTCTCTACGCGCGCGCGTTCTACGCCGCCGGCAACACGCTGACACCCATGCTTGCCAGCAGCGTGATCACTCTGGTTTCGCTGCCCGTCTATGCCGCGCTTTTTCGCTCCTTCTCGACCGTGGGGCTGGCGGTCGCTTCCGACCTGGGCATCGCGGCCCACACCGTTGTTCTCGCCATCCTGCTGCATCGCCGCAAACTGGTTCTCGCCAGTGAAATGCCTTGGGGAGAACTGGGAAAGGCCGCCCTCACTGCAACCGTGGCTGGAGTCCTGAGCTACCAGGTCGCGCGGATGGTGGTTATCAACAGCCGCGTTGCCGACTTCCAGGCTCTGGGATTGATCGCCGTCACTTGGGCAGGCGCGGTCGCGGCTGGGTTGTGGCTTACACGGTCGAAGTTGCCCAGCGACTTGCGCAGGAGGCGAGCGACGCCTTATCCGCGCGTTGCACCTCTCGCCGATGAGTTGAGTACAAGAATCGAACCGTGAGGGATTGCTGAACGAATGAATCCGCATTTTCCTGCGCTTTCCACAAGGAAATAGCGTCCTCCACAGCTTCTGCACAACCGGGCGCTAGTTTTCTGTTGCGGCTGTTCTCCTCTTCAAGCAGAGTGCTCCACAGTGCATGCGTGAGATGTCTTGAGATTCCTGCCGGAGATTGCGGCAGAGTTGGCGGTGCCCGGCAGTTCTCGAGGGTGAATTGCCGGGAGGGTTCCTAAGGCGCGCTTCGGCGTGCTTGACGGCACCCAGGCGTTGCGGCCTCCTCAGAGAGTCCTCCGCACACGGAAGGACTGAGCCGCCAGCTTACGCGATCACTCGGGTCATGATTTGCGGATCGCTGATCCGTAAATGGGTGACCCGCAGAGGTGCGCCCAGAGACGGGCGCTCCGCAAGGAGTGCGGTTTCGCAAGCGCACGCCTCGCTGCCTTTGCGCGGTGAGAAGGCAGGGGTTGACATCCCACCAGCAGTGCGGCCCAGGTGGCGCATTTATTTTCGCAACCCAACCTCTTTTCGCCACGGATTGCCCGCGTCACCAGGGCCCGGGTCAGCAGGGAAGGAACTCACTATTGATATTCGCTTTTTGTTCCCCTATACTCTGGGGCAGAAATCCGGGGTGAGGGGATGCGCCGGGTGGAGCAACTATGCCACCGAAGAATTCTGCATTAGTTCTTCGTTTTCCGAAGACGCACTTCGCATCCACAAGTCATTCCTCGCTAACATGCGCCGACGTTCTGAAACCATTTTCTCGTAGCGACAAAAATCTTGGCGACCACTGACTACAGCATCGCGCACAGCCTGCCGGCCAACGTCGAAGCCGAGCGCTCCATCCTGGGCGCGATCCTTCTCGACAATCTGAAATACAACGAGGCCGCGGAACACCTGCGCCCGGAAGATTTTTCGCTCGACTCTCATCGCCGCTTGTACTCCCGCATGGTGGATCTGGCCGAGTCATCGCGGCCCATCGACATGATTACGCTGGTCGAGGAACTCGACCGCCGGAAAGAACTCGAGGCCATCGGGGATGTCGGCTACATCTCAGGATTGGTGGACGGCGTCCCGGACCGGCCCAGCATCGAGCACTACATCAAGATTGTCCGTGACAAAGCACTGTTGCGCGGATTGATTCATGCTGCGAATGCCGCCATCGCCCGCGCCTCCGATCAGAGCGATGCCGCCGAGGATATCCTCAACGACGCCGAATCCGCCATCTTCCAGCTTTCCGAAAAACGCATTGGCCGCGGCTTCATGGGCGTGCAGGAGATTGTTAAGGAATCCTTCGGCTCGGTAGATGCCCTGCTGCAGCGCGGCCAGCGCATCACCGGTCTGGCCACGCACTACACGGATCTTGACGAGATGACCAGCGGATTTCAGCGGTCGGACTTGATCATCATCGCCGCCCGGCCGTCCATGGGCAAAACCGCATTCGCCATGAACATCGCGGAGAACGCGGCCATTCTGGACCAGAAAGTTGTGGGCATGTTCTCGCTTGAGATGTCGCGCGAGGCGCTGGTCTTGCGTTTGCTGTGCTCGGCGGCGAAGGTGGACTCGCACAAGATGCGCACTGGCTCGCTCTGGCGCGATGACACGACGAAGGTGGTGCGCGCCATGGAACAATTGAAGCACGCGCCTATTTTCATTGACGACACGCCTGGAATTTCCATGAGCGAAATGCGAGCCAAAGCGCGACGCTTACAGCAGTCCCAAGGCGCGCTCGATATGATCATCGTGGACTATCTGCAACTCATGTCAGGCGGGAGCAAGCGCTACGAAAACCGTACCCAGGAAGTCTCCGCGATCTCGCGCGCGCTGAAAGGCCTGGCCAAGGAGTTGAAGGTGCCGGTGGTGGCGCTCTCGCAGTTGAGCCGCGCCCCGGAAAGCCGCGGCGGCGACCATCGCCCGCAGCTCGCTGACCTGCGTGAATCGGGATCGATCGAGCAGGACGCCGACGTCGTAGCTTTCATTTTCCGCGAAGAAATCTACAAGCCAGACGAGCCCGAACTCGAGGGCCGCGCCGAACTCATTATCGCCAAACAGCGCAATGGTCCCACGGGCAAGGTTAAGCTGGCATTCCTGAAGAATTCCACCCGGTTCGAGTCCCTGATGCCGGACGGAATGGCGCCGCCGGACTAGGCGGTTTCGAGTCACTAATAGCGACAGCTCTGCTGCCAGACGCTGTGGAAAGCTTGTGGAACGCCTGATTGCAGGCGGTGGATCTGTCACGAACGACCGCTCGGTCGGTTCGCTTGACGAGACCAAAACAGCCGTAAGTTGTGGGGTGCATGACTGGTTACCGGGTTGCAGAAAAGCCAGGCCCGGGCCATTCCAAAACCTGAAAATACCGTGCAACCTTTGAGATTTGCACATTCCCAAAGGGGGCCGCGCCTTGACTAGCCTTGAACCTCCGGGCTGCACACGGCCCCTGTGATGTCATTACCAAGCCCAAACTCTACGGCGGCGGGATGTCTAAGATTTTGCGAAAGGTCGTCCGCACATGCGTCAATCCGATCGATAGTGGCGGGAGAAGCGCCTGGCTGCGAACGAAGCAGGTGCCAGGCTTCCTTGTAAGGCGCATATTTGGATTGCTCAAGGCTGGGATGGAGTGCGACGCATCCCCGACCCCGAATCAGTTCGGCGGGGATGATGTACCAGATGTCTTCGGGAATGATGAGAGCGGCGAGATAGTCGAACACGTCGCCGACGTAGGGGCGATGTCCACCGCGCACGGTGCAGGAATAACCCCTGCCTTCCCTGAAGAGAGTGGATTTAACTTGCACGCGGACGAAGTGGCCGCGGTGGCCGATGACAAAGTCATAGCGCGCCATCTCTCCCCAGGGCTTGTTCACCTGCAGGCCATGTTCGGCAGCGCGGGTCATAAAACACATTTCCGCCCATTCACCGCGCAATTTGCGGTTGCTGATCTTCATACCACGGTTTTTCATTGAGTCCTGCCCCAGAAGAAGGAATCGCGACTCGCCTCAAAAGTCGCGGATGTCGCCTTATGTCTTTATTTGCTCATGGCCGGAAAGACTGGGGCAATGGAAAAGAGAGAAAAGTGGGGAGGATTCCCGAAATGGGAATTCCTGCGTGGTCGCCCAACCTCGCGGTCAGCCGATTAACGAACGAAGGCGTCCGCCGCTACCGGGTAGGGCTGGCACGGGCGAGGACGCCCGCGCCTAGATGGACTTCCATCCCATACACGCAGGCTTGAGCGACCACGGTCGGGCCCCTGGCAAGAGCCGCGGACAGGAGTGTCCGCGCCACACGGGCTAACTGTCTTCGCCGATCTTGAGCACGGCCAGGAAGGCCTCCTGGGGAATGTCCACCCGACCGATGCGTTTCATGCGCTTCTTGCCTTCTTTCTGTTTCTCCAGCAGCTTGCGTTTGCGCGAAATATCTCCGCCGTAGCACTTGGCGATGACGTTCTTGCGGATCGCGGACACGGTTTCGCGGGCGATGATTTTCGCTCCGATCGAAGCCTGGATCGCCACCTCGAACATCTGCCGCGGAATCAGTTCTCTCATCTTCGACACCAGGGCTCGCCCACGTTCATAGGCGAAGTCGCGGTGCACGATAGTGGAGAGCGCATCTACGGGTTCCCCCGCCACCAGGATGTCGAGCTTGACCATGGGCGACTCCCACCAGTCGGCGAGGTGATAGTCGAGGGAGGCGTACCCGCGCGACACGGATTTCAGGCGATCATAAAAATCGAGCACGATTTCGTTTAGAGGAAGTTCATAATGCAGCATCACGCGGGACGAACTCACGTACTCGAAAGTCTTCTGTTTGCCCCGTTTCTCTTCGACCAATTTCAGGATCCCACCGACATATTCCTCATTGGTGAGAATGGTGGCCAGGATCACCGGCTCTTCGATCTTGGCAATCTCGGTTACCGGCAACCACCTTGAAGGATTGTCCACTTCGACCATTTCGCCGTTGGTCTTGGTGATTTTGTAGCGCACGCTGGGCGCGGTAGTAATCAGCTCCAGGCCGAACTCTCGTTCCAGCCGCTCCTGAATGATCTCCATGTGCAATAGACCGAGGAAACCGCAGCGGAACCCGAAGCCGAGCGCCACTGAGCTTTCCGGCTCGAAGAAGAAAGACGAGTCGTTCAAGCGCAATTTTTCCAGCGCCTCGCGAAGCTGGGTGTGCTCGTGCGCATCCACGGTATAGATGCCGGCGAAGACCATCGGCTTGATGTCTTCAAAGCCGGGTAGCGCCTCGATGGCAGGGTTGGAATCCTCGGTGATGGTGTCGCCGATCTTCGTGTCGCCAACATTCTTCATGTTGGCCATGAAGAAACCGACTTCGCCAGCCTTTAGTTCGTCAATTTCCACCGGCTTGGGAGTCAGTACGCCGACGGTTTCCACCTCGAAGACAAAACCATTTGCCATTAACCTGATCTTCTGGCCGCGGCGAAGCGTGCCCTGAAAAACGCGGGTCAGCACAATCACACCACGATAGGGATCGAACCAGGAGTCGAAAATCAGCGCCTGCAGCCGGTTCTGGGGATCCCCCTTCGGCGGCGGAACACGCTTGACGATGGCTTCCAGCACATCGGGCACGCCCTGGCCGGTCTTGGCGCTGATGAGAATAGCGCCCTCAGTGTCGAGGCCAACCGCACCTTCAATCATTTCCTTGGTCCGCGCAACGTCGGCGCTGGGCAGGTCAATCTTGTTGATGACCGGAATGATCTCGAGACCATTGTTGATGGCAATGTAAGAATTCGCCAGCGTCTGGGCCTCAACCCCCTGCGAAGCATCCACCACCAGCAACGCGCCCTCGCAGGATGCCAGCGAGCGCGAGACTTCGTAGGAAAAGTCCACATGGCCTGGCGTATCAATCAGGTTGAGCTGGTACGTCTGGCCGTCATGCGCGGTGTACATCATGCGGACGGCATGCGCCTTGATGGTGATGCCGCGCTCCCGCTCCAGGTCCATGGTGTCGAGGACTTGGGCCTGCATCTCGCGCGCAGTCAGCGACCCGGTCAACTCCAGCAGCCGGTCGGCCAGCGTGGATTTGCCGTGGTCAATGTGGGCGATGATCGCAAAATTACGGAGAAAGGCAGCGTCCATAGCTACAACATCAATCTTTGATTCTAACAGGCGATTCCAACAGGCGGGCCGTGGAGAGTTCCCAGTACCCGAACGCGGCTGGCTGAGGGTCTCGCTCTCCGTTACAATCGCAGCGCTGGAATCAATTGTCTGGGGTGCTGAACATGGGCAAATCCCTGTTTCCAATTCTCTGCTGTGTGCTCACCGCGGGTCTGGTCAACGGCCAGACACTCTCGCCGCAGGTTCGCCAGTTCGTGAAAGTGGACGCGCCGGCAGTGGCGTTGACTCATGTGCGGGTCATTGACGGGACCGGGGCCGCGGCCCGTGAAGACCAGACGATCGTCGTGTCGAAGGGAAAAATCGAGTCCGTGGCAGCCACAGACTCGGCAAATATTCCCAAGGACGCTCAGGTACTGGACCTGCACGGCTACAGCGTAATCCCCGGCCTGGTCGGCATGCACGACCACATGTTTTACCCCATGGGTGACGGCATCTTCGGCGAAATGGGCTTCAGCTTCCCGCGCCTCTATCTGGCTGGCGGTGTGACCACCATCCGGACAACCGGCTCGCTCGAGCCTTACACGGACCTGGAGATCAAGAAGCAAATTGATGCCGGCGAGATGCCCGGACCCAAGATGCACGTGACTGGCCCCTATCTGGAAGGTCGAGGCAGTTGGGCGCTGCAGATGCACCAACTCACCGGCCCGGAGGACGCCACCCGTACGGTGAACTTTTGGCTCGACCAGGGTGTGGACAACTTCAAGGCCTACATGTTCATTACTCCCGCCGAGCTTTCCGCTGCCGTAATGGCGGCGCACAAGCGGGGAGCCAGGGTGACCGGCCATCTCTGCTCGATCGGCTTTCGTGAGGCAGCAGCGCTTGGCATTGACGACCTCGAGCACGGCCTGTTCGTGGACACGGAATTTTTCCCCTGGAAGAAGCCGGGCGAATGCCCCGACACGCTCCAAGATATCGACTTCCTCTCCAAGCTCGACGTGAATGCGGGCCCAGTACACGACATGGTCGTTGACTTGGTCCAGCACCATGTCGCTATCACCTCGACGCTGCCAGTGTTTGAGATGGGCAGTTTCCCGGGGCGGCCCACGATGCAGAAGCGAGTCCTCGATGCGCTATCGCCCGATGCTCGCAGTGCCGTCCTGGAGAATAGAGTCCGCTCCAGCGACACCAGCCGGTTCCAGCAGCGCTACGGCAGTGACACCTCGCCCTGGCCTGCCGCCTTCAAGAAGGAATTGGAATTTGAATACGCCTTTGCCAAGGCGGGTGGCCTGCTACTCGCAGGTCTGGACCCCACGGGCATGGGCGGAGTGATCGCCGGTTTCGGCGATCAGCGTGAAGTGGAATTGCTGGTCGAGGCTGGGTTTACTCCCCTGGAGGCGATCCATATCGCAACCGCCAACGGCGCACAATTCCTGGGTGAAGCTGATCACATTGGCACGATTACAGCAGGCAAGCAGGCCGACCTGGTCGTGATCAAAGGCGATCCATCGACAAAGATTGAAGACATCGAGAAGGTAGAAATCGTATTCAAAGACGGCATCGGATACGACTCAGCCAAGCTGATTGAGTCGGTGCGAGGGACGGTCGGCAGCCGATGACGCCCACGCTGGTCCTGGCTTCGGCCTCGCCACGTCGGCAGGAGCTTCTGCGTAACGCCGGCGTTCCTTTCGTCGTCCAAGCGACGGACATCCCAGAGATGCCCCGGCAAGGAGAGAGTCCGAAGGACTGTGCTGAACGGCTGGCGCGAGAGAAAGCTCTTGCTGTGTTTCGCCAGCGGCCTGATGATTTCGTCCTGGGTGCCGACACCGTAGTTGTGGTGGACGGCCAGATTCTCGGCAAGCCTGGTGACGCGGCCGATGCCGCCCGCATGCTTCGTTTACTCTCGGGACGCGCTCATCAGGTCATCACTGGCGTCTGCCTGGTGGGTGCCTCACTGGGAACTGCGAACCGAGCACTGAGAACCGGTTTTGAAGACGTTCGTTCCGAAACCACATCGGTCACCATGATCGCTCTAACCGAGAACGACATCCGTTCCTACATCGCAACCGGTGAACCAATGGACAAGGCGGGAGCGTATGCGATTCAAGGCGTCGCCTCGCGCTGGATTCCACGCATTGAGGGAGACTATTTCAACGTGGTGGGATTGCCGGTCTCGCTGGTGTGGCGGATGCTATGCGCGCATGGGCTGCTGTAGACCCAGACGAGCGAGCTACGCCTTTCCGGTAGGTGACTACGACTTCTTCTCTGGCCCCTGCTCGCCGTCCTTCATCGATGACTTGAAGTTCTTGATGCCCTCGCCCAGACCCTTGCCCAGGTCAGCCAGCTTGCTGGGGCCAAAGATCAGGAGCGCGATGGCCAGAAGAACCAGGAGTTCCATGGGACCCACTTTGCCACCAAACATGTTAAATAACCTCCGCGGGGTTCCCCAAGCGCTCCTGCGAGTAACCTTCAACTCGCATCGTTACCCCTGTAGGAATTCTAGGCCAGCACCACCCCGGAGTCAAAACCCGGGAAAGTAAGGCCATAACCTATGCCCTTTCGATCAATCCCGCCAACAGCGCCGCCCGCCTCGGCAGCTCTGAAATCAGGATGGACTCATGCGGTGCATGCGCGCCTTCGCCCACTCCTCCCAGCCCGTCCAGCGTAGGAATCCCTAACCCGGCGGTAAAGTTTCCGTCCGAGCCACCGCCCACGGCCGCTTCCTCGAGCTTCCAGCCCAACTGCTTCGCGATTTCGGACGCAGTCTGGTAAAGCGCAGCCACGCCCGCGGTACGCTCCATGGGTGGACGGTTCACCCCGCCGCTGACCACCAGCCTGCATTTGCGATTGAACGGCCTTAACGAACGCAGCTTGCGGTCGATCCCGGCGGCATCTTTCATGCGCGCGATGCGCACATCCAGCATTGCTGTCGCCTCGGCGGGAATCACGTTCACGCGTGTGCCGCCCTGGACCAGGCCCACGTTCAGCGTAAGCCCCCGCTTCAGATCAATCAGCTTCGTAATCTCCACGATCTGCCGTGCCAGCTCGACTATCGCGCTCTCGCCTTTTTCAAAATCCAGTCCCGAATGTGCCGCCTTCCCGGTGACCTTGAGGGTATATTCTCCTACCCCCTTCCGGGCGGTTTTCACCGCTCCGCGTAATCCGTAGGACGGCTCGAGCACCAGCACCGCTGCGGATTTTTTCGCAAGGCTTTCCGTGATGGAGCGGGAAGAATCGCTGCCTACCTCCTCATCCGAAACCAGCAGGACCGTCACCGCGCGCGGCAAGCGGTCGCTGTGCCAGGCGCGAAGCGCCTCAAGAGTGTGCAGCATCAAGGCAATGCCCGATTTCATATCCAGCGACCCGGGTCCCCACAAGCGTCCGTCAGCTATGCGGCAGGGCATGGTTGCGAGCGTGTCCAGCGGGTACACGGTGTCGTAGTGTCCCAGCAGCAACACCGGCTTGCCGCCGCCTTGGCCGGCGAAATCCACTTGCAAGTGGTCGCCGAATTCTTGCGCGCGATGAAACTTGGCATGTCCACCGAGCCCCTCGAACCTGCCGGCAAGCAATGCGCTCAGCCGGTCCACGGCCTGCTTGTTGTCACTGGGTGACTCAATTTCCACCAATTGGCGGAGGGTTTCGACGATGTCACTCTTCCGATCGTCGAAATAGCGCAAGCGCTTCGCGAACTCTGCCGGTGCGGCCTGGGCGGATTGAGCCTTTTGCCTGACTTTCCTCATTTGTTTCCTTGTGCTAAGAATCGCTGAGTCGCGGTACAGTATAATCTTCGCGCTTAATGAGATCAGCAATGACCGATACTGCTCACCCTCCAACCGAAGCCCCGGCGCCGGACAAAACGACGCTGGACATCAACGACATCTTTCGCATTCTGCCGCATCGCTTTCCCTTCCTGCTGATCGATCGCGTGATTGACCTCACGCGCAAGCAGCGCATCGTGGCCATCAAGAACGTCACCATTAATGAGCCCTTTTTTGCGGGGCACTTTCCTGGCCAGCCCATCATGCCCGGCGTGCTGATCGTGGAAGCCATCGCCCAGGCTGGGGGCGCGTTGCTGCTCACCGAGGTGGAAGATCGCAGCGACAAGTTGATGGTTTTTACGGGTATCGAGAAAGCCCGCTTCCGCCGTCCCGTGGTACCGGGTGACCAGTTACGGCTCGAAGTTGAAGTGAAGACCTGGCACGAAACGGCACGCAGCATTGCCGTGCGCATGGAGGGCAAGGCCTACGTCGGCGACAAACGTGTAGCCGAAGCCATCGTCAGTTGCCAGCTTGTGGACAGTGCCCGTGGACGGGGTGGCTCGTCCGATAGCGCGGAGAATGAAGCGAATCCGTGACACGCGTTGCAATGAGTCAATCCACAAATGATTCAATGACTCAATCTTCCATGAGCATCCACCCGACGGCCATCATTGATCCGCGCGCCAAAGTCCATCCCTCCTGCAAGATCGGGCCGTACTGTGTGATTGGGCCGGACGTCGAATTGGGAGAAGGGTGCCACCTGGTTTCGCACGTCTGCGTCGAGGGCATCACTAAAATCGGCGCCGACAATGGCTTTTTTCCATTTTGCTCCATCGGCATGGCACCACAAGACCTGACTTATGCCGGCGAGCCCACACGTCTGGAGATCGGCGACCACAACGAAATACGCGAATTTGTCACCATTAACCGCGGGACCGCCAAAGGCGGTGGACTGACCCGGGTGGGAAACTACACGCTGCTCATGGCTTATGCCCACGTAGGTCACGATTGTGTCGTTGGGGACCGCGTGCTTCTGGCCAACGCGGCAACTCTGGGTGGGCACGTGACGGTCGAAGACTGGGCCGCAGTGGGCGCGCTCGGCGCTGTGCACCAATTCGTTCGTGTCGGCGCGCACTCGTATATTGGCGGCGGCACGATGATCACCAAAGATGTTCTTCCCTTTTCCAAGACGGTCGCGGCCCGAGATGCCCGTGCCTACGGCCTGAATGCTGTGGGTCTGGAGCGCCGCGGCTTCAGCAAGGAGCGTATTCGGAAAATTCACCATGCCTACAAGATCCTGCTCGCCTCCAAGCTCAATACCACGCAGGCGCTGGAGAAACTGAAATCGGAACCGGATCGCGGGGAAGATGCGGAAATGCTGATCCGTTTTGTCGAAGAATCAGAGCGGGGAGTAATCAAATAGCAGCCGCTTGTAGCCCGGTGACCGCATGTCGATCTTCGCCCTCCGTGGTTTCGTTTACACTGACTGGCAATGCCTCACAGCAAGGACAAGCTCGGTCTCATCGCTGGTAACGGCCGCTTCCCGTTCTTGGTCCTGGACGCCGCCCGCGCTCAGGGCCTCGCCGTGATTGTCGCTGCCATTAAGGAAGAAACTTTCCCTGAGATCGAGTCACACGGCGCCGCTGCTGTTCACTGGCTGTCGCTGGGCGAGCTTTCCAAGTTGATCGAGACTTTCAAGAAAGAGGGCGTGCGACGTGCCGTCATGGCGGGGCAGGTGAAGCACAAGCAAATATTTTCCAGCATCCGGCCCGACTGGCGATTGGCCAAGCTGCTGCTTTCCCTGCGTACTCGGAACACCGACGCTCTGCTCGGCGCCGTGGCCAAAGTTCTCGCTGACGAAGGCATCACGCTGGAGAACTCCACATCCTTTCTCGAGCCTCTGCTCACCAAGCCAGGCGTCTTGACCAAGCGCGGTCCGACAGAACAAGAGAGAAAAGACATCGATTACGGACGCGCCGTCGCCTGTCATCTGGCCCAGTACGACATCGGCCAGACCGTGGTGGTTGCCGAGGCCGCCTGCGTGGCCGTGGAGGCCATGGAGGGCACCGACGCCACCATCGAACGCGCCGGGCAGATCATGGCTTCGCTCGTGTCTGGTCCCTCGACGCTGAGTCGTGCCCTGACTGTGGTTAAAATCGCCAAGCCGAATCAGGACATGCGCTTCGACGTTCCGGTCGTGGGAGTGAAGACGATCGAAGTAATGCGCAAGGTGGGAGCTACCTGCCTGGCTCTGGATGCCGGGAAGTGCTTGTTGCTGGAAGGGGACGCGATTGCCGACGCTGCCGACGGGGCCGATATAGCCATCTGTGCGGATCCTGATTAGTCCGCGTCTGGTTAGTCCGCGCTTGCTGAACCCGCGCGGTCCCTGACCTTGGGACGGCCCCTCAGTGACGCCGAAGGCTTTCTTTGCATTCTCGCCTTGGTCAGGTCGTGGGCTGATTGCAAATTCATCCAGAACTCTGCTGAATTCCGAAAGTACTCCGACAGCAGCAAAGCAGTTTCCGGCGTAATGCCTCGCTTCCCCCGAACCAGTTCATTGACCCGGTTCTGGGGAACGCCGATCGCTCTCGCCAGCCTCGCCTGCGTTAGCCCAAGCGGCTCGAGGAACTCCTTCAACAGGACTTCTCCCGGATGCATCGTGACCCGTTGGCCAGGCAACATGAGGTATTCCTTTCCTAGTGATAGTCAGTGCATCTGATGTCACGGCAATTGCCATTTTCGAAGCGAAAGACAAGCCGGTACTGGTCATTTATTCGAATGCTGCAAAAGCCTTCCAGACCGCCGCGCAGTTTTTCCAGCCGGTTCGAAGGGGGAGCTCGCAAATCCTCCAGGGAAGTTGCGGCGTTCACTAAATCCAGCTTGCCCTGAATCCTCTCCCACAGCTGTCTCGAAACCTTGCGAGCAGCCTTCGTGTCCCGTCCGTGATAGATGTCCGCTGTCGTCTTGTCGCCGAACGAGACAATCACCGACCATAAGTATACATGGGTACCGTGTATTTATGTATATTATTTTGATTATGACATCATGCCAAGACTGGAGTGTCTTCGTCGAAAATTGCATCTTTCCCCGGCCCGCGTAGAATCTATTACTTCGCAAACCGACTTCCGCTGGAGCAATTCATGTCCCAGACTGCTCGTCTCGCTGACCAAATCCGCCGCGCCTTCGATGGAGATGCCTGGCACGGCGACTCCGTACTGGAACTCCTCGCTGACGTCAACGCTGCAACCGCCGCAGCGCGGCCGATCAAGAACGCTCACAGTATCTGGGAGCTCCTCTTGCACATCGCGGCTTGGGATGGCGTGGTTTTGTGCCGTATTGGCGGGACGGCCGTAGCCTTGTCGGACGCACAGAACTTTCCGCCGGTCCAAGACACAAGTGAGGCCGCCTGGCGCAAGACTCTCGAAAGCGTGAAGCAGACTCACACTGCCCTGGTGAAGGCCGTGGCTGCCTTTCCGGACTCGCGCCTGCAGGACCCAGTTCCGGGCAAGACGCAGGATTATTACACTTTCTATTACATGTTCAGTGGGGTCGTGCAACACGAGCTCTACCACGCCGGTCAGATCGGGTTACTAAAGAAGTTCAAATGAATCGAGTGCTGAACGCGTTCGGCAAAACCTCTCCCTTCTGGCCCGTTTGTGGTTAAATCAAGCGTCGATTCCGTTGCCGAGAACTGAAACCTGACAACCCAGCACCCGATTAACGTCGCCGTCATTGGTGTGGGCGCTTTCGGACGCAACCACGCCCGCGTGTATCACCAGCTTGAACAGCAGGGCGAAGCCGTCAGGCTGGTTGGGGTATTGGATCCTGACCTGGCCCGGGCGGACACGGTCGCGCGTGAGTTCGGGTGTCGGAGCTTCGGCTCTATCGAACAGCTCATTACGACTCACAGCGAGGTCCAAGCCGCTTCTGTGGCCGTGCCGACTGTCCACCATCTCGAGATCGCCCGGGCCCTGATGGAAGCGGGCATCGACGTCCTGCTTGAAAAGCCCCTGGCTACCTCGCTAGCGGAGGCCGACGAACTGGTCCGGTTGGCACAACACTTCCGACGGATCGCCCAAGTGGGTCATCTGGAGAGATTCAATCCGGCGGTGCGCGCGACTATCCCGCTGGTTACCCAGCCGATGTTTTTCGAAGTACACCGGCTGAGCGTGTTCACGCCCCGCTCGCTCGACGTGGATGTCGTTCTCGACCTGATGATCCATGACTTGGACGTCGTGCTCTCGTTGGTGAATTCTCCGGTCAAGGAAATTCGAGCCGTCGGCCTGCCCATTCTTTCCGGCAAAGTGGACATCGCCAACGTGCGCATGGAATTCGAATCCGGCTGCGTGGCCAACTTCACCGCCAGCCGGGTCTCGACCGAGCGGGTGCGCAAGCTCCGCTTCTTCCAGCCCCAGCAATATGTTTCCCTGGACTACGGCCGGCAAGACGTTCTCCTGTTCAGTGTCGGCCCGGAGGGCGAGATCTCCGGAGCTCCCTCCGCCAATCCCCAGATCAAGGTGTTGAAGCCTCCTGTAGTCGCCGAGGAGCCTCTGCACGCCGAGTTGAAATCATTCCTGGAATCGGTGCGCCGGCGTTCCCAACCCCTGGTTTCTCTGGCGGACGGACGGCGCGCTCTGGCCGTGGCGCTCGACATCGTCGCCGCCATCCGCGAGCATGGGGCCAAGATCCACCTGGACAGGCTGCGCGGCTGATCAGCCCGCCTCCCATTGTCAACTTTTGTAAACCTGACAAGGCGCCCGTGCCGGGCAATTGACAGTCTGGATGCGACCCATAAGTCTTTGCCCCTTCAGGCTTTCGCAGATTTCAGCGAAAGGTGCGAAAATAGAGGTACTTGGCCGCAGACGCGCAGCGGATTTCACAAACGGAATTTTGTAAGTGATAGTTTCCGGCTGAAGCAACTAATGCTCGCCGATCGTGTCTAATCATCAGATACGTGGTTTTGATGTCAACAACGCAAATCCCGCCGGGAAGTCCAGCTCCTCCCGCGCATCCGGTCTCGCGTCCGGACGGCGGTGATCTATACGACCCAAGCCGCTGGGAATCGGCCTACCGGGAGATGCACGATGCGCCGGCCCTCCTGATCCAGCTGCAGGATGATCTCTCGCGCTCACGCCTGCGCGAGGCTTTCTGGATCTCCGTGGTCGTCCACTTGACGCTGGTCATTCTGATCGTCAACTCGCCAAAATTCACGCGGTTTCTGCCCAAGTCCACGGTGATCGTCACAGCTCCCGACTGGATGCGTCAGAAGGAACTGACCTACCTGGAATTGCCGCCCGACGAGCAGAAGGTCACCAAACGGCCGGACACAAATGCGATCTCCGACAAAGACCGCATCGCCACTTCGCGCTCCCCCCAGCTTGACCGCGAAGAACTGAAGAAAATCCTCGATAGCGCGCGTCCCGGGGCACCTGGGGTAAGCGCGCCTCCAGCGCAGCAGCAACCGCCCACACCACCCGCAGGCACGGCACAGAGTGCACCTGAAGAGCAGGCACAACCAGCGCCTCCACCGCCCGCCAACCAGGTCGCAAGACTGCAGACTCCGCCCCGGGGAAACCCCAAACCCACATTCGGAAATCCCAACCTCTCACCGGGATCGGCGATTGAGCAAGCTGTACGTGCTGCCGCCGCCAATCGCGGAGGCTATGGTGGCGACAGCGGCGACTACGGCTTCGGCCAGGGTAGACAACCGGCTGAGGCAATCGGGCCCTTGGACGTGCTCAGCGACACCATGGGTGTGGATTTCGGCCCCTATCTGGCCCGCGTACTCCACGATGTCAGAGAGAACTGGTACAACCTCATTCCTGAGGCGGCGCGGGCGCCGCTCATGAAGAAGGGGAAGGTCTCAATCGGGTTCGCCATTCTGAAGGATGGCAAGGTGGCCGGCCTGACGCTCGCCGGGAGCTCGGGGGATGTAGCCCTTGATCGCGCTGCCTGGGGAGGCATTACTGCCTCCAATCCCTTCCCGCCGTTGCCAACGGAGTTCGGCGGACAGTACCTCGCGTTACGATTCCATTTCTTCTACAATCCCGACAAGACAGATCTGCAGTAGCATGGATCACCAGCGCGTCAGGGCCTCTCACCTTGCATTCTCCACCTGCGTCCTGGAATAGGCCATCCGCACCAATGTCCTCTCCGAGAATGGCACGTACAAGAGCGCCGCAGTGGCGGCGAACGCCGCGCCAAACCCGATCTTCTGAGCGATGAGGAACGGCGCCGCCGCCCACAACTGGTCAAGCGCCAGAATCAGCGGGAACAGTCGCAGGAATTTTTCCGCCAGCCGCTGGTAGTCAAAGGCGTCCGCCGAGAGCAGATAACACCGTAACGGGATTCCCACACCCGCCGTCACCAATACCGCCGCCACAATGGCAAAGGAGCCCCAACCAGGCAGAAACGTGTCCGTAACCTGGTCGATCTGCTGCAGATGGAAAAGCGCCGCCAGATAGAAAATCAAATACATGATCTGGATCAGCCCGAACAAGCCACGAGTCAAACCTCGATGGGGCGAGGGCACTTCCAGTTCGGGGTCAATCGCAGCCGCCGGCGCGGAATCCTGCCCTCTGGTGGACGTCTCCACCCGCTCCACCGGCGCCAGGAACCGATACCCGCGCTTGGCCAGCGTCTCCACATAGCGCGGACTGGATGCGGAATCACCCAGCGCCTCCCGCAGCTTGTTCACAGCCGTGTTCAGACTGTGATCGAAGTCAACAAAGGTGTCCGACGGCCACAACCTCCGCCGGACCTCTTCACGGGTGACTACATCCCCGGGCTGCTCCAGCAGGAGTGCGAGCAGCTGGAAAGGTTGTTCCTGCAGGCGAATCCGCACGCCGCTCTTGCGCAGCTCGCCCGCCGCCAGATCTAATTCGAACACTCCAAAGCGGACGACCCGCCCGGCCGGGCTGGCGTGAGGCATGGGCATAAAGACGAGGCGTAGTGTAGCACCGCGCGGAAAGGAAGTTCGCATGAGGG
>JBGQBN010000104.1:0-5262 GCA_041494805.1 Terriglobia bacterium | reverse complement strand
TGGAGAATTGTTGTTCGGTGACTTTGAGCGGGGGATCGAGCGCGCCGTGGCAATCGAGGCAAGTGTTCTGCACTTGGGCGGAAACCGTGCCTGCAAATGCAGACACCACAAGCACAAGGAACAACGCTCGCGGAAGCCCGTTATTTCGCCATGTATCCATAGATCGACAGCGCAATGATGTAGCTGAGCGCGAATATCCCTGCTCCCATGATGAGTCTCCGGCCGCGACCACGGCCCAGGTGATCGAAGAACGGGAGCAGCAACCATAAAAATCCGGCAAAACCAAATACGAGGATGCCCACGACTTCGCCGTCCAGGAACCATAATTTCGCGGGAATTTCCTTGAGCGTCTGGAACATAAACATGAAATACCACTCCGGGCGAATCCCCGCTGGCGCAGGGGCAAACGGGTCCGCCTTGGTGCCCAGCTCCCACGGCAAGATCGCCGCCAGTGCTCCGAGAACTCCGAGAGCGATGTACCAGGCCATGAGCTCGCGCAGAAGAAAATTGGGGAAAAACTTCATCTGGCGGGCTTCGCCGGGAGAGGCATTCCAACGGGCTTCCACGCCTGGCGGGACGCTCATGCCGAAATACTGGACGAGCGCGAGGTGAATGAGCACCATCAACGTAGTCAGACCGGGGAGAACGGCGACGTGAAATCCAAAGAAGCGGGTCAGGGTCGCCCCGGTCACCTCTTCGCCACCGCGCAGGAAAACCATCAAGCTGTGGCCGATGACCGGCACTTGGCCGGTGATCTCCGTCCCTACCTTAGTGGCGAAAAATGCCAGCGTGTTCCACGGGAGAAGATAGCCGCTGAAACCGAAACCCATCGCGAGGAAAAGCAGAAGCATGCCGCTGACCCAGGTCAGCTCGCGAGGTTTGCGGTAGGACCGCAGGAAGATCACGCTGAACATGTGGGCAAACGCGGTGAAGATCATCAGGTTGGCGGCCCAGGAGTGAATCGATCGAATCAGCCAGCCGAATGGCACCCGGGTCATAATGTACTGCACGCTTTCGAAAGCCTCATTGGCTCCCGACCGGTAATAGAGCAGCAGCAGGATTCCGGTGCCGACCTGGATCATGAAGAGAAAAAGAGTGATTCCGCCGAGGAAATACCAATAGGAGAGTTTGTGGATCGGGACGGTCTTTTTCTCCAGTGGCCCGATGATCTCGGCCCAGTGAAAGCGCTCGCCCATCCAATTCTGGACGCGGGTAAATAAACTCACCTCAAGCCTCCCGCTTGCGGCTGACCACGATTTCGTCCCCGCGCACGTGGACCTGGAAAACTTCCAGCGGACGCGGAGGAGGGCCAGAGACAGTGCGTCCACCAAGATCGTAAAGACCGTTGTGGCACGCACACCAGATCTGGTGAAGATCGTTTCGATATTGCACGGTGCAGCTTAAATGCGTGCAGACAGCCGACAAGGCGCGATACTCACCTTCGGCGGTCATCAGCAAGAGCGCGGGACGGGTTCCAAATCTAAAGATTTTGGAGCCGTTGGGCTTTATATCTCCGACCTTGGAGGCAACCACTTCATCGCCGCCAAGATCCGCCACAGGCGGCGGAATCAGGTAGCGCAGGGCAGGGTAGACGAAGGCCACGATCGAACCTAGGACGCCGCCGCCGAGAAGAAGTTCGACGAGGCGCCGCCGCGCGGGCTGGATCCTTGCGGGTTCTGAAGGTCCCATAAAGTCGTTGTTTTCCTTGGGATGTCGGCCGGCTCAGAAGGAAATCAAGGCTTCTTCGCCAAATCCCGGATATACTGCACCAGCTTGTCAATCTGTTCTTTGCTTAGCTTAGTTTCGTACCCCGGCATCTTGTCCTTGCCCTTGGCGACGATGGTTTTCAAGTCGGCGTCGGTCTTTTTCTGAACATCAGTGGAATGAAGGTCCGGGATCTTCAGCTTTTCTCCCATCAGTGTTTTGCCAGCGCCGTCGGGACCGTGACACATCGCGCATTTGGATTTGAACAGATCGGCACCCCCGTCGGCGGCGAGGGAAGGGAGCGGCAACGCAAGCATGGCCAGAGCCATGGTCAGGGCCGTCAGTTTTTTACGAAGAGCTAACTCCATAGCCTGTTCCTCCTGAGGAACGAAGAATCGAGACAGGTTATTGTACCTGTCCCAGGCATTGCAAGACTTCTAAAAGCGGTATTCCAGTGTAGCCGTGACAGTGTGGGCCCGGTAAGACGGTTGGTCCACACCCAAAAACAGGTACCGAGCGGCCGACGGATCGCCCACCACGAAGTAGGGGTAGAAGGGGCTGGCGACGCCGACCGGGGTTGGCGAAGTGGCGCTGTTGAGAATCGGAGTGGTGCAGCCGGCGATCGGAGCGGCTGGGGGCGCCGCGCTCACGCAACCCATATACGGCGTCATGGGAGAAGTCTGGTAGTCCTTGTTATCCCACTGCTGATAGCGGTATTCGAGTCTCGGCATAAGGTTATTCGTCAGCTTGAACTTGAAGATGACCGCCAGTTCGTGACTGCGGTTGACCGTCTCCGGGTAGTCCACAGCAGCGTTGGTACCGACCAGCATGAAGCGGTCCGGATCATTGGCGATAGGCAGGTTAGGATGATTAACGGGGTCACCCAGAAAATTAGAAAGGACGTTGCCTTTCACTGCCGACAATGAGTAGTAGGCGGTGATATACACCTTCTTGTTCTTGCCGAAGTAGAAGTCGGCGCCGGCGGATGAAATGTCCACGTGTTCACGGGAAGTGCTCCCCCAGTCGTTGTTGGCGGAGTCGCACGCGCCGCGGTTGGCCGTCAGCAAGCTGTTCGGACCGCAGCCGCCTGCGCCCGATGTGCTTTCCGGAGCGCGATAGCGCGTAGCCATGCGCTTGTCGTACTTCTCGTGCGAGTACTCGACAAATAGAGTCACCGGCTGGGAAATGGCGTAGTCCGCATCAAAGCCGTAATTGTAGGAAATATCCTTCAACACTCCATAGAGATAATAGGGGCTCGTGGTAGCGGCCGCACCCGTAAGGAAATTCAGCGGCGTGGAGCTGTTGGAGCCGCCAGACCGGTTGTAGTTGTCCTGCAGCGTGCCGCCGAAGGCCGACAAGGTTAGCTTCTCCAGCGGGCTGTATTGCACCAACCCGTCGGCGCGGTCCCGTAACCTGGCCGCCTCATCAAATCGCCGCGAGAAGGGACTGTCAACCGGGATGCCCCCGGAGATTTCCTCGGAAACGTCATCCAGGTAGGCGTCGGGTTTGCGATCGGAATGCCGATAAGACAGCCGGAAGAGCAGGTCCTTGGTTGGGCTCAAGTCCAGGGCGGTGACGATGGAGTTCTCCTGTGAATGTGCCGCATCGCGATGCGAGCGATCCATCCATTCGGACTCGTAACCAAGCTTGAAGGAACTGCGCTTGCTGAAGAACCAGTTGCCCGTCAGCTCCAGGTTTTTCCGGTTGAAGCCAAACGGAGTGCTGTCGGTCGGTGTCAACGGCGGTGCTCCTGCGTCGCCTTGGACGGGCGTAAAGGTGAGCACTGGGGTGTTGTTATTGTAGTCGTAGTGGCGGTAGGTCGCCTTGGCCTCGACGGTTTTCCAGGCCGTGGTCACCAGGGTGAAATTCATGGCCAGGGTCTGCTTGCTCCCGGAAAGACTCGGAGCCGGCAGTGCAGAAAGAGAGGTGCAGACCTGCGTCCCGTCACCGCAAGTGACGTTGGCGGTGTTGGTTGTATAAGGTACGAAGGCATCGTTCTGGCGCAGCCAGCCGGGGCTAACACTACCCATAAAACGTAGGTACTTGCCGAGATCCGTCGCGCCGGCAAAGCTCAGGTAGTGTGCATGATTATCCGGGTACAAATCCATGCGCCCAGTGAGAGGATTGCCTACCGTTTCGTTGGTGAGACGAAAGGGATTGTCCCACACCAGCACGCCGGTGTGGTTCTGCAAGAATGATCCTATGTAGGCGGCTTGGAGGGCCCAGCTTCGCCTGCCGTATTCGGTTCCGAACCGCACCGTGTTATTGAAGTAGTTGATCGGTTCCGGAAGCTCAACGCCATAACCCGAGCTGGCACTGGCGCTGGGGCTGGGGTTCATGATCAGCCCGATAGGCCGCATGCCTCTTTGGCTTTCACGCCAGAACAGAAAATCCAGGTTCCAGTCCGGCGTCACATTGTAGGAAACGAGTGCGGTTCCAGCCTTGCGGATGATGGACGGCGTGATGAAATTGAACTGCTGGATCAGCTGCGTGTTGATGAGCGATGGAAGATTGGCGGCGGTGCTGGCCTGCAACGATTGCCGGATCAGCGTTGGGAAGCTCCAAACGCCCGGGGAGGTTTGTGTGAAAAGCGTCCGGGTGGTGTTGCTGTAGGTGTGCGGGATCTCATCGTAACGGAATTGGAGCTTGTACTTGCCGTAACGCCCGAAGGTGGCCAGATAGCTCTGGTCGCGATAAAGAGTCTTCTGCGATTTCAGGGTTACGTAGTTTTTGGAGTCGAGCACGTTTTCGAACTTGACGTCAAGACGGCGGACATAGAAACCGTTTCGCAAATCGCGATACTCGTTGAATTTTGAAGTTTTCAAGGAAGGATCGAACGGGCTTCCGCAGCCCAAGCATTGGCCGGATTGAAGATCCGGCCGGCCATAAACGTCGCCCCCAGCGTAGCGGACTCCGAAATCGATGAATCCATGATCGGCGGTTTTGTCCTCTTTGTCCTGTTTATCCTGCGCAAAGAGGCCCGTCGGGAGCACCAGGAGTGCTAAGACTGCCAAGACTGCAAACGGAGTGAGTTTTCTCATTTTCGTGCGCTCTCCCTTCCTAGCGTAAGAACTTGTCGCCCGACGGGTGATTAGACCCGTGAATGGTGGAATGGCAATTGGTGCAGCCGCGGTTGAAATTCTTGATAGAACCGAGAGGTTGCGCTTGTGTTGGGTGACGTGAGGCGACGTGACAAGAATCGCAGACTCGCGGCATGCGCGTCTTCAGCAACTGCGGGTTGCTGGTGCCGTGCGCTTCATGGCAGTTCGCGCAGTTCTCCATCACCGGAGGGTGCTCCCACACGAAGGGACCACGCCGTTCCGTGTGGCAGCTCAGACAGTTTTCGTTCGTGGTGCTCTGGATCAGCTGCTTGGGATTGGGCGAGCCGTGCGGATTATGGCAACTGGTGCAGGTGACCTTGCCTTCGCGGTAGGGCATGTGCGAAGAGCGCTGCAATTGTGCGCGCCGCATCTGGTGGCACTGCAAGCACAACTCCGGCTGGGACTTCTTCATGCCACGGTTCTCTGACAGCGGAGAGTTGTAGCGGCCGTCAGAAGA
>JBGQBN010000034.1:0-46231 GCA_041494805.1 Terriglobia bacterium | reverse complement strand
GTCTTCGCAAGAAAACCTTCCGCCTTCGCGCGGTCGAATCGCGGATGCACGCCGGCCACGTAGTCGAGCGCCTGCGAAACCCGCATCCAGCGCGGCAGCACCGCGACATCGGCAATGAAGCAGACATCGCGCATGAGCTGATCGCGCTCGCTCCAGGGGTCGCGTCCGAGCACCTTCAGCTCTCCCTGATATGGGGTTAAGCCAAGAATCGCGTTGAGCGCAGTGGTCTTGCCTGCGCCGTTGGGACCGATGAGTCCGAGGATGCGACCCTCTTCAACACGCAAATTGATGCCGTCCAGCGCAATGGTTGCGCCGAAGGCCTTGCGGAGACCGCGTGCTTCTATGCATGCCATGGCTTCAGCGCTCCTCCTCGGGGGGATTCGACTCGGCGGTTTTCGACTGTGCGGCATCCGAAGACGACCGGCGGGTTGCGGCGTCCAGCAGTTCTTGCGCCTTCAGTCCGAGCCGCTGAATGGTTGCATAGACCCTGGGCCATTCTTCCGCAAGAAACTTCTGGCGTTCGCCCCGCAGCAGCAGATTGCGCGCGCCCGCATTGATGAACATGCCGCGACCTCGCTTACTTTCGACCAGTTGCTCGTCCACCAGTTGTTGATAGCCCTTCAGAACCGTGAGGTGATTGACCCGATATTCGGCCGCGACATTGCGCACGGACGGTAGCGGGTCGCCTTCTTTGAGCACGCCGTCGAGTATCATGGCGACGACACGGTCGCGAAGCTGGCGGTAAATCGGCTGACTGTCGTTCCACTCACGGTCCATCAGGTTTTCCAGATAGCCTTACCGGAGATGCGCTCCGTCACTTTGTCCGCTGCAGGTCGAAGTGCGCGTGGACCGGCTTGTCCCCAGGCATCATGTAAGTCCAGTCCTCGGTGTGATGGTTCGCGTCGATCACGGTAAAGACTGCATGGTGCATGTGTCCGTACTGCGTGCTACCGGCGACGTCGAGAAAATCGAAGTCCACCGTTTTTCCGTCCGGCGTCATCTTGCCCGCCATACGGGGCCGATTCCCTGCATCACAATAATGGGTCAGCAGCAAGCGGTCCCCGTCCATATAAAGCATGGTGATCGGATCGTCGGGTCTTCCAGTTCCGGTCATCTCATGCACGAGCGCGTTGCCCATGGAAGTCACGCGAAGCGAGACCTGCATGAGCTTGCCTTCGATCTCGGCTTGCTGCGGGAGGGTTGTCACGTGGCCTTCCCAGGAACCCGCAAGAGTTTTCAGTTTGTCGAAGGACTGTTGCGCGTCGGACTGCGCGAAAGCCACGGTGGAAAGCGACATCAGAACAACGGACAGCATAAAACGAAGGGATTTCATGGTTTTTCATTCTCCTGCGTATTCAGTTGCGAGCGATCAGCTGTAATTGGACCGCTGCACGTCATATGCTGCTATATCTAACTATAACACAACTTCACATGTCAAGCTGTTTCTTATTTTCCTTGCCCGCCGCCATCCGCATAAGGACAAAGGGCTCTCGTGGCCCGTTGGCGCAAACAGCATTTCACTTAATCGGGAGTTCGGGCCTGCCCGCCCGGCGAACGGCCAAATCCTGGGTAGTCGGCAACTCGGAAACTGGCCAGGCTGCTCCTGGTTGGGGCATCCGGCATCCGGCCAAATCCCAAGAGGGAAGGAACCGTGGAATCCCACGCTTCGCAAAGTGCGCGAAGCATGGGGCACCCCGAAGTGTGCTTGGGCCGAGGAAACCTGGGCCACCCGCCTTCGGTGCGCAGTCTAGTTGCTACGGCTACCAACTAGAGTGTCACTGGGTCTTATGGCTAGGCTTCACCTTCGATTCCAGTTCCTGGGCCTCAGCATCTCGATGCAGGAAACGAAGTACGCGAGCGTATGTGTCCACGGTTTGCACCGTGTCCCGGTCGTTCAGACCCAGAGCCTTCGTCCGTATGTCTAAGGCCCGCAGGAGAAGCGGCGCTGCCTCCTGATAGTGTCCCGTGATGAAGTACAAGAATCCCAGATTGTGCAAGTCGGAAGCCAGGTCGGTACTGTCGGACGGCAGACCCTTTTCGTCGTTGTGAACCGCGCGTCGCAAAGCAATTTCGGCGTCGCTAAAATCTTTCAGGCTCTCGTAGCAGCTCGCGAGATTGCTGAGGTCGGCCGAGAGCCAAGGGTTCTCCTGACCGTAGATATTCCCCCAGATAGTCAACGCCCGCACATAGAGAGGCGCTGCTTCTGCGCACTGATGCCGCTGCAACTTGATCAGTCCGAGAACATCCAGGCTTACGCCTACGTCGTGATGATCCGGCCCGAAGACCTTTTCCCGAATCTCCAGGACTCGCGCCAACAGCGGTTCGGCCAGATCGTACTGCTCACGAGCGGAGTAGAACAGCGCCAGACCCTCTAATGCGTTGGCATAGTCTGGGTGTTCCCCGCCGACGGTCTTGCCGTAAATGCTGACGGCGAGACGAAACTGGTTTTCTGCCTCGGCATCCCTTCCGGTTTTCTTGTCGAGATTCCCTAGTGCCTCTAGCGTCTGAGCGACATCCTCATGATCCGCGCCGAGCAGGTGCTTCCTGGTCTCCAGGGCGGTCTGCAGCAGGAGAGCAGCCTTGTCGTAGGTTCCGGTGGCGGTATAGAGCTCACCGAGATCATTCTGCGTCTGCGCAGTCTGCAAGTCCGGTTGAGGCAGTTTCTTTTGACGGATGTCAAGGGCCTTGAGCAAGAGCGGCTCAGCTTGACCATAGTCATTCATCGTTTTGTAGAGTTCCGCTTGCCCGTTGAGTACCTCCGCGACTTGTGGAGAATCCGCTCCGTCCTGCTTGGTGTAGATTTGCAACGCCTCGTCGTAGCAAGATTGAGCTGGCGCATATTTACCTTCACTACGGTAGACTTCGCCTAGATCGAGCAAGCTGCGCGCCAGCAAGAGTCCAATAGAACCGGGCTTGCGGGCTTCGTCGACAGAGCGCAAGAGCAACTTCTCAGCTTCGGCATAATGAGCCGCCTTGGCTGCCTTCGCTCCGGCCTCGTGGTCACGTTCCCAAGCCTCCTGTGCGTATAGTGGGGCCAACATCAGACAGAATGCCGCCGCCCAGCCGAGGTTCCAGCGCAGGATCCACCTCCTGACATGTGTCACTGAACTTCCAGAGAAATGATATCGCCTTGCCCAGCCCCGGTTTCGCGGTAGTTCACCGCCACTTTCTGGTTCTTCCAATCGCAGGAGATCTGATCCGCGCCGATGACAATGGCCTTGCTGCTATTAGCGACATGCATCTGCCAGGTCGTGGGACCCGCGAGAATCGTCAGTGTCGCTGCTGGAGGACTTGAGCAATCGACCGAAAGCAGTTTGCCGTGGAGGTATTTCGCGGCGACCACCACCGCCGGTGGACTCCCAGCGTCAGGCTTCGATGCCGGAGATGGGGTGGGAGTAATTGGTGAATCGCTTTTCATACTGTGCGTCAAAGTTTGAGCCGCAGATCGTACCTGTTCTCTGTAACTCTGTAACTGTGCCAGTTCTTCAGCCGAACGTGCTGCGATTTGTGGATCACCGCTGGTTTGTAGCGTACTCAGGATTGACGTCGCCTCGTCAAATTGCTGGTGCTCCAGGTACAGGTGTGCCAGGTTGAACCGGTACTGGTCGTTGCGGGGGTTTAACTCGATCGCTTTCCGCCAGACAGCAATTGCCTCGTCACGCTTCCCCTGCGCCGTATAGGTGAATGCCAGCATGCCGTAGGCATCAGCAAAATCGGGATCGAGCTTGATCGATTTCTCCAGGTCGCTCTGCATAGACTCCAGTCGCTCGGTGTTGTTGCCAAGAGCAGCCGAGGCCTCTCTTTGCGACAGCAGCGCAGAGTAGTAGAGAACCCTTGGGTCGTTGGAGTTGAGCTTCGCAGACTTGTGGAAGTATTCGCCGGCCTTCTCATAATCTCGCTTCATCAGATATGAGTAACCCAGGCCTCGCAATGCCGCTGCGTTGTTGGGATCGATTTTGAGTACAGCCTCAAACTCTTTCCCGGCCGTTTCTAAATAGTCCGGCGAGTGCAGATGAACATCGGCCAGTATGGCCTGCGCATCGATCCTGCCCAGTGGCGCGCTCGTGTATACCTTGCCATCGATTCCGGCAGGGGCCGCCAATTTGTAATACTTGAAGTGTCCGCTGCTCTCGTAGTTGTGCACCGTCTTGTCGAACTGGGCCGCGCTCATGCCGAAGGCCTGTTGGATCGCGTCTTCCACGGAGACATGTTTGCTCCGCAGCGAGTCGAAATAGTCGCCGACTTTCAGAATCAAGGAATTGTCGTAAAGGTAGTGAACGAGCATTCCCGATTCAGCGTAAAAAACCGTCCGGTGGTCACCCTGTTCGTTGTAGGTTTTCGAATACTGCCGCACTCGGAGCAGATCCGCAATCTTTATCCACCCGTTGTGTTCGAGCACGTAATATTCGTCATTCGGGATTCTGCCTACCTCAGCTCCCACTCCGTTTACCACGATGCTGCGGAAGTATTCGGCAAAGCCTTCCTCGAACCACGGGTCCAGCGACACTGCCATCGTCCCGTTCATCAGTTGGTGGGCGTACTCATGGAAGACCACTTGCCAAGGATCCTCTACCGACATATCGAGCATGATGAAACAGCGGTCGGAACCGCCTTGGAACAGACCCGCCACTTCCGTCGACTTGCCCTGCCAGACTGGCGCGAACTGGCGCAGTTCTTTGCTGTTGCGGAAGGCGATGATTTGCAGCGGGACAGGAGTGTTTACCTTCGCTTTCACCAGCAACAGGCCAAAGACGGCGCGCATTTGTTCGAAGCGTACCGCGACTTCGCGGCCACGTCTCTCGCCAGCATCAGTAACGACAGAAAAGTGCGGGGAGTGGATCTCCACCCATTGCGGCTCACCGGAGAAAGCCGGAAGAGCAAAGTCGAGGCAAACTAGGACAGTCAGCAACCGCGCGAGACGACTCATGGCGGACCTTTGGACCAGCTATCGTAACACCACTACTCTGGCTATGGGTTAAGGCCCCTAAGGGCCACTCATGCAAGGGCAAACCTTGCAGGTAGGGAGTCGCTTCCGAGGGACATTTCATCACCGATAAGTCTCAGTGACCGTGTAAGGGTAACCCGTAGAACTGACCATGCGCACTCGTTGCGTCGCACGTACTCCGCGATAGTTGTTGGCGTATCGTCGCCAACTCGGAAACTGGCCAGGCTGCTCTTTGTTGGGGGTACCCGGCATCCGGCCAAATCCCAAGAGGGAAGGAACCGTGGAATCCCACGCTTCGCAAAGTGCGCGAAGCATGGGGCACCCCGAAGTGTGTTTTGGGCAGGAAAACCTGGGCCACCCACCGATAGTGGTGGTGTAACGGAAGAGGGTTTCGTTCACAAAGTCAAGGCTGAGGTCAAGCGCACACAATCTCCACGAAAACGTTCTGCTTGCTCCACAGGAACGGCACCCGCGCCAGCCAATACTTGCGCTCGATAGTTTTCCGGGCTTGGGGCCAGCGTTCTGCAGGCAGGATGCGCGCTGTCGCCGGGAACTCTGGGCCGGTAATCTTGCCGCGCATGGTGCAGGGCGCAATCCGCACCTGGGGATGGTTCCGGATGCGCTTGTACTTTCCCGAGTCGCTGCGCGTCATTACGTAAAGTTTGCCGTCTTGTTCGCCAACCCAGACTGGAGTGTAAACGGCGACGCCGTTCTTGCGGAATGAAGCCAGAGAAATGTATTTCTGTCCTTGAATCTCGCGGGGAATGGCATTGGCCATAGCAACATTGTACGAGAGAGGTAGCCAGCTACGGCAGCGCCTAAAGGCGGTTCGATTCTGCGGCGGTTGTGGCACCGCTGAAGCGGTGCCCTGATACGAAGCAGCGTGCCGTGATACGAAGCAGCGTGCCCTGAACGAAGCAGCGTGCCCCGATACGAGGCAGCGTGCCCTGAACGAAGCAGCGTGCCCCGATACGAGGCAGCGTGCCCTGATACGAGGCAGCGTGCCCTGATACGAGCAGGGTGCCGTGATACGAACCAAGTTCCGCTGGCACCTTTGGTACGCCTGCGGTCAGACACATTGCCCGCGGGCGTCCCGGTGTGTTACAAGCCAGAGATGCGCAAATGGATGAGCGAGCGCATGAAGCGCCGCAAAAAGACTCAGGAGAAGGGCGCGGGTGAAGCTGCCCAGGCTCCGTTGCAGCCCGCATACTTTGATGCCGAGGTCGCGCCCGCTCCCGCGGAAGTGCGCGAGCCTGCGGCGCCTAAACCGGAGCCGCCCGAACCAGCACAGGAAGAGCGGCGGCCAACGCATGAACCCGCGGCCACTCAGCCGCAACCGTCTGGCGAAAGGGGGGATGCGGGACCGCGCCGGCGCCGAAGAAGGGGCAGAGGCGGCCGTGGCCGTGCCCGGCCTGGATCGCGTCCTGTTCCGTCGCCAGGGAACGAAGCGGCGGCTTCCCCAGGGAATGTTGCTCCGCTCGGGACGACAACGCCGCGAGCGCCCTCGGTAGTGAAGGCAGCAGCAGCGCCTCCAGCACGAGGAGCAGCAGCCCAAACCCCTAAAGGCGTGGTGGTGCTCTCGATCGGTCTGCCGGGTTCGGGGAAGAGTTCCTGGTTCAAGCGGCACAACATCGCGCCGCTTTCCAGCGACATGTTGCGGGCGCTCCTGTTCGACGATCCCACCGAGCAGCGCTTCCAGGATCTGATCTTTTCCAACTTGCGTTCCATGCTGAAGGCGCGGCTGATCGCCCGGCGTCCCCTGAACTATGTGGACGCAACCAATCTCACTCCCCACGAGCGTTCCAGCTGGATCAAGCTGGGCAAGGACTACGGTTACGAAGTGCAGGCTGTGTTCTTTGACGTCCCCGTGGAAGTCTGCCTGGAGCGTAATCAGCGCCGCGAACGAGTGGTCCCTGAAGATGTCATGCGGCGCATGGCGGCCAAGCTCCGCGCGCCCACCTTTGAGGAAGGCTTCACGAAGATCACGGTGGTCAAGGTGAAGAAGAAAGAAGGCGAGCCCGCGGCGGAATGACCTTAGTATTGCGGATGTAAGGAAGCCGAAAAGTGAAACGCCGCCCGACCTCGGGCGGCGTTCCTGTTTATGTTCTTACCGGTTGTGCTGCTTCAGCGTCCGGAATGACCGGACGAGTGAGAGGAGCCACCTCGCGACGGAGCCGATCCATGGGGAGCGGAACCATGGGACGGAGCGGAACCGTGGCTGGATGGAGCCGAGCCGTGGTGCGGGCTGCCTGACGGGGCTGATCCGCGATACGACGGAGCAGGAGCGCTATAGCGCGGAGACTGCCCGTAGTATCCACCACGCGACATCCCGGAGGACCCGGAGGAATAGCTTCCGGCCCTACCGAAAGAACTCGAGCTACGGCCGTATTGAGCGCTGGACGCGATCACCGGTCCCGTGGGCCGAGGCACATTCCTGCTGCCTGCGCTTGCCATGGGACTGTGTGTCGAACCCACCGTGGGTCGAGGAGCGTTGTGCTGATCCACGCTCGGACGGTTCACGCCCGGCACGCCGCCTTGATTGGCTGGCGACCGCGGAGCGGGTGCAGTATCCCGAGACGGACGAGACGACGGCGCAGATACCCGACCCTCAGGGGGACGCGGCACTGAGCGCATCGGAGTTGATGGAGTTGATGCACTTGCCCGAGATCCTGAACCTTCCGCCGGTGGCCGGGAAACTCCACGGTTACCTTCCGGGCGGTTAGCCTCGTTAGAAGGGTTGGGGATATGTGCCGGGAGCGTCCTCACCGTGCGAGGATCCGCACCTCCGGCCGATGGCGGCCGGGGCACATTCCTTGCCGTGACTGCGTTGTTGCGGTTAGTGCTCTCTTCTCGCTGTGACGGCCGAGGTACGGTTGGTCCCGTGGCTGGCGAGGAAACGGCTGGCTGCCTTTCCGTCGTCCGTCCGGTCATCCCTCCGGTTGCCCGTCCCGCGTCTGGCTTCTCCAGCTCAGCCACCTTGGTTCCTATCGGACGTGATGGCATGGCGGGTGACGCCATCTTGGACATTACCGGTCGCGCAAAGCTGCGCTGCGGTGGCGTGGCTGCGGGCCGGCCTGCATTGGCGCCGAGTACGCTGTTTCGCGTTGGCTCCAGCGCTACCTTGCCGCCCATGCGAATGTTCGACAGATCTCTCTGCGAGACTGGAACCGCTGACTTCGCCACCGGCAAACCATTCTGAATGGTGTGCTGTGGCACTGCCGTCACGCCGCCCGGTGCTCTGAGGTTGGCGTAGCGGAAGTTTGTCGTCCGGTTGTTGTTGTAGAAGTTGTTGGTGATGTGGTTGATATTGACGATGCGCGTGTTCCTGATGTTCACGTTCCGGAAATAGTTCCGGCTGCCCCGGTACCAGGGGATGAAGGGTTCCCCAAAGCCGAGCGGGCACCATCCGTAACCGCCGCCAAACCCGATCGAGACTCCCCAGCGTGGGCCGCCAAACCACGCCACCAGCGCGGGGGCGTAGATCGGACGCCGATAGAATCGACCATAGTATGGACCAGGCGCCCATCCCCAGTAGCTGTTGTAATAGACCCAGCGTCCGTAGTGGAACGGTGCGAAGCCCCAAGGTGCGTCATCTACCCAGGTCCAACCCCAGGGGCTGATCCAGACCCAGTGTCCGTAGTGGTACGGTGCCCATCCCGGTCCAACCGAAGTTGGAACCCAAATCGGCCCGTACTCCGGAACCGTCCGCCAGGTGCCGTATGCGTCCAGATCCTCGGATCCGATCACATCCGGAGACACGTAACGACCGGAGAGAGACTTGTCTTCACGCTCGTTGCGCACGCGGGCCCAGTCGTCAAAGCCGTCGCGGTTTGTGGCCTCGGAAGTCACGTGGGTCAGCGAAGTGCCACCGGTGAACCGGGCCTGTTCATGAGCGCGCACCCGGACGGAAGGCCCGTCCCCGGTGGCATCTCCCTCGCCCTTCCAAACTTTCACCACAGTGGAATCGCCATTGGGATCCACATCAAAACGGTACTCACCAGACTTCTGCACGGTGAAAGCCACGTTAGGGGTATCGACCTCGTAGATTTCGCCGCCGTAAAGCTTGCGCACCCGTAGGTTTAATGTTCCCTGGTGCAACTGCACCTGAACCGCGTTGTCGGAGATATTGGTCAGCGTCAAGCTGGTTTCGGCGTTAATCCGCAGAACGCCGGTGCCGACGTTGAGTTCCGCGCGCGAGGACTTATCTGCCCAGATATTGTCGGCCGAGGTCAAGGGGCGATTTACCGTCCCCTCCACCCAATCATCGGTCCCACGCGGCTGGACGGACACCGATCCATCCATATACTGCAATCGTGCGACGCGGCCCGGGGGATCATCCTCCGCCCAGACAGTGACTGCGGCCAGTGAAAGAACTAACAGTGTGAAAAGCGTGTACCTGAGAAGCTTCATGGCTTGTCCTCCTTTTAGGACTGCCCTTTTCCTGCGAAATCTCTCAGGGTACTCACGTCTGAGGGTGGCGCGGGTAACCCGGTTACTGCTCATATTTCCCATCTGTTGAAACTACCTCTTGCTGCATAAGTGTAAACCCCAAACCGGCAGGCAAGTTGCGCTCCTACTGTCACTTAGGCGGATGCGGCTGGGGTACCAAGGGTTGCCACCCGGGTAACCAATTCAGCGGAGGACGGTTACGCCTGATTACTTCAGATACTGCAACATCTCCTTGAAAGCAGGCGCTCCCGAAGAGCGCAGCAGCTCATAAATGATCATTTCAGTAGAGGAAATGATCGCCCCCGCCGCCCGCATACGCTCCAGGCCGATCTTCCAGTTCCACTCCGTACGGGAACTCACGGCATCGGAAGCCACGTGAACAAGATAACCATCGCGCAGCGCCCCGAGCGCGGTCTGCATCACGCAGATGTGACTCTCCATGCCGCACAGCAGGACAGTATTGCGGTTGCCCGGCAGGCGCTTCAAGAGGGAGCAGAATACGTCGCTGCCAAAGCAAGAAAACATCTGTTTGTCGACGGCTTGGTGGCCGGGCAGCAGGGAACTGATCTCGGGAACCGTCTCACCCAGCCCCTTGGCGTATTGGGTGCTCATCAGGGTCGGAATCTTGAGGATGCCGGCCAGCCGGATCAGCAACTGTGAGTTCCTGACCAGGCGCTCCTTCTCGAAGATGGGTGGCAGAAGCTTCTTCTGGATATCGACCACAATGAGTGCGCACTGATCGGCTTCAAGGGGACGGCGGGCAATCTCGGTGTAATCGCTGGTGAGTGGGGCGGCACTGCCGATAGTCGTAACCATGAAGACTCCTTCCGACCGGAAGCTAATACAAGATTCTAGCGCGGTGAAGGAGAAACCAGTTACCGCTATCCAGGTTGACCGCGACCGGCACAGCCCATAAAATCAGAGCGGCGGCTCGATTCCGCCTGCTTGACCGCAGCCCCCTCGTTCAATGGTAGGACATCTGCCTCTGGAGCAGAGTATCGGGGTTCGAATCCCTGGGGGGCTGCCAAATCTTTTCAGCAACTTGCGAACCAGCGTATTCCCGGCCGCCTGAAACTGTGTCCATATTTGTGCGCCCTCCGGCGGAGTTTTGTTTCCAGTCCCGCTCCAGTGGATACGACCAAACCGTCACACGGAAACGAGCTTCCCGGCGACTTGAACCGCATCTCCTATGGCAAACCGTGACGCCCCGGAGTGCTAGAGTTCTTAGCTGTCGTACGATCCCCATTACACTCATTGACCGGGATTGTTGGTGTAAGCGCCTGATTACAACAAGTTACGCGCTCCTGCCTTCCGGGTGATGCAAAAGAAAAGCCGCCCAGACATCGGGCGGCCTGATCTGTCACAAGCATGCGGGCCGACAGAACGTCAGCTTCAGTCCTGCCCTTTCGCGGTTCAACGGAACTGTACTGCGACAGCGCGTTCCGCGTTGTCTCCAACACCGTATCCGCCAGTGGCAATTCCGAAGTTGTTAACCTTATTTGCGGAGCTCCAGTCCCCCGGGAACCCCAGCACTTGAATGAAACTGGGGTCCTTACTGCTCCAGCGGGCGGCGAACCAGTGCCCGTCGGCATCGTTGCTGTCGCCCACGATGTCACCGAGATCATTGATGCCATTCGCGTCGTTCCAGCCTTGCGGCAGACCAGACAGAGTCGGGAGCACGATCAGGTTCCAGGTCTTACTCTGGTCTGCTGGTTTCCAGAGCGCGGGAAGAGCAGTGCTCCAGTCTGTGACAACGCCTACGATTTCGCCCCTCTCGTTGATGTCATTGGGCCAGGCGTTAGGGTAAGCCGGGGAACTGTCGAGCTGCATGATTTTCCACCCTTTTCCGCCCGGGAGAGGCTTCCAGAGGACGGCAATTTCGTTACCTGAAACGTCAAAGGCTGAGCCAACAATTTGACCAAAATCGTTCACCGTCGCCGCGAACCAGTAAGGAAATTGCTCAAAACCCGCCGTGTCAAGCTTTTGGATCTTCCAGCTGGTAGTCCATCTATGCGATTCCCATCTGCGCTTGGGCGTCCACACGACAGGTAGGCTGTTGCCCAAGTATGGCTGATGCTCCGCACCGCTCCAGCCCACGATAAGAGTCCCGAGTTTGTTAACACCTAACGCGTTGCTATGGTTGTAACCGAGATCTTCGAGCGTCCCGATATCAATCTTTCCGGATTTTGGAGTCCAGGCGAAAGCGTGGGTAATCGGATCGTCAGTCGTCGGAGCGAGGCCCACGATCAATCCGGTGTCGGCTATTTCGGTGCTCACCGTATCCGCACTGTCAAATGAATTTGCGTACGACTCGCCGCCAAATGTGCCGAGGTCGAACCACTGCATGGCATGGGGACCAAACAGCGGAATCTCAATTGGCCGGGTGTACCCTCTGCCCAGACCCGGATCGTACCCGCTTGGCGTGTCGCCAAACCCGACCGCGACGCCGAAATCGTTGATGTCCCGCATCTCGGCCCAGGTTCCGCCGGAGTATGTGCCGAGATCATAGACTTTCACTTTTTGACTCGTGACCGCTTGTGTGTTGCTGCTCCGGTTACTTACCGTGGCGGTAGACTTCGGGGCCACGTTCGAGATTCGATGACCGGGACCAGCACGTCCGCCCATGCGCGGCATGACCGCTTGCTGCTGGGTCCAGGCAACCGACGCAAAACACGTGCATAGAATCAAAACCAAAATACGGTTGCGTTTCATGACTACCCTCCATTACATGGAATTCAGTGGTTCGCCTCAGGGGGTGTGCGTCTCATGGTGGGAACTGCTCTTCGGGGAGGCGAGAACGTCTTATGAATACTATTCAAGTGCGTCGCGTCATGTCAGTGAAATGGGTCACATCTCGATGTGATCGCCAAGAGCCACAGCGCCAAGCCAGACGTCACTGTTGAAAAATCGCCAATTACACACTCTGCGCTGGTTGGGTCAGGGGTTGCGCTTACGGGCGGCGTAGTTGGCCAGACCATTGGCCTCTGCATTGTTCTCGCGGGCGACGTGGGATATCGAGAAATCCAGGGAGCGAGCCAACTTGCGGCAGATCCAGTTCAGGGAATAGAGGCGTGGGCTACGGCAGGTGTACTCACCCCTCATTTGCCTGACCACCACTTCGGAGTCGGAGTAGACGTGAAGCGCCCTGGCTTTGAGGAGCACAGCAACTTGCAGGGCTTCTAGTAGCGCAACATACTCGGCTACGTTGTTATCCTGGCGGCCAATCCATCTCGCGATTTTGATTCTGCCGCGGTCGGAACCGTCGACCACCACCCCAATGCCGGACGACCCAGGATTCCCCAGGGAGCCGCCGTCCACATAGGCTACGAGATCTGACATTCGGTCGGTCCGTTTGCACCACCATGCGTCAAAAATATTCTGGCGTCAAGAGATTTAGTTGATGGCGTTGTAACTGATTGCGGTTTCCCCGCTGTGGAAGATACTGTGCAAAAGTCCGACAGTGCGATTCTCGGATTGTGTAAGCGTCTACCGCACAATGGATTGCAATTCCAGCGCAGACATCGATCAAATTCGGAAGTTGCACCGAAAAGCGGCATTGACAACAATTCACCGAGCGTTTAGGGTTCGTGGCGTCGACGGCTGAAAGGGTTGGCTGAAATAAAACTTAGCCGATCCAAAGTAGGCTGGGTGGTCAGCTCGGTGGGGTAACCCATTGGGCAGCCAGACCTGAAAAAACCGACTGCTCTGCGAGGAGTAGTTGGGGTTTGGGACTGCGAAAGCAGTGATCGCATCAGGGGCTGTGACGGTGCATGCCTCCACGCTGTTGGCTCCCTCGCAGGAGCCGGTGGCTAGAGCATAACCAATGTCACAGCCTTTCTTATTTCTTCTGCTCTCCTCTTAAAGTGATGTCCCCACTCGAGTACCTCTTGGAGTGTGCTTCGACATAGGCACCGGCCGATGCAGAAGGCAATAGCTATTCCCACTATTGATCTGAAGCTCGTCGTAGTCCTCGATCGATCTGATCAAGATCACTCTCCGGCGTGACCCCGATCACTGCTGATGGCCTCACATTCTTGCAGAGTAAAACTGCGTTGAAGCGCATGTCAGCGCCATGCAAGCAGCCTCGGTGTCCAGTAGCCCAATGATGCGATTTGGACGTAAGTCCACCGGTAATGTGAGAGAGGCCCGAACGCCGAGCGTGGTGGAGGCCTTATGAATTTTCGCAAGATTTTCTTCCTCAGCCTTCTTTTGATCCTAGTGGGCAGCGCATTACTACTGTCCGGTCAAGCCCTAAGGAATTCGACGGTAATGCCCGTCGGGAAGCCTGTGCAGATCAAAGCTCCACTCGGACTCCCGCCGGTTCCGATTCCGGCTGACAATCCACCCACTGCAGAAACCATAGCACTCGGTCGCCGGCTCTATTACGACCCCATCCTTTCCGTAGACAGCACCGTCTCCTGCGCCACTTGCCACAGCCCGGAGTTTGGATTCGCCGACCCGAAGCCCGTCTCCGAGGGTGTAGGTAAGAAAACGGGCACAAGGAATTCACCGCCGGTGGTCAACGCCGCGTACTTCGATGTGCAGTTCTGGGACGGTCGAGCACCCAGCTTGGAAAAGCAAGCGGAGGGTCCGGTACAGAATCCGGTGGAGATGGGCTTCACGCTAAGCGGAGTTGAGCAGAGACTCAACGCCGATCCCAGCTATCGGGAGCAGTTCGCCAAGGCGTGGGGACCGGGCCCGATTACGTTCGAACTGGTAGAGAAGAGTATTGCCTCATTCGAGCGCACCATAGTGAGTGGCAACTCCCCATTCGACCGCTGGAAATACGGGCATGATGAAAAGGCGGTCAGCGCTTCCGTCAAGCGTGGGTTCCTGGTTTTCACATCCCCCAAAAAGGGAAATTGTGCGTCCTGCCATCTGGTGGGCGAAAAGTACGCTCTTTTCATAGATAACAAGTTCCATAACATTGGCGTCGGCGTGGACCTGGGAAACATTACTGAACCCGGACTGTTTGCCGTGTCCCACAACGAAGCAGATCGCGGGAAATTCAAGACTCCGTCGTTGCGCAATATTGTGCTGACGGCACCCTATCTGAGCGATGGTAGTCTGAAAGACTTGAAGCAAGTCATTGACTTTTACATCGGGGCCGGGAACTCGAACCCCAACCTCGACAAAGAAATTCACGTTCTAGACTTCTTGACCGGGGAGGAGCGAGCCGATCTGCAAGCTTTCCTGAACTCCCTAACCGGAGACATGCCGCCCGACGTCGGCCCGCGCGCGTCCATGAATATGCAGGCGACAAAATAGGAAGGTATCTGTCTTGGACTCTAGTGCTGCATCTGCCCTTTCGCATAGGGCAGCGTGTCCCACGTCCGCCAGAACGCGCGCATTTCTTCCGGCAAGCCCAGCGAAATACGCACATGGGTATCCATCGGTGGGAAGGGGCGGCCGATCAGCACATTGTTCTTGCGGAAATGCTCGATGATTTCCCGCGCGGGATGATGGGTGTCCATCATCACAAAGTTGGCGTGAGAATCGATGGGCTTGAGCATCCGGGCCATGGCCTGATTAAAGAATTCCTGGCGTTCGTCCGCATTCTTCCGGACAGATTCGCTGACACTCGCACTGTCATCCATTGCAGCCACGGCCGTTTTAGCCACAATGACGTTTACGCTGCTGAAAGTCATGTAAGCATTCAACTTGTCTATCATCGCCGGTGCGGCAATGGCGTATCCCAGGCGGAGCCCGGCCAACCCGTAAACCTTGGAGAATGTGCGGCACACAATCACTCGCTCATCCTTCACTGGATGCTCGATGAAGGACGCATACATGGAGGATTGGCCCGCGAAGTGGTGATAGGCCTCATCGATCAATACGTGGCAAGTCGCGGGCAGCTTGCTGATGAAAGTCTCCAAATCCTTCCGGGGGGTGATCGAGGCGGTCGGGTTGTTGGGATTGCAGATGTACACCAGCGTGGAAGAGGAATTGATCCGCGCCAGCATGCCGTCGAGGTCGTGGGCGAACTCACGGTTCAGCGGGACAGATACGATTTCGGCGCCGGCGCGCTGGGCGTGAAACGCCAGGGCTTCAAACGTAGGCGAGGCTTGCACGAACTGCTTTCCGCTGCCGAGAAAAGCCATGGCGACAACCCGGAGGAGTTCACTCGATCCACATCCCAGCAGCACCTGCTCCTTCTTCACCCCGTGGAGGCTGGCAACTCGCTCGACCAACGCGTCATATTCCGCATCAGGATAACGATTCGCCGACGCCAAGGCTGAGCGCATGGCAGCAGCCGCCTTCAGCGCAGGGCCATAGGCGTTCTCATTGCTATTCAGCCGGATCGGTCCGGCAGGCTCTCTGAGCCGGGCGGGCTCGAAAACAGCCGCCGATGAAATTCCCGCCAGCGGCCACTGGACGGCAGCGCCTGCGGCGGTCCCTACACCCAGCGTGCGCAGAAAACTTCTACGAGAGATAGACATTTGATTCCCCGATGCTCGTCGCCTAGTCCGCCTTTGGGCCGGTCATTCTATTCGCCATGAAACAAAGCGGGGCCATTCTCTCAAAGCTGGAGTGGCCCCGCTATATCTAAATTCAACCAGACAACTTTACTGAATCTTCAAACCGACAGTGGTGGAATGAGACAGGCCTCCACTCGAGCCGGTAATCGTCAACGTGTATTTTCCCCGCGTAGCACTCGGCCCTACCGAGACTTTGAAAGCCGAGATGCCCGACCCGGTAAGGGTTGGAGGATTGAAAATTGCCCGCGTCTGTGCCGGCAATCCGCTCACGCTCAGACTCACAATGCCCGAGAATCCATTCTGGGCAGAGACCGTCACGGTGTACTGGGTTTTTGCGCCTCGCTGCGCCGTCCGGTTGGGGGGATTTGCCGAGATGGAAAAATCTGCAGGCGCGGTTACGACCAGAGTCACGTTGGTGGTGTGGCTTATGCTCCCGCTGTTCGCGGTGATGGTCAGCGGATAGCTGCCAACCGGCGTCGAGCTCAGGGTGGTGATCGTCATAGTGGAAGAACCTGACCCGGTCACCGTATCGGGACTAAAGCTGGCGGCAGCGTCCTGCGGTAACCCACTCGCGCTGAAGCCGACAATTCCCGAGAAACCACCGGACGCGGTGACGTTCACGGTAAACGTGGTGCTGTCGCCCTGGACCACGGTCTGAGAGTCGGGTGTCGCAGAAACCGAAAAATCGGTTTGCAGGCCAAGCTGTACGAAACTGGCGACGGAGGGGACACCTGCGCTGTTCAGTATGAACAGCATGTAGTATCCCGGGGGCGCGATGTTTCCTGATGGGGGCGCAGTCACGGTCAGTGCACCGGCGTCCTGGGTGAAGGCCAGACCGACCAGACGTTGATCCATGTCGAAGGCATGGGTCACGGCTCCGTCGCGCACCAGAACGACGGAAGCGATGTTGGCTGCATCCGGGGTCTGGACTGAGAAGGAACTGCCATACGCCAGATTGCCGGGCGCGTTGTTGATGGTCGGCCGCGGGGCGGGAATCGGGTTTCCGTTGATGTCGGTGGTGAACAGATAGGCGGGCTGATAGATCTCCATGTGCTGCTCGTAGGTGCCGCGCGTGGGATTGCCCCCCGCCAGCCACACGCTCGCATCCGGCAGCAGCAACGCGACGGAGTGGTACAACCGGGCATACGCATTGGCGCTGGCCGGCGTGAACCCATTCGTCCCCGGGTCATAGAGATCAGCATTCAGACTCGCGGTTGAGCCGTCCTCGTCTTTGTATGAGCCCCCCATAGCCAGAACTTTTCCGCTGGGCAGGACGACTGCATTCATTTGGGTACGAGGCTGCGACATGTTGGGGCCCCACTGCCAGGCAGGTGTGGGTGCCCCCAGGTCAATGATCTCCGTGGTCAAGGTCGACGTACCGCCACCGCCCATGATCATCACTTGCGGGGCGTAGTTGTTGGCCGGGGTGAGGGGCAGCAAAACGGACGTGCCGTAGCCGCGAGTTCCGCCGTAATTCGTGTGCGCGGTGTTCAAGGTCCAGGTTTGGGTAGACGGGTCGAACAGATTGGAGCTGGTTCCGGGACCGGAGTAGAAAAGCTTCCCATTGGGTAGCAGGTGCATCCTCGGATACAGCGGCGGGGTCCAGGGTGCAATGTATTGCTGACTCCATCCTGAACCCACCGTATAGAATTCAACCGCGCTATTGGTATTTCCGTTCTCATCGAGTCCCGAAAACGTCATCACCCGGCCGTCCCCAAGAACGGTCACAGTGGGATACCAGCGGCCATGAGCCATGTTCTCGATGTCGCTGAAAGCGTTTGTCGCGGGGTCGAATACGGCTACCTTCTTATGGCCGTGGAAGGGATCGTATTGCTGAGTTCCGCCACTGATCAAGGGACGCCCGTCGGGCAGAACCACCATGCCGTTGCAGAACATGTCCCAGGCCAGCGGCTGGGTCGTGACGGTACCCGCCTGCGGATCCCAGATGGCGGCTTCGTAGTTCGTGTTTCCCGGGTCGTTGCCCGAGCCCGACACAATCAGAACTTTTCCCGTGTGCAGCAGGGCTACGTGCACCGGGTTGATGGGCATGACAGACGGTAACGTGCTCCATTGTCCCTGAATGTTCGCTTGCGCCATGGCGAAGGGGACCAAAATACTCAGAACAAGCAGGACCAAAGACATGTGCGACGCGCACGCAACGATGCGTTTCATGGAACTCCTCAGGATTCAGTTCTCACTTACGTGAGCACGAATGTAATTAGAAATGCGGGGGGAGGGATGTACTGGGAGGCTCGAAGTGGCGACCGCGAGCGGCTTTGTACAAGCCCCGTATCAAGACGGAGCAAACTCTAGTTCCTGGGTGCAAACCTGTCAAGATGCAAGAGTTTGCATCTATTCGTCCCAGGTCTTGCCTGCGTGAGCAGTGGCGAACATCATCCCAGACGGGTATATTTGAACGCCTTTAGCGCTCCCCGTGGAAATGCCTCTGGCCAAATCCAAACCGGTCATTATTATTCGCGACCTCGAAGGCTTCGACGATCTGAAGCAGGTCGAAGCGGTTGAGAAAGCCGTTTGGGGCCTGGACGACCGCGATGTGACGCCGCTCACTCTGGCGGTTGCGACCCAAGAGGCGGGAAGCATCTGGCTGGGCGCTTTCGATGGCGATGAACTGGTGGGGTTCGCCTTCGGTTTTCTCGGCCTGGAGCACGGACGGGTCATGGTGCACTCCCACACGCTGGCCGTGCGCGAGCCGTATCGTGACCTGGACCTAGGCTACAAACTGAAACTCGCCCAGCGTGAGCGCGCGCTGGCTTTGCGCGTCAATGAGGCCCGGATCGATGAAATGACCTGGACGTTCGATCCCTTACAGAGCAAGAACGCACACCTCAACTTCGGCAAGTTGGGAGTGGTTTCGGATACCTACAAGATCGACTTCTACGGGCCACAGACCTCCAGCGTCTTGCACCAAAACAGCACGGATCGCCTATGGGTAAAGTGGCCGATAACCAGCCACCGGGTCCGCGAACGGCTGCAGGGAAAAGACGTCAGGCCAGAGCTTCTGGACGCGCTGTCCCGCCTCGCACCCCTGATCCGGTTCAACGGCGACGGCAAGCCGGTGCGAACCGACCTGTCCGCCGCCCTGGCGCGCCAAAGGATTGCCATCGAGATTCCCAGCGATATCGGTTCCATCGAACAAAAAGATCCGGCGCTGGCCCGGGAGTGGCGTCTGGCAACGCGCTGGGCTTTCACCGAAACGCTGAAGGCGGGGTTCTTTGTGGCCGAGTTCTGCCGGACGGTTCGAGGCCAGCAGGGCCCCGGCACTTATCTGCTGGAGAAAGGCACTCTTGAGGAGCATGTGCCAGAGATGAGCCGGTCGTAGTTCGCCGGGCGGAGTGCTTTAGAGCGCGTAACAAAACCTCCACCGCGGCAGCTTAAGTCCTCTCATTGCAGCTTTGCGTCCTCCGCCTTGGCTTCCTTCAGGATGGGAATGTCGGGGTCGGCGTCTTTCCAGAGGGTGAGGAAATCTTTGTAGGCGGCACGGGCTTTGGCGTTGTCAGCGGCGAGCGCATAAGCTCTGCCGAGTTGGAGATGGGCGAGTGCGCAGAGGAATACGTCAGTTATGGCAACTGGATGCGATAGAGGTTGCGGCGGGAGTTCTGGCGAGTATAGGCGTAGACGGATGGACTTACGGCCGAATACACGATCTGGGGTATTGCCGTAACAGTTTTCGCGTTCGTCAAATACTCAATTCGTGCGATGCCTCCCGGTGGCACTTTCGGAAGCCCTGTGTCATGCAGCACTGGCACCGCGTAGCTACTCTCGTGCAATTGTGAAAAGTCGACGTAGACGAATTTTCCAGCGGTGTCCCAATGGAAGTGGCAATAATCCAAGCACAGCGTAACAGCTTCGCTTCCATCCACGGCAAAGGCTCTCGTCGCAACCGTGTGCTCTTGATCGGGGCCTGGCGATGCCGCAACGATCCAACGGCCGTCCGGCGATACTGCAAGGGCATCTATTACGCGTTCGGAGGTTATCTTGCGGCGACCGGATCCATCGCTTTTCATGCGATAGAGATAATTCGAGCCGCCTTCGACCGCGAGAAAAACAAGATCGCCATCCGGCAGGAAAAACGGAGAATCTTCGATCGCTGTTGAGGAGATACGCACCGGGGAGGATCGACGGCTCGTTGGCGCGACCCACAGACTGTTATGGCCGCTCTGGTCGTTCATCGCGAACACAACTTCTTTTCCATCCTTAGAGATTGAGTAATCTCCCATGGAATAACCCGGCAGGAGCCTCTCAATTTTTCCGTCCCTCAAGTCTTTGACCCACAGCTCGTAATCAGGATTTTGGCCATTGGCCATCAAGTAATAGAGGCTGTTTCCATCTGAAGAAAAGGATGGCTTTTCCGCATTCCCTTCAGAGGAAATCTGGTGATCACCATCCTTGTCGTGGAGCCACACCGTGCTGTCCTGCGAGCCGACGGCCGTAATGAGCGACTTGCCGTCAGGGGCCATCGCAATGCCCTCTTGCGAGGTCGGGCCGGAAGTTAGTTGCACTGGCTCTCCGCCAGGAAAACGCTGCCGCCAGATATGAAATTTGTCAGTCTTTGCAGTGAGGTACACCCATTTACCCTCAGGGGACCAAGCGCCTGAAATGCATATACCGTCGGGAGGACCAACGACGAGCACGTCGCCTCCGCCCTGGAACGGAACAACTCGGCACGGCAAAATTTGGCCACGGTTATCCATCTCAACAATAAGCACCCACCGTCCGTCAGGGGAAAGAAATGAATGATGGGCCATGCTGCGCTCGCCGGAAGGCACATAAACATCGCGGCTATGCCCTCGGCCTTCGTCGCTGGTCACCACCACCATGTGCAGTCCTTCTTTGATCTCAGAAAAGAGCAGCCGCCTCCCACCTTCGATCCATGTCAAAGACGAAGCGTTGGGCAATAGAATGTGGGGCTCGCCACCGAGAACAGGTACTTCCAATGTGTCCCAAGGGAAAACCGTGCCGTAAACAATGCGTGAGCTATCCGGAGAGAAGGTCGGGCCCAATTTCTCCGTCGAGTCGTGGGTAAGTTGGACGGGTTGTCCGTCCGGCAGAAACTTGACGTAAATTTGTCCTGGGCCGAAGAATGAATTACTTCCCCGGATGAACGTGAGCATCCGCCCGTCCGGGGACAGGGCCGGGTATACGGCGGAGTCGGTAAAGAAAGTGAGCTGCTCCCACTCTTCGCTGACGGGAGGACTGCTCCGAGACGAGCGATAGAGGAGAAATGCTCCTGCCACAGCTGCCAGCAGAAGAAATGCAGCCGCAACATAGTAATAGCCTTTTCGCCTCGGGTGTCTTGGTGTCACCAGCGACGTTACAGGCTGTGACTCTCGTCTTGCCTGTTCCTCTTGTCCTGAAGACGATACATGCAAGCGGCCCGAGCTGCTGTCCCGCTTCAGCCGTTGCAAATCCGTTCGCATATCGGCTGCGTGTTGGTAGCGCAGATCGCGGTCTTTCTCCAGAGCCTTGTTGATGATCCGTTCCAGTTCCCCTTGCAGATCGGGATTCAACCGCACAGGAGGTACCGGAGCGCGGTTCACGATCGCTTCACAGATCATCGCCGAACTTTCCCCACGGAAGGGCAATGTACCAGTCGCCATCTCGTACAGCACCGCACCGAACGAGAACAGATCCGTGCGGGCATCGATTTCTTTGGCTCGCACTTGTTCCGGCGACATGTAGGCCACCGTTCCCACCATCGTGCCCGGACTGGTCAGGTGCTCCTCGCTCATCGCCGTCTCTTGGGCCGTGGCTCCTGCCGCTTCGATCACTCTGCTGCCGACTGGCGTCACTTTGGCCAAACCGAAGTCCAGAATCTTGGCGTGTCCGCGTTTGGTCACAAAGATGTTCGCGGGTTTGATGTCGCGGTGGACTATGCCTTCTGCATGTGCTGCGTCGAGCGCGTCCGCAATCTCGATCGCCAGACCGAGTAGTACATCGGTCTCGATGGGCCTTCCGGCAATCCGGTGCTTCAGCGTCAGGCCATCCAGAAACTCCATCACGATGAAGGCCTGTCCGTTCTGTTCGTCAATTTCGTGAATGGTGCAGATGTTCGGATGATTCAGTGCAGATGCCGCCTTGGCTTCGCGCTGGAAGCGGCTGAGTGCCTGCGGGTCTTTGGCTACGTCGTCGGGCAGGAACTTGAGGGCCACAAAGCGACCGAGTTTGACATCCTCACCCTTGTAGACGACGCCCATGCCACCGCCGCCCAGTCTCTCGATGACGCGGTAGTGCGAGATGGTCTGGCCGATCAATGAAGAAGGCCTGCTCCGTGCGCGACCATGTTAGGCGGCCAAACTGCGGCAAGTCAATTGCATTGCGGGCAAAGCTACCTTTCAACCCTCACCCAATCGACTCGCAAGAAGCGCCAGCAGATCAGAGCGCATCCCAGGGATAGAAATGCCTCGTGAATGTCCGCCCGCTTTTCGTAGCGAACGCGCAGCCGCCGGAACTGATTCAACCAGGCGAACGTCCGCTCCACCACCAGCGCCATTCCTCCAGCCCGCTGCCATGTTCGGTGTTGCGCTTCGCAAGAAAAGGGACGATGTGGCGGGTACGCAGACCTTGCCGGATTGCCTCGGCGTTAGGCTCTCTTAGGACTGGCGGCTGGGGAACAGCACATGCTGCATGCTCTTAACCGCCCGCATGTATTGCGCGCGCTCGAACGCGGCCGGGTCTGAGCAGCGAATCTGGCTCATGCTGCCCTTCATCTGCTCGACCGATTCATATTCATGCTCCTCCATCCATGCCACTAAACCCTGTTCGATGGAACGAAGATGGCTGATGCCGTTGCGCAGCAGCGTGGAGCAGAGCATAGTGACGTCGGCGCCAACCATGAGCAACTTGATTGCTTCTTCCGGCCCGTGCACACCGCTAGTGGCCGCCAGGTTGACTTTGACCCGACCATACAAGATGCCGATCCAGGTCAGCGGCAGTCGTAACGCTTGCGCCGTGCTCAGCAGCACGTTGGGTTTGATTTCCAGTTCGTCGAGATCGATGTCGGGCTGATAAAAGCGGTTAAAGAGCACCAGGCCGCTGGCGCCTGCCTCGTCGAGTCGCTTGGCCATATTCGCCATGTTGCTGAAGAACGGACTCAGCTTGACTGCGACCGGAATCGAGACCGAAGACTTCACCGCCTTCAGGATCTCGATGTAGCCCTGTTCGATCTCAGCCGCGGGCACGTCCATATCGGTTGGAATGGAGTAGATGTTGCATTCCAGAGCGTCTGCTCCGGCCTGTTGGATCTGCCTGGCGTATTGCGTCCATCCCCCGGGGGTCGCGCCGTTGAGGCTCGCGATGACCGGAATCCCCACTGCTTCTTTGGCTTTGCGGATGTGATTGAGATAACCCTCCGGACCGAGCCGGAACTCACTCGGCTGCGGAAAGTAGGTGAGCGATTCGGCAAAGCTCTCGGTCCCCGCCGACAGATAGTGATCGAGTTCGAGGCTCTCCTGCCGCAGTTGTTCCTCGAACAGCGAATAGAGGACGATGGCAGACGCCCCCGCGTCCTCCAACCGTCGAATACTGTCGAGTTCCTGCGAAAGCGGCGAGGCCGAGGGTACGAGTGGGGTGCGCAGTTTCAGCCCCAGGTAGCGAGTAGTCAGGTCAACCATGATGCCTCTCTCTATCCGTAAGAACGTAACCGGCTAGGTCTAGCCCATCTCTCACTTGGCCGCCTTGGCCGGTTCCTTCTCCACCTTGCGTTGTGCCAGATACTCATAGAGACGGAAGCGCGCCTCCGCATCATGCTGCGCCTCGGCCCACAGCCGTTTCGCGTCCTCCGGCTTGCTCTTGGTGAGCATCTTGAAGCGGGTCTCCATCAGCAGGTAATCCTGCACTTTTCGAGTCGGCGTGCGCGAATCCAGAAGCAACGGATTTTCGCCCAGCGCCGCGCGCTCCGGGTTATAGCGGTAGAGCAGCCATTGTCCGGATTCCACCGCCACCTTCTGGTTCGTCATTGCCTTGGTCATGTCGATGCCATGGGCAATGCAGTGCGAGTAGGCAATGATGAGGCTGGGCCCGTCGTAAGCCTCGGCCTCGAGAAACGCTTTCAAGGTGTGCTCGTCCTTGGCGCCCATGGCGACGCTGGCCACGTACACGTGCCCGTAACTCATGGCCATCAATCCCAGGTCTTTCTTGGCGCTGGGCTTGCCGCCCGCGGCAAACTTCGCCACCGCGGCCCGGGGTGTGGCTTTCGATGCCTGCCCGCCGGTGTTCGAGTAAACCTCCGTGTCCAGCACCAGCAAATTCACATTCCGGCCGCTGGCCAGCACGTGGTCCAGTCCTCCGTACCCGATGTCGTAGGCCCAACCATCTCCACCGACGATCCAGACACTCTTTTTCACCAGCATGTCGGCCACGGAGAGCAGTTGTCTGGCTTCCAGGGAATCGAGGCCCTGCAGCTTTTCTTTCAGCAGGTCCACCCGCTGGCGCTGTTCAAAAATGTCAGCTTCGTCTTTCTGGGGCGCGGTCAGCAGCGCCGTGGCCAGCTGGTCGCCGATCGACCCCGACAGGCGCCGTACCAACTCCCGCGCAAACTCGGCCTGCTTGTCGATGGAGAGCCGGAACCCCAATCCGAACTCAGCGTTGTCTTCAAACAGGGAGTTCGACCAGGCCGGCCCGCGTCCGGCGGCGTTTTTCGTCCACGGCGTGGTGGGCAGGTTGCCCCCGTAAATCGAGGAACAACCGGTAGCGTTGGCAATGACCGCGCGGTCCCCGAACAGTTGTGACAGCAGCTTCAGGTAAGGTGTTTCTCCACACCCCGAGCAGGCCCCTGAGAACTCGAACAGCGGCTCCTGGATTTGCTGCTGGCGGATGTTCCCGGCTTTGATCTTGCGCCGGTCAAACTCCGGAATCTTCAGGAAGAATTCCCAGTTCTCCCGCTCCGGCACACGCAGGGGTGGCTGCGGGGTCATATTGATTGCCTTCAGGCGGGTTTCGCTCTTGTTTTTGGCCGGGCAGATATCCACGCAGATCCCGCACCCCGTGCAGTCTTCCGGCGCCACCTGGATCGTGTACTGGAGGCCGGCCCATTCCTTGTCGCGGGCATCGGTAGCTTTGAAGGTTGCCGGCGCCCCTGCCAGGTGTTGGGAGTCGTACACCTTGATGCGGATGACCGCGTGGGGGCAGACCATGGCGCACTTGCCGCATTGGATACAGGTCTTGGTATCCCACGCGGGAATCTCCAGGGCAATGTTGCGTTTTTCCCACTTGGCCGTACCCGTCGGAAAAGTGCCATCCGCGGGAAAAGCACTAACCGGCAACTCGTCGCCACGTCCGGCGTATATGACTCCCAGCACATCTCGCTCAAACGCCGGCGCCGTAGGTGAGAACGCTGGCGGCATTTCAATGGTGCTGCTGAGCTTGGCCGGAACCTCCACCTGGAACAGATGCGACAGGGTCTCATCCACGGCCTTCATGTTCTTCTGGACGATCTCCTCACCCTTCCTGCCGTAAGTATCCCGAATCGATTCTCGAATCGCCGCGATCGCTTCTTCCCGCGGCAGCACTTTCGAGATGGCGAAGAAGCATACCTGCAGGATAGTGTTCATCCGGCTGCCCATCCCGCTGTCCCGGGCGACCTGGTAGGCGTCAATCACGAAGAACTTGGCCTTCTTGGCGATGATCTGCTCCTGCACCGGCCGGGGCAGGTGGTCCCAGACCTCGTCGGGGCCGAACGGACTATTGAGCAGGAAGGTGCCGCCCGGAACCAGAGCGCTGAGCATGTCGTAGCGCTCCAGGAAAATCCACTGATGACAAGCCACGAAGTTGGCTTTGGACACCAGATAGCTCGACCGGATGGGCTGTGGCCCGAAGCGCAAGTGGGAGACCGTCGCCGCTCCCGACTTCTTCGAGTCATACACAAAGTAGCCCTGGGCATAGTTGTCAGTGTTTTCGCCGATAATCTTGATCGAGTTCTTGTTAGCGCCAACGGTACCGTCCGCACCCAGCCCGTAGAACATGGCGCGCACCACACTGTCAGGCTCGGTTGAGAACTCGGCATCGTAAGTCAGGCTGGTATGGCTGACGTCATCCTGGATCCCAATCGTAAAGTGATCCTTCGGCTGCTGTAGTTTCAAATTGTCGTACACCGCCTTGACCATCGCAGGCGTGAACTCCTTGGACGAAAGCCCATAGCGGCCACCGACGACCGCAGGCAGCGCTTTCAACTTGCCGAACCCCCGCTTCACTCCTTCATGCAGTGCGTTCACCACATCCACATGAAGCGGCTCTCCGACGGCACCCGCCTCCTTGGTGCGATCCAGGACCGCAATCTGCCGCACGCTCGCCGGCAAGGCCTCGAGAAAGCTCTTCACCGAAAACGGACGATACAGCCGCACCTTTACAAGTCCCAGCTTCTCCCCGCGCCCATTCAAGTGCTCGATCGTCTCCTCGGCAGCCTCCGCGCCCGATCCCATCATCATGATCACCCGTTCCGCGTCCGGCGCGCCCACATAGTCGAACAGGTGATAAGAACGCCCCACCCCCTTGGCGAATTTGTCCATCACTTCCTGGACCTTTTCCGGGCAAGCGTCGTAATAAGGATTCGCAGTCTCGCGCATCTGGAAGAAGACATCCGGGTTCTGCGCAGTTCCGCGCAGCACGGGATGCTCCGGTGAAAGCGCACGCCGGCGATGCTCGAACACGCGGTCCATGTTGATCAGAGCGCGCATGTCGTCTTCATCGAGCATTTCAATCTTGTTCACTTCATGCGAAGTGCGGAAACCGTCAAAGAAGTGCAGGAAGGGAATCCGGCTCTCCAGAGAGGCGGCGTGCGAAATCAACGCCAGGTCCATGGCCTCCTGCACCGAGTTGGAACAAATCATCGCCCATCCGGTCATGCGGCAAGACATGACGTCGCTGTGGTCGCCAAAAATCGACAAAGCGTGCGTCGCCACCGTGCGCGCCGAAACGTGAAACGTCGCCGGCGTCAACTCGCCGGCAATCTTGTTCATGTTCGGAATCATGAGCAGCAACCCTTGAGACGCCGTGAATGTGGTGGCCAGCGCCCCGGTCTGCAGGGCTCCGTGTACCGCCCCAGCCGCCCCACCCTCACTCTGCATCTCCACTACATGCGGGACCGAGCCCCAAACATTGGGCACACCCTCGGACGCCCACTGATCTGCCCACTCACCCATGGGAGAAGAGGGAGTGATGGGATAAATAGCAATCACCTCGTTCAAGCGGTAGGCAACATTGGCCACCGCCTCGTTGGCGTCCATAGTCTTGAATTTGCGCTTCATGATCGTCCTTGTGCAGCTCGGCCTTCCGCATAAAGCATGACAGCCCAAGAGCTTTAGCGCCGGAATGGGGGTCACATTTGAGTGTGATCGGGATCACAACACGAGTTCCCGGGGTCTGGATGGCTGGATTGCCATGGCTGGATTGCCAAGGATGGACTGCCAACCAGAAAAGGCGTTCCAGTAACATAGGGGTGGTTACGGAATGTCGGACTCCTCCTCTTCCAATCCGATCCTCCTCTACGACGGGGTCTGCGGGCTCTGCAATGGCCTCAGCCAATTCGTACTGAAACGTGATTCCGAGGACCGCTTCCGCTTCGCCTCCCTGCAGAGTGCATTCGTCGCCCAGGTACTACAACGACACGGCATAGAACCCCAACTTCTGGATACCGTGTATGTTGTGTTGGACTACGCGCAGCCAGGCGAACGGCTGGCTGCTCGCTCTGATGCTGTTGTGGCTCTACTCCGCGAACTTGGTGGAATCTGGGGTGCTCTGGCGGTTGTCCTGGGAATGTTGCCCACCTGGTTTCGTGATTGGAGCTACAATCTGATTGCCCGCCGCCGTTACCGCATCTTCGGAAAGTACGAATCCTGCCCGCTGCCCGGGGAAAGAGACCGGCGAAAGTTTCTCGACCTGTAACACCGTAATCAAGCAGTTCTGGAAGCGGCAAGAACCACGTAGGGACAGCCGCCCCTTCGACTTCGCTCAGGTGCAGGCTTCGGCTGTCCAACCGAGCGCAACTCGGCGTGCCTGGCACGTTGGTGTAGATTATTGGCTGTAGGCAGCGTCGGCCCCCAAATGGGCGAGGAGAGCATGGCAGACACATCCGGCAATAGCATCGATTCCATCCTGCAAGAGCAGCGCAAATTCGAGTGTCCGGCCGAATTCCGCCAGCAGGCCCACATCAAGAGCCTGGAAGAGTACGAACGCATCTACCGCGAATCGGTCGAGCACCCGGAAAGGTTCTGGGGCCGGATTGCTGAAGAGCTGCACTGGTTCAAAAAATGGGACAAGGTCCTCGAATGGAAGAACCCGTGGGCGAAGTGGTTTGTCGGCGGCCAGATCAATCTCTCCTACAACTGCCTCGATCGTCACGTGCAAACCTGGCGCAAGAATAAAGCCGCGCTGATCTGGGAAAGTGAGCCCGGCGAAGTCCGCACGCTTACCTATCAGCACCTTCATCGCGAAGTGCAAAAGTTCGCCAATGTTCTGAAGTCACTAGGCGTGAAGAAAGGCGACCGCGTCGCCATCTACATGGGCATGACGCCCGAGCTGCCCATCGCCATGCTGGCCTGCGCCCGCATCGGAGCGCCGCATACGGTTGTCTTTGGCGGTTTCGCCGCGAATGCTTTGGTGGATCGCATCCACGACTCCCAAGCTGTCGCCGTAATTACTCAGGACGGCTCCTATCGTCGCGGCTCCGAAGTCAAGCTGTTTCCCGCCGTAGAGGAAGCTCTGAGATCCTGCCCCTCGGTGAAGCACGTCATCGTTTACCAGCGCACCGGCTCGCCGATCCATTTGCAACCTGGACGCGACCACTGGTGGCACGAGCTGATGCAATCCGTCTCCGATGAATGTCCCGCTGAGCCCCTCGATGCCGAGCATCCTCTTTATATCCTTTACACTTCGGGAACCACCGGCAAACCCAAAGGCGTGGTTCACACCACCGGCGGATACTCCGTGGCCACCTACCTGACCTGCAAATGGGTTTTCGATCTGAAAGAAGAAGACACCTACTGGTGCACCGCCGACATCGGCTGGGTCACCGGCCACAGCTACATCGTTTACGGACCGCTGCAGAACGGCGCGACCAGCCTGATGTACGAAGGTGCGCCCAATTTTCCCGAACCCGACCGCTTCTGGAGCATCATCGATCGCCACCAGGTCAGCGTCTTCTACACCGCGCCCACCGCCATTCGCACCTTTACCAAATGGGGCGAGCAGTGGCCCAGGAAACACCGTCTCGATAGCCTCCGCTTGCTCGGTACGGTGGGCGAGCCCATCAATCCCGAAGCCTGGATGTGGTATCGCGAAGTCATCGGCCACGAGCGGTGCCCCATCGTGGATACTTGGTGGCAAACCGAAACCGGCCAGATCATGATCACGCCAATTCCTGGAGCCATCGCCACCAAGCCGGGCTCGGCCACGCGTCCTTTTCCTGGAGTTGTGGCGGAAATCGTGACCATGGACGGCAAGCCCGTACCCGACGGCTCCGGGGGATTCCTGATTCTGAAGCAACCCTGGCCCGGCATGCTGCGCACCATCTATGGCGATCCCGACCGATACGTGAAGCAATACTGGTCGCAGATTCCCGGTGTCTACTTCACCGGCGACGGCGCCCGCAAAGACAAAGACGGCTACTTCTGGATCATGGGCCGCGTGGACGACGTCATTAACGTCTCCGGCCATCGCCTGAGCACGATGGAAGTCGAATCCGCTCTGGTAGCGCACGAGGCGGTTGCCGAGGCCGCGGTCGTAGGCCGTCCCGACGACCTGAAGGGACAAGCCATCTCAGCCTTCGTAACCCTGCAGCAGGGAAGAACTCCCACTCCCGAACTCAAAGAAGAACTCCGCCGCTGGGTCGCCAAAGAAATCGGCGCGCTGGCCCGTCCCGATGACATCCGCTTCACCGACACGCTGCCCAAGACCCGCAGCGGCAAAATCATGCGCCGCCTGTTGCGCGAACTGGCCACCAGCGGCGACGTGAAAGGTGACACCACCACACTGGAAGATTTCGGCGTGATCGCCAGGCTGAGGGAGAGCGAGGAAGGGTAACCTTTTCTCCTTTGATAACAGCTTGCGGCCTGTCGTGGCCGGCTTCTATTCCCCAGCTCCCAGCATCACAATCGGCATCGTCGGCGCCAGCGACCCCTGCTCCGGCTCCACCGTAATGGCAAACGTCTTGGCCTCGACTCCTGCCGGCAGCGGCGGATTGACAAGGGTAGCGCTGCCCTGGGCATCGGGCTTGAACACCCCCGCCGGAATGGGCACGCCGCTGGTAGGAATCAGCCACAATTCATAAGCCTTTTGTGGAGGCAACGCCGGGAGATTGCTGGCCAGGAAAATCAGGCTGGAACGATCGCGAACGTAGATCGCCTTCCCCTGCGGCTGAGGTGGAGTTTTCGCCGCCACCAGCGTCACCCGCATGGCATCGGTTGCGGTAAGCGTTTCCACCACCTCGCGAGCGCGTTCAAGCTGTGCTTGTTTCTGGGCCGATTCACCTTCCAATTGGGCAACGTGCTGTGCCAACTGATCGCTCTGATGCCAGAACCAGCCGGCCACTAGGACCAGAGCCGCAGTCGCCAACCAACGCACGGACACCCACCACACTCGACGCGCACGAACCGCGCCGGCCCGCGGTTCGCGGCCGATGGCATCCATCAGACGCTGGCGCGCCCGCCGCGGCGGCGTCGGACCAGCAGCCGAAAGCGCCATCAGCGCCATATCTCCGCGCAGTTCCTCCAACTCGCGGCGGCAGCCAGCACACTCCTCCAGATGCTTTTCCAGCACAACTCGCTCCTCACCCTGCAACGTTCCCAGGGCGTAGAGTGCGAGATCCTCCGCGAATTGTTGGTGTGCGCTCATGCCTCGCAAGCCTTGCGCAACGCTAGCAGCCCGGCGCGAATACGCGTCTTGATCGTGCCCAGCGGCTCTCCCGTCTTGGACGCAATCTCGGTGTGCGTGAGCCCTTCGAAATAGGCCATCTCCAGCGCAGTGCGCTGCGCCGCGGGCATGGTTCCCAGCGCCCCTCGCACCTTCTCCATGGCGCGGGCCCGTTCCGCATCTCCGGCCATATCGGGATCCACGGAAACGACGACATCGGCGATGTCCGTTTCCGGACGCCGCTTGCGCAGCGAATCTATGGCCCGGTTCCGGGCAATTACGGCCAGCCACGCTGCCATGTTGCCCCGGCTGGAATCGAAGGCTCCGGGATTTCGCCACAACTGCATAAACACTTCCTGCAAAACATCCTCAGCCGAACCGGTATCGCCCAGCACCCGCAAAGCGACCGAGTACACGATGGAAGAGTAGCGGTCATAGAGAGCCGCCATCGCATTCTCGTCGCCGGAGCGTATCGCCGACACTAACGATGTGTCGGATGAGACCCCTTTTAACTCAGCGCTGGACAAGCGGTTAATCTCTTCCTTTCTGAAGTACGGCTGGCCCGCTCCGGCAGATTGCCCGATAGCTCCTGCCCCATGCCATCAGTTCTTACTGGGGTAACCCTGTCAGGACAGCGGCAAAAACCACGGGGAACGGTCGCCGGCAAAACCATAGCAGCATTCTCCTGCCTTCGACAAGCACGGTTCGACAAGCATGGTTCGCTTGCGGGAAGACGCTTGCGGGAAGAATAGAGGAAGTGCTTTCCAAGACCGTCCCCAGCCATCCCACCTAAGCCGCCACCTAAGCCGATGATGAATGGTTCTCAGCATGCTCTGTTCGTACAACCACATTTGTTAAGAGGAGTTCAGAATGTTCGAGCACCTCCGGCCACAATATGCCAAACAGTTCCACTGCATCGGTTCAGAATGCGAGGACACATGCTGCCACGGTTTCGATGTCCCCATCGATAGGGCGACTTATGAGAAATATCAGTCTCTCCCCGGCTTCCAACCCCACATGGACCAGCATCTTGTGCTCATTACGAGCAATCCCACTGATTCTGAACATGCCCGCATCAAGCTCACACCGTCTTTCACCTGTCCGTTTCTGGCAGCGGATCGCCTGTGCAGCATCCAGAAAGAGCACGGGGAAGATTACCTATCGATGGCCTGTGCCAGCTACCCACGTGTCACACGAAGGGTCGATGGCCTGATCGAAAAAGCACTTCTTCTCTCCTGCCCGGAGGCTGCCCGCCTGGTCCTTCTTAATCCCAATCTAATGCAACCTGACCCGAGCGTGACTGGCGATCATTCTCCGTATTATCGATTCTTTCGAATGGGTGACCAGCCTGCCAAGGCAAACGGAAGTCCGCATCAATACCTCTGGGAGATACGGAGCCTCAGCCTGTTGCTGATTCAAGACCGCGCCTACCCGCTTTGGCAACGGCTCTTCATTCTGGGGATGTTTTGCAAGCGGCTGAAAGAAATCACTGCCGCGCAGCAGCTCGAACTCGTGCCCAGGCTCCTGAAAGACTACGCCGAGATCGTTGTCCAGGGCAGACTTCGTTCCTCGATGGATGGCATCCCTGCCCAAACCACCCTGCAATTGGGAGTGGTCATGGAAGTCCTCCATCGTCAGCTTGATCTCGAGCTCACCGACGCCAGCCACGTTCGCTTTCGTGAGTGCGTGCAAGACTTTCTGCGTGGCATTCGATTTGATCCGGCTTCGCCAATCGAAATCTGCACTCCGTTCTACGCCGAAGCCCATGCCCGCTACTACCAGCCGTTCATGCAGGAGAGCCCGTTCATCCTGGAAAACTATCTCATCAACCATGTCTTCAGGACGCGGTTTCCGTTCGGGGTAAGTCCTCAGGGTGAGCCCAATGACCCTCTGGCCGAATATCTCATGATGTGTATCCAATACGCGGTGATCAAGGGGCTGCTGATCGGCATGGCAGGACACTACCAGGAGGTATTTGCCGCCGCGCATGTGGTGAAATTGGTGCAGAGTTTCTCCAAAGCAGTCGAACACTGCCGGAAGTTTCTGGGAACGAACAGCCTGGGCCTGGGCGATGCGAATGGCATGGCTATCTTGCTCAAGACCTGAGCGGCAGTTCTGACGTGGCCAGCGAAGTTTGTGACAGCTCCCTAACGTAGCCGCCCATACTCAGCCACCCATCAGGCAATCCGAATCTCGTCCCGCCATCGTTCCTGCGCGGTAGAATTGACGGGCACAAGTGCCCAATGAAGCTGGCTTGAAGGGGGGGATCCGTGAATCCTGCCGCCACCACTAAGCGCCGGATCTTTGCGCGACTCCCGATAGCTGTCGGCAATATCTTGCAGATTGGTGGAATCCTGGCTGCAGGGTTCGCATTGGGGGCGTCCCGGTCGGCAGACTCGACCGCGATTGCTATCACCACGATGCTTCTGGCATGGGTTCTTCTCTATTTCTCCGCGCACGCCATTGCGCACTGGCTGGTCGGTCGCGCCGTGGGCATTCGTTTCCTCTTCTACACCGTGGGTGGGACAGGGAATCCCGAGGGCTGGCCGCCGGGACTTCGTTGGATCTTTGAACATCTTCCTTTCTTTGGCGTGCAGACGGAAAAGCTCTCCATGCAAAAGGTCAGTCCCGGTGCCAAGGCCCTTATGTGGTCTGCCGGTGTAACCTCCTCGGCTGTCATCCCGACTATCAGTGCTTTCGTGGCCTGGCGCTCCGGTGTTCCCTGGAGCGGGTGGTTTTGTCTGTTTGCTCTGGTCTGGGCCTTGGCGACCTTGGCCAGCAACTGGACAAGCCGCACCGGCGACTACTCCAAGGCGCGACGCGCTCTCAGCCATTCATGAGCGTGGAATGCGTGGGCTTACCCAGCATGGGTAAGATGAAGATGATCTTACTGCCGGTTGCGGAGTGCGACCTGCTTTTCACCCAGTGTCATCTGCTTCCACACCACTTCCAGGTCCTGTTCGATGCGTTTGTTCCCCGGATCATGACGCAGCGCCAGGGCAAACCAGTGGTAGGCTGTGGGTAGATCGCGAGCCACGCAGTGCCCGGTGGTGTACATGGTTGCCAGCATGCTCTCAGCTTTTACGCTTGACCGCTTGGCGGCACTCAGCAAGTTTTTCTGCGCCCGGCTGCAGTCCTCCGGGACGCCGTTTCCGTAAAGATATTTCTCCCCATCGGCAACCAGTTTGTCAGTGTACGAGACGACAGGCGCCACTGCCGGCGGCTCGACCTCCGCCGGTTCCGGCACTGCCGGGGGTGGGGCTGCGGCCGTTTCCGCGGGTGCGGCTTGAGCGGCAGCCGCAGTCGTATCCTCTGCCTTCGAACCCGGCTCCGTGGGAGTGGAATTGCCACTCTGGGCGGAGTCAGGTTCCTTGGTCTGTGAATCAGCAGGTGGAGATGCAGCCTCAGATTTCGACTCCGCTGGCGGTTCCGCAACTGCGATTTTCTCCGGCGTGTTGACAGCATGTGATGCAGGCGCCGCCTCTGTGCCAGGCGCTTCCGCTGGCGCAGGCGCCTCTGCCGCCGGAGCAGCAACAGACCCAGCGGCGCTCGGAGCCGACTGAGTAACCGCCGTCGCGGCCCAGGGATAACCGTCGCGCTGCCAATGCCACACCAGCAATCCAGCGCTCACGATCAGCAAAGCCAACGCCAGATACATGCGCCAGTGACCGGAAGGGGGCTCTTCTTCCAGAAGGTATTCCACATCCCGCTGGGGATTCTCCGCCAAGCCCAAGAAAGAGGGACCGCTGATGCCGGGCGGACGGCTTTCTGGTGGCGGTGAAGTGCCCGCCGGCGTCGCTTGCGGCAAGGCCACACCGCACATACCGCAAAAGCGGTACTGCGGATCATTTTCGTAACCGCAATGGGTACAGCGCACAGGCATACAATTCATTCTAACTCTACTGATTTGGATGGCATATTTAAGATTACCGTTGCGGGGGCACGACCGGCAGCGGGTCACAGGCTCTCGCACCCATCGAAGTGATTTTCCAAAAGGAAGGTGACACATGCGTACCGGAAGGATTTTTGATTCAATCGGCCTCGCGCTCCTGTTCGCGTAGGATTGCTGTCCGTGTTGTCCAGGGCATAGACTGCTGGGCTGAGCGACTCAGCTTCAGAATGGAAGAAAGTTGAGTCTTTGAGCCTGCTTATCGGACCATGGAGAAAGTATGAAAAGCGTGTTTGGTGTTTGACGGCACCGAGGTGTTGATCTATACCGTGCAGGACTGAAGACGTAGGCACGCAATATTGTGAGGCTCCCCCACCGTGCAGTTTGGCGGGACGGCTTCTTGGTAGTATTGAAAGGAGGAGGATATGACCAGGGTGAATTTCGCTCTCCTTGCGCTTGTACTGGTCGGATTGGCAGGTCTGGCGTCCTGCAATGACAACGACAGGGACGAGCAGCAGCAAACGGGCGCCTCGAAAGCTATGGCGTCTACGCAGTCGGCAGCTCAAAAACCTGACCAGAAGCCAGATGCCGATGAAGGGGAAGAAGGTGAGGAGGGTCCAGCCACTCCTGCCGCGGTCGCCTCGGAAAAACCTGCTACCCAGCAAGCCCCTGGTAAACAATTCGTTTACAACTTCGATAACGACACATCTGGACAGCTGCCTGCAAGATTTCACAGCGCGAAAACGGGAGCCGGGACCCAGCAGAAGTGGAGCGTGACCGTCGACCCAACGGCCCCTTCCAAACCAAACGTTGTTACACAGACTTCAACTGACCAAACCGATTACCGTTTCCCCTTACTGATTTCCGATGAAGGCTCTTTTCGGGACTTGGATCTCAGCGTGAAGTTCGAGGCAGTCTCTGGACGCATTGACCGAGCCGGAGGACTGGTTTTTCGCCTGAAAGACCCGAACAACTACTACATCGTTCGCGCAAACGCTCTTGAGAACAATTACCGGCTGTATCACGTGGTCAATGGCCGGCGTAGCGAGTTCGCCGGAGCAAATTTCAAGGTCACCTCGGGAGAATGGCACGAACTGCGGGTGGAGGCAGTGGGCAACAAGATCACTTGTTACTACGACGGTAGCAAGAAAATCGAGGCCACTGATGACACCTTCAAGGACGGAGGAAAAGTTGGTTTATGGACGAAGGCCGATTCTGTTACGTATTTCGATGACTTGAAGGTCACAGCGAAGTAAGCGCCATGGTGAATTATTACGTGAAAGGAACAGGTATGAAGAACACAAAGCTGCCATCGATCAGGACGTGCACTTTGGCTGCGGTAATCATTCTTCTCGTCTCCGTACCCACAACCTCTCCGACACAGACCACGGGAGACCAGAAGGCAGCAGCGGCAGGGGAGTGGAAGACGGTCGAAGACGTCTTCGGATTTTCAGGAGCCAACCTGCCCGGAGGTGTGATCCGTTTCAACATGCCGCGGAAGGACCTTCATGTCACTGTCGCCGGCACTGAAATCAAACCAGGTCTTGCACTTGGCGCTTGGGCAGCTTTCCATCACGTTGGCGACAACGATGCGATGGTTATGGGCGATCTCGTTCTTACGGAAGACGAAGTCGCTCCGGTGATGAAGGCCCTACAGGACGGGGGCGTCGAAATCACAGCGCTTCACAACCATCTGAACGGCGAATCGCCGAAAATCATGTACATCCACATGGGCGGACACGGTGATCCGGTGAAGCTGGCCCAGACAATCAAGCACGCGGTTGGGCTGACCAAGACGCCTCTTCCCCAGGGTGGCGGTACAAAGGAAACCGCGGATCTGGGATTCGACGTGGCCGCTGTGGAGAAGATCATGGGTCGCCAAGGCAACGTGAGCGGCGGAGTGCTGCACTTCAATGTGCCACGCGCGGAGAAGCTCACCGAAGAGGGGATGGATACACCACCCTCGATGGGGGCAGGCACCGCCATTAATTTCCAGCCCACCGGGAATGGACGCGCGGCCATAGCTGGGGATTTCGCAATGACGGGGAAAGAGGTTGGACCCGTTATGAAGGTTCTGCAAGACAACGGTGTTCAAGCAGTAGCTCTGCACAGCCATGCGCTGGATGACGTGCCGAGGCTCTTCTACATGCACTTCTGGGCAAACGACGACGCGATGAAGCTGGCAAAGACACTGCGCAGCGCGCTGGACGAGACGAACTCAGCGAAATAACGGGAGCACCCGAATGGGTGCTCCCCTCTTTGTCCTCGCATGAGCACAGTAGGACATCAGTCACCCGAACCGCTTCCCTCTGCTTTAGCATTAAAGAAGTTCTTGTGAGGTATCGGTATCTATGAAATGGATCACACGCAAAGATGTAAAGGTTGACCGGGTAGCCTGTCCTTGGCTGATCAAACGCTTCGTCGATCCTCAGGGGCAGTTCCTGTTCGTCGAGGAGAAAGACCTGCTTGAGAAGGCAACACAGGAGGGGGCGATCCCCTTCGATGCACCCAAGATTGAAGCCATAAAACTTAACCATCGCGGTCCGCGCTGCACCTTCGAGGCGATCATTGAAGAATACACAATCTCTGATCCTGCTCTGCAGCGGCTCGCGTTGATCGTCCGTGCTGCCGACGTCAAGGGCCAGGAGAACGTGGCAGCCGAAGGTATCGGTTTGCGTTCCATTGCCCAAGGATTCGCCGCCATGGGTCTGTCGGATGAGGATCGGCTCACCAGACAGTTCCCTGTCTATGATGCTCTCTACGCATACGTTCAGAGACAGGGAAAGTGAATTCGCATCCCCATCGAGATTTGGCCTTGATCAACGCCGCAGGTTTCCTGCGTTCGCTCGGGGTGGGTTTCACAGGCGTGGTCTTGGGGATCTACCTTTTTCGCGTCGGGTTGTCTTCATTCACAATCGGACTGGTTATCGGCGCCGGACTGGCCGGGGCGGCTTTGGCAACTGCTGTCGTGAGCTTCGCGTCAGATCGTCTGGGCCGCAGGCACTCACTCATTGTTCTATCCCTTCAAAGTGCTATTGGCGGTGCGGCTTTGGCACTGTCCCCCACCCTGCCCGTACTCTTGATAATGGCGTTCATCGGGATGCTGAATGGCACGGGTACGGATCGTTCCCCTTCATTTGCTCTTGAGCAGGCGGTAGTTCCGGGACTGGCTCCAGATGCGAGGAGAACCTGGAATCTAGCTTGGTATAACGTCCTGCTTGATGGAGGGGGAGCGCTCGGGGCGTTAGGCGCAGGCCTCCCGATTTTGCTGCAACATCGCCTCGACTTCTCCGTACTCAGTTCGTATAGAGTTGTGTTTATCGGCTATTCCGCACTGTGTCTGATGGTCGCAGCCGCTTACTTGCTCTTGTCGCCCGCGGTTGAAATTACTAACCCACCGACATTTGGGAAGATGAGTGTCGATATCGCGCCCGAGACCAGGAAAGTTGTCACCAGGCTCACCGCCCTGTTTTCGCTGGACGCTTTTGGGGGCGGCTTCTTGACCGATGCCCTGGTCGCATACTGGTTTTTCCGCCGCTTCGGAGTCGCAGAGCACGACCTTGCTCTCGTCTTTTTTGCAGTGCACGTATTGAATGCCTGTTCGCACCTCGGAGCAGCTTGGTTGGCTCGTCGGATCGGGCTGGTGAACACAATGGTGTTCACCCATCTTCCGTCAAGTCTGTTCCTCATGGCCGTACCTTTTGCCCCTTCGTTCAAATGGGCAGTGCTGCTCTTCCTTTGCCGGGAAGCTTTAGTTGAGATGGACGTGCCCACTCGCCAGTCCTACGTGGCAGCGCTGGTGAGACCGAGCGAGAGAACCTTCGCCAGTGGAATCACGAATCTCGCACGCAATGTCTTCTGGGCTCTCGGATCGTCGGTGGCTGGCTTTTTCATGCAGAATGTCGCCTTCTCGGCTCCTCTGATGATCGGAGGCGGGACCAAGATCGGCTACGATCTGCTTCTCTTTCGCGCTTTTCGGAAGCTCCGACCGCCTGAAGAGCAGTAATTCATGGCAACCGTAATGCGCATGACGGAAGGTTACACCGGGGGTACAGCAGTATGCAGGAGAAGTAGGGTTGAGCATGTTCAATGACGTACACGTCTCAGTGGGGATGAAGGCGCATTGACTAGAGCTTCCGCACAAAACAGGACGAAACCACGGCTCTGGCTCGGGTGCGCCCTTCTTGTTGTCACTGCCCTTGCTGGCGCGAGTGCAACCGACGGACCCATCGCTCTGGCTACAGTACGCACTTCTGTGTCTATAACCCTCGACGGTCGGCTGGACGAACCGGTGTGGCGGGATGTACCGGTGATGAAGCTCGTACAACAGGCACCGAAACCCGGACAGCCGACACTCTATGAGACCGAAGTCCAAGTCATCGTGACAAGCGACCAGATCTATTTTGGCTTTACGTGTAAAGATCCGGATCCGCGCCGCATCGCCATCCACACCATGGGCCGTGACGGTAACATGGGAGGTGATGACACGGTCAGCATCGTGCTGGACACTTACGGGGACCGGCGTACGGGTTACTTCTTCCAGATCAACGCGGCGGGAGCCCGCGTCGACGGCTTGATTTCTACCCCCGACAGCGCCTCGCTCGATTGGGACGGTATTTGGGATGCGCGTACCGCGAGAACGCAGGACGGTTGGTCGGCAGAGATTGTCATCCCCTCGCGCACACTGAGCTTCACCCCCGGCCTGAACAATTGGGGATTGAATCTGGAGCGATTTATTCCACGCCAGCGGCTATGGCTGCGCTGGTCATCGCCAACGCTGGATTCATTTCTATACGATCTGAGCCGTGCCGGCCGGCTGACTGGACTTGGGGAGTTACAGCAGGGTAGAGGCATAGAGCTCACTCCCTACGCGGCCGGAAGAACCAAGCGTTTCTACGGAGTGAGTCCACGAGCATGGCAGGGAGCTGTGGGCGGCGAAGTGACGTGGAAGATCACTCCGCAACTGGTTACCGTGTTCACCGCGAACACCGACTTTGCCGAGACCGAAGTCGATACACGACAAATTAATCTGACTCGCTTCCCGCTGTTCTTCCCAGAGAAACGCTCCTTTTTTCTGGAAGGAGCGAACCAGTACGGTTTCGGCTTGAATCTTGCAGAGCAGTTCATCCCATTCTTCAGCCGAAATGTGGGGCTGCTCGACGGCGCTCAAATTCCCCTCGATGCTGGCATCAAACTGAACGGGCGCATCGGGAAATGGAATCTGGCTGTTCTGGATGTTCAAACCCGCGATACAGCCGTGCCCCGCCAAGTCGTACAGGACCTTGCTCTACCCTCTGCCACGGTCCCCGGCACCAATCTGCTCGCTGCTCGTATTTCTTACGACTTCGACGAAAACCTTCGCATCGGAACGATCTTCACTCACGGCGACCCCGAAGGGCTCCGGGAGAACACGCTGGCAGGGATCGACGCCGTGTGGCGCACGTCGAAGTTTCGCGGCAACAAGAATCTGCAGCTCGGCGCGTGGACGGCAACCACCCAAGGCGATGTTGGGCCGGGCAGCAAGGTCGGCTGGGGCTTCAATGCGGATTATCCCAACGATCTATTGGATTGCGCCACCAGCGTGAACCAGTACGGTGACGCGCTGGAACCCTTACTTGGATTTCTTCCCCGCAATGGCACACGGCGTACATCTGCTTTTTGCGCATACCAACCTCGGCCCTCCAAGACGGGTCCGTTCCGTTGGATTCGCCAGGAGTTCTTCGAAAACGAGTACGTCCGCTACACCAACCCGCAAGGCGTGCTCGAATCCTGGGAATATTTCATGGCGCCGATCAATGTGCGGTTCGAATCCGGTGACCGTTTTGAGTTCAATTGGAACCCACATGGCGAGATCTTGCTGGCTCCCTTCGAAATCGTTCCCGGAGTAGTCATCCCTCCCGGTTCTTACCAATTCACGAGGTACCGCTTGGAAGCGCAAACCAGCAGTCACCGGCCATTGCAGTTTGGCACCACCACCTGGTTCGGCGGCTTTTTCGACGGTCACCTTACGCAGTGGGAAAACTACATAAAGTGGACATCCCCAAAGGGCCGAGTGCAGCTCGAAGCGGACGCGGAGAATGATTTCGGACGACTTCCGGAAGGCAACTTTGTGCAACGTCTGTGGCAGCTGCAAGGCGCCTATGCGTGGACTCCCAACCTAGTGTTGACCAGCTTCGTCCAGTACGACACCGAATCCCAAAATGTCGGCACGAACACGCGGCTGCGCTGGACCATCAGGCCGGGCAATGACTTGTTCATTGTCTGGAATCGCGGATGGCAACGCCCGGTCACTGGGCCAGACGTGAGTCTCATTCCTCAAAGCGATGTGATCGCGGTCAAGCTGCGCTGGACGTTCCGTTTCTAGAGGCGCAGTATCCGCCTGGGCCTCCAGCAGCCAAGTTTTCTCAGGTGACCTAGCCCACAGCTTCCTGTGACGGTAGTCACAGCGCACTGTTACACCAATCGGTAACCTGTTTGTTGTTGGGCAATGGACAAGGGCGTAAACTCGTGAGAGTGAACCGCGTACGAACAGCAGTTGTGCTGGGCACTGTCCTACTATGGGCAGCGACGCCGGCGATGGCGTGTTTGTTGACCGGTTTCGCGCAGACTGAAGCCGAGCGGGGGTGCTGCCATCACATGGCTGACCATTGCGGACAATCCGCGATGCCGGCCAGTCACGCCTGCTGCCGAGTTCCTTCCCAGTCGGAAACGCTTGTGGTGCACGGGCAGGCTAGCTTGCCTCTGAAGCACGCAATCGCTGCAGTCCCGGCCATCATCCAGGTTTCTTTGCCCGATGCTCTTGCCGTGCTGTTGCGGTCTCTCGCCTTCTTTGAGTCGCCGCCGGGTCCACCGCCATCCTGTTCGTCCTCTGTCCTGAGGATCTAGAAACTTTCTCTTCTCATTTTTCTAGGCATTGGTGTGTGCAGGCAGGTTTAGAGTTGCAGTTCGAGCAAGGGATGTCCTTCGAGCTCCCGTTTACGGAGGCTTCTTTCGATCGAGTTTTGTCCAGCCTGCTTTTCCACCACTGACCATGCATTTTTAGGGTTGATTGAGCAAGAGAGAGAGAGCATTCTTATGATCAGGAAAGTACTCGCTCTGATTACGTTCGGTTGTTTATGGCCGGGCCTCGGCGCCGCACAACAGGTTCAGGTCCCGGTAACGGTCCAGGCACCTGCGACCGGCACCACGACACAAACTGCAGGACAGTCACCTGTCGGCCTTGAAGACTTGGTTCGCGAAGCGCTGCAGAAGAATCCGGCGGTCCAGAGCGCTTTGCACACAGTGGAAGCGCAACGACGACGCATACCGCAAGCTAAAGCGCTGCCTGATCCCACGGTTGGAATTGGCTGGGCGGGCAACATCAGGCCCTTCAGCGTTCAGTCGGGTGACCCCTCCAGCTACCGCGCCGTTACTGCCAGCCAGCAACTGCTCTACCCCGGCAAGCTGAAGCTACGCGGCGAGATTGCTTCGAAGGAGGCCGATGCTGCGCTGGCGGACTATGAGGCGGTTCGCCGCAGAGTGACGGCGGGAATCAAGGCCACCTACTACGAGTACTGGTTCTACGACAAGGCAATCCAAACGACTCTGAAAGACAAAGATCTGTTAACCAAGCTGTCCCAGATCGCGGAAGCCCGTTATCGGGTGGGTAAAGGCATTCAGCAGGATGTTCTCAGGTCGCAAGTCGAGATTTCGTTGCTGCTGCAACGGCTCACCGTGCTGCAGCAGCAGCGTATGACAGCTCAAGTTCGCTTGAACACGCTCTTGGCGCGCAATCCTGATGGGACTCTTCCACCCGCCGAGAATATTCAAGAGTCCGCTCTAAATTACTCGCTTGACGACCTGTACAGACTGGCGCGGCAGAATGATCCCGGCCTTCAGCGCGAGCAACAGATGATTGAGCGCAACCAACTCGCAGCGAACCTTGCGCAGAAAGACTATTACCCGGACCTGAGCGTCGGATACATGTACCAGCAGCGTCCCCTGATGCCCGACATGCACGGGATGACATTCACTGTAAACATTCCTGTCTTCTACAAGAGCAAACAGCGGCAGGAAGTCCGGCAGGCCACAGAAGAAAGACTTGCTGCCGAGGGTAGCCGCGACAACCGGCAGAACGAGCTGAATTTCGAGCTGAAGCAGCAATACCTGGCGGCCAAGGCGTCGGATGAACTTCTGCGCTTGTTCTCTCAAGGCGTGGTGCCGCAGTCATCGTTGGCACTGGAGTCCTCGATGTCCGCCTACCAGGTCGGCACAGTGGATTTCCTCAGCGTCCTGGGAAACTTTTCAACAGTCTTGAATTATGAAATCGATTATTACCGCGAGCTCGCGAATTACCAATCTGCGCTAGCGCGCATGGAAAGCATGGTGGGCGTGGACTTGACTTCGACGGTCGCGCAGCCCGGCCACCAGCACCCGGCGGGAGGAGAATAAGCCAATGCTTCGCAAACCTATAAAAGTTTTGGCACTTGTGGCCGCAATCGCGTTGGCGGCCGGAGTCACATTCAGCGGGAGAGTTTCAGCCATCTTCCAACACCAGCAGTCCGCCTCGCAGACGACCCCTGCGGGAACCGAGCGCAAGGTTCTCTATTGGTATGACGCGATGAACCCTCAGCGCCATTATGACAAGCCCGGAAAAGCGCCGGACGGAATGGACCTGGTGCCGCAATATGCAGAGGACAACACTTCTCAGAGTGGCAGTACGACAAGCGCAGCGGCGGCAAAGATGCCCGCCGGCACCGTCAAAATCGCGCCCGACAAGCAGCAACTGATCGGCGTAAGGACTGAAACTGTGGAACGACAATCTCTGGTGCGGTCCGTGCGCACAACCGGCCAGCTTACGAGCGATGAGACCAAACTTGCACATGTGCACGTAAAGGTCAACGGGTTTATCGACAAGGTCTACGTTGATTACATCGGGCAACTCGTCAAGAAAGGCCGGCCCCTGTTCACCCTGTACAGCCCGGACCTTGTGGCCACCGAAGAGGAGTACCTGATCGCGAAGCGTGGCGCGACAAATCTGGGCACCTCAGACTTCGCTGAAGTATCACAGGGCTCCCAGTCGCTGCTGCGTTCCACCCGTGAACGGCTCAAACTGTGGGACATCAGCGACGAACAAATCAAAAAGCTCGACGAGACCGGTGAGGTCACTAAGACTTTGACTTTCTACTCGCCCGCCAGTGGCTTCGTAACCGACCGCAAGGCGTTTCCGCAAACCGCTGTCACCCCGGATATGGATCTGTATTTGATCAGCGATTTATCCACGATCTGGGTGAATGCAGATGTGTACGAGTACGAGGTGCCGTTTGTGAAGGTGGGCCAGACGGCGGACATGCAGTTGAGCTACTACGCCGGTAAGACCTACACCGGGAAGATTACCTATATTTACCCGACCGTCGATCCCGTTTCCCGCACTGTGAAAGTACGCATCGAGTTTCCGAACCCAGGTTTCGACTTGAAACCCCAGATGTTCGCTAACGTGCAGCTGAAGATCAACTATGGCAAGCAGGTTTTGGTGCCCCAGGAAGCAGTGATGGATTCCGGTGACAAGCAGTACGTGTTTGTCGTCCACGAGGGTGGCGTATTTGAACCGCGCATGATTCAGATGGGGGCAAAGCTCGAGGGCAAGGTAGTTGTTCTGTCCGGCCTGAAGGCAGGGGAAACCATCGTGACCTCTGGAAACTTCCTCATTGATTCGGAAAGCCGTCTGAAAGGCGCCATGAGCGGGATGCAGCACTAAGGGGACTGTTATGGCAAAGAAAGCTTCGATTTATGCAGCGATCGTTTTGATCGTAGTCGCGGGTCTCTTTGCGGGCGGCTACTTGCTGATGAACCGACGCTCGCAGACGCAATGCGGATTTTGCCAACGTCACATTAGTCCGAAAGCACATGTCGTGGCTGAAGTCGGCGGGCAGCGGCGCGATGTCTGCTGTGCGCATTGTGCGGTGACGGAGGCACGACAGGAAAAGAAACCGCTACGGCTGATCGCAGTGACCGACTATCCCACGGAAGAGATGGTGAGCCCAGAAGGGGCGTGGTTTGTCGAGGATAGCCGCGTGATCGCGTGCCAACACGACATGTCCAAGATGGATGAAAGCAAGCACGCGGAACAGCTGGCCTTCGATCGCTGCTCGCCCGGTACATTCGCGTTCAGCGACCGAAAAGCAGCAGAAGCGTTCGTGGCCCAAAACGGTGGTGTCTTGCGGAGCCTACCAGAGTTGCTGGCGGAGGCCCACTAGCAATGATTAATCGAATTATCGAGATCTGCGCAAAGAACAAATTCCTCGTGTTCCTCTTCATCGGTGTGGCCGTGGTGCTTGGCTGGCATTCGCTGAAGAACACGAAGCTGGATGCGATACCAGACCTGTCCGATACGCAGGTGATCGTCTACTCGAAGTGGGACCGCAGCCCCGACATCATGGAAGATCAGGTCACGTATCCGATTACCTCGGCGCTGTTGGGCATGCCCAAGGTGAAGGACATCCGCGGCTTTTCGGACTTCGGGTACTCATACGTTTACATCATCTTTGAGGAAGGCACGGATATCTACTGGGCTCGCTCGCGAACGCTGGAATACTTGAACTCCGTTACGCCGCGTCTGCCAAAAGGCGTCAGCGTTGAGTTAGCGAAGGATGCGACCGCCGTCGGCTGGGTATATCAGTACGCTCTGGTCGATACGAGCGGGCAATACAGCATTGAGAAGACGCGCAGCTTTCAGGACTGGTATCTGCGCTACGCCTTGCAGTCCGTGCCCGGCGTTGCGGAAGTTGCTCCGCTCGGTGGTTTTGTTCGGCAGTACCAGGTCAACATCGACCCCAACAAGCTGCTCGGCTACAAGATCCCGATCAAGATGGTCGTCGACTCCATTCAGAAGAGCAACAACGATGTCGGCGCGCGGCTGGTCGAGATGTCTGGCCGTGAGTACATGGTTCGCGGGCGCGGATACATTAAGTCGCTTGACGATATCGGCAAGATCGTCGTGATGTCGAACCCACAAACTGGCACGCCGGTGCTGGTGAGGGACCTTGCCACGGTGACCTACGGGCCTGACATCCGCCGTGGCGTAGGCGAACTGAACGGCCAGGGAGAAGCAGTTGGCGGGGTCGTAATCATGCGCTTCGGGGAGAACGCACAGAAGGTCATCGAGCGGGTTAAGCAGAGAATCAAAGACATCGAACCCACGCTGCCGAAGGGCCTGAAGATCGTCACGACCTATGACCGATCAGACCTGATCGATCGCTCAGTCGAGAACCTGAAGGAAACACTGATTGAAGAACTGATTATCGTCAGCCTGGTAATTCTCATTTTCTTATGGCACTTCCCGAGCGCCATCATTCCGATCACTGCCATTCCACTCACTGTAATTCTGGCGTTTATCCCCATACAGCTTTCGGGCATGACGGCAAACATCATGTCCCTGGGCGGCATTGCGGTGGCGATTGGGGCCATGGTGGACGCCACCGTGGTCATTGTGGAGCAGATTCACAAGAAACTCGAGCACTGGGAAGCGGAAGGCCAACCCGGCAGTCGCTCGCTCGTGCTGCTGTCGGCTATCAAGGAGGTAGGCGGACCCAGCTTTTTCGCCTTGTTAGTGATCGCCGTCTCCTTTCT
>JBGQBN010000113.1:0-2127 GCA_041494805.1 Terriglobia bacterium | reverse complement strand
TCCCCGTCTTATCGCAATTTCCAGGGCCTCAAACACATGGTGCAGCTCCCAGAAGAACGCCGCTAGATGGCTCCGGCAGATCATCAGGTCAATCTGACCCATGTCTCTGCTGGCCTGCTCCTCCCGCAGCAGTTCGTCAACGGGCGTTTGCATGGATCGCGTCTACAAATAAACTCGGGTGTAAGCGAAATGATACGTGGCGTAATTGACCGTGAACCAAATCTCACAGATTGTGCCCAGAAAATCTGGAATTGGAACGTCGGGCATCCTGTTCTGATCCCTGCTCATGTTTCAGCCGATTCTGCTTTAGCCAGCACCTACCAAACGAGCAAAAGTTAAGATATTCAATTATGCGGACAGCGAGGCCGATGCCCGAGCGAAGATGCTCATCTACCTGCTGGGAAATAAGCTCATCACGCTATCGTGATCGTTAAAGTTGGCGAGAAGCCAATCCAGCTTCCGGCCGAATGCTTGGTTCCACCGCTTCCAAAACCGTTTCTTGGGCAGATGACGGGACGCCGGGCGCACAGCGGTCTTCACGAACTTTACCGAAATCTCGTCCTTCATTGACCGGTGCAGCAAGTACGCCATATCCGGAGAATCGCTCTTCATAAATGTTCCGTCAGGTACGGCAACCGAGTCCACAACGTACCCTTCACTCCGCGACAATTCGGATGCGCAGATCAAGCTCAAGTCCCCCGGCCGATTGGAGATGACCTGCTCCCCTTAAATCGGTCCACTTGTTGAGTTAGGATTTGTGGCTCAACAGGACCGGGAAAGGGAGAGTCAGATGGCTAGGAAACGTTTTACCGCCGAGCAAATCATCATCAAGCTTCGGGAAGCTGAGGTGGAATTGGCCAAAGGGCAACCGCCAGCGGAGGTGTGTCGGAAGCTGGGGGTGACGGAGCAGACCTACTACCGCTGGCGGAAGGAGTATGGTGGGCTCCGAGTGAATCAGGCGAAGCGTTTGAAAGGGCTGGAGACCGAAAATGCTCGGTTGAAGAAGCTCGTCGCCGATCAAGCTCTGGATATCGCGATTCTGAAAGAGGCGTCCTCGGGAAACTTCTGAGCCCGTCCCGACGGCGGCAAGGGGTCGAGCATGTCCGCCGAATGTTGGAGGTGTCGGAGCGGCGGGCTTGCCGGGTCCTCGGGCAGTGGCGATCGACCCACCGGCGTATGGCCTCACCACCGAGCGATGAGCCACCGCTGGTGAGTCGGATCATCGCGTTGGCCGGCAAGTACGGTCGCTACGGATACCGTCGGATCACGGCGCTGTTGAGGCGAGAGGGCTGGCGAGTGAATCACAAGCGGGTGGAACGGATCTGGCGACAGGAGGGTCTGAAAGTGCCGAACAAACAGCCGAAGCGAGGCCGTCTGTGGTTGAACGATGGATCGTGCCTGCGTTTGCGACCTTGCTGGCCGAATCACGTCTGGTCGTACGACTTTGTAGCGGACCGGACTCACGATGGTCGACCACTGAAGATGTTGACGATCGTGGATGAGTACACCCGCGAGTGCCTGGCGATCGATGTGGGGCGACGGCTGTGTTCAATCGACTTGGTCGAGCAATTGTTCGATCTTTTCCTGGGTCGTGGGGTGCCGAATTACATTCGGTCCGATAATGGCCCAGAGTTTACCGCGCAGCTGGTTCGAGAATGGCTCCAGCGAATCGGTGTGAAAACGCTGTTTATCGAACCGGGGAGTCCCTGGGAGAATGGCTATGTAGAGTCCTTCAACGGGAAGTTCCGGGACGAGTGCCTCAATCGGGAGATTTTCTACACGCTGACTGAAGCCAAGGTGTTAATCGAGCGCTGGCGGCAGGAGTACAACGTATTTCGTCCGCACAGCTCACTGGGCTACCGGCCACCCGCTCCGGAAGCGATCACCCCATTGCCGCCGGGTTCCGCTCCGCTCCACCCATCGGCAATGGCTGTCGGACTAACATAAGGAGTGGTACAACAACTGGGGGCAGGTCAAGCCTTCCAACCCGGATATTTCAGCCTTGGACATGACTTCTTATTGATTTGTTCAATTTCAGGTTGAACGGCTATCCCCTCAGAGGCAGATGCGCACAGTTCGCCCCCATCCCTACCAATATCCTCGCGAACCAACAGCAGTACGTGCCTT
>JBGQBN010000084.1:0-11603 GCA_041494805.1 Terriglobia bacterium | reverse complement strand
TCGAGAATACCGCCCGTCTCGCCCGCTTCCACCATATTTGCGTAGAGGTCGTCGAAGATTTTCGGAAACTGCCGGAGAGCGTTGGCCAGATTCGAACCGCCCTCCACCGAAGACCGGACCTGCGAAAGGGCTTTGGCAAACCCTTTGTTTTCCTGCTGGGTGGCGAGGATTTCCAGACATTGCACGAGCGGCAGGCCGGCATCGATCATGACCGAAAATTGCCGGGTGAAAATGGCCAGTTCCTTGGCGTTGACCTTGCCCGCGACTTTAGGCTTGGGAATGGCGATCTCCCGCCCCTTCTCGACGATGCGGGTGGGAGTAATCTGCTCGCGCCGCAGCAGGGCATCCAGAGCTTCCCGGCTGGGGGCGGCGCGGCTACCGCTGACTTGCTCGCCAGTACGGGACGTGCCACGAAATTCGAATTGCGGCATCGGTGGTCACCTCATTTGAATTTTCTCTCCACGCTTGCCTGGCCTGGCGCTGGCCACCGGAACCGTCCGCCTACCGGTGGACTGCTCCGCCCCTGTCTTACCGACGCGCGGGAGGATACTGCGGTTTGGGAGGGCCGGCTGCGGCACTCCGGCTGATCATATCCTGGAGTTCTTCCTGGTTGCTCGAGCGAGCCATGGCGGTCTCCAGGGTAATCTGTCTGGTCATATAGAGCGAAACGAGCGACTGATTGAAGGTCTGCATTCCAAACTTGTCCTGCCCCGACTGCATCGAGGAATAAATCTGGTGGATCTTGTCTTCGCGAATCAGATTGCGGATGGCGGCGTTGGGCACCAGGATTTCCATGGCCATGGCGCGGCCCCGGCCGTCGGCCTTGGCGAGCAGCGCCTGGCACATGATGCCTTCCAGGACCAGCGAAAGCTGGGCGCGAATCTGCGATTGCTGGTGCGATGGGAAGACGTCGATGATTCGGTTGATGGTGGAAGATGCCGAGTTGGTGTGCAGCGTGCCGAACGTCAAGTGACCGGTTTCAGCGATGCGCAGCGCCGATTCAATGGTTTCCAGGTCGCGCATTTCGCCAATCAGCACCACGTCCGGGTCTTCACGAAGGGCGGCGCGCAGCGCATCGGCGAAGCTCTTGGTGTCAGCGTGCAGTTCGCGCTGGTTGACCACACAATTCTTGTTCATGTGCACGAATTCGATCGGGTCCTCAATGGTGAGGATGTGGTCGTGGCGCTCGGTGTTGATCTTGTCAATCATGGCGGCCAGCGTGGTGGACTTGCCCGATCCGGTTGGGCCTGTCACCAGCACCAGACCGCGCGGCCTGTCGCACAGTTTGCTCACGATGGCGGGAAGTCCCAACTGATTGAACGATTTGATCTCGAACGGAATCAGACGGAAGACCGCCGAGGTGGCGCCGCGCTGGTTGAACGTGTTGGCGCGGAAGCGGGCCAGGCCTTTCAGACCGAAGGAGAAGTCCAATTCGAGGTTTTCCTCGAAGCGGTGCTTCTGGGAGTCGGTCATGACGCTGTAGGCCAGCTGCTTGGTTTCGGCGGGCGTCATCTGTGGCAGATCGAGGGGCACCAGGTGGCCGTGCACGCGGATCTGCGGCGGGGAGTTGGTTGTGATGTGGAGATCGCTGCCTCCCATCTCCAACATTCGTTTTAACAGATCGCTTAATGCGAGCGACATAGTCTTCTCTTCCCTTTCCTCAAGCTCAGTGAATGGTCTCGCGAGCCACTTCTTCCAGAGTGGTCATGCCTGCCGCCACCTTGATGAGTCCGCTGCGGCGCAGCGTGATCATGCCTCGCTCAATCGCTTTCTTCTTCAGTTCGACCGCCGAGGCGCCCACCAGGACCAGTTCCTTGATCTCGTCATCCACTTCCATGACTTCGTAGAGGCCAGTGCGGCCCTTGTATCCGGTGCTGTTGCAAGTGCCGCAACCCTTGCCTTTCTGGATCTTCACGGTCTTGGCTTCCTCGGGCGTGTAGCCCTCTTCGATCAACGCTTGTGGCGGCATATCCACCACCTCCGCGCAGTCTTTGCAAATACGCCGCACGAGGCGCTGGGCGCAGATGAGGTGGACAGACGTTGCCACCAGGAAAGGCTCAATACCCATGTTCATGAGCCGTGTGATGGTCTCCGGCGCTCCATTGGTGTGTAGGGTGGAAAGCACCAGGTGTCCGGTGAGAGCCGCCTTGATGGCAATTTCCGCGGTTTCGAAATCGCGGATCTCACCGACCAGGATGATGTTTGGGTCCTGCCGCAAGAAGGCCCGCAGGGCTGCGGCAAAGTTCAACCCGATCTGCTCCTTCATCTGCACCTGGTTCACGCCAGCCAGTTGGAACTCGACCGGATCTTCGGCCGTCATGATGTTGGTGTCCGGGGTGTTCAGGCGTGCAATCGAGGAGTACAAAGTGTTGGTCTTGCCGGAGCCTGTGGGCCCGGTCACCAGCACCATGCCGTAGGGCTTCAAAATCGCTTTCTCAAACTTGACCAGTGATTCCGACTCGAAGCCCAGCTTGGTCATGTCCAGGCGCAGGTTTTCCTTGTCGAGCAGCCGAAGCACAATTTTTTCGCCCCACAGAGTGGGTAAGGTGCTGACGCGGAAGTCGAGCTGCTTCTTGCGGCCGCCGACGTTCATCTTCAGCATGATGCGGCCATCTTGCGGCAGCCGCTTTTCGCTGATGTCCAGCTTGGCCATGATCTTCACGCGGGAGGTGATAGCGTCCTTCAGCTTGAGCGGCGGCGACATGATGCTCTGCAGAATTCCGTCAATACGGAAGCGCACGCGGAACTCTTTCTCGTACGGCTCCATGTGAATGTCGCTGGCCCCGCGCTTCACCGCATCGGTCAGCACCAGGTTGACCAGCTTGACGATGGGGGCCTCATCCGCCGCCCGCTCCAGGTCGGCCAGCTCCATCTCCGTTTCTTCCGACTGCAGCTCGACGTCGGGCTCACCCAGTTCCGTCATCGACTGCATGACCGTCTCCAGGTCTTCCTGGTTGGTCGTGCCGTAGGCTTTTTCGATGCCTTCCTGGATCGAGCTCTCCGACGCCACCACCGGCTCGATGTTGAAGCCGGTCATGAACTTGATGTCGTCCATGGCGAACACGTTCGTCGGATCGACCATGGCGATGGTCAACGAAGCGCCTACGCGGCTCAGAGGCAGGATCTGGTAACGCTTGGCGGTTTCAAACGGGATGAGCTTGACGACTGACGGATCAATTTCAAAGTAGGAAAGATTGATGGCGGGAACGCCGTATTGCCGCGACAGGAAGTTAGTAACGTCTTCATCGGTCAGAAAGCCCAACTTCACCAGGGCCGAGCCCAGGCGACAGTTGGTCTCCTTCTGGACCTTCATCGCTTGTTCCAACTGCTCTGGGGATATGACCTTCTCTTTGACCAGAAGATCACCCAGCCGTTGAGACATACCTCGATCTCCTATCTGAGCGGCAGAGAGATGCCGTAGACTTTACTTGGCTCGCACGAAGTCGCTGCCGTTTTTCGGGGGGAGAAGTTGCAGCGTATCGCGTTGACAGAAATTGTCAACGCAGATGCATTGCTGCACCAGTAACTTTGGTACCTGTACTGCGCGCCGGAACCGGCACAAGCCTTTGCTGCTCATGGAATCCGCGTCAGATGGGCATTTCGTGAAGGGGCTGTTGGCGGAAGTCCTGGGGGACATGCACTTCGGTAAGGACAAGTTCCTGCCGAGGCTGGGAGGCCGGACACGGGACAACCGCCAGCTTTTCCAGGGCAGTCGGGGCACGGAGGCGAGGCTTGAAGTTTGCGAGTAAGGAAGAAGAACTCCAGGTCTACTACGAAACTCTCTTCGGCACCTGGGGACGCCAGCATTGGTGGCCAGCCCGCACTCGCTTCGAAGTCATCGTGGGCGCCTATCTCACGCAGAATACTGCCTGGACGAATGTGGAGCAGGCTTTACGCCGTCTGCGCTCTGCCGGTCTGTTGAATCCGGACGGCATCCGAAGCACGCTTCTGCCGCGACTGCAGTCCTTGACCCGGCCGGCAGGCTACTTTCGTCAGAAAGCTCGCCGACTGAAAACTTTTGTGACGTTTCTGGACGAGTACTACGACGGGTCTCTTAACCGCATGTTCTCCCGGCCGACCGGGAAACTGCGCTCGGAACTGCTGGCGCTGGACGGGGTTGGACCGGAGACGGCTGATTCCATCTTGCTCTACTCCGGTCAGCATCCTGTGTTTGTCGTTGACGCCTACACTCGCCGCATTCTGGACCGCCACCGGATCCTGCCTGCCAATGCTTCCTATGAGGAGATTCGTTTGCTGTTCGAGCGGGCCCTGGCTGAGGTTCCATGGGAACAGGTCGGGCATCGCCTCGCGAAAAAAAGCACAAACCGGGAAAGGGCTTCGGCCCCGGGGGACCGGGAGCTGAAGGGCGGAGCCCATTCACCCTCGCCAATGAGCCGCGCCAAACGATCTCCCCTGGCCCAGGCATACAACGAAATGCACGGACTCATCATCAATGTCGGCAAGAACTACTGCTTCAAGTTGAAGCCAAAGTGTGACGGATGCCCTTTGCAAAGGTTTCTTCCCGGCGCTAAATAGAGGAGTAGGCAGACACCTCCATGCAGGTTCAGCGAAAGTCTCGTCTGGCATCCGTTCTTTGGTTTGGGTGTTTCTCCATCGGTTGGGCGCAGTCTCTACGCCAGGAGGCAGACCGCAGCGGCATGCTGATCGGCACGGCGGTCAACCCGACCTATTTTTCTGAGCTTGCCTATACGTCCACTCTTGCCCGCGAGTTCAACCTGGTGGAACCGGAGGATGCCCTGAAATGGCACGCCCTGCGGCCCGATGCGAAAACTTTCGACTTTGGCTCTGCTGACCGCGTAGTAGAGTTCGCCCGCGCCCACGGCATGAGGATTCGCGGTCACAATCTGGTCTGGGCCACACATAACCCCAAGTGGCTGGAAGAGTCTCAGTACACTCCCAAGCAGTTGTCTGATCTGCTGCGCGATCACATCAACCGGGTGGTAGGGCGCTATCGTGGCCAGGTCTTTGCCTGGGACGTGGTGAACGAAGCCTTCGAAGAACATGGCCAGCTGCGACCTTCCCTCTGGTACAACAGGCCCGGCATCGGGGCGGGAAAAGGAACGGCCTACCTCGCGCAAGCCTTCCGTTGGGCGCACGCCGCCGATCCTGACGCCCTTCTCTTTTACAACGATGCCGAAGCGGAAGGGTTGAACCGCAAATCCAACGCCATCTACGCCATGGTGAAGAAATTCAGGCGGCGAGGTGTTCCTCTCCACGGGATTGGCCTGCAGATGCATGTTTTCCATTTGGAGCCGGACGTCGCTTCGATTGCGGCCAATATCGCGCGCTTCACCAAACTTGGAATACAAGTTCACATTACGGAGATGGATGTTGGGCTTCCCGTGGACGCTGCCGGCAGGGTACTCGATCCTGCTGACCTTCTCCGGCAAGCCCAAATCTACCGGGAGATCGCGGCTGCTTGTATGCAGAGTCCCGGCTGTACTGCACTCCAGACCTGGGGTTTCACCGACAAATATTCGTGGATCGGCTGGTTCACCCACGGGACAAAGGGCGCGGGGCTTCTTTTCGACCGGCAATACAAACCCAAGCCGGCGTATGACGCAGTCCGGGAGGTCCTCGCGGATCGCCGTGCCGATAGGGCCATTTCCCAATCCCCGGACGATCACAGTCAGCGGGCACACTAAGTCCTGCCCTTGGGACTGGTAGGTGGCAGTCGGTAAATCGTCCTGTGCTGCCTGTAGTTCATGTCAGGCTTATAATGAGACGCTTCAGCCTCGCCGTGCTGGATTGGTTCGGTAGCGCGGGGCCGCGTTGACGTGTCTGCTCCCAATCCAAATCGCTCCTCGGATAAGACTTCCAGCCGGAAGAAAGCCATCTTCCCGTTGGCGGTTGGCCTGCTCCTGGCTTTTGGCATCGTTCTTTCGCAAACTTCATTTGACTTGCCATTTCTGAATCCCGAGACCAACCAGCAAACCCTTTTCTTCGCGGCGCTTTCGGCGCTTATTTTTCTGTTGTTCGTCGCGCTGACGTTCGTTCTCTTCCGCAATCTTCTGAAACTCTTTGCGGAACGAAGGCTAGGCGTGCTGGGATCGAAGTTCCGTACTCGCCTGGTGGTCGTCAGCTTGTTGCTTTCTTTTCTTCCGGTCATCGTCATGTTCTGGTTTGCGTATGGGCTGATGAACCGCTCCATCGACAAATGGTTCTCACGGCCGGTGGAGGAGGTGCGTGAAGACACGGCGGCCATGGCGTCGCTGCTTTCGAGATATGCGGCGCAAAACGCACGCGCTGAGGCCGAATCGATCGCAGCCCTGCCGGAGACCCAACATGCCTTTTCCGGTCACAAAAGCTTCTCCGCTGTGGTAGCCGAGTTCCGCCGGCGTGAGACCACTCTGCAAGGTGGATTCGCAGTGGCAATCGAAGACGGCAACGCCGAGGCCAGCTTCGGCGCGCCAGCCTCCTGGCCGCTGCTGAAAGCCAAGCTACCACTGCAGAAGTTGACTCCCGACTCCGCCATTCATTTCAACTGGGAGCAAACCGATTACATTCTAGGAAGCGCGCCGGCGAGTGATCGTGGTCTGATTCTGGTGGCCATGCCCCTGCCCCAGAAATTCTCCGAGACCGTAAAGCAGGTGGAAGCCAGCCAAAAACGCTATTTCGAGCTCGCCGCGCAAAGAAGACAGGTGCGCCGCACCTACATGGGTCTACTGCTCCTGCTCACCGTGCTGGTGCTCTTTGCCACCACCTGGCTGGCACTATTCCTTTCCAAGCTGGTTACGCGCCCCGTAGCTGCATTGGCGGAGGCGACTCAGGAAATTTCCCGCGGGCGTCTCGACTACCGGGTGGAAGTGGCCGCCGCCGACGAAATTGGCGACCTGGTGCGGTCATTCAATCGCATGGCGGAGGAACTGGAAACCAGCCGCCGCCAGATTGAAGCTTCGAGCCGGGAACTGGGCGCTGCCAATATCGCTCTGGAGCAGCGCCGAAGGCACATCGAAACTATCCTGGAAAGTATTCCGACAGGAGTGCTCTCGCTGGACGCCGCCCACCACATCACTCACGTGAACCACGCGCTGCTGCGGATGTTCCATCCCGTGGGTGGTGAATCGGGTACGCTGCAAGGGTTGATAGGCGCCAGCCTGCGGGATTTCTTTCCGCCGGAGGTCATGGAGGATCTGGAGCCGCAGTTGCGACGCGCCGACCGCATGGGCACAACGACCACGCAGATGGAAATGCCCTTGCAGCGTGCGCAATTCAACGTTGCCGTCACCGTGGCCACGCTTCAGCACGAGGGCCGAGGGTTGGGCTACGTCCTGGTGTTCGAAGATCTGTCTGATTTGCTCAAGGCCCAGAAGCAGGCGGCGTGGCGCGAGGTGGCGCGGCGCGTCGCCCACGAGATCAAGAATCCACTGACGCCGATTGCACTCTCCGCCGAGCGCATTCGCCGCCACCTGGAGCGGGGTAGTCCTCCCGACAAGGCCTCGATGCAGGTCCTCGACAGTTGTGCCGAGACCATTGCTGGAGCGGTGGAGACGGTGCGTACGTTGGTGGATGAGTTCTCCACTCTGGCCCGCTTTCCCACAGCGCAACCCCAGCCGGCCAACATCAACTCTATCGTGGAAAATGCGCTGGCGATGTTCAACGGACGCCTGAACAACATCCGAGTGCGCACCTTCCTGGCTCCGGACCTGCCCCGGGTCATGGCTGATCCTGAAGCCATTAAGCGCGCCTTGGCCAACCTGGTGGACAACGCCGCCGAAGCCATGCAGGATTCAATCGTACGCGAAATTCAGATCTCCACGTCACTGGTCGGCAGCCGTGACGCAGTCGAGATCACCGTTGCCGATACTGGGCACGGGGTCACGCGGGAATTGAAGGAGCGTTTATTCCTGCCTTATTTCTCCACCAAGAAACGGGGGACGGGCCTGGGTTTGGCCATTGTCAGCCGGATCGTCGAAGATCATCGTGGGTCCATTCGGGTCGAGGAAAACCAGCCGGTCGGCACACGGTTCGTGGTGGAATTGCCGCTCGCGACGGAAATCGTGAGTGCGCCCGCTGCCAGCTAGCATGCATAACATTCTCATTGTGGATGACGAGACCAGCATCCGCCAGTCGCTCAAGGGCGTGCTCGAGGATGAAGGTTACAAAACCGCGGTTGCGGAAAGCGGCGAAGCCTGCCTGGAAGTCCTGCGCAAGCGCGCGTTTGATCTGGTGCTGCTCGATGTTTGGCTGCCCGGAATGGACGGCCTCGAGACCCTGGAACAAATCCGTGAGATTGAAGGCGCTCCCGAGGTCATTATGATTTCCGGGCACGGCACCATCGAGACCGCAGTGCGGGCGACCAAGCTGGGCGCCTATGACTTTCTGGAAAAACCACTGTCCATCGATAAGACCCTGATCCTGGTGAAACACGCCATTGACGCGAAGCGGCTGCGGTTGGAGAACCGCGATCTCAAGAAACAACTGACCCCCAGGAGCGTCATCGTGGGTGAAAGTATCCCCATGAAAGCGCTGCGCCAGCAGATCCAGATCATGGCCCCCACTAACGGGCGAGTGCTTATCTATGGCGAGTCCGGCACAGGAAAGGAACTGGTGGCTCACGCCATCCACAGTCAGAGTTTGCGCAAGGACGAAATGTTCGTGGAAGTGAACTGTGCCGCCATTCCCGAGGATCTGATCGAAAGTGAGCTTTTTGGCCACCGCAAGGGATCGTTCCCGGCGGCCACTGGTGACAAAGAGGGAAAGTTCCAGAAAGCCAACGGCGGCACACTCTTTCTTGACGAAATCGGCGACATGAGCCTGAAGACCCAGTCGAAGGTGTTGCGAACTCTCGACGAGCAACGATTTACGCCGGTCGGCAGCGATGAGCCGATTACGGTGGATGCCCGCGTGATCGCCTCGACCAACAAGGATCTGGAAGACGAAATCTCCAAAGGAAACTTCCGTGAGGACTTGTTCTACCGACTGAACGTGATTCCCTTCTCCGTACCTCCGTTGCGCGAGCGGACAGAAGACGTGCCTCTGCTGGCACGCCACTTCCTCAAGGATTTTTCCGCCGCCTACGGGCGCCGGCCGCGCGAGATTACTGACGATGCCATCGAAACCCTGATGCGCTATTCCTGGCCAGGAAACGTGCGCGAACTGCGCAACGTGATCGAGCGGATCGTGATCATGAACCCCACCACCAGCCGTTTCGACCGCAAACACCTGCCCCCTTTGGTTCATCGCGATGGCAGCCGTCGTGCTTCCGGCAGCGAATTTTCCACCCTGCACCAGGCCCGCGCCGCCTACGAGCGTGATTACATTCTGAAAAAACTGGATGAGCATCACGGCAACGTAAGTCGTACCGCGGAAGTGCTGGGGCTGGAGCGCAGCCATCTCTACCGCAAGATGAAGACCCTGGGGATCGCCGCCAAGGAGTAGACTCTTGGCCCGAACCGTACTCGCGTCAAGGAGACGCACTGCCCGCTCCGTTACGATGTTTGGGCGACGGGTTGATGGTGCTGCAGGAGGAAGTTTGTTTGCGGGGCGCCTGGGCGGATTAATCCGGTTGTGTCTTCTGCGTTGGGCTAGCCTTCTACCGCTTGACCATGTGAATCTCTGTGCCGTTGTTTACGAACTTCACCTCGTCCATAAGCTGGTTAATCAGATAAATCCCGCGACCGTGGTCCTGGTAGATGTTCTGCCCATAGCAGGGGTTGGGGATAGCTGTGGGATCGAAACCTTGCCCGGGATCGCGCACCACGATCAGCATGCTCTGGCTCTCATCACAAGCAACATCGCATTCGATGATCTTCGACGGATCGGACTTGGCCCCATGCACAACCGCGTTGGCCAGGGCTTCGCTCAGCGCCAGTTCGATCGCCTCTTCCTTGCCGACCGCACACTGCATCTCCTTCACGATCTCCATGACGCTTTGCACAACCGGATCAATCGCGGATCTTTCAGCAGCCAGAGTGACCTTCAGTTTCATGATCAACTTGTCAGCCTCGACATTGCAAATTGGCCCATTGTCAGACATTCGTCACCCTTGGCTCATCGGCCGGTTAGATGCCCCGAGAGGCGTTTGGATTCTACAAAGATAAGGCTAGTCCAGCAACCGAACGACTCCGAGGCCACACTTGTTCGATGCACCGAGCGACCCTCCTGCTCAATCCTTTGTGCCGCCCGCCAGTAGCTCCAACTGGCGTCGCCAGTCCAACTCCTCGACAAACTCGTGTGACTCGCGCCAGTCGGCCCTCACCTTCACAAAGAGCTCCAGGAAGACCCGAGTGCCCAGCATCTTTTCGATCTGCAACCGGGCGGCGCTGCCGATTTTCGTCAGCATCTGGCCGCGTTTGCCGATCACAATTCCTTTTTGTCCTTCCCGCTCACAGTAGATGGCGGCCGCGATCCGGGTGAGTCTGGCCCCCTCTTCGAACTGTTCCGTCACCACAGTCGTCGCGTACGGCACCTCTTCGCTCGTCTCAAGCAATACCTGCTCACGGATAATCTCCGCCACCATGAAACGCGTCGGCTGGTCGGTTACCTGGTCCTCCGGAAAGTAATGCGGCCCTTCGGGCAAGGCGCGAATCATCTTCTCCAGAAGTGCGTCCAGGCCTTCGCGTTTCCGCGCCGAGAGCGGGATGATCTCCTTGAAGTTGTGCACCCGCCGGTATTCATCTATGATGGGCAGCAATTTCTCCTTTTCGCCACGCAGAAGATCGATCTTGTTGAGCAGAAGAAATGCCGGGGTTGTCGATCTCTTTAACATGTCGATGACAAACTGATCGCTCTGAGCCGACTTCCGGGTTGCATCGGCAATCATCAGGATCAACGCGCAGCCTTCCAGCGCTTCGTGCACTTCTCCCATCATTTTCCGGCCAAGTGAACTGTCCGGCCGGTGTACGCCCGGCGTGTCCACCAGAATGACCTGCCCTGCCGGCCTCCCTTTCTGCTTGGGTACGTGGATGATCCCGAGAATGCGGTTACGCGTAGTTTGTGGCTTGGGACTGATGATGGCGAGTTTCTCGCCGACCAGCGCATTCAGCAGCGTAGATTTGCCGGCGTTGGGACGACCGAGAATGCATACGAATCCGGAATGAAAGGCCATGAGGAACTGCAAGGACTATATCAGCTTCATCTGTCTTGGCTTGGCGACTGAGATCCGCACTCGCTCCACGCGGCGCTCCGTGGACTCCAGCACCTCGAAGCGTAGACCGTCTTCTTCCACCACGTCGCCCTTCTGCGGGATCCGGCCCGCCAACTCGCTTACAAGTCCCGCTACCGTGGCGGATTCTTTGCCTTCGGGACGTACGCCGAGCAGCTCGTCCAGCCGGTCGACGTCCATGTTGCCGGGCACAATGTAGGAATTGTCGCTCTCACGCACGACTTCGGCCTTCTCATGCTCGTCGCGAATTTCCCCGACAATTTCTTCCACCAGATCCTCGATCGTTACCAAACCTGCCACGCCACCGTATTCGTCGACCACGATGGCCATGCGGATGTTGTTCTTCTGCATCTCCCGCAGCAAATCGCTGCCCAGCTTGCTCTCCGGAACGAAATACACGTCCTTGCGCATCAGCGTATCCACGGTGCGGAGGTGGGCTTCACTGTCTGGCACCTGCAGGACGTCCTGCGCATGG
>JBGQBN010000075.1:0-14791 GCA_041494805.1 Terriglobia bacterium | reverse complement strand
GTGATTTGGGTGACCAGATCAATTTCTGGGGCGACTTTACACACCCCGCAGCCAAGGGAGCAGAGAAGGTGGCCAACCAGTTGGTCAAGTTCATCAAGCCAGTGACCCAAGGCGGATCGCCGTTTGTGCAGAGCTGGATACAGAAGTAGGTTGGCTCCAAATATCCTGGTGGATGGTCGCACGCGTGGGCTATCCGCGTGGGCTTGAAGAGTTCATCAATCAATCGCCCCTGATGGAAGTTAGGCAGCAGCCAGGCTGCTCGAAGTCCGGGCCTGTGATCGGGCTGGTCACAAAGCCGTGCCACGTTTGGTAGTCGAAGGTGTACTGACCGACGATCTGGTTTGAGGCGTTGGTCCCAGATGCACCCGTGAAAGCCGCTCCCGGATACCCGACTGAAATGTACTTTCCGTTCTTGTAGGCGAAGGCATAATACTGTGCTCCACCGCCGTACCAGCCGACAACTATTCCCACATCATTGATACCCTGGGCCACGGTCACCGCTGCTCCGGGAAAGGCCAGGGTTTTGGTCTTGCCGTTCCTGTATAAGTAAGCGTGGCGGTCAATACCAGAAATCGTGTAACCCGCGATCTGGCCAAGATTATTGATGCCATGCGCAGCCTCAGTGCTAGAGTTTCCTGGAAAGTCGAGCAACCTGAATCGCCCATTCCGAAGGGCGAATGCACGAAACTCCGCGCCCGAGTGTCCGGCCGTGCCCACGATCTCACCGCCGTCATTCAACCCATACGGAATTGTGACCGGCTTGCTCGGAACCCGGAACGGAGTAAAGTTAGTCCCTTCGAATAGAAAGCCAACAGCTGTCAGCCCCCCCTGGAACTCCGCCGAACCGACAATCAGCCCCGCGTCATTGATGGAATACGGAAACGTCGAATCGGCGTCCGGATAGTCAAAGAAGGTAAAGGTGCTGTCGCGGTACAAGAAGCCGTGCTTGGTGGCGTTGTCATCGACTCCGTAGTAGCCCACCACGTCTCCCTCCGCATTGATGCCAGCCACGTTGGTAACACCCGCTCCCGGCACATCAATGGTAGTGAAGGTGACGTTGGCGTCGTGGATGATGGTCTGGGCTTGGGCGAGCGGAACACCAAGCACCAGAAGCAGAGCGAACGTGAACCGGTAAAGGAAAGTCATGCGACCGCCTGTAAAATGTGGCTCAGGCCTGCGGGGGATCAGGGCCAACACAAGAGATTGTCTGGCATCTGTGGGCCGGAATCAAGATGAAAGAGTTTGCAACCCAACGGCATGGCTTATCAGCCCCTTGACGGCGCCGCCGGCAAGCAGACTCTGGATAAGTGGGACCCCAGCGGGTACTACATCGATCACGGTTGCATCTACAACGGCTTGCCGCTGGTCGATCCCGAATGCCCCTACGACCGGGCCAAGCGTGACCTGGAAAACAGCGGCTTCTCGGAGAACCAGGTGCAGGCGATTTTCATCAAGACCGCCAACAGCTATCCGCAGTGCGATCTCAGCGGAGGGCACGGCGCAAGCCGCATTAGGCTGCGTTACTTCCCGGTTGCGGAGGAAAGCAGACTGGCAGCGGTCTTATCCACTAGCCACAACAATTTGCCATCAACTGACCGTATTTTCTGGGAGGGCAAGTGCGCGCTTTCATTCTCGATTACCTGGCGCAAGGCGTCGCTCTTGTCGGGGCCGCTGACCAGGAACATCACGAACGTGGCCTGATTGATCACTGGAAAGGTGATCGTGATGCGAAAGGTTTTGAATTTTTCTATCCAGTTGGCGACAACCAGCCGCTTGTTTTCGTCGAGGGCAGAGGTGCCGGGGAATAGCGAAGCGGTGTGCCCGTCTGGCCCGATACCGAGCAGCACAAGATCGAAACGTGGGAACTCGCCTGGCTGAAGGTGGAAGAACGTCCTTAGAGTCTGCTCGTACTCGATAGCTGCAGCTTCGGCATCTTGTTCGCCGTGGATGCGAAAGACGTTTTGTTTCGGAGCTTTGAACAGCATGGCTTCATACGCCATGCGATAGTTGCTGTCGGGATGGTCGGGCGGAACGTGGCGCTCATCGCCGAAGAAGAAATACATCCTGTCCCAGGGAAGGGAAGGCGTGTTGGCCAGAATGGAATAGACGCTCTTCGGAGTGGAGCCGCCGGAGAGAGCCACGCAGAATCTTCCGCGTTGGCGAATTGCGTCAGAGACGAGAGCGACAATCTCGGCGGCAGCGGCCTGAAACAAATCTTGGGGAGTGCTCAAGACGCGAATTTCGCGCTGGGAGGTCATGTGAAAAGGCTCGCTCAGGCCGCGGTTCTTACCACAGCGCAGTGCGCGGCTCCAAGCAGGGCGATCTTGTCGTTGGTAATTACTCTTACCGGCATGGACTCCATCAAGGGCTGCATGCGGCCCTTGCCGATGAAGGCCTGCATGAACAGAGGCCCATGCAGCTTGGGCAGAATCTTGGGCACAATGCCGCCGCCAAGGTAGATCCCACCGGTGGCCATGATCTTGAGCGCCAAATTTCCGGCCTCCGCTCCATAAATGGAGATAAACAGATCGAGTGCCTGCTCACTCAGCCCGCACTTGCCGCCCAGGGCCGCCTGGGAAATGGCTGCGGCGGGGTCGGAGCGCGACATTTCTTCGGTTAGCCACTTCGGTTCTTTTCCTCGGCTGGTGTCGCGCAGGAAATGAAATACATTCACCAGGCCGGGCCCGGAAACGATTCGCTCGTAGCTGACGTGTCCAAAGCGTGCTTGCAGGTAGCGAAGCAGATCTATTTCAAGCTTGTTGCGGGGCGCAAAGTCCGCGTGGCCTCCTTCGCAGGCGAAGACCTGGTGCTTCGATCCGTCCCAGTACATCCCGGCTTCGCCCAACCCGGTTCCAGCTGAGATCACAGCCTGGTTGCCGGTCGGAGTTCCCTTGTGCGGGGTCAGCGCAACCACATCGTTAGGATCCAAGAAGGGTATGCCCCAGGCATTTGCCTCGAGATCGTTGATCAGGACCGCCTTCTTGATCTTGAGCTCGTCGGCCAGGCGCTTGGAGTCGATAATCCAGGGAAGGTTGGAAGCTTCGACGCGCCCGTTGCGCACCGGGCCCGCCACTCCGAAACAGGCGGTGTCGGGATGCACGTTCGCGGTATCCACAAACTTGGCCACGATTTCATCCAGGCCGGCGTATTCCCGGCTGGGGAAGACGGAGGCTGAAACCAGGCTGAAGTGGCCGTTCGAATTATCGAAGAACGCCAGCCTTGAGTGGGTGCCTCCGATGTCGCCTGCGAGGATCATTTCTCGAAGTTCCTCCAATGGCGGCCGTCACGCTCCAGCAGGTCATCGGCTTCCTTCGGACCCCAGGTGCCAGCTGCGTAGTTGGGGAAATTGCGCGGGGGCAGCGCTTTCCAGACATCGAGGAGCGGGCTGACGACGCACCAGCCGGCCTCGACCATATCCGCGCGCTGGAACAAAGTGGCGTCACCGATCATGCAATCGTGCAGCAGGCGCTCGTAGCCGGTGCTGGGCTGAGTCCCGAAGTAGTCGGCGTACTCGAAATTCATGTCTACCGCGCCTAAACGCATGGAGGGGCCCGGGACCTTGGCGGCAAAGCGCAGCGAGATGCCTTCTTCCGGCTGGATGTGCAACACAAGTTGATTGGGCATGAGGTTTTCAACCGGGGTATCGCGGAACAGAACGAACGGAGCCCGGCGAAACTGGATCACCACATGGGTGTGGCGCCCGGGCAGCCGTTTTCCGGTACGGAGATAGAAGGGAACATCCGCCCAGCGCCAATTGTCGATCATCAGCTTCATGGCCACGAAGGTTTCTGTTTTGGAGTCATTGGGCACGTCGCTTTCGGCGCGGTAGCCAGGCGCGTGTTCTCCGGCGAGGGTGCCGTCAGCATATTGCCCGCGCACCGTCTTGCTCAACACTTCCTCCGAGCTTAACGTTTGGATCGCGTGCAGGATTTTCGCCTGCTCATCGCGGACCGCGTTGGCATGGAACGAGACCGGGGGTTCCATGGCGGTCAGGCTGATGAGCTGCATGATGTGATTCGGCACCATGTCTCGCAGGGCGCCGGCCGTATCGTAATAACTGCCGCGTTGCTCTACGCCCACCGTCTCAACCACCGAGATTTGTACGTGATCGATATAGCGACGGTTCCAGATAGGCTCGAAAATGCCGTTGGCAAAGCGCAGAGCCAGGATGTTTTGAACGGTTTCCTTGCCCAGATAGTGGTCAATGCGAAAAATCTGCTTTTCGTCGGCTACTCGCAGCAGTTGCTGGTTGAGCGCCTTGGCTGATTCCAGATCGTGGCCGAAGGGCTTCTCGATGATGACCCGCCGCCAGTGTTGGTTCTCTTCCATCAGCCCGACGGCGGCCAGGTTCTCGACTACCGGCCCGAAATAATCCGCGGCTGTGGCCATGTAATAGAGGTGATTTCCGTGAGTGGAGTGGTCGCGGTCCACCTTGTCCAGGAAATCTTTCAGCTGCACATACAGGTTCTTGTCTTTGAAATTTCCACTGATGTAATGCAGGCGACGGAGGAACCACTCCCACAGGTCGGCATCCACTGCCTCGGTCGCAAACTGTTTCATGTCTTCTGAAACTTTCTTGCGGAAGTCATCCGTGGACATTTGCGCGCGCGCCACTCCGACGACCGCGAACTCGCGGGAAAGAAGCTCACTTCGCGCCAGGTTGTAGAGCGCGGGAATCAATTTACGGCGGGTCAAATCGCCAGCCGCCCCGAAAATCACCATGGCGCAGGGGTCGCCCGGCTTCCCGATGCGCTGCTGTGGCGGGGCTGGCATTACGTCTGTCTGGACCATTACCTGTGTCCTCGTGAAGCGAGTTGCTTGCGGACCTACGCTGTCTTCTTCGCGGCCGACGGTTCGACGTGGCCGCCAAACTTCTGGCGCATGGCGGAGAGCACCTTCTCCGCGAAGGTGTGCTCCTGCCGCGAACGGAAGCGGGTATAAAGCGCCGCCGAGAGCACATCCGCCGGGACCGATTCTTCGATCGCTGCCTGAATGGTCCAACGGCCTTCGCCCGAGTCCTGGACAAATCCGCTGTACTCGGAAAGCGTGGGATTCTCCGCCAGCGCCATGGCCGTGAGGTCGAGCAGCCATGAACTGACCACGCTGCCCCGGCGCCACACCTCAGCGATGTCAGCCAGATTCAGATCGTAGCGGTAGTCTTCGGGCAACTCCTTGCTGCCGGCATTGCGGAAGATGTCGAAGCCTTCGGCGTAGGCCTGCATCAGGCCGTACTCGATACCGTTGTGCACCATCTTGACGAAATGTCCCGCGCCGGATGGACCGCAGTAAATGTATCCGTCCTCAGCGGTTCCCGGCATCTTGTCGCGTCCGGGCGTGCGTGGAATGGAGCCCCGGCCTGGGGCCAAAGTTTTGAAAATCGGATCGAGCTGCTGCACGGCTTCTTTCGGTCCTCCGATCATCATGCAGTAGCCCCGCTCCAGGCCCCATACGCCGCCGCTGGTGCCGACGTCCACATAATGAATGCCTTTTTCCTTGAGCTGCTGGGAGCGACGGACGTCGTCCTTGAAATACGAATTGCCGCCGTCAATGAGGATGTCACCGGACTGCATTCGTGGCGCCAGCGCCTGGATGGTCTGTTCGGTCGGACCGCCAGCGGGCACCATGAGCCAGGCCACGCGTGGCTTACCCAACTTGTTGAGGAAGTCATCGAGCGAAGCCGACGCGATGGCGCCTTCACCGGCGACGGTTTTCACATTGTCGGCGCTCAGGTCAGTGACGACGACTTCATGGCCACCGCGCGTCAGGCGGCGCGTCATGTTAGCGCCCATCCGGCCCAGACCCACCATCCCCAATCGCATAGCTGCTCCTTGCCGCTATTAAATCGTTTCTCTAACGCTTCCTGTCCAGGCACCTAGTCTACAGGCATCACCATAAAAAGCACAAAGAAGGAAGTCAGATCAGTGCTTCACGGAAGGCTGCCGCCAAGTGGGCGAGACCAGACCGCAAGTCCTGGCCAAGATGCACTCGCAACGCCCGGCGGCCGCGTTCCGCGAGGACCTGGAAATCTCCACGGGCTTGTGCTGCCTTGACCACGCCAAATGTGTACCGCTGCCCGGGGACCGGCAGATCAGCCGCGTCGTCGCACGTGATCTGCAGGAAGACTCCGGAGTTCGGGCCACCTTTGTAGGCTTGGCCGGTGGAATGAAGAAACCGGGGGCCGAACTCCATGCATGTGGCGGCATGCTTCTTGTCGCGCAGAGCGTGGCGCATTTGCTGCAAGCGCGCCTCGTAATCTGAGTTCATCTGAATGTACGCGAGCAGGGCAAAGTAGTCGCCGACGCCGATGCGGTTCAGATGCGCGCGCAGGTAGCCAGCCAGCGATTTGTGGTTGCCCGCAGCTTTGGACAATACATCCGCATTCTTGGGATCGGTAAATAACTTGACGCCGCTATCCTCGAGGATGGGTTTCTCGGCAGGAAGAGAACCCGTCTTCTCATATTCTTCAGTCAGATTCCGAGTGGCAACCTTACTGGCTTCGACATCGGGCTGATTGAAGGCGTTGATTCCGAGAATAGATCCGGCCACAGCTGTGGCAAGCTCCCAGCGGAAGAACTCCTGACCGAGATCGTAGATGTCCGCAACGGAGATGCGACACACCGGTAAGCCTGCCCGTTCCAGTGCGGCGACTTTGGCATCCTGCTGAGCGTCGGGCGTGGACTCCAAACGGACGTAGGCGAAAATGCGGTCCTTGCCATAAGCTTCGGGCGACGCCAATTCTTCGCGATCCACCGGTATGATGCCTTTGCCCTGCTTGCCCGTGGATTCGGCGAGCAGCTGTTCCAGCCACGCGCCCAGATCCGAGATGCCGGGCGAGACGACGATCGTGACCCTGTCGCGTCCATTTTTGGCCGCGGCGCCCAGGATGATTCCCAGCATCGCGCCGGGATTCTCTTCGATCGGAACAGATGAAGCGCAGGCTTGGACCATTTGTTCCGTGCGATCCAAGAACCTAGTTGTATCCAGACCCATCAGGGCGGCGGGAACCATGCCGAAGTTAGAGAGCGCGGAGTAACGGCCGCCGATGCTGGGCAAGCCGTAGAAGATGTGGCGGAAGCGGTCCGCCTCCGCGACCTGCTGCATTTTCGATCCGGGGTCGGTGATAGCGATGAAGTGGCTGCCGGCGTTTTCCGCGCCCACCGCTTGCTTCACGCGTTCGAAGAAATATTGTTTGAAAATGTTGGGCTCCAGGGTCGATCCCGATTTGCTGGAAACCACAAACAGCGTCTTCGCAAGATCGACTTCGCTTTCGCGCGCCCTGATCTGCGCCGGATCTGTGGAATCGAGCACGTGCAGTTCGGGAAAGCCGGCGATCTTGCCGAAGGTCATTCTGAGTACTTCGGGACACAGGCTGGAACCGCCCATGCCGAGGAGAAGAACATCGGTGAAACCGCCGCTGCTGGTTTCCTCCGCCAGGCGGCGGAGGTCCTGGCTGTGGGCGATTTGGTCTTCGGTAATACCGAGCCAGCCCAGCCAGTTGGCTTCATCGGCGCCGGTCCACAGCGACGCGTCGCGCTGCCACAGGCGCTGCACTTTCCCGGCGGCACGCCACTCCTCGAGGGTGGTCGTTACGGAAGCCGCCAATGCGTCCGGCAACTTGTAAGCCGGGAGGTTCACCTTGGGTTGGCCTGAGACTTGGAGCTTTTCTCTACCGCATCGAGAAGTTTGGTGAAGGCGTCGGCGAAGAGGTGGACTCCGTCGTCGGTCAGCTTGTCGGTTACTTCGTCCATCGAGATGCCGAGTTTAGCCACGGTTTCCATGGTCTGCTTGGCGGACGCAACATTCTCGGTGAGGCTCGCCCGTGCGTGACCGTGGTCACGGAAGGCGTCGAGCGTGGCGGGTGGGATGGTGTTGACCGTGTCCGGTCCGATCAGTTCTTCCACGTACATTACGTCGCTGTAGCTGGGGTTCTTGGTGCTGGTGCTGGCCCAGAGCACGCGCTGGGTCTGCGCTCCCTGGGCTGCCAGGGCTTTCCAGCGGTCCGTGCCAAAGATAGCCTGGTACTTCTGGTAGGTCAACTTGCCGTTCGCGATCGCGACCTTACCCAGCAGGCTCTTCAGTTGCTCCTGCTCGCGCTGGTCTTTAGTTGTGTTGAGGGATGCCTTGAGCCGGGCCTCTACAATAGCATCGATCGAGTTGTCAATGCGGCTGATGAAAAAGCTGGCTACGCTGGCCATCTTGCTGACATCGCCTGTGCGCGCCGCCCGTTGTTCCAGGCCGGCGATGTAGGCCTCCGCCACACGCTCGTAGACTTTCTGCGAAAACAGCAGAGTGACGTTAATGTTAATGCCTTCGCTGATCAACTGCTGGAACGCCGGAATGCCTTCTTTTGTGCCGGGAACTTTGATCATGACATTTTCCCGGCCAACGGCTTTCCACAAGCGCCGGGCTTCTTCGAGCGTGCCGTTGGTGTCGCGGGCGAGATACGGAGAAACTTCGAGGCTGACGTATCCGTCGCGTCGCTTCGAGCCCTCATACACGGGCCGCAGAAGGTCGGCGGCATCCTGGATATCGCGGATGGCCAAAATCTCGTAACGCGCTTTGGCGTCAAGGCCGGTCTTCGACTGCAAGGAGTTCAGCAGTTCGGCGTAGTCCGTGCTGCCCGCAATCGCTTTCTCGAAGATGGCTGGATTCGAGGTCATACCCCGCAGTCCGTCTTTCTCAATCAGACGCTTGAGTTCGCCGCTAGTGATCAGATCGCGCCGGATATAGTCGAGCCACACCGACTGGCCAAAGTTTTGAAGGTCTTTGACGGGGTTAGTGGCTTTCGCGGTTTCAAGAATTCCGGATGGCTGCATATTTCCTCTTTGTTGAGTCATCAGTCGTCGGTAGTCAGGGAATCGCGGCGATTGTTTTGACGGCCGACGACTGATAACTGACGACTTCTATTTTGCCATTGCCTGCCGGGCCGCCGCGATCACGCTGTCCCGGGTGAACCCGAACTTTTTCTGCAAATCTTTCAGCGGTGCCGAAGCTCCGAATCTATGCATCCCGATCGCGATGCCGGAGGGACCGAGATAGCGCGACCAGCCGAACGTGGCCGCGGCTTCTACTGCAACTCGCGCCTTCACTTCAGGCGGCAGAACTCTGTTTCGGTAAGCTTCGTCCTGGCGTTCAAAAATGTCCCACGAGGGCACACTGACGACGCGCGCCTTGACGCCCTCGGACTTAAGTTGTTCATACGCGTCCAGGCACAGCGAAACTTCGCTGCCACTGCCCATCAAGATAACGTTGGGGTTGCCATCCGGAGCGTCCGCCAGGATGTAGGCGCCCTGGGCTACGCCTGACGCAGCGGCATATTTGGAGCGGTCGAAGATGGGGACGGCCTGCCGTGTCAGCACTAGCGCGGCCGGCTGGTCACGGAACTGCATGATGACTTTCCATGCTTCGACGACCTCGTTGGCATCGGCCGGGCGCAGAAGCGTCAAACCCGGCATGGCGCGCAGCGACGCCAGTTGCTCGATCGGCTCGTGCGTGGGACCGTCTTCTCCCAGGAAGATCGAGTCATGGGTAAAGACGTAGATCGTGGGCAGCTCCATGAGCGCTGCCAGGCGAATCGAAGGACGCATGTAGTCGCTGAAGTTGAAGAAGGTGCCGCCGAACGGGCGAATCTTCGATAGCGACATGCCACTCAGGATCGCAGCCATGGCGTGTTCGCGAACCCCAAAGTGCAAGTTACGCCCGCCGTAACTGTCGGCCTGGAAGTCTCCGGCGCCATCAAACTTGAGCCGCGTCTTGTCGGAACCGGCCAGGTCCGCCGAACCACCGACCAGCCAGGGGACATTTTGCGCGAGGACATTTAGTACCTTGCCTCCACTCTCACGAGTAGCCACGCCTTTGGCATCGGCCGCGAATGTGGGCAGGTTCTTGTCCCATCCCTGGGGAAGCTCACGGTGTTGCATGCGGTTGAGTTGATCCGCGAGTTCGGGATATTTCTTTTCGTACTCCGTGAAGCGGGTTTGCCACTCCTGGTGCAACTGGCGCCCTCGCTTGCCGATTCCTTCCGAAAAATGCTCGCGCACTCCGTCCGGCACCAGAAATCTTGCGTCTTCGGGCCAGCCGTAGGAATTCTTGGCGAGGCGGACTTCTTCCTCGCCCAAGGGTTCGCCGTGGGCGGCGTTGGTGTCCTGCTTGTGCGGGGCGCCGTAGCCGATGTGGCTGTTTACCACGATCAAAGTTGGCCGGTCGTTGGTTTGCAGGAAATTGTTGTAGGCCTTGGACAGCATGTCCAGGTCATTCGCGTCGGTGACGTGGGTTACGTTCCAGCCGTAGGCACTGAAGCGCCCAGCCACATCCTCATTGAACGACCAATCGGCGGGGCCATCCAACGTGACCCGGTTGCTGTCGTAGATCCAGCACAGATTTGGGAGCTTCAAATGGCCTGCGAGGGACGCAGCCTCGCTGGCAACGCCTTCCATCATGTCGCCATCTCCACAGACGGCGTACACGTCATAGTTAAACAGCTCAAAGCCGGGGCGGTTGAAATGCTCTGCCAGCCACTTTCCGGCGATGGCCATGCCCACGCTGTTTCCCGCTCCCTGGCCCAGCGGCCCGGTTGTGGTTTCCACGCCTGGGGTCAGGCGATATTCGGGATGCCCTGGGGTTTTACTGTCGAGTTGACGAAAATGCTTGATGTCGTCCAGCGTCACCGCAAACTCGCCCAATTGCTCGTACTCCGGATTCATGCCCCGGACCCCAGTGAGGTGAAGCATGGCGTACAGGAGCATGGATGCATGGCCGGCAGAGAGCACAAAGCGGTCACGGTTGGGCCAGGTAGGATCTTCAGGATCGAAACGCAGAAACTGTTGCCACAAACAATACGCTACCGGGGCCAACGCCATGGGTGCGCCGGGGTGGCCTGAGTTCGCCTGCTGGACGGCATCAATGGCCAGCGTGCGGATAGTGTTGATGCTCAGGGTGTCCAGTTGTTTGCTGGTCATCAAGGTCTGTTCACTCGCCACCATTGGAAAGGTCTCCCTTTGACGATGCACCGGCTGAGGAATCCTGACCACAATCGCTAAATGGATCCGCTGGGAAGACTACGCCTCCTGACGACGGAGGTGAATCCGATATGCAGTTTATCAAGTTCTGACGAGGTGTGCTTTGGTGGCTGGAGAGAGAGATTCAACTCGAACTCGCAGAGGGAAACGAACGCGGGGACTAGCGCTTCATTTGCGCCAGGTATCCGTTCTGGCTAGAGTAACCTTTGGTTGTGGTCTCGACGAATTTGAGGAACTGACGCAGGGTTTCGCGTTCCGTGGGCTCGAGTTCAGCGAACCGGATGCGGACGCCGAAGCAGGGATTGCTGCGGGTGACGATGCCGTTCAGGATCATGCCTTTGACCCAGATTTTCCCATTGGCTACCCAGAGGCCAAGTTCCACGCTGACTCCGGTGGGCACCGGGGTGGCGGTTTCCACGAAGCATCCGCCCATGCTGGTGTTGGACAAATTACCCCAGATCGGGTTGGTGGCCCCTCCCACTCGCAGCTCGACCGCGACAAAGCACTTCATGCGAGGATAACGACGGCGATCCTGTCCCCAAGAGGGGGTGAAAATGTCCGGTTCAAACGGTGGTGAGGCTTCGGGCGTGGTCGTGACGGGCCGCGGCGTCGGAACTGCGGCTGCAGATGATGTGGCGCCGGCCGCCGCCGACATTGTGGCTTTACCACCCTTGATTTCCCGCATGGCGTCGAGCAATGCCTGGTCGCGCTTGTCGGGTGGAGCGTCGCGATAAGCTTGCAACAGCTTGCCGAGATGACTAACCAGGTCCGGATCGGTGAGAAGCTGAGTCCAATCCGCGCCTGTCGCAGGAGATTTGGGGTTACTCATAGGTCAAAGCTGCGCCCCCGAGGTCATGGTGGTGCCCGTACCAGAGTGAATCAGGATGCCTTTGGGAACAAGATGACTAAGGTTACGTCCCCCGGTAACTTGGGAGTAGGTTACTCTGCCTTTTTCCAGGCTGGAACGAATTGAATCGGCTGCCCGTGCCCCCTCAGGAAGTCTGCTATCGAGGATCGAATTTCAGTTCCACCAGCTCAGACCTTTCTCCTGAAGCAGGCTCGTACTTCCACCTGCGAATCGCGTCCACTGCGGCGAGCACAAGAACAGGATTGCCGCCGATCACGTTGGTGGACTTGACACTGCCGTTGGGCGTGATCAACACGCCCACCTTAACCGTGCCCCGAATATTCATCCGGCGAGCCAGTTCGGGGTAGGCTGGTACCGTTTTGTTGATGACCTTGCGTTTGACTTCCTGATCTTCCTGCTGACCGAGGGAGAATGGCTGTGCAACGACTGCAAGCACCGCCACCGTCAGGAGACCAACTGTAAATCGTCGTGGCATAGATACACTCGCCCGATCCCACCATACTCGCGGGCTGTCGGGTGTTGAAGGTCACAAAGGTAACGTAGTAACTGGCAGCTCGCGGCCCTGGCGCCGTGCTTGCCATGATTTCACGGTTGGGGAGAAGTCCCGGCGAAGGGCGACGGTGAGCAGAGAAAGCGCGCTCACCAAGACGGGAAACCATACCTGCGCCACCCAAGGCACAGGGATGAGGAACAGCACGTCGAGGTCGTGGAGCGAAGAGGGCCATCGTACGGTCAGCCAAAGACCGGCGTAGTAGGCAATGTCCCACAGCGCAAATGTCCAGAGGAAGGATGCGCATCGCTCTCTGAGCGAGGGCGCGGCCAGCAGCGCAACACTAACCAGCATGATCAGCGTAGCGGCCTCGCGAAACGTTTCGACCGTAAGCAGGCTGGAGGGGAACTCGCTGATGGACTTTGTTTGCTGGTAGGCGGTGGCGGACAGTTGTTGGACGTCAGAGAGCGTCCCGGTGTAACCGGGCAACAGGCCGACTGCTGCTCGCAGGTAAACCACGACGGCAGCTTCCACAAAGCCGAACGCTGCCGCGAAAACTGCAAGGATGATGAGCTGCCGCCAGCGAAGCTGCAACCCTCGGCGCCGCCACAGGAAGTACGCCACGGGCGGGATGAGGACGAGCAGATTGACCCACCAGGGCTGCGCCCAAACCTGAAACTTCTCCATGATTGGGAAATTCTAAACCGAGGATTGGGAAATTCTAAACTGGGGATTGCGAAACTCTAAACCGGGCCGACACTCCGCCAACCCGGCACTTTGGGGGTCTTGAGTGCGGCGGAGAGCCGGAACACTCCGTCGCGCTCACTGCTCTCGTCCCTTCAAGCCAGCAGGTTGATCTGTACGCTTTCCGGTTGCGACTGGCCGCCACCGAAGTTAATGGTGATGCGCTCCGATCCGTTGTTGCCATTGCTCACGTTGAGGGTGAGCTGTCCGTGGGCATTGCTGCTGCCATGCCCGAAGTTGATCGTGATTTGCTCGGAGTTGCCACCCGTGTGGTTGGCCAGATTCAGGGTGATCTCTGCGCCCGAGCCAGCGCTGCCGCTGCCCGCCGTGGTGGAGGTGATGGGCGGAACCGGAGTTCTGTTGCCCACGGTAGAAGTAATCGGGGGGAGAGACCCGCCGGCGCTGGCAGGGTTACCGCCCGTGCTGGGAGTGGTCGCCGGCGTACTGGCGTCACTACTGCTGCTGCCGTTGCCACTGCTCAGGTTCACAATGATGTCTGGGGCGGCGGCGTTATCCGGCGTTGGCCCGGGACGCGGCCCGCCACCCACGAGGCGCCGGGCAGCCTGCACATCTTGCTGGAACTTGGCAAATGCCTGCTGGGCGCCAGGCAAGTCTCCCGAATTGAGGGCCTGCCCAAGTGCGGCGAAATCCTGCCCTACTTGCTGGTTGGGGAAATGGCGGTAACGGGTAGAAAGCTGTCGCAAAGCGGTAATGTCTCCATAGGCCTGCTGGGCGCCAGCCAGATCACCGGATTGGAGGGAGTCGGCAAGGTGATGCCAATCCACCCGCCGCTGATGTTGGAGACTGTTGAAGGTCGGAGGTTGGGGAAGGGCAATATTGGAAATTCCGGCTGCAGACATAATCTCTCCTTATCATTCATGCTTGACGCAGGATTCTGTTCTCCCGGGTTCGATATCTGCTTCGACATTACCTTGATCGGCAATTCTCAAGACTGTCTTTAGTTCTCGCACGAAACTCCCTGCGGCCCGGAGCAGTATCGAGGAATGGAAACAAGTCTCCGGTTCCCCGTGCTGCTATGCCAATGCAGGCTCCATGCCAAAGTAGCCTGTGGCGCAACGGCAACCAATCATCTGATTACAAGGCGGCTGTGAAGCGAAGCCACGAATACGGAGAGGCCACTGGCGAAGCAATGGGAAACAAATCCCTCCCCTGTCGATTCGGGATGGGCAGAATGTGCCGGATGGTTGGTGAGTAGATCTCCAGCAGTTGATTGGGACGAAGATTGGAAGGTTCTTAGGAACTTTGTTGAGGGTTGCGGATGCTGAATCCTGGCAATTCGACTTCGGGGCTACGAACCCTACTGAGTACAAGACGACTTGGTCTCCTAGGCCAACAGCTAAGTTCTCCAGTTACTTGATCTCCTGCACGAATCCCAGATTCACGGGTTGGATCGGAATCGACTTGAACGACTTGCCCGCCAGGAGTTGCTGCTGGTCATCCACGCTTCTCTCCCACGACGCAAAGCTTACACTCAGCGAAACCATCGCCGCCCGAATGGTTCGAGTAATGGAGATTGCGTCCTGCACACTCGAGATCGCGCTGATTGGAGTGAAGCCCGACATCGCAATATCCATGCTGGCGTTGGCAATGTTGTATCCCATCTTGAACTTCTCGCCCCCGCTCATGCCTTCGGTCCCCAGCTTGGAATCC
>JBGQBN010000028.1:0-49059 GCA_041494805.1 Terriglobia bacterium | reverse complement strand
GACTCTCGTAGTTCTCCCACTCCTGCTGGTCCTAGCAGTCGTGCACCGGTCAACCCATCGACTAGGACAGTTCAGCCCAGTGCGAGGACAACGTCGCCGTCTTATCCACGGGGCCAAGCAGTCAGCCCTCCACCGAATCGCCCAACCACAAGTAGAGACTCTCGTAATCCTCCCGCTCCTGCTGGTGCTAGCAGTCGTGCACCGGTCAACCCATCGACTGGGACAGTGCAGCCAAGTCAACAGCAGGCGAACCCGGCACAGGGTCCCTTGACTCAGGCTGCCGGCAGGGAGGTGATCCTTTCGCGGGCAGAGTCGCAGTTGTCGATGCGCCAAGTCAACGCTAAACGTGCCACTTTGTCTGGCATCAACAGCCGTCCGCTGCCCTCGGGTGGCATTACCCTTAGCCCCGATGGCACCCGCACATTGGCTGCGAAGGGCAGCAATTATCTAGTCCGTTCGGATGGCACGCTGGCTTCCTACGCGCACGGCAGCACTCAGGCCACCTTCCGCCCCGATGGCACATTCCGTTCCGTCCGCCGGGCGGGCATGGAAATAGACCACAGCGTTCACGGCCAGCGCCGCGTGGTGACGACACAGCCAAATGGCGGTCGCGTTGTGAGCTTCGGCCCCGGCCGTGGATTTGTCGAGCGTCCCATTGTGCGTAATGGAAAGCCGTATGCTCAGCGGACATATCTTGTAAACCAACTTACCTACACCCGGCTCTACCGAACCTACACCTACCAGGGAACGGTGATTGCGGAGTACGTCCCCACCGTGTACTATCCACCGGCTTTTTACGGTTGGGCCAGTAGTCCGTGGCCAACACCTGTCGCCTACCGCTGGACCTGGGCTTCCGAGCCTTGGTATGGCTCTTATGGGACTTACTTCGCGCCATACCCCGCATATTCTTCCTCGGGCATGTGGCTCACGGACTTCTTTCTCGCAGAAAGTTTGCGGCAGGCCTATCAAGAGCGGCCAGCGGGCGAAGCATATTCCAACTCGACCGGGCAGTCTTTTGCGACCTCCTCCGGAACTCACCCTGGACCCTCTTCACCGGCTTCGGGCCCAATCTCTCCAGAAACAAAGCAGCTAGTCGGCGATCAGATCCAGAATTACATCAAGCTAGAACACGCTGCCGTAGCCAATCCCGGCGCCGCGACCGACGGGCAGGGCTCTCCTCTCGGGGAGAGAGCGCTGGCAGTTCTCGACCCGAGCATAAAGCTCTTCTTTGTGTCGGGCAGTGTGGAGGTTACTACTTCCGGCGATCAAGAATGCAGTCTCGACTCTGGAGACATACTGATGCGTGGACAGACCGTAGAAAATGGTGCCACCGCTGCGACCCTCACCGTCATTCAGAGCAAGACCGGTGAGTGCGCCAAAAACGCACAAGTGAGGGTCTCCGTCGCGGACCTCGAGGAGATGAACAATCACTTCTGCGAGCACGTCGATGACGCTCTGCAAACGCTAGCAGCAGACCAAGGCAAGAATGGCTTGCCCAGAACACCGGATGCGACAGGACGGTCGTCTCCTGAAGCACAATTGCTCGCATCTGCCGACACAAGCAGCGTAGGACTAACACTGCAGCAGCAAGATCAGAGGGCAGCCGAAGCCGAACAGAAAATTCAGCAGGAGGCATTGCCCCAGGAACGCGGATCAAACTGAGCAACCGGAATCCCAGGGAATTCAGCGCGTAACGCCCGGGATCGAATGCATGTCAACGGAATAGCGAGGTGTCACGAACATGACAGAATCAACTCTACTGCGTATGACAGCACGCGTGGTTGCTGTCATTGCAGTTCTTCTGCTTCTTTTGTGGCTCGCTAAAGAAGCCTTCGGCGGGCACTTCGTTCTTAGCACGATAGCCTACGTTGTCGACAATCTTGCGAGCCGATCTGGCCTTAGTCCATTCCTGGTGCGTGGTGTCATCATCCTGGTTACGATCCCCTTCTTCTGGGCCGTCGCGAAATTCACGGGCGGAGTAATGGGGCTGTTGAACCTCACGTGGGGCGGTTCACTGGGAATCTACGATAACAAGTACGGAATCGTTATTGTTGTTTATATCGCCTTCTTTTTCGGTGCAATGTATTGGGCTTCGCTACACGCGTACGCGTTCAAGTATTGTGCGGAAACGCCCGAGGGGACCAAGGTCTCGGACGGTCCCGGGAAAGATCCAGTCTATGGAGTAGAGCGCACGCCGTGCAATTTTGGGCAGATTGAGGGAATCCGTGAGATAGAAGGGAATCTCCGCGCCCCCCAGGAGATTCGCGTCGCAAACATGAATACTTTCCAGTGGTTCGACGGCGTGACGGGAAGACCTCTTGTTTGGTACGTGATGCGCCAAGACGGGGACTACAAGTTCTTTGATAGGTCGGGCAAGGATCCCAATACTGGACAGGTTCTCCAGCCGATTACCCCAGAGATAGTGCAACAGATAAGACAGCAGCAGAAAATCAAAGAAGAGGCAAGAAAACAGCGCGATGCAGACCAGGCTGCGAAGCTTGCTAGAAGCAAAGAATTCTCGGACTTTCAGGACCTAAGCACGCAGGCGCAGGTACAGTTCGACGCGGGAGACTATAAAGCTGCCAAAGAAACTTGCGATCGCGTGTTGATCAAAGACAAAGGCAATGCACCTTGCACGACAATCCGCCAGCACGCCTATGTCAAGCTCGCGCAGGAATTGGTCAAACAGGGCCAGTCGCAATTACAGAGGGGCGAGTTCAACGAAGCGATCTGGAGCGCTGAAAAGGCCATCGGCATGGACCCTGCCAACACGAACGCCGCAAAGCTTAAGCAGTTGGCGGTTCAACTGAAACCCCACGCCCTAAACTAGGCGAAAACACTGAGTCGTGGCCCGAGCCGCGCTCGGCTGGATATGCCGATGTATCGATTCGCGGGTCGGAACGCCCGTCCCTATATTTTGCCCCTTGCCTCCAGCCAACTCTGCAAAATCAAAACCGCCGCCATCTGATCCACGACTTGTCCCCGCCGCCGGATTGACATCTCCGTCTCGCGCAGCAAGCGGTTGGCTTGGACAGATGTCAGGCGTTCGTCCCAAAGATGTACCGGCAACTGAAAGCGCTGCCGCAATTCTTCCGCGAAGCGTTGCATCTTCTCGGCTTGAGTTCCTTCCGCGCCGCTCATGCGCAGCGGCAGGCCTACCACGATCTCCGCCACCTCGTACTGGCGGATCACGCGCTCCAGTTGGCCAAAGTCCAGACGCTTGTTCTGCCGCCGGATGGTTTCCAGGCCCTGCGCCGTGATCCCCAGCGGATCGGAGACGGCCAGGCCGATTCTCTTTGAGCCCACGTCCAGCCCGAGGATTCGCGGGTGTGGTTGTCTTACTGGAGAGTCAGCCGGAGAGTCGGTTGGGTTTGCAGGCACGTGGCGATTATATGGCCGCCGCGAAATCGGCGAGTTGCGCTAGGATATCCGCATGGCCATTGACGAAGCCCAGATGCACGCGCCGCATCCTCCGGCCGTGGCCGCGCCTCCTCCCAAACCGCCAAAGCCTCACTGGGCGGCTACCGCCATTGGGATCGCTACCATCATCGGTCTTTGTTATTGGGCTGAACTCGTTTTGGCCGTGATGATGGCCTCCGTGCTCCTGGCCTTCATCCTCGCTCCTCTGGTTGAGCTGCTGATGCGCCTTTACCTGCCCCGTGGGCTGTCCGCCGCCATCGCCGTGCTCCTGCTGCTCGCTATCGTGGCCGGCGTCGTCTACTTCTCCTATAACCAGGCGTCCATTTTTCTGCAGGACTTGCCCAAGTACGCCGCCAAGATCCGCGAGGAAATGATGGGCTTCCGCAAGCAAGCGGAAACTCTGGAAGCCTTGAACAGCGACCAGGAGAAAGGCGTTCTCCAGGTCCGCGCCGCTACCAGTTGGACCGATCTTCTCACCCGCGGCTTCGGTTCCGTCACCCAAGCCCTGCTGGCGGCGTCGTTCGTTCCCTTCCTGGTGTATTTCATGCTGACCTGGCAGCAGCATGTGCGCTCCACCACGGTCATGCTCTTCCCGCTGGAGAACCGCCACACCGCCTACATCACGCTGGGACTGATTTCCGCCATGATCCGCAGTTTCATGGTGGGCAATCTCCTGATTGGTCTTCTGATTGGAACCGTCAGCACCGCGGTCTTCGGGATTCTCCACCTGCCATTTTTCTATTTCGTCGGATTCATGAGCGGCTTCTTGAGCCTGATTCCCTACATGGGAGTGTTGCTGGCCATGGCCCCCCCGATTTTCGTGGCCGTCGGACACGCGGATTCCGGGGACATCATCGCTATTATCGTGACCGTACTCGCCCTGCATCTGTTCGCGCTGAACGTCCTGTATCCCAAGTTCCTGGGCAACCGCCTGCAGCTAAACCCGCTAGCGGTAACCATGGCGCTCCTGGTCTGGGGATGGCTATGGGGCGCCGCCGGCCTGCTCTTGGCCATCCCCATCACCGCCGCCATGAAAATCGTCTTCGACCACGTCGACTCGCTAAGACGTTACGGCGCCTGGCTGGGAGAATAGCTATTAGCCTTTAGCTCTTGGCTCTTAGCTTTTTCAAGGGAGATGCTGTTAGGTGGGTCAGCGCGGAGAGGTTCATACGTAAGACTTGGGGATTGGGAAGGTGCAAGCTAACAGCTAAAAGCTAAGAGCTAATAGCTGCTTTCAGGCTTCAAACTCCGCAGCTTCCGGAAATCTAAGCTTACTCTTAGACAATGCCTTGGAAAGCATTTCCTCGACCAGGGGTTCTTCGCAGTTCTTGGCCATGGCCAGTTCGCTGACCAGCAGATAGCGCGCTCGTTCGAGCATCTTCTTTTCGCGGAAGGAGAGAGGTTTCGACTGGCTCAACAGCAGCAGGCCCTTCAAAACGGCGGCCACTTCGAGCAGCGACCCGGTGCGCATCCGCTCCGAGTTTTCCTTGAAGCGGTATTTCCAGTCGGCGTTGTTGTCACACGCGCCATCTATAAGAAAATCAACAATTTTCTGGATTTCCCCGTTCTTCACTACCCGCCGCAAACCTACCGTGTCCACATTGTGGAAGGGCACCATGACCTTTAGGCTGCTGGACTTGATCTTGAGCAGGTAGAACTGTTCCACGGTCGTGCCGAAGGTCCGGCTGCTGATCTGTTCAATGATTCCGACACCATGGTTGGGGTAGACGACCTTATCGCCTATGTGGAAAGCGCCATTGCTACTGATCATGCGGGAACACCCACTGGAGCAGGGAACCTGAGGAAAACCACCATCTCAGTCTATCCCAAACTGGGCCGAAAGGCAATTTCGGCGCGGGATTGGGAGGGCAGGCTTCAGGCTCTAGGCTTTAGGCTCTGGGGGGGCTCTAGGCTAGGCTCTTGGCCCCGGAGCGTCTGGGTTTCGCAGCAATTGTACTGGCATCATCCCTGATTTCAGTTAGATACAAGGTCTCCTCAGTCCCCGTGCCAGCTGAACCCGAGAGCCGAGAGCCTAAAGCCCAGAGCCTGACGCCCGAAGTCCGACGTCCGAGGTCCGACGCCCGCCTCCCCGGTCAATAATCGAATCCGAAGCCATGCCCGAGCTACTCAAGAAGAAACTGCAGGACGAGATGAACGCTCTCGAGTACGAACTGAGCCACGAGCTTCCCAAGGAGCTCAAGAAGGCCGTCGCCTTGGGTGACCTAAGTGAAAACGCCGAGTATCACATGGCTAAACAGCGCCAGGAGTATGTCAAAGCCCGGCTGCGGCAACTGGGCCGCCGCCTGGCGGACCTCTCCCTTATCAACATGAATAGTATTCCCAAAGATAAGGTCGGCCTGGGCTCCACCGTCCGCATCTACGACAACACCAAGAACGAGGAAGTCGAATACAAGCTGGTGACCAGCGAAGAAACCGACGTAGGCGCCGGCAAGATCTCCACCACCTCCCCCATTGGGCGCGCGCTGCTGAACAAGAAGGTAGGAGACACCGTCCAGGTAGTCACTCCCAACGGCAAACGCGAAATGGAAGTGCTGAAGCTAACCACCATGTTTGACCAGCTTCAGACCGGCGAGCTTCAAACGGACGAGGCCGGCCTCGACGAGACCAAGGCCGAATGACCGCAACCTGGACCAGCACTTTCGGCCGCGCCTGCGGAGTCCTCCTAGACGCCATAGTCCGCTGGCTAGCGCTCTCCCGCATCAACCCCAACGTCTTGACGTTCCTGGGCCTGGTCGTCAACACCATCGCCGCCTTCCTCTTCGGATACGCCAACGGCGACAACCAAGCCCACCTCTTCCGCTACGCCGCCCTGGTCATCATCGCCTCCGGCTTCTTCGACCTGGTGGACGGCCGCGTCGCCCGCGCCACCAACCGCGTAACCCGCTTCGGCGGATTCTTCGACTCAGTGATCGACCGCTACAGCGACGCCTCCCAGTTCTTCGGACTCCTGGTCTTCTACGCCCGCGGTGACCGCTTCTTCTACGTAGTCCTGACCGCCTTCGTAATGATCAGCGCCATCATGGTCAGCTACTCCCGAGCCCGCGCCGAGTCGCTAATCGGCTCCTGCCGCGTAGGCTTCATGGAACGCCCCGAACGCCTGGTCCTGGTAATCATCGGAGCCCTGTTCAACCGCATGGCCCCAGTGCTCTGGATAATCGCCGTCCTGTCAACGATTACCGTAATCCACCGCATCCGCTACACCTGGACCAGAACCCAAGACGCAGAACCCACCCAAGCCAAAACCGGCCAAGCTGCGTAACCGTCTTCACAATCGATCTTGTCATCCTAAAGGAAGCGAAGGACGCCGCTGTCCGCCGGTGCCATGCGAGACTTCAACAGGAATTCCCACACCTGCCCTTGGATTTCAACCACCACGAATCCGCTTGCCAACGCATTCCGACAACCATTGATCCTGCTAGACTATTTAGTCATTTTTCCGAGGACTCATCTTGCCCACCGATCCTGTACTGGTCGTCCACGGCGGCGCCTGGGCCATTCCCGATGACATGGTCGAGGCCCATCTCAACGGGGTGCGCAACGCCATGGCTGCGGGATGGCGCGTGCTCGCCCGCGGCGGTCTCGCGCTCGATGCCGTCGAGGAAGCCGTTGTCATCCTGGAAGACGACGAAACTTTTGACGCCGGCCGCGGCAGTTTTCTCAACCGCGATGGCAAGGTGCAACTCGACGCGCTCATCATGGACGGCGCCACCCTGCGCGCCGGAGGCGTGGGCTGCGTAGAGCGCCTGCGCAATCCCGTCCGCGCCGCGCGCAAGATTCTGAGCGAGAGCCCGCACGTGTACTTCGTCGCCGAAGGAGCGGAGCGCTTCGCCGCCGAGCATGGCATCCCGCTGTGCAAGAACGAAGACCTGGTCATTCCGCGCGAAGTCGAACGTCTACGAGAGTTCCAGGCGCATGCCGAAGAACACCGCGCTGACCTGTTCGCCCCCACCATCTCGCACGACACCGTAGGCGCGGTCGCACTTGACTGCGACGGCAACATCGCCGCTGCTACCTCGACCGGTGGCACGCTGAATAAAGCTCCCGGACGTCTGGGCGATTCATCGCTGATCGGATGCGGCTGCTATGCCGACAACCGCACGGCCGCGGCTTCCACTACCGGCTGGGGTGAACCCATCATGAAGCTGGTGCTCGCCAAGTGGGCGGCGGACCGCGTGGCCTCAGGCAACGCGCCCGAGTGGGCGGCTGCTGAAGCGATTGACTATCTGAAGACCCGCGTCAACGGACACGGTGGAATGATTCTGCTCGACGCCTGTGGGCGTTTTGGAATCTCGCACAATACTCCGCGCATGGCCTGGGCTTTCAAGACGCTCGCGCAGGAGAGTTTCGGCATCGAGCGCAACGGGTGAGGTTGGCTGCTACTTCTTTCCCTTCCAGTGAAATGTGGCCCGGACAATGGCTTCCCGTGGGCGTCCGATATGGGTTCCTGAAAATATGCTCTGGAAATTGTAGAGATAGAGCTTGTCGAACATATTGTTCACGCCGAGTTGTAGTGAAATTGGGTGGCTCGACTCGCGCAACAAATCCATGCCGACGGCGGAATCGAGAACCGTCCTCGGCTTGATGCGGCGGCGCACCGGATCGATCTGCTCCTGAATTCGGGGATCAAAGCTGGGGAAATCCTCGGTCTCGAAATCCGTCGGAATGCCGCTGTCATAGCGGAGATTGAAAGCGCCCCACAGGCCGGACTTGTGCGAATAAGTGGTTCCCAGCTGGAGTTCGTTGCGCTCGTCCGAGTCCGCGGGAAACTGGTGCCCGGCATCGGTAAACTCGCCTTCGCTTTCAAGAAACAGACCACCCACCAAGGGCGCGGTCACGGTGGCGCGGGAATTGGCGTAGCTGATGTAGCCTGTCCAGCCCGTCCGGGTGTTTAAGTCCAGCCGCACTTCCGTGCCGCGAATGTCTGCGCGTGCCAACTCCACCGGAAACACTACGGCAGTCTGGAACAGTTGTTCATCGTCCATGAAATTTGTGATGTTTCTCACGTAGTGCACCACGCCGAGTTGCACGTGGCTGCCTAACTGCTGCTGGAAACCAAACTGGTATTGGTTCTGCTTCTCCACTTCGCGCTCGCGGCCCTCGCCCCCGGCGTCAGCCTCATCTTCCGCGAGCGCTGCGGCCTGGAGAGATGACGACAGAAGAATATTCTCCAGCGGGGGCATCTGAATCAGCCGGTTATAGGAGGCGTGGAGTGTGGTGTTGGTCCGGGCAATGTGATAGGCGACGCCAATGCGGGGACTGAGTTCGGTCTCGTGCACTACCAGATCGGGGTGGTCCAGACGGAGACCAAGATCTACCGTTAGATGTTCGCCGAGCCGCACCCGGTCCTGGATAAACGCAGAGGCCAATATGCCGGTACTCTTGGCAAAAAAGCGAAAAGGGTTGCTGGGTGTGAAATCCAGGACCGGCGACTCTGGGTGGATGTCGCCGGGATCGGTCACTGCCAGGGTCAATTGTTCGCCGATCGGAACGCGACGAACCTCGATGCCCACCTTCAGTAGATTTGCCTTCCAGTCGCGGGAGAGCGACGCGCGAAGGCCCTCGCTGCGCTGCCGCCGGTTCTGCTCCAGGAAGAACGGCGTGCCGGTCACCAGAGGATCCAGAAGCCGCGCCGTGGAGGAACGGCGAAACAGATCTACGTCGGCAGAGGTCGCATTATTGAAAATGTGCGTCCAACTGATAGCCTCATAGTCGTCGCGCAACTCTTGCCTAAGATTCTGCCCTTCCATTTGTTGTTCAAAGAGATTAGGCGCCTGAAAATCGCTGCCATTGGTTGCCAGCGTCAGGCGGAAAGCGTCGTTAGAGGAAGGGGGCCAGTCGAAACGGGTAAACAGGTGGGCCACGCCGCCGTGATTATGAAAATTCTCGATTTCGGGCGGATCAAGGAACCGGCCGGTACGGCTGGTGTCTGCAGTCACGAAAACTCCCACGTTCTTGACGTGACCACCAAACTCCACGTCCATAGCACCACTATCAAACGACCCGCCGGATAGAGAGAAGCTGCCATTCCAGGGCATTTCCAACCCCGACTTGGTGGTCAGATTGATGACGCCCGCGGTTCTTTCGCCAAACTCGGCCGGCAAGTTTCCGGTAATGACCTGACTGGAACGAACATTTTCCGTGTCCAACGCGGTCGCAAATGTGCTGGTCAGGTTTTCGCTGATGGGTACGCCATCCAGGACGTATTGGGGCTGCGACTCGGCACCGCGCAGGTGCATGCGGCCATTTTCCTCCGCCACCACACCCGGTACGGACTCGACTACGGCGGGGAGATCGCGGTTGGGGTTTGTCAACGGTCTTTTTTCCAGGTCGTCGTCGTCGAAATCAACGTGGGTAGCAGAGGCGCCGAGCCCGAGCACGGCATCTGTAACTGTAATCTGCTGTACCGCGGTAGCTCCCTTGAATTGAATGTTGTGAATCACGGCGGCGCTGCTCTGAACTGTGCCTGTAAAGTCCGCGGGGGCGAAGCCGGGTGTCTCAACATGAAGGGTAAACTCCGCCAGTGGGACGCCGGTGAAGCGGTAGCGGCCCTCCGAGTCGGTGGAGATGGTGCGGTCGTATCCTGTCCTTGCGCTGGTCAGCCTCATCGTAGCTTTAGCTATGACTGCGCCCGTTGGGTCTGTAACCGTGCCGCGCACGGTCCCCGTACCTGAAACCTGCCCCTGCGCGTTCGACAACAGCGTCCAGCAGACAAGGCCGAAGAGAAAGGTCCAGGGAAATTTTGCGACGGGCTTCACTTGACGGTCCCTCCAGGACTGGAAATTGTGTAGTGCATGCGGTGATCGTGTGGGCTGGCGCCTCACGAGATTGAAAAAATTATCTCATAGTGATGTTCGGCAGTGTGAAGTTCTACCGGAGGTAGTAACTCAGTTCAAAATCCAGCAGTAGATGTGGTCTGCCGAAAGCGGTCAACACGAAATACGCGCTAGTGGGTGGCATCAACCTTCCAGAAATGAGCCGTTCCGTCCTGCTTTCCCGGAAGCGGGGTTGCGCCTTGCAGGGTATCAGCGTTGCAGCTTGCTTTCCGCCCTTATTCTGATGTACAAACCTCCCGGCGCTTCCTGCCCAACAATATGCGTGCTGTCTTGAAGCCTGCCGACGAATTCGGGTTGGCTCTTGCCTTTTCAGCCCACAAAGCCTGCCGGATATTTCCCTGGAGAACCCCAATGACAATGCGCAAGCTCGTCTCCCTAGCGTTTCTGCCGCTGCTGCTGACCACACTCAGCTTTGCTCAGGGTGCTGCCACCGGCGATCTGCACGTCACCGTGAAAGACCAGAAAGACAAAGTGGTGACCAATGCCACGGTCACGGTGCGGGATCCGGCCAGAGCCTTTGAGCGGGCGACCACCGCCAACACCGACGGCGAATATCGCGTTTTGGCGCTCTCCCCGGGACGGTACACCGTCGTCGTTGCAGCGCCGGGTTTTGCCAAGGCCACGGCCACGGAAGTCGCCATCACGGTGGGACAGATGGCCGAACTGCCGGTCATCCTGGCAGTGGCTGGCACGCAGGAAGTCGTCACGGTCAGCTCGGAAGCTGAGCTGGTGGAAACCCAGCGTAGCTCTTCGACCGATACGATTGAGCAGCGCCGCATTGATAATCTCCCCATTAACGGGCGCAACTACATCAACTTCGCCTTAACCGATTCGCGGCTGGCCCGCGATGACGCCCCCAGCATAGGCGCCGCGCCCACCTCGGGCCTGAACATGAGCGGGCAGCGGGCGCGTGCCAACCTGGTCAACGTGGACGGCGCCGACGCCGTGGACAACTCCACCAACGGCATCCGCTCCACCGTTTCCCAAGAAGGCGTGCAGGAATTCCAGATCATCACAAACGGATACGCGGCGGAATACGGGCGCGCGGGCGGCGGCGTGGTCAACATCATCACCCGCTCCGGTTCCAATGATATGCACGGCACCGTCTTCGGCTACCTGCGCAATCGCAACTTCCAGGCCGTGAATCCATTTAGCACAGTTTCGAATCCGGCCTACACGCGGGTGCAGGCCGGGGCCGCGTTTGGCGGGCCCATAAAGAAAGACAAGACTTTCTTCTACTTCTCTTATGAAGGGACCTGGCGGCAAGAGACCGGCTTCTCGTCGATTGGCGCCAACGGTTTCGATCTCTCGCCATTCGATGCTTCGGCCTTCCTGGGATTGGGGGCGCAAAGCTATGTCATCCAGGCAACCTCGGACCAGGCAACCTTTCTCAGCAGCGTTCCACCCGGCACTCCGGGAATAGACCAATATGTCGTTCTGCTGGGGCGTTCTTCGGGGATGGCGTTGAACGGTGTCTGGCCGGGACCGGCCTTCCTCGGGGGCGGTGTCAGCGGGTTTCCTACTTCCTGCGTGGGGCCACCCTGTTTTGTGCCTCAGTCCTTCGTACCGCTGAACAGTTTGCGGGGCAACTTCCCGGTCTCCGAGCGTACTGACCTGTACTCCCTGCGCCTCGACCACAACTTCACCAGCAACAACCGGCTCATGCTGCGCGGCGGCGTCAGCCCCAGCGACCAGACGGGAATTCAGGTACAGGCGCAAGGTCCGCAGAACTTCGGCCAGAACGCCTTTTCGCGCACCTCGACGCAGAACTATCACGACCTGAGCATTACCGGCCAGGATCAGTGGACCATCGGCAACAACAAGATCAATGAATTTCGTTTCCAGTACGCGCGCCGCGGTTTGCTCTACAGTTTTTCCCGCGCGCCGGGCGGTGACAACGTGGCGGTGAACATTCCGGGCTTCGCGTTCTTCGGGCGCGAGCCTTTCTCGTTCGTGGACCGGGTGGAGCAGCGCTACCAGCTCACCGACAATTTCTCCTGGTCGAGAGGCGCACACAACATCAAGTTTGGAGTGGACGGGAATTACCTGCCGATCAGTGCCGACTTCACGGTAAACTTTGGCGGGATCTACAACTTCGGCCAGCAGTCGCTGGTCGCGGGCGTCCCCGCCTTCAGTCCGGTGCAGGCTTATGGCGCCGGCATTCCCTCCAATTTCATCCAGGGCGTCGGCGACCCGCACGACGCCTTCAGTAACACCACGCTCGGCGCTTTTGTGCAGGATAGTTGGCGCATCCACTCCAACCTGACGCTGAATTACGGTATTCGCTACGATGTGGAGTTCACCCCCACTTTCCGCGCGATCAATGGGTTGGCGCAAGCCGCGCAGAATTCGCTGGGCATCACGCAAGGCATCCCACGCGACTTCACGAACCTGGCGCCGCGCATCGGTTTGGCCTGGGATCCACGCAACAACGGCAAGAGCGTGATCCGTGCTTCCTACGGCCTGTTCTACGACCACCCGCTGCTCGCCCTGGCCTTTGACTCCGACGTGGCCGACGGATCGCAGGCACCGCAATTGGTCCTGACTCCGGGCGCGCCTGGTGGGTGTGGTTTGAACGCCACCAACGCCTTTCAGGGACTATTGGGCTGCCTCCCCTCGGTGTTCAACTACCTGCCGGCCGAGCAGCGCTTCAATCCCGCGCCCAACGCGCCTTCCATTTTTACCGGACAGGGCTTCCTGCAGGCAGGAGTGCCCTTGGGATTCCTGCCCTTTGGCTTCCCCACAGCAAAGAACTTCCAATACGCGCTCTCGAACCAGGTCAACTTCACCTTCGAGCAAGACCTGGGACATGACGTGTCACTCAGTCTGGAATACAACTTCAACGGCGGACGCCACCTGAATCGCCCCATCAACGTGAACGCAGTCAAGCCCGCCGCTCTGCTGGCGAATTGGCAAGCGGCGCTTACCGACCCCAGCTCAGGCGCGGCCACACTCGGCCCGCTGGGGGTCGGCGCGGCCGGGACTTTCTGCGGCATCAACCCCAACAACGGCCTGCCCTGGGTGTCGGCGGCGCTGGTGAATTTCTTCCGTCCCTCGGGATTGAACCCGTCGCTCGCCGGGCCGCTTGCGGGATGCCTGCCGCTGGCCATCCCGATCCTCCTGGCCGACGGTATTCGCACCGACTGCAACGTCGCAAACAACTTTTCCAATTGCGTCCCCTTCAGCGATATGCCCGCCAACTTCTCCAACGGCAGCTCGGTCTACCACGGCCTGACCGCCAACCTGCGCAAGCGTTTCGGCCAGCATTACGAGTTCCTGACCTCTTATACCTGGTCACACTCGATCGACGACTCCACTGACCTGCAATCACCGCTGGAACCGCAGGACAACTACAACCTCGCGGCGGAACGTTCGACATCGCTGTTTGATCAGCGCCATCGCTTCGTGTTCAGTGCGGTGTACCAAAGCGGCAAGCTGGGCGGCAGCGGCTTCGTGCGCAAGTTTTTCTCAGACTGGACGGTGGCGCCCATCATTGAAGCTGCCTCGGGACGTCCTTTCAACATCATCACCGGCGACGACCGCAACATGGACTTCAGCACGCCGACCGATCGTCCCCTGGCTGTCCCGGCGGGCGCGCAGAACAGCTGCGGAGATACGGCCGCGCCGTCGAAATTCTCTCCGACTGGCTTCCTGTTGCCGGCCTGCTTTATCGACGGGACGCTGACCGGCAACCTGGCGCGCAACGCCGGGACCAAGCCCATGAACATTTTCACCGACATCCGCGTCGCCAAGCGCATCCCCTTCGGCGACCGGGTCGCGCTGGAGGGCGTGGTGGATGCATTCAACTTTGTCAACCGCTTCAACGTCGGCGACGTGAACCCGCTGTGGGACAGCGGCCAGAAAGCCACTTCGGCATTTGATCCGCGGCAGCTGCAGTTTGCGCTGAAGCTTACGTGGTAGGGCAGGCTTTCGGCTCTGGGCTTTCGGCTCTGGGCTTTCGGCTTTAGCACTCTCTGCTTGGCTATGCGGCTGGAGACCCAGAGCCTAAAGCCTAGCGCCCAGAGCCGAGAGCTCAAAGCCAAGAGCCCTCCTGCTACACTCTCCCTTTACCCATCCTTGGCGATTGCCTGGAGCCTCTCTTCCAATGTCCGAACCCTATACCCCAAGCGTGCGCACGCGCGTCATCCGCGAGGCCGAGCGTGGCGTTTACGACCGCGCGACTGCTTACCAGATCCTCGATGAAGGTTTCATCTGCCACGTCGGTTTCGTGGTGGACAACCAACCCTTCGTCATCCCCACCGCCTACGGACGCGCGGGAGACAATCTCTACATCCACGGCTCGGCCGCCAGCCGCATGTTGCGCCGGATCGACCAGAGTGTCCCGGTCTGCGTAACCGTGACACTGCTCGAGGGGCTGGTCCTTGCCCGCTCCATTTTTAATCATTCGATGAATTACCGCTCGGTGGTGGTGCTGGGGACGGCGGTCGCGGTGGACGAACGGGATGAGAAGTTGAAAGCACTGCGCTCGTTGTCTGAGCACATCCTGCCCGGACGGTGGGCAGAGTCACGCCAGCCCAACGAAAAGGAAATCAAAGCCACACTGGTGATGCGTCTGCCGATCACGGAATTTTCCGCCAAGGTTCGACAAGGCCCACCCGTTGACGACGAAGAAGACTATGCGTTTCCGACTTGGGCGGGCGTAGTACCACTCGAAATGGTGGCGCGTGCACCCATCAACGATCCGAGGTTAGATCCGAAAACGCCGGTGCCGGCTTACGCGCGGGCATATTCCCGCAGAAAAAATTCCTCATAAAAGACGCGGCTGCCGGCAGCGCTATCAGTTATTTCTTCTTCAGCTCCGCCGTCCAGTTCTCCACCAGCGTGAGCGGCGGGGAACTGTCCTCGCCCGCCGTCACCACGATAAGGCGCTGGCCGTCGTGGCTCACGTCGTACAGCCATCCAAAGCCGCTCACGTTAGCGCGAAACAGGGGATGCACAGCGCCTACTTCGAAGCTGGAGCCGCTGCCATCCACCTCGGCCGCCATGAACTGGTTTTCGCCCTCGGGAAGAAAGAACAGCTCCTTGCCGTCATGCCGCCAGCGGGGAACGTCTCCTCCGCTGGTGGAAACCTGCCACTTCGCGCCTGTCCAGGGAAAGGGCGCCACGTAGACTTCGGGGGACCTCTTGAGCTCTCGAACACCGGCGACTGAAAGGCGGCGGCTCGCGAAAACCCTTGCCTCCTCCCCGAGACTGCGAGTAACATCCCCGGCCTGGTGCCAAAAGTAACCTCCGTGGTGACGGATTGGCGATTGACCCATCAAATTGATGAAGGTACCATTTCGATATCCATTGACACCCAGAAGGCCTAGATAGATCTCGGTAAGTTGTAGAAAAATAATGAAGATTACGAAACTCTATCTACTAATGGCGCCGCTCGTCGCCGTACTTTTGGCGAGTATGGCCTGTCAGACTGCCCGGCGTTCGGAGGCCATGTTGCCTCCCGCGCAGGCCAATGCCCCAGCCCTCATTGCCGCCGCCAAAGCACCGAATCCAGTTCCTGTCGCTGTGGCAGAGGCTGCTGTGCCAGTGCACATTCAGCCCACATCCAAGCCTGATCCAGTTGCCGACCTGATCGCCCAAGCCGAGAAGGAATACCAAGCCGGCCAAGACAACTACAAAGCAGGAAAACTGGAAGCCGCCAAGCAAAATTTCGATCGCGCTCTAGCTCTATTAGGCAGCCCGGAATATGTGCTGTCCGATGAGCGCCTGCAGCAGGAGTTCGACAAGGTCCTTGAGGCCTTGAACAGTCCCGGGCTGCAGCCTACCCAGGATACCGAGTCTGCCACACAGAAGGCCGAGCCCGCCCCAATCGATGAGGCCAACGAAGCGACCCCGGCGGTGGACCCCAATGTCAAGGCGCAGGCCGAGGTCGAAATCAAAGCCACGCATTCCGACCTGCCGCTGATGCTGACCGATCCGGTGGCCGGCTACATCAATTATTTCTCGACTCGGGGACACGAAAAGTTACAGCACGCGCTGGAGCGCAGCGGGCGCTATCGCGACATGATTGAGGGCATTCTGAAGGAGGAAGGCGTTCCTCAGGACCTGATCTATCTGGCACAGGCTGAGTCTGGTTTTCATCCTCTGGCGCTTTCGCGCGTGGGAGCTCGCGGCATGTGGCAGTTCATGTCCAGCCGCGCCCGGGGTTATGGCCTGCAGCGCAACTTGTGGGTGGATGAACGCCAGGACCCGGAGAAGGCCACTCGCGCCGCGGCCCATCACTTGAAAGACCTTTACAACCAGTTTGGCGACTGGTACCTGGCTATGGCCGCCTACAACTCTGGCCCTGGCACCGTGCAGAGTGCGGTGAAGCGTACCGGCTATGCCGATTTCTGGGAGCTCTACAAGCGGAACGTCCTGCCCAAGGAAACGCGCAACTATGTGCCCATCATCGTGGCCGTGACCATCATGGCCAAGAATCCGGCGCAATACGGGCTGGATAATGTGGTCCCGGAACCGCCGGTTCCCTACGACACGGTAAAGATCGACTACCAGGTGGATCTCCGCCTGGTGGCCCAGTGCGTGGATACCTCGGCAGCGACTCTGCAGGATCTTAATCCCAGTCTGCTGCGTTGGACCACGCCCAAGGATCAGCCCTTCGAACTCCATCTGCCGGCCGGCAGCAGAGCTACATATCTCGGCGCGATCACAGCGATTCCGCGGGACATGCGAGTGTGGTGGCGTTACCACCAGATCGCCCCGGGTGACACCTTAGCCTCGCTGGCACGCGCCTACCGTACTACGCCTCAGTCCATCGCCCAGGCCAACCACCTCGATGGTGACGATCTCCAAGCCGACAGCAAGTTGGTCATCCCCATCGCCCCGGGCAAGCATGCCAAGACCGAGGACGAAGCGACCTATGCCCGGCGTGCGACTCGCTACAAGGTGCACAAGGGAGACACGGTGCAGTCCGTAGCCGATAATTTCTCCGTGCCGCCCACCATGGTGCGTCGCTGGAACCATCTCAAGGGCAACACTTTGCAGGGACGACGTGTTTTGTATGTCCACCTCCCGGTGACGCCGAGCCCCAGCCAGACCCGGACCACGACCTCTAAGTCGAAATCCAAGAAGACGTTACGCACGGCCAGCGGCGAATTGCCGGTTCGCCACACGGTCAAGCCCGGCGAGACCCTGTACACCATTGCCGCCACCCACCACACCACCGTAGACGCCTTGAAGCGCGACAACGGCAACCTCGCCACCTTGAGGCCGGGAATGATCCTGGTCATCCGCGACGTTCGCTAGGGCTCCAGGCTTCCGGCTTCAGGCTTTAGGCTTAGTCCTCAGGCTTAAGGCTTTAGGTTCGGTCCGGTTCCTCTCAGGCCCGCCCTCCGCTTAAGAGTTTTTCCTGACGCCTGTAGCCTAAAGCCCTGTGGCCCGGTGTAATATGCGGATGGTATTGGTGTCAGGTTGCTGGCGTCACTGGCACGCGCAAATCGCTATGCTATAATCGCGCGCCGTTCAACCAAACGAAGCATTGTCAGTGGTCTTTCTATTACCCTAGCGCGTGTAGCGCTTGCGCACCATCCCGGCGACGGGCGCAGCCGGACATCAGGAGGAAAAATGACTTTCGACGAGACCCTCTACGGACGTGATGACGAGATGGATGAATTCGGTGACAGCGGCGCCTACGGCGATTCGCTGGAAGAGGATTACGAGGAAGAAGAAGAGGAAGAGGAGGCGGAAATGCCGGGCATCAGCGAACCGGTGGCGGAACCCGTGATGCCCATGACTCCTCCCAAACCGCAGCCCATGGGTGGCGGCGGAGGCGCGTCCAAACCCGCCAAGAAAAAGCCGGCCAAAAAGAAACCCGCAAGAAAGGCCCGCAAGAAAAAGCCTGCGAAGAAAAAGAAGCCCGTCCGCAAAGCGGCCAAGAGAAAGCCCGCGAAAAAGAAAAAGGCACGGAAAGCAAAGAAGTCCGCGCGCAAGAAGAGCGGACGCCGCCGTCGTTAATCGTCTCGCGTTGAGGGCGGGGTTATGCCCTGCCCTGGCCGCGAACTCGCGTTGCGGCACTGCGTCTACTTCTTGGCTTGCACCGCCTGCAAACACTTCCCATAAAGTTCGAGCAAATGCGCGGCGTACTCTTCCGGCTTTGCTGCCGCTCCGCTGCCCTGGAAACCAACTCCGGACGAACTGGTGCGGCCGTAGCCGGTGGTCATGGCAATGAACTTCATCAGATCAAGTGCGATATCTTCATTGCGGCGGGCGCCAGCAGCGACAGCGGGTACTTCCTCCATGAATGCCTCTCGTCCCATCGAAACAATTGGAATCTCGTCGTCCATCTAGAAAAAATCCTGGCGGAAAAATGATGATACCAGAAGGCTTTGAACTTCAGGCTCTGGGCTTTGGGCTCTGGGCTTTGGGCTCTAGGCCTCGGGCTTTTGGATTTGAATGGCACCGGCTGCTTTCTGCGCCCCAAGCTTGGCGGCGATTATAGCGATTTTTTTGGGGAGTGGAGTGGGGCCGGGGACTTCGAGAGCAGCGCCGAAGAGTGGTTAATTTCCCGCCGTGTGCCTGGCCAATGCGCAATTTGAAACCCGTCCCTAAACATGGTTGGGCTTCTGTGTGGGTTCTTACGCCGCCCCCAGCAGCTTTACGATTTCGGTGTGCCCATTCTTGCCAGCTAGTTGGATAGCAGTCGCGCCCTCGTCATTGGCGAGGGCCGGGTCCGCGCCGTGCTGGAGCAGCAACTCGACCATGGCTTTGTCGCCACTCTGGGTGGCCTCGTGGATCGCGGTCCATCCCAACTGCTGGCGCGCGTTGGGTGGGGCGCCATGTTCGAGCAGGGCGCGCACAATCGGCAAGCTGTGCGCGGCCGCGGCACTGTGCAGCGGTGTTACTTTCATCGGATTCTTGGCCTGGGCGGCGACGTCGGCGCCATGATGCAGCAAGAAAGTGGCGATCCCATCCTGCTTGAAGAAAGCTGCGAAGTGCAGCGGCGTAAAGCCGTCGCCCGACCAGCTTGTGGCCAGGCTGGGAGCGCGCTGCAGGAGTTCCGATACACGTTCCACCCGGCCGGCGCTGCTGGCCTCGAAAATGTCCAGTTCCGGTTTCGCCGCCAGCAGCAGGTCGAGCACATCTTTGCGCTGCCGGTAAAGCGCGTGCATGGTGGCCGAAACCCCGTTCCCGTCCCGCGCCGACGCCAGGGACGGATCCGCCGCGAGCAGGCCGCGCAATTTCTCGATGTCTCCCGCTTGAATCACCATGATTACTTCTATCCGGCCGTCCATGCCAGCCTCCTCAATTTCTCTTTCATTAGCAATGCTAACGAATTATAATAAGAACCACGCACGTGTCAAGGGTCAAAATGTTGCCCTTGGCAATGGGAAACCGGCAATCGTAAATTCTCTAAGACATGCCCCGTAAACCGCCCCCACCGCTCCGCTCCGAGGCTGTCGCCGACCGCCTGCACTCGGCCGCCATCCATCTGCTGCGGCGGGTGCGCAAACAGGATATTGCCAGCGGCGAAGGCCCGGCCCGTTTCTCGGCTTTATCCGTGCTGGTTTTCGGCGGGCCCATGACCCTGGGCCAACTGGCCGCGGCCGAGCAAGTCAAACCACCCACCATGACCCGCATCGTCAGCGGGCTGGAGCGCAGCGGGCTGGCCACTCGCGTCCCTGATTCCAAAGATGCCCGCCGGGTTCGCATTCGGGCCACTCCCAAGGGTGTCCGCCTGTTGCAGGAAGGCCGCAAGCGCAGGATCGCCTATCTCGCCGCGCATCTTGAAATACTCACGGAAAAAGACCTGGCGGCTCTGGGCAAGTCGGTAGAAACACTGCGCCGGGTGCTGGAGCAGTGGCACGACTAGCTCGACTTTCCGCCCCCAATAAGGACTTTGATGAGTGTGAAGATACCTCGGAAGACGGGTTCAACGTAAGAAATGCGGCTGGGGCTGGAAGTCTCTATGCTGCCGGCGCACACTTGACATTAGAGCAATGTGTGCATAGCATGTGGCGCCCTTACCTCAGGAGGCTCCAATGCCAAGACACAGATTGACTGTATTGCTTCTCACTTGCTTTTCGCTTGTCGTTTTCCTCAGCTTGAGCATTCCGCAGGCCCAGGCTCAATTAACCAGCGTGGATGTTCCCGGCGCTACCGAGACGGACTGCAACGGCATTAACCGAGCTGGAACCGTCGTCGGATTCTCCGTGACGAATGGTATCAACCACGGATTCGTTCTGGCCAACGGTAACTTCAAAACCATCAATGTGCCGCATGCGACTGGCACGCTGGCCTATGGCATCAACGACCACAAACAGATCGTGGGATGGTTCACGGATGCAAACTTTATCACCCACGGTTTCATGCTCAGCGGGAAGACGTTCACCAAGATCGATCCTCCCGGCTCCACCCTCACCAACGCCTGGACCATCACCAACGACGGCGTCATCGTGGGCGCTTACGCCGACAGCAGTGGTGTTTTACACGGATTCATCCTCGACTCCGGGACCTACACCACCGTCGACGTGCCGCATAACGGAGGGCTCACCGAGCTCCTCGGAAGGAACAACAAGGGCCAGATGGTCGGAATTTTCTTCGACGCCAACGGGGTGCAGCACGGATACTCATTCATCAACGGGAAATTCAAGCAGATTGATTTCCCGGGCTCCGGCGTGACTGCGGCCGACCGGATCAACGACAGCGGCGAGATAGTGGGCCTTTATGGCGCCAGCGCATCGGGCCCCTTCAGCGGGTATACCCGGATTGCCGGGACCTACAGTAGCGTAATGTTCCCGGGATCCTTTGAGACTCGTGTCCGTGGCCTCAACAACGCGGGCACGATCGTGGGCCGCTATACCGACGCAGACGGAGTGACGATCCACGGCTACATGGGAACTCCGTAGTGGCACATTGATTCATCGAGTCATTGGGTCATTGAGCCGTTACAAGGCTTGATGGCTCAATGACTCAATGCTTCAATTTTTCGCGTTCCGCCCCGGCTCCCTATCGCGTACAAAGTTTTTTGATAGGAGTGAAGTTATGCGTTTCCTCCCGTTCCTGGCCCGCCTCTTTCCTTTGCTTCTGTTTTGCGTATCTGCGCAAGCCTCAGGTTTCGGCCCGCCCGTGAACTATCCGGTTGGCCCCGACGCAGTGTTCGTCGCCACAGGTGATTTCAACGGAGACGGAAAGCTGGATTTGGCCGTTGCCAATAGTGCCCAGACTGGGGGCACTCCGAGTGTGAGTGTGCTCCTCAACAGCGGCGATGGCACATTCCAGCCGGCCGTGAACTATGCCGTCGGTCTGACGGCAGAATGGGTAACGGTCGGCGATTTCAACCATGACGGCAAACTGGACTTGGCAGTGCCCGATACGGCGAGCAGCAGTGTGGACGTCCTGCTGGGAAACGGGGATGGAACCTTCTCTGCACCTGTGACCTCGCCCGCAGGCCCTGTCCCTCTGTCATTGGCTGCGGGAGACCTGAACGGTGACGGCAAGCTCGACCTCCTGGTTGGAAATGGTGTGGCTGACGTTATAACGGTGATCCTCGGGAACGGCGACGGAACCTTCACCAAGTTCGCGAGCTTCAGCTCCGATGGCCTACATCCTGTTCAGGTGGCGCTGGCTGACTTTAACCACGATGGCAGATTGGATGTAGCCGCGCTCGAGAGTATTGTCGACGTGCCTGAAGCACGCATCGGCGTGTTCCTCGGCAACGGCGACGGCACCTTTCAAAATCAGATTCTCAATCACGTCATCATAAACTGGGTCAACTTTTCTGTAGGAGACGTTAATCAGGACGGCAACCAGGATATTGTCGTCGCCAGCACCGGTAATTTACAGGTTCTGCTGGGCGTCGGAGATGGTACTTTCCAGGCGGGCTGGCATTCCCAATTACGCGATGCGAACGAAGGCTGGGCGGCGCTCGCCGACTTCAACGGCGATGGCAAATTGGATGTCGCCGTCACAAAACGTCACGGTGTGTTCGTGATGGGCGGTGTGGGAGATGGCAGCTTTCATCTGGCGGGCGAGGTACGGAGCGGTGTTGGAGTGTACGTAGCCGCAGCCGCAGATTTGAACGGGGACCAAGCGCCAGACCTGGTGCTCGTCAATCTCGTCGCCGATGTCGTAACTGTCTTGCTCAACAGGCCCTGACAGTAAGAGCTTGTTGAAAAACATCTAGAATTTGTCATTTCGAGCGAAGCGAGAAATCTGCTTTCTTCAAACTCAAGGAAAAACAGATTCCTCACGCCTGAAAGGCGTTCGGAATGACAATCCGCAAGGTTTTTCAACAAGCTCCTGGGTGGTTGTCGGGCTCGATGTTTTAATCCCCCTAGGTCTCAATCCCCACGTAACAAACCCGGCCGATGAGGTAATCGCCAGCCTTCTTGCCTTCTTCCATCGCCATGACCTCGACCGGGTACACCTGGTTGTGGGGGCGCAGGACGAGGTGGTTGCCGGCTTGTTCCACGTACTTCACCGTGCAGCGGCCGTCCTTGCTCACGGCGTACATGTTGGACTCGCCTTTGCGGTAGGGCTTGAGTGAGTTGTAGTGGCGGTCGAGCAGAACGGTGGCGCCGGGCAGCAGGCGAGGATACATGCTCATACCCTCGCGGCCGTCGGCTTTGATGAGCACGAAGCGCTCCCAGTGATCGCGGTCGCCTTCCATTTCGGCACGCAGCTTGCGCAGGAAACTCTTCTTGAACTTCAGGATCTCCTTCACCTTCATGCTCATCACCAGGGGCTGGTTGGCGGCGATGCTGCCGTCCACCAGGAGCACGTTCTCGAATTCGTCCCCGCTGGGAGGCAGGATGCTGGCGCGCTTGTTGATCTCGCTGGGGTCGAGCAGGTCCAAAACCGATAGGTGCTGTACATTCAACACCTTGTCCATGCCCTCGATGCTGAGGCCGCGCTTGCGGTTGAGGAAGTTCGAGATATGCGCCTGCTTAAAGCCGGTCTCCTTGGCCAGGCGCAGCCCGGTCAGATCCCCCTCCTCGATGCGCCCCCAGATGGTCTTGCGCAAGTTGTCCTGCAGTGCCTTGAATTTCATAGGGAGAGTATAGCACCGGTCTATAGCGTCTCGCTATTTTAATGTTAAGCACAACATCTGCAAGGAAATATAATTGCCCGAGTTTGCCCGCCTGCCGTGTACCCCCTTTCTCCACCCAGGCGGCCAAATCTCAATCTCAGATTTCCACAGGCCGGGAATTCCACAGCAAATGTGCGCGCAGGATATAGCGTTTCGCTATTCATTTTCCAAACGCAACATCTGCAAGGAAATAGACTTCTTGACCACGATTATGCAGTTGACACATCATCCAGACGGGGGCGACGATGACAACCAGCCGTGACAGGGGAAAAAAGCGGGGACGCCGGAAGGCATCCCCAAGGCAACCTAGTAGTGATCGCGAACTTGTTCGGCTAGTCTCTCAACTCTGTCAGCTAGTCCGCGAGCGCAACCGCCTCGCATTGCTGCGCCTCCAGACAGTCGAGCGAGACCGGAGTCCAAGGCTTCAATAACTTCGACTTCTTCTAGCATTGTTTGGAGCACTTGGAGTAGGATGCGTTTCGTATCATTTTCCATTTGAAACGACCTTTCATTTGGAATCGGCGGAGGGAGCGGGGGTCGAACCCACAAGACCTGTCAGAGTCAACGGCTTTTAAGGCCGTTGGGCTTAACCGATGCCCAATCCCTCCGTTTATTCGCGGATAGTGCCACAAATGCGAGCTGTGGATGAAAGTATCTTGCGAGGAAAACGTGGAAAAAATAGGAAAACAATTGGCTTAATAAAGCTCGGAAAAGTGGAAAACGTGGGAGCAGTATGGCAAAGAAAAGCTTGAAGGTAGACCGGGCCAAGTTTGAAGGAATCGTTCGGAGCCTGCTCCAGTCGAAGCCCGTAAAGCGAGAGAACGTCAAGGTAAGCAAGCGGAAACCAGAAAAGTTAATCCCACCGCAGAGGTAGCGCGTAAACTAGCCAAATATGACAGCAGATGACAAGAACGCCCAGATTGGGGCCGCCGTGTCTGAGTACCAGGTGGCCAAGGTTGAGGCTGCCCATATTGAGCAGAAGATCGACAAAGTTTTCCTGGCCTACCGTGAAGCAGGTAACACGATGGACAGACAGAACAGGACTCCGCAAGAGCCAACGCTTGTAGACGGCAAAATAAAATTCGGCTGGTACACTGGCAAGGTATCAGCCGCAGACATCTTGAACGAAGCTGACCTCGCAGCTTTAATAGTCGAACGCGATAAGGCCCGCAAACGCTTAGAGGACGCCAAGAAAGTCATGACCAGTTTAGGCATCACGGGCTTAAGTTAGAGCGCAAGCCGGAGAAGTTAATCCCGCCCCAGAAGTAGATATTGCTCCAATTGCGACCCGGCAGTTTTGGCGACACCTTTCAGCGCTTCGATCTCTCCGGGAGTTTTCTTAGTTACTTTCTCATCTGGAGTGAGCAGGTAAATTTGTGGCTCACCGCCCGTGCTCGTATCCTGCTCACAAATCTCTCTCATCACGAAAGCCGACAGTCTCAACGCTGAATCTAGAGGCAACTCCTGATTTCCGAAGCGATGCAGCGCATAAAGTGCGCCGTGGCAACTTTTGCCGATGATCTCGAACCAGCGATGCGGGTAGGTGCATTCGGTATATGAGACCTGGCCGGGAAGTCTGAAACTGTAGGCGGTCGCAAGTCTTGTGCCACCATGCCGAGACCACCCGGCAAGCAAAAATTCAACGACAGGGGGAAACTCAGTACCAGGGGGGTACTGCCGCTCATATTCTTGGCTTGCGAAAGGGAAGAATTGATCCGCGAGTTGCAGAAGTGTTTCGCCATTCTCTAGCATGCCGCTGGATATAGCGCGGGAGATGATGTGCTCGCCCCGATCATGCCCAGCAAAGCCAAGGACAGCGACACCATGCATCACTTCAACCGTTTTGACGCCTCTATCATTCTTGTACAGGCCACCACTGTAGTCACCGCGCGTGTGCCGACTGTCTGCCGCCACAATTATGTAGTCTTTCTGGAGCAGCGAAAACACAAGACTCATAGAGTGCGACTCTTCCCTGCGCCGGATTTGTGGTTTAGCCTTTGGTTTTCGCAAGGTATACTATCCTTGCGTAATAGGGAGTGTCATGGCCCGGACCACGAATCCGGGCTTTCAATTTTTTACGGTCTCACAAACTGCGTGAAGGCGTTCTCCTCTACCAGCTTGGCATAAGTCATCCCGCTGATCTTCGCCAACCGCGCCACGGTCATCCCAAACAGGTCGGGCGCTTTCCGATTGTTGAACCTGTAGGCGAATTCTTCCAAGTATCGTTGCAGGTGCTTTAAGGAAACTTTGTGGAAGGCACCGTTCAAGCCGCGCTTGAAAAGTGAGAATGCGGATTCGACGGTGTTGGTGTGAACGTCCCCGCGCACGTAGATTTTGTCCTTGTGGCGGATGCGCCCGTGCCGCACGTCTTTGAATTGGGTGAGCTTGAAATTGTAGGCGGGATTTTCGTCCGTCATAATTGCTTCGGCGTCTTTGGAAACATTGTCCGCGATCACCTGATAGATCGTGTCCGCTTTGTTGTCCGGGGTCTGCACGAAACGCACTGGGCCGCCGCGCTCCCGCACTCCAATCACTACGTCTTTATTCTTGAGCTTACTCCGGTGGCCGCGCTGCTTCCCGCCGATGTAGGTCTCATCCACTTCCACGATGCCGCGCAGCTTGGGCGCGTTCGCTTCAACCATCGCTTTGCGGATGCGGTGCGCCAGATACCAGGCGGTGCGGTATTGCACACCGAGGGCGCGGGAAAGTTGATTGGCGGAGATACCCTTTTTCGATTCCGTAATCAGGGCAATGGCGAGGAACCACTTCGCTAGGGGCAGGTGGGTGTCATGGTAGACGGTGCCCGTGGTGGCGGTGAATTGGAAGCGGCACTCTTTGCACTGGTAGAGATGCCGGGGTTTTCCACTCTTGCCTGTGGAGGTGAGGTGGGAAACGCGCTCGGAATTACAAGAAAGGCACTTGACACCTTCCGGCCAGCGCATAGCCTCTAGGAAGGCGAGGCATTTGGCTTCGGTGTTCAGTTCCTTGTAAATGTCTAAGAGATTCATGGCTGCCTCCGAACACAGCCATTCTCTCAGAAAGCGGATGATGTGTCAAGTGCATAATCGTGTTCTTGACTCCACCAAACCCGGAGCTATAGGCTGAGAGCCTTATATAACTCATCTTCCAAGTCAGGACAAAATCATGGCAAGCAATTCACTACCCGAGAACGAAGAGACCAGCTTCGTGGAGTTTCGCCGCAAGGTGCGCAGCGCGGAAGTGCTCTCTTCGGCCATGGAGCGGCTACTGTGGTCGCTTCATTTTACTGGCCGGGTCAGCGTGGTCGTGCAGAACGGCCGCGTGTTGAAGTCCGGCTACGAGGAGGGCTACTTCCGCCAGCCGGCCATTTAGTCGTCAGTCTTCGGTCATCCAGTGTCAGGCAGAAGGCCAACGTACTTATAACTAAATACTTTCAACAGGTCATCGTAAGAGAAACGAGCCCTGTGCCAGGTAATCGGCGCAGGGCATTTTTATTTTAGCCATCAGCTATCAGCCGTCAGGAAAACTGGAGCTATGGCTAGTGCTGACCGCGGTGGAGGCTTTCATGGAACTCGAGGATTTTGAACTTATCCAGATGGAGTTGAAGTATTGCGAGCGCTGCGGGGGACTGTGGCTGCGGGTGCGCGGATCCGGGGAAGTGTATTGCGCCTCCTGCGTTGTAGAGATGACGGACCCTTCGGTTTTGCACTATCGCAAGAGTCAGTCGCGGTTACCCGCCAACCATAAAGTCGACATCAAGACACAAGGAATCGACTTAGCAGCGATTTGCGGAGAAGGGGGGAACGCATGACCGCCTCCGTGGTCCCCTTTGTGAGCGCAACCGCCGCAGTTCCCGAAGGGGTGGAGCACATAACCGCCGAGCTGCGCTCGACCGGGACGGGGCAAAGTCCCGTCCCCACACGAGATCCGGGCAGTGATCCGGATTTGTGGCTGTACCGGGACCGGACGGTGGGGTTGCTGAAACGCTATATGCGGGTTTCGGTGGAAGTGGGACGCTTGCCGTCGCTGCTGGGGCGGGAGTTCTTTCGGACGCGAGTCACGTCGTACCGCGTATGCTCGTTTGAGGATGCGGCAATCTTTGTGCACGATGTGGAACGAAGCCTGAAGCAACTGGACGAGTTCGAGCAGGCGCTGATCGCGAAAATAGTGCTGCAGTCATATTCGCAGGATGAGGCGGCGCGGATTCTAGGTTGCTGGCGGCGCACGGTGGGACGTCGTTTTCCGGAAGCACTGGACCGGCTAAGTGAAATCTTCCTGAAGGGCGGGCTTTTGACGCGTCTGCCCGAGACAGATTCGGGGCGAGCGGAAAGTTGTCAAGGGGGCAAAATGGACGAATTTCCCGTAAGTCATTCTGCGCACACCAAATAAAAATGTGGGGAGCATGTCCCATTTACCCCCCGCGATATGATATTCTAAACTTAGATAGCAAGAAATTCCTTAGGGCGTGCTCAACCGGGCACGCCCTAAGTTTTTTGCGGGACCAATGCTTCCGCTGATTGCGGCCATGACGAAAACCAGGGCAAAGACAAAGACCGGGAGCAAGCGGAGGCGGAGAGTCGCTCCGGCGGGAAAAGGGCCGCGGAAGCCAGCTGATTTGGCGGCGATCCGGCAGCAGATCGCCAATCTGGTGGGGAGTCAGGCCGTCGCCATGGTGAGGACGACCATGGAGGAGGCGGAAAAAGGCCACTACGCGGCGATGAAATACTTGTTCGAGATGATTGGACTGTATCCTGCCGCGCCCCAGGAAGAAATGCCCGGTGAGGATTCGCTGGCCGGGACGCTCATGCGCCGTCTCGGTTTGCCGGAAGAACCCATGTTGGAAACCGAGGTTACGAAAGATTGCGAGCCGCAGCCAGTGGCAGATCAGGTGATGCCGTAAAATGAAAGTCAATCAGTGGCCGGCGGTCGCGCATCGTTGGTCGTTAGCCGCTGGCCGTTGCTCGGCGGTCTTGGAAAGCCAGGCCGGATCGCGGGCGAGGCTGCTCGTTCCACACGGGACTTTCAGGATGGATATGACATGGGTGACCGGCCGGATCGCGGTCGGCGGTGGGATCTGGATGGCGCAGAACATGGAGGCGGTGGCGCGGGCGGGAGTAACGCACATCCTCGACATGCAGATCGAGTTTGATGACACCGCTCTGGCTGAGCCGCACGGGATCAAGGTGCTGTGGAATCCGATTGAAGACGATTTCCAGCCCAAGCCACCGGAAGTTTTTCAGCGCGGAGTGGAGTTTGCGCTGGAAGCGCTGGATGAAGAGGGCGCGAAACTGTTCATTCACTGCGCAGCAGGAGTGCATCGAGCGCCGATGATGGCGCTGGCTTTGTTGTGTACGCTGGGCTGGAAGCCTGGACAGGCCATGGAGTTGATCGAGACCCGGCGTCCAGTGGTAGATTTTGCCGACGTGTATGTGCGTAGCGTGGAAGAGTTTTTGCAGCAGCACGTCAGAGTGGGAAAGTAGGGTAGTTATTTGTCAGTTCTCGGTTCCTAGTTCTCGGCTCTCAGTTGTCATCGTCGTTTAATCGCATCTTCTGCCAGGCAATCGCTAAATTCAGAACGGTTTAATTCCCTTCTTCGGGGAGGAAGTCATGCTCGAGGTACGCCGCCCACTGGGGCGGCTTTTCTATTTGGTGCTGCCGGTACTGATGGGACTAGTGTCGCAGGCGCAGGCACCGGCGACTACCACAGTCAGCGACATCGTGTATCGCGCCGACGGCGCTCCCGCTGGAGGGACGTTGTTGATTTCGTGGCCGGCCTTCATCACGGCCGATGCAAAGACGGTGGCGGCAGGAACCAAAAGCGTGATTTTGGGACCACAGGGCGCGTTGTCGGTCAATCTGGTTCCCAACACCGGTGCAACCCCGGTAGGAACGATCTACACCGTGGTCTTCCAGTTGGATGATGGCATGGTCAAGACCGAGTACTGGCTAGTGTCGACGACTTCTCCGACGACCATTGCGGCGGTGCGCACGACATTGGGTGCGACCGGGTTAACCGCGCAGATGGCCACGCGGCAGTACGTGGACGCCGCCGTCGCTGCCAAGGCGGGCGACTCGGTCGTGGTGCACAAAAGCGGGGGGGAGACGATTGACGGCGTGAAGCAGTTTTCGGCGCCGCCCATCGTGCCCACGCCGGTGCAGGCGACAGATGTGGCCAACAAGGCATACGTGGATGGGGCAGTTGCAAACCAGGGCGCCGGATCGTTCGTGAGCAAAGCAGGAGATGCGATGACCGGCCCGTTGCTGTTGCCGGGAGATCCCACGGCGCCCAACCACGCTGCGACCAAGCACTACGCCGACGTGGGCCTGGCTTCGAAGGCGAACCTGATCGGCGGCGTGGTTCCAACCAGCCAGCTGGGCAATGGCGGGGCGAATGGGACTTTGTGTTTGAAGGGAGACTCGAGTTGGGGCGCGTGCGGCACCAGCAGTAATGCTGTGTCCATCCAAAACGTGCCTGTGGCGACGACGACGCCTACTGATAACCAGGTGATCACGTTCGAAGCGTCGAGCGGGACCTACAAGCCGAAGGCCGGCAGCGGACTGACCGCGGGTATGCAAGCGGTGAAGTACGCGCCGGATTACAACTGGTCGCAGGCGCCGGCGGCGGACTTGAGCACGGCCGGAGCAAAGACAGTAAGTCTGACTGCGTGTCCATTAGGCGTGAAGGGCGCAGAACCCGAGTATTACGTTTACGTTTCGGGCACCGGAACAGCGGAGGCGGTGAAGGTCACGGGCGGAACCTGCAATGGAGATGGGCAGCCCGGGACCTTGCAGTTCACAACCGCAAATGCACATTCCGCGGGATACGCCGTAGGTAGCGCATCGGGCGGGCTGCAGGAAACGTTGATCACGGCGCGCTTCGTACCCACAAATCCTTCTGGGAGTTCACAGGCCGGCAAGGTGATTGTGCCTCCGGGAGCGTGCCTAAATTCGTCGATCTGGGCGAAGACAAGCTAACCATGAACGCTGTGGTGGGAGCGGACAAGTGTGCAGAATGACGGAGGGAAAATGAAGAAACAAGTAATGCTAACGATGCTTCTTACGGTGATCACGGCGGGTTGCATTCACAAACCATCCGGCCCGGTGTCGCCGTGGGAGCGGGTGAACGTCAATGTGGCCGCACTGGCCCAGCTTAATAACGATGTAGCCAAAGGCATCATCGCGGTGCAGCAAGCCGGAGGCATGACTGTCCAACAGGCGGCGCCGATCCTGAATTACCAGGAAACCGTTGCCAAAGACCATGAGGCGCTGGAGAACATTCTCTCTGCCGGTTCCGCCCGGGCAGCGAATCAGTCGGCCCTGATCCAGGCGTTGCTGAACGAGATCAAGAACCAGGGGACTGCGCTGATTCAGTCGGGCGGACTCGGGGTGAAGAATCCAAAAAGTCAGCAGACATTTACGCAAGATTTGCAGGTCATCGTCAACCTGGCTGGCGTCGTTCTGGCGGACTACAAACTACTGGAGGTGAAATAACATGGCGAGACTCGACGCGCAGGGAGTCGCTTTACTGATCGAACAGCTTCTGGCGGACATTTTGGCGGTGGGGCCGGTTGGAGTTGAGCTTTATCTGAAGTTGCAGTCGTTGTTTAACCTTGGTCCGGATGAGCAGGCCAATGTGGCGGCGGCGATCAAAGCTGGGCTGAGCGCGGATGCGGACACGATTGCGGCAGTGGAGGCGTGGAAGCAGCAGGTGGGTTTGGGTTGAGCGGGCCGAGCTGCGCTTGGGCCGGGACGGGCGCGTCGCCCGTCCCCACACACTCTATCCGACTTCTTCGCTCCAGCCCTCGAGCGTCTTCTTCACCAGGGCCATGAACTGGTCGGCGACGGCGCCGTCGATGAGACGGTGGTCGTAGCCGAGAGTCAGGTGAACCAGGGAACGGATAGCGATGGAATCGTTGCCATCGCTGTCGGTCACAACTACTGGCGCTTTGGTGATTCCCCCCACACCCATGATGGCAGAGTTCGGCTGGTTGATGATGGGTAGTCCGAACACAGCGCCGAACTGGCCAGGATTGGTGATGGTGAAGGTGGAGCCTTCCACTTCCTGGGGCATGAGTTTCTTGGAGCGGGCACGCTCGCCGAGATCGGTGATGCCGCGTTGCAATCCGAGAAAGTTGAGCTCGTCGGCATTTTTCAGAACCGGCACAATCAGGCCCCAGTCGAGTGCGACGGCGATCCCCATGTTGACGTGCCGATGGTAGCGGATGCTCTCGGCTTCGATCGAGGCGTTGACGATAGGGAACTGTTGCAGCGTGATGATGGCGGCGCGTACGAAGAAGGGCATGAAGGTGAGGCGCGCGCCGTGGCGTTGCTCAAAAGCGGATTTCGTCTTGTTGCGCAACCGGACGATGGATGTCAGGTCCACTTCAAACATGCAGTGGACGTGAGCGCTGGTGCGGCGAGACTCGATCATGCGCTGAGCGATGATCTTGCGCATCTGGTTGATAGGCACCAGATCACCGGGGATGGGTGCCGGGGCAGGCGGGGCGGCCGGCTTGGGAGCGGCAGCCGTGGACGCAGTGGACGCGGCCGGAATGGCGGAAGGTTGGCTCCTCTCCAGGAAGGCCGTGATGTCCTGCTTGGTGATGCGGCCACCCAGGCCAGTGCCGGTTACCTGCGCGAGATTGACGTTGTTTTCACGGGCGATCTTGCGTACCAGGGGCGAGGAGCGAGCGTGGTCTTCTTCCTCGTGCGGGAACTGAATCACTTCTTTGTGCTCGGCTGCGGGGGCTTGCGGCTTGGCGGAAACCGGTTCCTTCTTTTCCGGAGCGGGCTGGGTGGCTGGCGCGGACTTGGCGGGAGCAGGCTTCGCCGCGACGGCTTCCCCTTCAGCAGCAATGGTGCCGACTACGGTATTCACCTGAACCGTGCTGCCTTCGGCAACCTTGATGTCCTGCAGGACGCCGGAGGCGGGCGCGGGAATCTCGGCGTCCACCTTGTCAGTGGAGATTTCAAATAGCGGCTCGTCGCGCTGTACCTTGTCGCCGGGCTTCTTCAGCCACTTGGTGATGGTCCCCTCGAAGATCGATTCGCCCATCTGGGGCATGACGATGTCAGTCGGCATAGTTCCCTTCCACGCGGCCCCGGTTAACGCCTTCGGGCCAAACGCAAACCCACATTATATATAACGGACTAAACACATCTCGCCGGTGCCTAGTCTTTATCCTCTTTCCCCATTCCCGAGCTCACAGGCGGCGGGCCGACTCCGAAGGCCTTCTTCCAGTAGTCCTGCACGCCTGGCGGCAGCTTCTCGATGCGGGAGAGAAAAGCAGTAACCTTCCACATGTCCTGCTCACTCAGAGCTTTGCTCCAGGAAGGCATGCCGGTGTAGCGAATTCCGGTACGGGCAGTGTAGTAAATGTGCCACTCGGGATCGTCAAGCGGGTCGAGAATGAGCTGGGGGACGGGTGGGTAGAAGGAATTCTCCAGCGGACTGGGTTTGTTGTCGAGCGTGCCGTGGCATAGGGCGCAGTTCATAGTGTAGATCTTCATGCCATCGATCAAGTTGTCGTCGGTGGGCGGGAGGGGGTTGTTCACGTGGGGGGCGTGACGCTCCATGGAGGCATCCATGGCGCTCGTGGCAATGCGGCGCTCCATCTGCGGGGGAGCTACGTCAGCGTTAGTGGGCATGAAGCCGAGTAGGGCGAAGGCTAGGCTGCCGAGAGCGAGCACGAGCAACGTGATGATGACTCCCAGAATAAAATTGCGCATTGTTCCTCCTTTAGATACTTGCTATGGCTGCAGGCGCGCCCGGTCATGAACTACCAAGTCATCGATTATGAAGTCATGGACTATCAATTGGGGCGGCGTGACGCAGGATCGCAAGCGCGTCCTGGGCGTCTGCTTCCCGCACCTGCAGTTCGATTCCACCGAGTATATGCGAATGCCAGCCAGCGATGCGAAGCATGTTCTCACCCAGCGCGAAACACTCGATGTCAGCTGACTCCAGCCTGGTGCGGGCCAGCAGGAACTCGGGTTCGCTGTGAAAGGTGGCGATCGTGACGAGGGTTTCGTGCATGTGACTCCGTTACAACCCTCAATACGCCTTCAACCGGCGCGCTTCCCGCACTACGTCACTTACCTTGGGCAGGAAATATTCTTCCTGCGGCGGGGAGAAGGGCACGGGTGAATCCTGCGCGGTGATGCGGACGATTGGGCCGTCGAGATCGTCGAAGGCTTCTTCGTTGATGATCGCACTGATTTCACCGGCGAGGCCGCCGGTGCGCACGTCCTCGTGCAGCAGGATGACTTTGTTGGTCTTGCGGACGGTTTGAGCAATGGCTTCGCGGTCCAGTGGTGAGACGGTGCGCAGATCGATGACTTCCAGTTCGATCCCTTCTCTGGCCAGAATCTCGGCGGCTTCCAGCGCTGCGAACACCATGGCTGCGTAAGTAATGATGCTGAGGTCGCGGCCTTCGCGAGCGATGCGGGCCTTGCCCAGGGGCACTACATAATCTTCGGCTGGGACTTCCTCTTTGATGCGGCGGTAGAGATATTTGTGCTCGAAAAAGATGACCGGGTTGTTGTCGCGGATGGCGGCCTTGATCAGGCCTTTCGCGTCGTAAGCGCTGGCGGGGCAGACGACTTTCAGGCCGGGAGCGTGCACGAACCACATCTCCGGATTCTGCGAGTGGAAGGGGCCGCCATGTACGTTGCCGCCACTGGGGCCGCGGATGACGAGTGGCGCGGGCGCGCCCCAGCGGTAGTGGGCTTTTGCAACCATGTTGACGATCTGGTTGAAGGCGCAGCCGATGAAATCCATGAACTGGAATTCAGCGACCGGACGCATGCCGGTGAGCGATGCTCCGAAAGCCGCGCCCACGATGGCGGACTCGGCGATGGGCGTGTCAATGACGCGCTCGGGACCGAAGCGGTAGATGAAGCCGTCGGTGACTTTGAAGGCGCCGCCGTAAATGCCAATGTCTTCGCCGAGGCAGAAGACGGTGGGGTCGCGCTCCATTTCTTCCCAGATGCCCTGGCGGATGGCTTCGAGATAGGTGAGTTGGGGCATAGGTTCGTTTCGCCGCAGATTACCGCAGACAAACGCAGGTCTCTTACTTCAAATGTACCGCCGCCTCTTTCTCTTTTGAGATGGTAGAGATTGACTTCGCTACACTTACTTTAGGCACAGCATACTTCGGCTTGATCTGGTGGCAACCATCCTCGCAGTACACGCCACCGGCGGCCGATTCTGGTTCCGGCATCGGGCTGGCGACCGCGAAGTCGCGGTCGGCCTCGAGTTGTTGATCAACCCCAGTTATCAGTTCTCGGTTCTCAGTGGGGGTTAGCCACTTCTTCACATTCACCAGATAATTCTCAAGGCGCGCGATGCAATCCCGCTTACGCCAGTACTCGAACAGCGGCTTGGGGACATACTCCGCGGCGTCGTGGATGGCGTGGCCTTTCATACGCATCATCTTCGCTTCGATGAGTGTGGGACCCTGGCCACGGCGGGCGCGCTCGCAGGCTTCGTGGGCAGCGTCGTAGACCTGGCAGGCGTCGGTGCCATCTACGATCACGCCGGGGATGCCGTAGGCGATGGCGCGCTCGGCCAGGTCTTTCACGCGGAATTGCATGTCGGCGGGCGTGGAGTATCCCCAGAGATTATTTTCGACGAAAAGCACCAGGCCGAGATCTTGCACGGCGGCGAAGTTCAAGCCTTCGTAGGTGACTCCGGTGGACTGGCCGCCATCACCGATGTAGGTCATCACGGCGATGTTACGTCCCTGGAGGCGCGCGCCCAGGGCCACCCCGGCGAGTACTGGGATGAGATCACCGAGGGTGGAGATAGGCGCTACCACGTTGCGGTCTTTGATGTCGCCGAAGTGAGAGGAGGCGTCGCGGCCTTTGGTGGGCGAGCCGGCCTTGGCCATGTACTGCATCATGATGTCGCGGGCGGAGAAGCCGCGGACCAGCATCGAGCCCTGGTTGCGGATCATGGGGCCCATCCAGTCGTCTTTGTGAAGAGCGTAAGCGGAGGCGCAGGAGCAGGCTTCCTGGCCCAGGCCGAAGTAGACGCCGCCGACTACCTTGCCCTGTTTGTAGAGATTCTCGAGGGCGGTCTCCATTTTGCGGTTGAGCAGCATCCAGCGGTAGATCTCGATGTGTTGTTTCTTGTCGAGGTACTTCGATTCACGGATGGGCGGGACGGGGGCGGTGAGATCGCCTTCGACTTCATAGCGGACTTCATCACCTTTGCGGATCGGGCGCAGGGTGAAGCTGGGTTTCTCCAGGCGGTAGTCGAGAATGGTGTACGTGCGCTGGTTGCTCGCTGGGGCGGAACTTCGGCGGCCGTTGGGGCCGGGTTTTTCCGCGGGGCGTTTGGTTGGCTTCTTGGCCATGGGATGGGCGTCCTCAATGCTAACGCGACAGGCTGGGTTCTGTCGCGCCTGGCGACTCTTTCGCCGCTCTGCGGCTTTCGCGGGCGAGGGCGCCCGCGCCACACGAGGCGCTACGCTTGGAACGTATCTTCCTCTTTGTGAAGTTTGCGCAATTCGGGTGGGGGCTTTAGGGGCACGCCGACCGCGTGTCCCAGTAGGGCGTCCAGAGTTTCCAGCCAGAGAATCTGGCTGTTGAATACCACGCCGAAATTGCGGGAGACCGCGTGGGCAACCTCCTGCAATACCAGCTGCTTGTCGAGTTCTTTCGCCAAGGACGTGACGGGTTTCGCGGCGATACCACAGGGGACGATCAGATTGAAGTAGTCGAGATCGGTGTTCACGTTCAGGGCGAAGCCGTGGGAAGTCACTCCGCGGGAAATGTGGACGCCGATGGCGGCGATTTTGGCTTCCTCCATTGTCCACACACCGGTCAATCCGGCCACTCTCTCCGTTGGAATTCCGAAATCCGCGCAGGTGCGGATCAAGACCTCTTCCAGGCGGCGCACGTATTCGACCGCGCCCAACGTACTCCGCTTGCCCGCAGTCGATGGAAAACCGCGCAAGTCCAAGATGGGATAGCCGATCAGCTGTCCCGGGCCGTGGAAAGTCACGTCGCCGCCGCGATCACACTCGAAGAGTTCTACGCCGCGTTCGGCGAGCTGTTCAGGTGATGCGATTACGTTGACGGATTTGGCGTTGCGACCGAGGGTGATGACTGGTGTGTGCTCAAGGAGCAGCAGGACATCGCCGATGCGGCCGTCTTTGCGGAGTTCGACGAGCCGCTGCTGCAGACGCAGGGCGGTGGCGTAATCAACGGTGCCGAGTTGGAGGACGGAGATCACGAACTTCTTGGCCACGGATTTTCACGGATTAACACTGATCAGAAAAAAAGCTCTATCCATGAAGATCCGCGAAAATCCGTGGCTGGTCTCTCATGCGTTAATCGCCAGTCCATACACGCTGTTCGAGGCATCGAGCATGGCTTCGGCCAGCGTCGGATGCGCGTGGATCGTCCACATCAGGTCTTCTACCGTGGCTTCCAGTTCCATGGCGGCGACGGCTTCGGCGATTAACTCTGTGGCCTGCGGGCCGATGATGTGCACGCCCAGAATCTCACCGTGGTCCGCGTCGGAGACAATTTTGATGAAGCCCTCGTGCTGGCCGACGATCGAGGCCCGTGAGTTTGCGGTGAACGGAAACTTACCGACTTTGACGTTGTAGCCTGCCTCTTCGGCTCTGGCCTCGGTCAGGCCGACGCTGCCTATTTCCGGGTGGCAATAAGTGGCGTTCGGGATGTGCTCAGGATTGATCGGTTTGCCCGGCTTGCCGGCGATCTTGGTCACAGCAACGATGCCTTCCATGGCGCCGACGTGCGCCAGTTGCGGCGTCCCGAGCACGATATCGCCGATGGCATAAACGCTGGGCTCAGCAGTCTGCATCCAGCTGTCGGTTTTGATGCAGCCGCGATCAGGCTTGATCTTGGTTCTTTCCAGGCCGATGTTTTCGGTGCGCGGCTTACGGCCTACGGCGATCAGGATTCTCTCGGTTTCGAGTTTCTGTTGTTTGCCGTCCACGCTGAAGGTCACTGCCATCCCAGACTTGGTTTTTTCCACCTTTTCAACTTTCGCACCGGTATGGAAATTGATGCCGCGCTGGCGATAGACGCGGGCCAATTCCTTGGAAACGTCTTCATCCTCGACGGGAACCAGGCGGGGCAGCATCTCGAGAATCGTGACCTCGGTGTCAAAAGAACGGAAGATGGAGGCGAATTCCACGCCGACCGCGCCCGCGCCGACCACCACCAGTGACTTGGGAATGTCTTTCAGGCTGAGAATCTCAATGTTGGTCAGGATCCGGTCGTTGGGTTCCAGACCGGGCAGCATGCGGGCTTCTGAACCGGTGGAGAGAATGACATTCTTCGCTTTGATGTTCGTCGCCTTGCTGTCGGCCGTGACCTCGACGGTGAGAATGCCATTTTGCGCGGGCCCGGTGAGCTTGCCGTATCCCCTGATGGTCTCGACCTTGTTCTTGCGCATGAGGAATTCGAGACCCTTGGCATGCTTGGTGACGATCTTCAATTTACGTTCCTGGACCGCGGCCCAGTTCAGCTTGCGAGAGTCCACTCCCTCAATGCCGAACTCTTTGGCATCTTTCAAGTGGTCCCAGATTTCAGCGTTGAATAGCAGCGCCTTGGTCGGAATGCAGCCCACGTGCAGGCAGGTGCCTCCGAGCACGTTGTCTTTTTCGATAAGAGAGGTTTTGAGGCCATACTGGCCGGCGCGAATGGCGGCCGTGTATCCGGCGGGACCGCTGCCGATGATAGCGACGTCGTAGATGGCTTCAGGCAAAAGAGTGCTCCCCTAGCAAGAATAATGACAGGTACTCAAATAGGTGATTCTACGACAGGGGTTGGGGATTCGGAAAACAGTTGCGGTTCTCGGTTCTCAGACGAGGAAAAGGGAAGTCAGCTAAGCAGTCGAGCGGCTTCCTTAGCGTAATACGTGAGGATAATGCTCGCCCCGGCCCGCCGAATGGAAACCAGCGATTCCATCATGACGCGCTCGCGATCAATCCAGTTATTGCGCGCCGCTGCTTCGATCATGGCGTACTCCCCCGAGACCTGGTAAGCCGCCAAAGGCAAATCAAAGCGGTCCCGCGCCGCGGCGATCACGTCCAGATAGGGCATGGCCGGTTTCACCATGATCATGTCCGCGCCTTCTTCAATATCCAATTCAATTTCCCGCATGGCCTCGCGCAAATTCGCTCCATCCATCTGATAAGACCGGCGGTCACCGAACTGGGGCGCAGAATCGGCGGCTTCACGGAAGGGTCCGTAGAATCCCGAAGCAAACTTGGCCGCATAAGAAAGGATCGGTGTGTTGGTCAGGCTGGCCTGGTCGAGCGCCTTGCGGATGGCGCCCACGCGGCCATCCATCATGTCGGAGGGAGCAACGATGTCCACCCCGGCGCGCACCAGCGAGACCGAGGTGCGAGCCAGCAGTTCGAGGGTGGCGTCGTTGTCAATCTCGTAATCAGTGGTTGTGGCAGGGGGCAAGGCGACGGCGGCTCCCAGGGATTGGGGGCCGTTCGTCCGCACAATTCCGCAGTGGCCATGTGACATGTACTCGCACAGACAGACATCGCCCATCAGGATGAGCTTCGGGACTTCGCGTTTGATGGCGCGGGCCGCCTGCTGCACGATGCCGTCTTCCGCCCAGGCGCCGGTGGCGACTTCATCTTTCTTGTCTGGCAAACCGAACAGGATGATTGCGGGCACGCCCAGCGAGTAGGTTTGACGCGCTTCTTTCACCGCCTCGTCCACTGACAGATTGAAAACGCCTGGCATGGAACGTACTTCTTTGCGCACACCCTCGCCAGGGCAAACGAACAGCGGATAGACGAATGCTTCGGGGGTGAGCCGGGTCTCGCGCACCATCGAGCGCAGTTGCTCGCTGCGGCGGAGGCGGCGGAGGCGTGTGACCGGGAACGCCATGGGCTGATTCTAGCAGAGGCGCATGCATGGGCGCGGTTGATGCAAAACAAGCTTCGCCGGGTAGCTTGGAGTACTTAAGTAACCCCCGGGTCTCGCCAGAGACCTATCGGCCAACGAACCGGGCCCTTTAGAATTCGAACCAGCAAATGACTTTTGCACGACAGTGGTGGATGAGTTGCACGGCCGGTTTGATTCTGGCGTTTGCCGTCGTGTCGCTCAGTTTGAAGCCTGGTCCGGCGGCGTTCGCTCTGGGCGACACTACCTCTCTACTGCTCATCGCTCTTTCCACGGCTGTCATGGTAGCCAATGCCGTTTCCAACCGCGGCCAGACCCGGATCTTCTGGGGCCTGATGGCGGTGGGATGTTTCCTGTGGACGGTCAATCAGGGGCTGTGGACGCTCTACGAAGTGATTCTGCGCCGCGACCTACCCGAACCGTTTGTGGGAGATGTGATCCTGTTTGTTCACGTCGTGCCGTTCATGGCGGCGGTCGCCCTGAGGCCGCACCGTCCGCAGGAAGAGAAGAAGACCTACTTCAGCACGTTGAACTTCCTGATGCTGCTGATCTGGTGGATGTTTCTTTACGCGTTCATCGTGTTCCCGGATGAGTATGTCGTTCTGAACCCGTCGGTCTACAGCCGCAACTATGACCTGCTGTACCTGCTGGAAAACCTGGTACTGCTGGGGGCACTCGGAATACTGGCGGCGAGTACGCAGGGCACGTGGAAGAAGATCTACTGGAATCTGTTTGTCGCCAACGCGATGTACACATTATGTTCCGAGTCCATGAACGCGGCCATCGCCCGCGGCCAGTACTACAGTGGCAGCATTTATGATATCCCGTTTGTCGCTTCCATCTGCTGGCTGATCTGGGCGGGGCTGCTGGCGCGGGAACTGAAACCGGACTGCGAGCCTGCGCCGGCGCAACATAGCAGTTGGTTGTCGATGGCGCCGCGGCTGGCCATGCTCGCCATTCTTTCCCTGCCGGTAATGGGCTGGTACGCAGCTTTTTTCGACACTGCACCTGACCGCTTACGCCACTTCCGCTTGCTGGTCACGCTGGCAGCGATGTTGGTGCTGGGGTGCTTCGTTTTCATCCGCCAATACCTGCTCGACCGTGAACTGGTGCGGCTGCTGGAGGAGTCGCATCACAGCCTGGAAAGTCTGCAGCGCCTGCAGACCCAGTTGGTGCAAAGGGAAAAACTGGCGTCGCTGGGGCAACTGGTGGCCGGGGCGGCGCACGAGATCAACAACCCCCTGGCGGCCATCCTGGGATATTCGGAACTACTGGTGGCCAATGAGGGTCTGGAATCGAACCAGGTCAGCATGGCACGCAAGATCGGGCAGCAAGCCCGGCGCACCCGGGACCTGGTTGCCGGTCTGCTCAGCTTTGCGCAGCAGTCCCCGGCGAAGAAAACGTTGGTGGATATGAGTTCGCTGCTCAACCGCATCCTGCATTTGGAAATGCTCCGTATGGAAACCAGGAAGATCCGGGTGGACACAAAAATCCCACCTGACCTGCCGCGCATCTGGGGCAACAGCAACCAGCTCTTCCAGTGCTGCCTGGAAATCATCGCCAACGCCATGGATGCTCTCGAAGACGTGGGCGGAGGAATGTTTTCGGTGAGCGCGCGGCAGGAAGGCAGCGAAGTTGTGCTGGAATTCTCCGATTCCGGCCCTGGAATCAGGGAGCCGCAGCGCGTGTTTGATCCTTTCTACACCACTAAGCCCATCGGCAAGGGCACAGGGCTGGGCCTGAGCGCAACCTACGGCGTCGTACAGGACCACAAGGGCCAGATCAGCTGCCACAACCGGCCAGAAGGCGGGGCCGTGTTCGTTATGCGTTTTCCCGTGGCCACCGAGGGTGCACTGGCCGAGGCCGCCCAGGCTTAGGGAGATTCTTGATTTTGTGATTGTTGATTCAAAATCACCGGGTTTCCGACCGTGGTTTCCAATCAACATTTGCGTGCCCTGTGGCGAAACCCTGTGGTTCTTGTAACATGAACTTCGATGCTGCCCCAGCCGCTTACCCACACCAGTGCCCGAGTGCTGGAATTCGAGTCTCTGCGCGATCTGTTGCGCGGATATGCTTCGTCACCGCTTGGGCATGGGCGTATTGCAAATCTTGCTCCCTCCGCGGACCGCGTTTGGATTGAGAATCAGCAGCAACTCACGAGTGAGATACGCGAGTTCCGGCGAGTGGGAGGCCGTCTCGAGTTTTCAGGGCTGGTGGATGTGGTGTGGGTGGTGGAGAAATCCCGCATCGAGGGCGTCGCGCTGGAAACTGCCGAGATCCGCGATGTGGTGCTGCTGGTAGATCGGGCGGCTGAGTGGCGTGAAGTTGCCCTGAATCCACCCGCCGCGATGAAAGTGGAGTGGAAGGTGGTGGCCCAGCTTTCCTCCGGCATCATCGACTTCACCGAATTTCTGCGAGGATTTCGCAACAAGATTCAGCCAGACGGCACGCTGGAAGACCGGGCTTCCCCAGAGCTGGCCCGCATTCGCCGCGAGATTGAAAAGCAGAAGCGTCAGATTCAGGAATCACTGCGTGGCTACCTGCGGCGGCTGGCCGAAGGCGGCACGGTGCAGGATGAGCTGGTCACCATCCGCGGCGAGCGTTTTGTAATTCCGGTAAAGATCGAACAGAAGCGGCGGGTGCAGGGCGTGGTCCACGGCGCCAGCTCCAGCGGGCAGACAGTGTTTGTAGAGCCGCTGGAAACTATTGAGCAGAACAATGAACTAGTGCGACTGCTGGATGACGAGCAGGCCGAGGTTCACCGCATTTTGCTGGAGATGACGCGTCGGATTGGTGAGCATGCCGACACAATTCTGGCGGCGGTGGAGACGTTAGCCGAACTGGAGCTGCAGTTTGCCAAGGCGCGGTTTGCCGAGGATTACAACTGCGTTCCCGTGAGCTTGTGTGGGGACGGGTCTTGTGGGGACGGGTCTTCGACCCGTCCAGCCCGGGCGGAAGCCCGGCTGGTTCTCCGCAACGCCCGGCATCCGCTGCTCGAACGCAACCTGAAGGCCAAGGGAAGACAGGTGGTCCCCACCAGCATCGAACTGGAGGGAGAACGGCGCGAACTCGTCATTACCGGCCCGAATACCGGAGGCAAAACCGTTGCCCTGAAGACCGTCGGACTGCTGGCCCTCATGGCGCAATCTGGCATTCCCGTGCCAGCCGACCGCGCTGAGTTGCCGGTGTTCGATGCCGTGCTGGCCGACATCGGAGACTACCAGTCGATCGAGCAAAGTCTTTCGACGTTTTCCGCGCACGTCACCAATATCGATTCCATTTCGCGGACAGCAACGCCACAATCTCTGGTCCTGCTGGATGAACTGGGGTCTGCCACCGATCCCGAAGAAGGCGCCGCGTTGGCCGTCGCGATTGCCGAGCACTTCCGGCGGATTGGTTGCACGACAATCATCTCCACTCACCACACCTCGCTCAAAGTATACGGAGTGAATACGCCCGGCGTGGTGAATGCCTCGGTCGGGTTCGACGAAGCCACGCTGCAGCCCACCTACGAGCTGAAAATCGGCGTACCGGGAGCGTCGGCTGGAATCAACATCGCCCAACGCTTGGGACTCAATCCCACAATCATCCAGGCCGCGCGTTCGCGCTTGGGCACGCAGGCCCGGGATGTGGGCCAATTCCTGGACCGCCTGCATGCGGAGTTGCGCGAGGCCGAGTCGGAACGCCTCCGTCTGAAGAGTCGCGAAGAAGAACTCGATCGTGAGAAAGCCCGACTGGCCGCCGAGGGCAAAAAAGAACAGCAGACAAAAATCAAAGAGATGGAGAAAAAGCTGGAGACGCTGCTGCGCGATTTCGAGTATCACGCGCGCGAAACGGTCAATGCCGTCCAGGACCGGGCCGCGGCGCAAAAGCTCTCGAAAGACGCCGAGCGGCGCATCGCCAAGCTGCGGCGGGAATTTCGTGAGCAGTTTGATTCTACGGTGGTCGCCCACACAACCGGTGCCGACCGCGGCGATCCCCATGCCCAGCCGCAGGTGGTGAAGCATGTCTCCGAGGGCGACACGGTCAAGCTCAAGTCCATTGGCCGCCCCGCAGTGATTGCGCGCCGGCTCGACGACAACCATTTCGAAGTCGAAGTCGGCACCATGAAGATGAGGATTGCGCGCGACGATATTGCCGAAGTCCTGGTGCGCGCCGCCGACTCGCCGGTCAAAGCGGCCCGCGCACGCGGAATTTCGGTCTCGCTGGAAAGAGACGACCGCAGCGTGCCCTCAGAAATCAATGTCATCGGCCACACCGTCGATGACGCCACTCGTGAAGTCGAGAAATTCGTAGACCGCGCGTTCCTGGCGGGGCTGCCCAAAGTGCGCGTGGTCCACGGCAGCGGCATGGGGATTCTGAGAAAAGCTTTACGGCAATACCTGCAGCAGCACCCGCACGTGGAGGCGATTTCCGAGCCTCCACAGAAAGAGGGTGGGGGAGGTGCAACGGTCGTGGAACTAAGGGTCTAACACTGTCTTTCTCGGGTCAACAATGGAGAAACTTCTTGATCCGCAAGGTCAGTGCGTCCAAGTCCAAGGTTTGACAGTCCCAAATTATCAAACCCTTCCATCCTAGTCTCCTCAGCTTTTCACGGTTCTGTTTGTCACGCTGCTGGTTTCGGAGCAGTTTTGGAATCCAGTACGACTTCCGTGATTTGGGAAGGCGCCCGTCGATGCAATTCCTATGTTGATGCCAAAAGCATCCGTGTACGAACACCACTCTTCGTATAGCAGAAAAGACTAGGTCTGGGCAGCCTGGGAGGTTCCTCTGATGCAGCCGGAAGCGATAGCCCAAGCGGTGCACCAGGGAGCGAACAATCATCTCGGGCTTAGTATCAGCACTGCGAATGCGCCGCATATTCTCGCTGCGGCGTCGAGAGGAGATGGTGTCCATTGTTTATCGTCGTTATTGTTGGTTGGGGAACTTCTTAAGAAGCCAGCGGAGAACCTCGAGTTGATCCGCGCCGGTCGCTCTACGAATCTGAATTAGGAGTTTCCTTACAGTCGGGCGATCCAGTGTCAAGTTGCGTGCTCCTTCGTTGCAAACGGAGCATATTGCCCTTAAGTTGCTTGGGTCGTCGGTACCGCCCATGGATTTGTCTACGATATGCCCAATCTGCAAGCGGGCTTTTCTACTAGGATCGTATGGGTGCGGTTCTCCGGCCACGGCTCCGCACATTTGGCAGGTAAAGCCGTTACGATCGAGAACGAGGGCGCGGGCTTCTTTTGAAATGGAGCGTGCAAATGCCGGGAGCGGCTTGGAATCCACGAGGAGGTACTGACCAGGCTTGAGGTCGCTCCGGTCGTTGTGGGTCAGAATCTGGTAGCCTTCCTCATTCCTGAGCTCACGCACTCGCCTAGCCCACTCGCTCGCGTTGGCTGCTTTGCGAAGCTCATCAGAAGTCAATACCCTCCCAAGATTGTTAAGGAAGTACTCGCGCAGCCTTCGCCTGGAACCGATTGCCTTCCCGCGCTCTTTCATCCCACGGCTTGTAGCATATCTTTGCTGCGAAGACAATGAGCTAGCTCTCTGCCAACGGCTCTAGCGACCGGCGGGGGAAAGGCGTTACCGACCTGCCTATAGGCAGCCGTTTTACCTCCGGAGAACTGCCAATCATCCGGAAAACCCTGAAGCCGAGCGACCATTCTCACCGTGAGACGCGGCATTCCCCTATGATTCTTGCCCGGAGGTTCGTCAGCGATTCCCAGCCCGTCAACTCCGAGGCTCGCCCAAGCGCGTCGCGCCCGTGTGGGCCCCAGGTCGGGACCGCCATGTTTCAAACTTCCGCCAACTATAGTAGGTGCGATTTCGTTGGCCTTTTCGCGCCAAAACCTTGCCCCTTGCCAGCCATCGGCAGCCATTAAGTCGTATAAAACTTCGCCCACTGTCGCGGGAATACCGAAATTCCCGGAAGGCCATGCAAAATCACTGAACACTTTCTTTTGCAGTGCGGCAAAAACAACTCTAGGCCGTAGCTGTGGAACACCAAAATCGGAAGCATTGAACAGATGCCAGTCGGAACGATAGCCCAACTTGCCTAGTTGACTCGCGACGTGCTCCCTATAGTCCTCAAACACTGCGTCCAGAATTCCGCGCACGTTTTCAATCATCACTGCTCGTGGCCGCACCTCCGAGATAACCCGGATAGCTGCGGGAAAAAGGTTTCTTTCATCTTTATCTCCTAGTTGTTTTCCCGCGACTGAGAACGGAGGACATGGCAGGCCACCAGATACGATGTCAACTCCTCGATAAGGCGAGGCGTCAAACTCCCGAATATCTTGTTGAATCACGTTCCAGTGAGGCCGATTCAGCCGGAGCGTCCTGCAAGCATGTGAATCCAGCTCAACCAGAGCGACATGCTCAATGCCGACTTGCTCCAATCCTAGAGCCTGGCCTCCACCGCCAGCGCAGAGCTCAAGCGTCGTTAATTTTTTCATTTGAGATTGGTGTCCATCTTAAAACAAGTTGCCAAAACCTTATCATCTAAATCGGGCACTGGGGTGATCACTTAAGGTCGTATTTGGCCGGAGCTTTCCTCGGCCGTCCACATGTGTTTCTCGTATTCCACAGCTTCTCCACAGCAATCGCCTCCCTGCTATATTCCCCTCAGCGGTTTTCTGCCTCACAATTCCTGCGGATAACTGTCACTCCGGCCATGACCGACTCCACCGACTTCAAAGAAACCGTCAAGCAGCAGGCGGACATCGTCCGCGTCGTGGGCGACTACGTCAAGCTGCGGAAGGCCGGTGCGCAAAACTACTCCGGGCTTTGTCCCTTTCACAATGAGAAGACACCGTCGTTCTCAGTGCACGCCACGCGGCAGTTTTATCACTGTTTCGGATGCGGAGTGTCGGGCGACGTATTCAGCTTCGTACAGAAAATCGAGAATATTACTTTCCCCGAAGCCGTAAGAGCAGTCGCCCAGAAGCTGGGAATCGCCCTGCCCAAAGTGAGTTTCAGCAGTCCCGCGGAGGCCAAGGAAGCCAAACTGCGCACCGTGCTGCTGGAAGTGCATGAGCGCGCTTGCGCTTTCTTTCAGGAATACTTGAGGCGGCCCGAGGGAGCGCGGGCGCGCGAGTATCTGGCCGGGCGTGGGTTGGACGAAGAGACGATCAAGCGCTTTCGTGTCGGATTCGCGCCCGATTCGGGGTTCCTGCTGCGCGACCGCCTGAAGGGCGAATTTCCGGAAGAAGTGCTGCGGGAAAGCGGGCTGTTTTCGTGGAAGGAGAGCCCTCAGCCGTCAGCCGTCAGCTCTCAGCCAAAGGCACCCGAGACCTCCGAACTTGGCCCTCAAGAAACCGAGTCCGAGGCCCAGGGGCCAACGGCCAACGACCAACGACCAACGACCGCTTCCATTTATTCCAAATTTCGCAACCGCGTAATGTTTCCCATTGCCAACGAGACCAGTCGCGTGATCGCTTTCACTGGACGTACGTTGTCCACGGACCAGAAGGCTGGGCCCAAGTATCTGAACTCGCCTGAAACTGCGATCTACTCGAAGTCTCGCGTGCTTTTCAATCTTGACCAGGCTCGGGAAGCTATTCGCAAACTCGATTACGCCATCCTGGTCGAAGGCCAGATGGATTGCATTTCGGTGTTCGCAGCCGGATTTCACAATGTGATTGCCAGTTCGGGCACTGCCTTCACCGAGCTGCAAGCCAGGCTGCTAGGGCGGTTCAGCAAGAACGTGGTAGTGAATTTTGATCCGGACACAGCCGGCGCCAAGGCTACCGAGCGGACTCTGGGATTACTGGTGGAGGAGGAATTCCAGGTCAAGGTTCTGACGCTCGAAACCGGGTTCGATCCGGACCTGTTCCTTCGCCGCAAGGGCAAAGATGCGTACGCGGAGGCGCTGCGCAATTCACAACGTTACTTTGATTACCTGATCGAGCGTGCGCGAACTCAATTTCCCGTTCGCAGTGCCGAAGGCAAAGTAAAAGCGGTGAATTATTTGCTGCCTCACATACAGAGGGTTCCCAGCCGGATTGTGCGCGACGAGTTGGCGCGCGAGATCGCGCAGAAGGTAGGCATCGACTCAGCCGTCTTGCGACAGGAATTGAAGCATGCTGCCGGCAGCCGCTCCGCCGCCGCTGTGAAAGCGCCGGCCGAGGCCCAGGTCACGGACGCCGAGCGTATCTTGATCCGGGCGCTGGCTTCCGCCACCGAGATGCAGACTGCCGAAGAGCATCTCTCCTCCCGCGACGGCGCCGAGGAGGAATTCGATCCGGCTCGCCAGGCTCAGTTCGTGCTCAAAAGCGAGCACCTGCACATCGGGCTGGCCACCGAGTCGCTGATCACAGCCCTGCTCAATGCCGGCCCCGGAACAGCCGAGGTAATGGAGTTACCGCTGGCGGACCCTGAGCGCAATTTGTTTGCGTCCATCCTTCTGAAAGAGGACGAGCAGCTATCCGCCGAACGAGTGGAAGGGGCGGTCAAGGCTCTACGGCGCATTCAACTCCGGCGCAAGCTGGAAGATGTGCAGCGGGAGTTACAGGCTGCCCGAAGCCAGGAACCAGGCCGGCTGCAGGCCTTGTTGCAGGAGAAAGTCCGGCTGAAACGGGCCTTGATGGATCCCGGCGTGATGGAAGACAGGGCCGCTGCGCGGCCGGCATGACGGTATGTAACCCTGAAACTAAATGGGGCCTGATGGCATCTAAGTCATTAACCGGTAGGAACATAGACCACGCTGGACTTCCGAACCACGAGGGCTCCCGATGGTCAGAGCGGCAGGCCTGGTGCTATAATTTGAAAGTTTGTGCCCGCGCGCAGTTCCGCGTGTCCACGTTCCCACCGCTTAAAAAACGTTCTGACGTCCTAATCTAGGACGAATTCGAGGGTAACCCGTCTTGGCTCTTGACGACAAGTACGACGACATCAAAAAGCTGATCGACGCAGGTAAAGAGAAGGGATATCTCACCTATGACCAGGTGAATGACCTGATCCCGCACGATGTGCACTCTCCCGAAGACCTCGACGATCTGCTGACCACCATTGGTACGCAAGGCATCGATGTGCTGGAGGGACCCAAGCTTCCCTCCTCCGCGCTCGATAAAAAGTTCGAAGAAGCAGAGGAAGCCGGAGAGGATGTCGAACTCGACCTCACTCCCGGCGCCCTGGAAAAAACCAACGACCCCGTCAGAATGTATCTCCGGGAGATGGGGACTGTGCCGTTGCTTACGCGCGAAGGCGAGGTGGAAATTGCCAAGCGCATTGAACGCGGTCAATTGCGCGTTCTGAAGGCGTTGTCCCGCTCGCCGATTGTCATCCACGAACTGCTGGCGATGGGGGAAGACCTCAAGAAGGGGGTCCGCTCCATCAAGGAAGTGGTCACTTTCGACGAGGAAGAGATCACCGACGAAATCCTGCAGAACCGTCTGAGGGAGTTCACCGGAAAAATTGACGATCTGGCCAAGGCTTACAAGAAAGCCAACCAACTGGCGGAGAAATTCGCCAACGTTTCACAGAAGAAACGCCCCAAAGACCATCGTCGCTACCGCCTGAACCTGGCGCGCGCCATCGTGGCGGTGTCTCTCTGTGTCCGTCGGCTGGGCTTCACCAACAACGAGCGCAAGCGGCTGATCGAGCGGGTGAACAAGACGGTTGACACCATGCGCTCGCTCGACCGCCAATCCCAGAACCTGGAAAAAAAAGCGGACGCGACACGTAGCGAGGACCAGCGCAAGGAATACCGCCGCCAGTCACGGGCCGTGCGTTCGGAACTGGAGAAGCTCGAAACCGAGGCGGGAGTGTCGTTCCAGGAGCTCAAGCGCACCCAGCGCGAGATCATCCAGGGCGACATGGACGCGGAGCAGGCCAAGCGCGAACTGATTGAGGCCAACCTGCGACTCG
>JBGQBN010000100.1:0-6122 GCA_041494805.1 Terriglobia bacterium | reverse complement strand
GCAGCCGTCCCTAACAACGGTGCCAGCGTCAAATGAGCGACCCGAATCCAATCACTGTCGGCGCCGAACCTGACCACCTGCCCACCCGGCACGGTCACGCTATCCTTCCCAAAGAACACCATCGCCGCCAGCACCAGAATCGCCGCGTTGACAAAGAAGGCGACGGTAAGGGCCACGACTGAGTCGATGGTGTTGAAGTGCAGCGCGCGCCGAACGGAGGGCGCGTCCTTTTGCAGCTTGCGGCTCTGGACCAGGGCCGAATGCAGATACAGGTTGTGAGGCATCACGGTCGCGCCGATGATACCGATGGCGACGTATAACATCCCCGATTGACGAAAGTGCGGCGTAACCAGGGCCCGTCCCATTTCCAGAAAGCTGGGTTGGGTCTGCGGGAGAATGAAAATCTCGATGAAGTAGCAAACCCCAATGGTCGCGATCAGCAATAGAACAACGGCCTCGATGGTGCGCATCCCAAACCGTTGCAGAGCCAGGAGCAGCAGCACGTCCAAGCCGGTGATGATGACCGCCCATAGAAGCGGAATATGGAACAGCAAGTTGAGGGCAACGGCGCTGCCCAGCACCTCCGCCAGGTCGCAGGCGCCAATAGCCACTTCGCTCATCAGCCAGTTGGGCCAGCGTGTCCATTGGGGGTACCAATCACGGCAGCATTGCGCGAGGTCTTTCCCGGTTACCACGCCCAAGCGGGCGGAAATCACTTGCATGAAGATGGCCATCAGGCTGGCTAGCCCAACTACCCACAAGAGTCCGTACTTGTACTGGGCGCCGGCCTGGAGGTCTGTCCCCCAGTTGCCGGGATCCATGTAGCCGACGCTGACCAGAATCGCCGGACCGACGAAAGCTCGCCACTGCTCCCAAAATCCCGCCTGGTGGTGGGGCACCTCGACGGAGCTGTGGACGCCTTCCAACGATAAGTGGCCGCCAGGTTGAGCCTCGGCGGCCGGCGCGTTGATATGGGTTGGCCCGTTTGTGCTTCTCATCTGCAGTTTGGCTTAGGACAAGAACAAGTCAACTAGCGTACACAACACCATATTAACTATAGTTAATTATACAGCATGGGAGGGCACACGGGAAACCCAAATTTTGTCGGCGGCGGGACGCCCCAAAACCATGGCGCCGGCTGAGGTCCGGATAGAGAGCGTATTGTCGTAGTTGCGCTCGGCCAAGCCGAGTTCTGCTCCCGGGCGAATGCCGCGCGCTTCCAGGAATTCGAGCAGATGCCGGTCGCGCTCGTAGATCCCGCTGACCCGGTAACGTTTGCCGGCCTCGGCCTGGGAAAGCAGTAAGAGACCGCGCCGGCGACGGCTGCCGGGGCTCTCCATCTCGCTCAGATTGCCATGCGGACAGGCGCCGCCACGGCCCAGTTTGGCCAACAACATGGCCTCGAAATCAGGGGAGACGGCGTGCTCCAGGCGCTCGGCCTCGTCGTGCACCTTGTACCATTCCATGCCAAAGATCTCAGACAACATGCGCTCGATCAGGTGATGACGCAGGGTAAGCTTGCGGGCAATTTTGCGGCCTGCGGCGGTCAGCCCCACCTGGCCGTCGCTGCGGACCCGCACCAGGCCGTCTTTTTTCAGGCGGCGTAGCGCCATGGTGACGGCGGGCGGCGAAACGGAGAGCCAATGGGCCAGGGTGGCAGAGATGACGGTCTCGCCTTCGCTTTCGGCCTCCAGGATGGCTTTGAGATAGTCCTCTTTGGAGACGGTGATCATGTAGGGAGATTATACGGCGGGATTAAGTATAGTTAAGTGGCAGAAGAGGGCCAATTGAGTAGGTTGAGTGTTGACCGCTAGACGCGAGGACTTGGGCTGTTGTTGGTGTCATGGCGATGTTACAACAGCTATGGGCGGTTTCCCTTGCGTTGCGGCTCACGCTTTTCCGCGCACTGCGGGTTTATCAATTGCCCGAAGTACCTGATTCTCAGGTAGTTCTCTGTTGACTCAGAATTGATCGTGTGTGCATTGACTAGTATCGGGCTCTTCGACTGCGTGACTGCTTCGCGTTGCGAAGCAGTCACTCCGCTCAGGATGACACTGGGATGAGAACCGAGTTTAGTCCGGGTTTGACATCATCCTCTTAGCCCCCTAACCTTGATTGTCCCAAGCCATGAAAGTCCTCGTCATCGGCAGCGGCGGGCGGGAACATGCGTTGGTGTGGAAACTGCGCCAGTCTCCACGTGTGTCCAAGGTGTATTGCGCGCCGGGCAATGGAGGCATCGCGGACGAGGCCGAGTGCCTGCCCGCGGAGGTGAAGAATGTCGAGTCACTCATGGCGCTGGCCAATCAGGTCCGCCCTGACCTGACCGTGGTTGGCCCTGAATTGCCGCTGGCACTGGGTGTGGTGGATGAGTTCACCCGGCGCGGGTGGCGCATCTTCGGCCCCACCAAGGCGGCGGCGCAGTTGGAATCTAGCAAGAGTTTTGCCAAGGAATTCCTGCAGAGGCACCACATTCCGACGGCGCACTATGCTATTTGCAACTCGGTGGATGAAGTTCGGGAAGCACTGCACCATTTCCATACGCCCCTGGTGGTAAAGGCCGACGGACTGGCTGCGGGTAAGGGTGTGGCCATCTGCAAAGGCAAGGAGGAAGCGGCCGCCCTCGCAGCGGAGATGCTTAGCGGAAAAATGCTGGGCGAAGCGGGGACCCGTGTGGTGCTGGAGGAATGCCTGCAGGGGGACGAACTTTCGTTCCTGGTGCTGAGCGATGGCGAGCGCGTGGCGCCGCTGGTGGCGGCGCAGGACCACAAACGGGTTGACGACGGCGATACCGGCCCCAATACCGGCGGCATGGGGGCATATTCCACTGCGACCATTCTGGATGACCAGATGCGCAACTGGCTGGTGCAGCATATTGCGCGGCCGGTGGTGGAGGGCATGAAGGCTGAGGGCATGGAGTACAAGGGCATCCTTTATTGCGGCCTGATGATGACGGCGCGTGGGCCGATGGTGTTGGAGTTCAATTGCCGTTTCGGCGATCCCGAGACCCAGCCCATCCTGATGCGGCTGGAAAGCGATCTGGTGGAGGCGCTGGAAGCTTCCATTGAAGGCCGGGTCAGCGAGGGCGATTTCAAGTGGTCGGCCGACGCGTCTGTTTGTGTGGTGATGGCCTCGGGCGGATATCCAAGCGCATTCGAGGTTGGCAAGCGAATTATGGGGATCGAAGATGGGGACAAGCTGGAGGGCGTAAAGGTCTTCCATGCGGGTACGACGAAGCGCAATGGCGCTTACTACACCGCGGGCGGGCGCGTGCTGGGTGTGACCGCGCGGGCCGCGGATTTGAAGACCGCTGTGGAACGCGCCTATGGAGCAGTGTCGAAGATTGGTTTTGAGGGTGCGCACTTCCGCAAGGACATCGCGGCTAGGGCGGTGAAGAGAGGCTAGGCTTTGGGCTTTGGGCTTTGGGCTTTAGGCTTTGGGTCTCAAGACCGGTACGCATTGAGGAGGTCAGCATGTACAGGGAACTACGCAGAAGTCTGATAATCCCCTTGTTGGTGGCCATCTTCGGGTTCTCTGCATTCTTGCGCACTCCAGGAGCCGAAAATGTGCGCAATGTGCAGATTTTGTCTTTGGTGGCGACGGGCATGGGACTGGGAGTTGCGCTGGCACATTTGAAGATTTTGCTGGGGATGAGATCCCGCCAGTAATCTCGGCCTCAACTCATGTAACCGAAGTGCACAGGTCCTTCGCGACTGGACGTCGCTCAGGATGACAATTCGACAAAAAGGACTTTCATGAGCAAGCCACTGGTTTCCATTGTGATGGGCAGCGACTCCGACCTTGACGTCATGCGCGAGGCGGCGAAGGCGCTGGAAGATTTCGGGATTGCCTACGAGATCGACGTTACGTCGGCGCATCGTTCTCCCGAGCGGACCGCGGAGTACGCGCGCAAAGCGGCTGGCCGCGGGATTCGGGTGATTATTGCGGGGGCTGGGGGCGCGGCGCATCTGGCGGGCGTGATTGCCGCACATACCAGTTTGCCGGTGATTGGGGTGCCGATTCCATCCACCGAGTTGAACGGACTTGATTCGCTGCTGGCTACGGTGCAGATGCCGGCTGGCATTCCGGTGGCTACTGTGGCCATCGGCAAACCGGGCGCGACTAACGCGGGGATCCTGGCGGCTCAGATTCTGGGCCTGGCCAGTGCTGCGGTGGCGAAGAAGTTGGATGCTCACAAGGAGAAGCTGGCCAACAGCGTCGAGGAGAAGTCCAAGAAGCTGAAGATGACGCTGGGGACCTAGAGCAATTGGAAATCGGCAATCGGAAATTCCCGCCCGGCCAATCAGAGTTTCAGGTCTTTCAGATACTGGCGCAGCGGGCCGCCCAGATCGGGGCGTTTCAGGGCAAATTCCACCGTCGCTTTCAGAAATCCCAGTTTGTCGCCGGTGTCGTGGCGCTTGCCTTCGAACACATAGCCGTACATCTTTTCTTTCTTGAGCAATGCGCGCATGCCGTCGGTGAGTTGCAATTCTCCGCCGACGCCGGCTTTAGTTTGGGAGAGAGTTTCAAAGACGGTTGGAGTCAGGATGTAGCGGCCGATTACGGCGATGTTGGAAGGCGCTTCTTCTAGTTTTGGCTTTTCCACCATGTCCATGATTTCATAGAGCCGGCCGCCGAAGCGAGCGTCCGCTGGTTTTACCTTGAGCACACCGTACGACGAAATGGCTGGGCCTTCGATCACCTGGGCGGCAAGCACAGAACACTGAGTTTGGTCGAAGACCTGCATCATCTGCTTCAGGCAGGGAACGTCGGCGTCGATTACGTCGTCGGCCAGGAGCACCGCGAAAGGCTCATTGCCGACCAGCTCTCGCGCCATGAGCACGGCGTGGCCTAGACCGAGCGCTTCTTTCTGACGGACGTAGGAAACGTGAATCATGTCGGAGATGTCGCGCACGATCTTGAGCAGATCGGTCTTGCCGCGGTCTTCGAGCATGCGTTCCAGCTCGTAGCTCACATCGAAATGGTCTTCGATGGCCTGCTTGCCGCGACCGGTGATGATGATGATCTGGTCGCATCCGGACTGCATGGCCTCTTCCACGCCGTATTGAATGATGGGCTTGTCCACCAGGGGCAGCATCTCTTTGGGTTGGGCCTTGGTGGCTGGCAGGAAGCGCGTGCCCAGGCCGGCGGCGGGAAAGACGGCTTTGCGAACTCGCATCATATCGGTCGTTGGTCGTTGGCCGTTGGTCGTTGGTCTTCGATCATCAGCGAACGACCGATGATTGTACCCGTTGAGGTTGGGAACAGGCCAATGATCCGACAGGTAGGCCTGGAGCGGCTGTCCCTACGTGGTTTGTGCTGAGGCCTCTTGTGGGATTTCGCCCGCCAGTTCCTCGAGCAGATTCCGCAAGTGGCGCAGAACTTCCTCTGGGGCGGTTGCCTTCAGAGAGAACTTGAGCAGGCCTTCTGGCGTGAACTGCGCGCCGCGCTGCGTCGAAACGAACCGCGCCAGCTTGCCCGGGTCAATGACCGCGTTCTGACGGAACTTGATGTTCACCAGATCACGTTTGCGTTCGATCCCGGTAGCGCCCACCCGCACGGCCAGCAGCTTGAGCAAGGCGTAGTCCAACAAGTGTCGTGCCGCCGCGGGTGGCTCGCCGTAGCGGTCCTGCAGCTCGGCACCTACATCGGCTAGTTGCGATTCTGTTTCTACGCGGGCGATGCGTTTGTACATTCGCAGGCGCTGATTCTCCTCGGGAATGTATTCCACTGGGATACGAATGTTCAGCCCCAGATTGAGTTGCGTCTCTGCTTCTTCCGGAGCGGCTTCGCCTTTCATTTCGCGGACGGCACGGTCGAGCATCTGGGTGTAGAGCTCGAAGCCTACGGCTTCGATGTGTCCGCTTTGTTCACCGCCCAGCAGATTGCCCGCACCGCGCAGTTCGAGGTCGAGGGCGGCGATCTTGAAGCCCGCGCCCAGGTCGGAGAACTCTTTCAGCGCGGCCAGCCGCCGGCGAGCGATCGGGGTCAGCTCGATATCCGAGGGCAGCAGCAGGTAGGCGTAAGCGCGGCGGTCGGAGCGGCCCACGCGCCCGCGCAACTGGTAGAGCTCGGAGAGGCCCAGGCGGTCGGCGCGGTTGATGAGAATGGTGTTGCAGAGCGGG
>JBGQBN010000029.1:0-48548 GCA_041494805.1 Terriglobia bacterium | reverse complement strand
TCTCGTCATAGGTATTGCGTGCCACCCTGCGGACCTTGCCGGTGGGCCAATAGCTGGTGTCAGTTTGCTGAGCAACGTAATAGCCGGGGAGGTACTCGTAGTCCACCTTCTGCTGGAGTTTGGCATCGGCGCCGAGGGTACGCATCTGCGTGACTTTTTCAGCGGCGTTGTAGTCGGTTTCGATTCTTCCGCCCACCCCGTTTTTCTCCACCACCGTGTGCTGGGCCATTCCGGTGGCTGCGTTGCACGCCAGCAGCGCCGACAGCGCGAGTACCCACGAAAGACGCGAAACCAAAGCGGGCTGATTTTGTTGCACGTGCTATCCCCTTGAGACGAGCTTCAGAAAGTCAGGCGTTGATGAATTGCGGGAAGCCTTCCATCTAGATCGGCTTCGCAACGGGTCGCGGCGTGAATGAAGACCTGTTCCACCGATAGCGGATGTTCGCCCTCCGGTCAGCGGAGGCGGAGTGTATCACGTAGGACATAGTACTATGGCAGGTCGTTTTTTTTCACGAACAGCGGCCGATTCGCGAGCGTGAGAGCCGCTTTCATTTCGACCGTTTTCCCCGCGTAAATACTGGGTTTTCCAAAGTTGGTCAAAACTCAAGGCTCCACCCCGACCACATACTTTTGTCTGTATTTACTACGATGACAATAGTTGTAAGACAGAGAAACCTGTGGTCAAATGCCACGGCCAGTAAAACAAGTACGAAGGGAGCAGCGAAGAAAGTCATGAGTAAAGCAAAAACTATAGGAGTGTATTCGTCCGCCCTGGTTGTCTTATTGTTATGTAGCCTGCCGCTAGCCGCGCAAGACGTAGCCCGCCATGCGGTTGCATTTGGCATTTCGGCGCCCCTCGGGGATCTCGCGAAGCTGCCACAACCACTGGAGTACGGTTTCCATGAAGCCAATCCGGTTCACCGCGTCCCCAAGCGTTCCTTTGGACAAGTCGTGGACGCGGTGGAACAGAGCTCGATGGCCAGCCCAACAGGCAATTACACCATCGGAGCGAACTTCCTGGGCGTCGGCAATGGCTTCCCCGGCTACAGCGTCCCTGACGCTCCTCCCGATACCAACATGGCAGTGGGCGACACCCAAATTGTCCAGTGGGTGAACGTTTCCTTCACGGTCTGTCAGAAGACCTCACCCTTTACGTGTGGCCCGGCGATCTCAGGCAGCACGCTTTGGTCAGGCCTTTCTGGAAGCCCATTGTGCAAGACCCACAACAACGGTGACCCGATCGCGCAGTGGGACGTGAAGGCACATCGCTGGCTCCTGACCCAGAACGTATTCGCCTCTCCCTACGCCGTTTGCGTGGCTATCTCCACCACCGCCGACGCCAATGGCACTTATTTTCTTTATCAGTTCCCGGTCCCCGGTAACGGGTTCCCCGACTATCCGAAGTGGGGGATCTGGCCCACGGACTACGGCCAGGCTGTGAATAACTTCGGTCCAGGCGGCGCCGGCTTCGTGGGTCCCCAAGTCTGCGTCTACAACCGCAAGAAGATGCTGGCGGGCGACCAAACGGCGGAGCAGATTTGCCACCAATACAGCGCCACAGAGGATAGCTTGCTACCGGCCGACCAGGATTCCTCCGCCAACCCCCCGGCTCGCCAGGATCATTTCTTCATTGGCAGCTTGGGCGACGTGGACAACGCGCACTTGTCCCTGTACTCGGCGCACATCAACAACCTCAATGATTGGTCGCAAGGCGCGAGCTTTACCGGCGATGGCAACTCCCAGTTAATTAGCATCGCCTCCTTCAACCCGGCGTGCGGCAACTATGGCGGGGCTTGCGTTCCGCAGAAGGGAATCTCCGACCTGCTCGATTCCCTGGGTGGTCGCTTGATGTATCGCTTCGCCTACTGGAACGAACGCAAGAGGCAGCACTGGTTGGCGAACTTTGATGTTGCCGCCTCGGGCGGCCAGAACGGCGTGCGCTGGATGGAGATCATAGCGCCGCAGCGCAGGGTCAACGTTAGCTCGCTCAAGGTCCACCAGCAAAGTACCTATGCTCCCGACGGGAACTGGCGGTGGATGGGTTCGGTCGCCAGGGACAAGGTGGGTAACATCCTGGTCGGCTACAGTGAATCCTGTGGCAATACCTGTACCGGGGGGACGCCGATGTTCCCGTCGATCTTCGTGGCCGGCCGGCTGGCCAGCGATCCCCTGGGCACTCTGGAGCCCGAGGTGCTGGTGGTGGGCGGTACCGGTTCGCAGCCTGACACCTCCAACCGCTGGGGCGACTACAGCGCCATGCGTATCGACCAGGACGGTTGCACCTTCTGGTACACCACCGAGTACTACAAGGTTACGCAGAGCTTCGACTGGAGCACTCAGATTGCTTCCGCGAAGTTCGCGAACTGCAACTGAAGCTCGGGAAAGCTGGCGGAGCCTGAAGCTCTGCTGGGTTTCGTGACAAACTCAGGGCATCCCGGATGCGGGATGCCCTTTTTCCTGATGAATGTCGGCGGCGGGTGCACCGATGGCTTGGGAGTCGTCTTTGAACTGTCGCCCTCACCCGGTGGCATCTGGACCGGGAAGCTGCTGCACAACTTTGTAGGCGACCCCGATGGGTCAAAACCCTATGGAGACGTCATTCTGGACGGCGCCGGAAATCTCTGCAGCGACTGCCGCTGGGGGTGCCGGCAACGTAGGTGTCGTGTATGAGATCACGCCATAACTCCTAGCACAATATCAACGTGCGCGTGTGTGCGCGGGGGCGAGCGGGGCGGGAGAGCTCAGTTGGTGTAAACGCCTGTTAACAACAGTTGCCTCCGAATTGCCCGTGACTCGCCCACAACTGCGCGAACACCTTCCACAAACGTAAGAAGGTCGGAAGACGCCGCTCTGATCACCGAACGCTTCTGGCGCCGCCTAACGGTCGCGCACCTGCTGCAGGCGGCAGCACAGCGACATTGCTCACGCCCGGCGACTTTGATGTGGAAGACGTTATTCTTAGCGCAGACAAGAAGTGGGTAATCTACTCCTCGGATCAGGATGATCTGGATCGGCGGCACTGATGGCGGGTAGCAGTTACTGGCAGCGTGCCTCAGCAGGCGTTGACAAGCGGCGAGACCATGGAATGGTCCCCGGTGCAGACCGGCGACACAATCAATGACTTGGCTGCGCTTAGCGTGCATAAGATTCCCTTTCGTGCGGTGGCCCCCAGTAGCGGTCGTTACTCGACAATCGGTGCTCGTATTGGCCGAGTACGTGCGGCTCCAGCGAGTGTGCTCAACTGTCGCTTCTTGAGGGCTCGCACCTTCCACTTTTCATGTCGAAACGAAATGTTTTCGCCCTTGGTTTACTTGGTGATGGATGCGTCCCTGAGACTAGAATACTTGGGCCGTGGCGCACCAACGTCCCTGAATACGCGAGGGTAAGGTACGAAGGCATTTATTCGGGCATCCAGAGGTTTCGCTGCTTGAAAGCATCCGTGTGTTGACCCACAGTTGGTGCCGGGCGGCGCACTCGCACGGAGCTGGACGAAAACGTAAACGGGGATCCGACAGTTCGAAACGTCTGGCCGGTTTCTCCATACGGGACTTCCCAGATCAGATTCTTGTGCGCGACCTGGGGATCCTGTTCCAGCTCAGCGTATCGCCTCACGGGCGCGCACCAGATATCATGCGGAGACAGCAGCTCGACCCAGTGATCGGTCGGGTGCGTTGCAAAGTGGGCCGACAGCATACGATAAATGTCATCGCGCCTCTGAAACATTTTTTCGTTCGTATCGTATTCGGCCAGCCAGTCGACGCCGAGAATCTCGCCGAGCCGTGGGCACGGGCAGATCGAAAGCAAGAGATAGCTATCACTCGTCGCATACACCCCGGCCGGTGCGGTTAGGCCCGGATGGCCGATATTTTCCTCCGGACGGTCCATTGGCCCATGATGGTTGAAGAAAACGGTAAGCTCCTGCTGCTGAATCGCCATCATGCAGGAAAACAGATCGACATCGACGCGCTGCCCCTCGCCGGTTCGATTCCGGTGTTGTAGCGCAGCCAGGATCCCGATCACCAGATACAAGCCGGAAAACTGATCCGCTATCGCCACACCGAACAGAAAGGGGGGATCGCCTCGCCTGCCGGTCAACCACATCGCCCCGGTGAGCGCCTGAACGATATAGTCCTGTCCGGGCCGCTTCGCGTAGGGTCCCGTCTGGCCAAAACCGGATGACGCCGCGTAAATAAGACTGGGATTTCGCTTGTGTAGCGCCTCGTATCCGAGACCCAGGCGATCCATCGCACCAGGACGGAAGTTTTCGACCACGACATCCGCCAAGTCCACGAGTTCAAGCACTCGTTCCCGGTCGTCGGGGTCACGCAAGTCGATCTCGACGCTTCGCTTGTTACGGTTGAACGCCAAAAAAGCATCGGTCTCACCGTGGGTCCGCGCCATAAAGATGCCCCACTGGCGCATCCACTCGCCGTCGTGTTTCTCCAGCTTGACGACGTCGGCGCCGAGGTCAGCGAGAATTTGCGTCGCCAGCGGGCCTTGCAGCAGCGCCGTGAAATCCAGGACCCGTATGCCCTCGAGTGGCCCGGGCAAATCATCACGTTGATCGGTCATCTTCTTTCCTCGCAGGTAAAGCCGCGTGCGCGGGGGATACCCCCACGCTCATCGCGACATACAAGTCGCGATCTTTCCATGGAAACGTACGCAAGGTCACACAATGCCATCCCGCCCCCAATCGCTAAGTAGCGTATCAACCAGACGCCCGTACTCCGCCAAACACGATTCGACGGAGGTGTCCCTTCCCCACACAAATCGATGAACCAATTCGCCGGCGAGCTGCTGAAAGCGGCGGTGCCCAGCTACGCGCGGGCGCATGAACGCGTGCTCCATGGTGAGCCGCGTTGCGCGAAAGAATCCGCCGGTCTGAGCATTCACCGTCGGAGAGTCCCATGCCGACGCATGTCCGGGCTGACCACCGGAACTAGCGTAAATTCCGCACTGTGCCTCCGGCGCAGCTATTCGCCGTGCCAGAGCGGCCGCTTCTGAACGGTGAGAACTTCGCGCCGAGAGCGCGAGGCCCACGCCTCCCAGGACGGACCCATGCCGTCCGCTGCTGCCCCGTGGCGCATTGGCGAAGCGCAGCGGATAGAGCTCGAATCCCACCCGGGAGTAATTTGAATAGCCGAACATCAAAGGCACATAGATGATTTCGTCCGTACGGCTCATTCGATTCGATATCGCAATTGGATCATCGTGTTGGGATGTCGGATGCACTTTGGCCGCAAGCTCGCGGAGGAATTCGAGCGAATCGCGCCCTGCAGCCGGATCAACGTGTGCGCCTGCACGCCAGAATTCATTGCCGGCTGCGCACACCCCGATGGAAAGAAAGGCACAATAGACATGATTCGGATTCAGAGCCATCGCAACCCTATGCGATGCCCCCCGGCATCTGCCGGCGAGATCGGCGACATCTGCCCACGTGGTCGGCAGCGATCCCAGTCTCGTTGCGGTCCACAAGTCATCCCGTACCGCGCTCACCTGACAAGCCGCATCGATCGCGAGTGCCCACTGCTTTCCGTTCCATGTATACGACGCATAGCTCGGTCCCACGCTATGAGTGGCCTGATCGGCTAGGTATGCCGGGTCCACCCAGTCGTCAACGGCTGTGATCAGACCTGAGGTGGCGGCAAATCCAACGAACGGATGATCGATCAGCACCAGGTCGTACGCCGCGGCAAGCTCCTCGAGCGGTTGGTCCTCAAAGCCTTTCAGTGGCCGCGCATCCCACTCGACGGCGACGCCGGAAGTTTTCGACCACTCAACTGAGATGGCGTTGAGAGGATTGCGTGCGCGCGGATGATCCCAGGCCATGCCCAGCAGCGTGATATGCCCATTCATGCGTGCACGAGTTCCGAAACGGTGGCTCCAGCGCTGGCAGGTGACACGGTCAACGTTCCTTGTGCCCCGCCCTTGCTGTTGCTGGATCCCGATATAGGACTGTCTGCAGATGCTCGCAATAGAGCACAAGCTCACCCTCACCCTTGAATACCTCGTACTTGGCTCGCGTGAGGCCGCGGTCCGGATACTTGGGCTCCTTGGCAAGGTTCGTGCGAATGGTGTAGATCGTGTCGCCGATGAATACCGGCTTAATGAAGCGCAGCCTGTCGTATCCATAAGAAAATGCTTGCAGCCAGTTCGTCGCCACGAGACCGATACCTGCACTGAAGACAAAGGCGCCGGCTACGAGCCGGCGCTTAAACAACCCTTCCTCCACGGCGAAAATGTCGTCGGCGACGTACGGATGGAGGTCCACGACGAGCGTGTTGAACGCCATGCTTTCGCCTTCGGAGATCGTCCGGCGGATCGTTCGGATCCGATGTCCGATTTCGAAATCTTCCCAGTACAAGTCTTCGCATCCCCAGAGTGGGATCGCGGAGTGTTCAGGTGGAATTTTTGAGTCGTACACGGCGCTGATCCTGGTGGGGCTCTGGCGCGGCAGTCAGTGCCCTCTGCTCGGCACTCGCCTATGCAAGTTGTTAGTCTAGGGTGTTTCCTTGACATCTGTCAAAGAAGATGGCCTTCGAAGGTCGTCGGACATGTTAGCCAGCAGAATCCTTACGCCCTGGTCCTAGCTAAGCTAGGGGGGAGGGCTACCGGGGCAAGGACGACAGCGGGCGGTCCCGAGAGTCCCTACAGAGTCTCCGAAGCGGGCGAAACGCCTCCTTTGTGGGCAGGGAAGGTCTTTAGCTGCTGCGACTCTCTGCTACACTCCGGAATAACTTATCCATCGGGTCAGACGGACATGCGCTGGGCAAACTTTCGAGGTGCGAGCATACGGAGCCAGGTGCTGCTGGTGGTCTTGTTTTGCATTCCAATCGGACACGCCCAGGAGAGTCCCTCCATCCCCAAGGGTTTGGATTCCCTTACGCAGATGGATCGTCTGCCGCTGCTACGCCACGATGTCTGGTTTCACTCCGTGAGCAGTCAGGATGTGACAGGGGGAAACAGCGATGGGTTCAATGCAGAGTTCAGCAACCAATATGTCGAAAATGGACGTTACGTGTTTCTCGACACACGGGGTCCCGCATGCGTGCAACTTTTCTGGGCTTCCCGTCTCAACGTGTTCACGAATCAGATGGGTTTCGACGGCGATTTGACCATCGAAACCCGCCGTGGCGGAAAGCCGAAGACCGATGTCGTGCCTTTTGGAGACTTATACTCCGGGAAGCGCGCGCCATTCTTAGCGCCGCTGGTTCAGGAAGAGAGAGGAGGCCATGGCTCTTCGTGGAGCTTTGTGCCCATCTGTTCGGAGGATGGCATCAAGATATCCACGGACAAGGGAGGCCCACTCTTATTTCATGAAATCTATTATCACAGTTTTTCTCGGGGGACAGAGGTCGAAGCTTTTACTCCGGAGTTGGACGTTGGTCCCGCCATTGATCGCTGGAAGGCAGTCGGCCAGCCGCTCGACCGTCGCCCCTCGAAACCCGCTACCCGCGAGGTCGAGGTGCCCGCGAGAACTATTGTGCCGATTTGGACCTCATCCGAGCCGGGGACCGTTACGGCGATTCATCTTAAGCTCGGGAATATAAGCCACGAGGCCCTGCGGCACGTAAGAATAAAAGCGTACTGGGACGGCGAGGTTGAACCGTCAGTGAACTCGCCGCTCGGCCCTTTCTTTGGCACAGGGTACTGGCCCGCTCCCGATCCTCCGGGCGCAACGTCGCGCTACGGGTTCACTCCCACTACACTCAAAACGGGCGCCGTCGAACTTGGCCGGATTGAGACTCGATCCCTGCCTGTGGGGGCCACGAAAGACGGCCTTTACAACTTCTTTCCGATGCCGTTCTTCAAATCGGCTCGGATAGACCTCGTGAACGAGTCCGACGCCCCGCTCTCCGACGTCGGAGTGACCGTGAATACGGTGGCCGGCGCGCCTCCGCCTTCGAGCGCCCACTTCCACGCGCAGTGGCGGGAGGAGAATCCAACGCGGCCCTATCATGATTACACCGTGCTGGAAACGCGCGGGCACGGGCATTACGTGGGCGCAGTGCTAATCATGTCCTCCATTGATTACGATCCTACCAAGCGCGGTGAGGGGCAGCGATGGTACTTGGAGGGTGACGCGCGGTTTTACATCGACGACAAGCGAACATTCGTCAACGGCAGTACGGGAACCGAAGATTACGTCATGGGGGGCTGGTACGATCTCGGAACCATGGATAAGGTCTTTTCTCTCCCCGCCAACGGCTACCCCGTGCACGACATTGATTCACAGGACCACACGGTGATGTACCGGTTCCAGTTGAGCGATCTCGTTCCTTATTACCGGTCTTTCCGCTTCGCACTGGAGCACGGGCCGGAAGGCAACATCCCCACTGACTATTCAGGTACCGCTTTCTACTACCAGGTTGATACCCCCTCTTTAGAGCTCACTGACCAGCTAACAATGAGCGATTCGCAGAGTGAGCAGTCCCACGCCTACTTCCCCGGCAAGATCGTTTGGAAGGGTTGCCGCGACTTGCCCTTCGAGGGCGACTGCCAGATTGTTTTCACGAATGCCTACAAGGCTGACCTCAAAAACGGGACCCAGGAGAGCCTCCGCGAAACCGTTCATGCGTGCGGCCAGCGTAGTACCGGCGCCATTGAATTCACCGCTTCGGTCCTCTCAGACAATAAGGGCTTGGAACTCCGTCGGATGCTGGACTATGCATCCCCGGACATCCTTGATCAGGAAATGGACAAGCGGCCGAAGCCGCTGATTGCTCCCGGCGAGGCGGCACAGGTTTTTGTAGACGGCAAGAGTATTGGGGAATGGTACGAGCCGGCCCGGCACGCGCGGCTGGCATGGCTTGAGGATGAGTTCGAAATCCCTGCCCAGTTCACCGCTGGAAAAAGTCAAGTTAGGATTCGACTCGAAGTTGCGCCGGAATCTTCCTGGAGTGCGTACCAATATCGCGTGTACAGCTATCGATGAATGAAAGGGCCGCAGGCTTCTACGGCACCCTGACTTTCAAATCCTCAACCAGCCTATATGTCGAATTGATGGTTTCCTCTTCCTGGTTCTTCTCCCTGCGGGACTAATCAAGATCGCTTGACAAAAGCCGAGCCCCAGAATATATACAAGTTCGCCTCCTTCATCATTGTAGAACGATGGTCTACCATATGGAACACGCGGAGATGACACAGAGCCCCCCTAATGGATAGTGACCGTGAACCGGATCGAATAGAAGGCAATAGTGGATCCGCGGAAACACAGGCGAAAGGAAAAAGGGTCATGGAAGACAATCGGAATAGTGTCAGTAGCGTACCCCGCCGAAGCCTTCTCACCTACGCGGCCTCCGCCGCGACCGCCCTCGGCCTTGGGTTCATCGCCAACGCTCAAACGCCTCGCAGCAAGCTGTCCGGCTCCATCCTACCGGCCAATTTCGCCTCTCTTGCCCGCTTGCGCAAATACCGGCCCGGCCGCGCTTCCAGCTACGACAAAAGCGGGGGCAACGCAGATTACCTCGTCATCGAGCCGGGGCAGACCGCGACCCTGCTGGAGACAGCCGGACCGGGGACGATCACGCACATCTGGTTCACCATCAACTCGGCCGAAGATTTCCACTTAAAGAAGCTGGTTTTGAGAGCTTACTGGGACGGAGAAGTCGATCCATCGGTGGAAGTTCCGGTTGGGGATTTCTTCGGTCTCGGCCTGGGGGACTATTTTCTGTACCAATCGGCGCTGACCTGCGTTGCTTCCATCCGGGCTTTGAATGCGTATTTCCCCATGCCCTACGGCAAGTCAGCACGGTTGACGGTAAGCAATGAAGGCACAGACAAGACCAGCGCTTTCTACTACAACATCGACTACGTGAGCCTGCCGGAGATACCCGCAGATATAGCCTATTTCCATGCACAATACCGCCAAACAACACCGAACCGGGGCTGGACGGACGACTGGAAAAACGACTACCAGCCACTCGTCGAGGACAAAAAGAATCCGACTGGCGAGGGCAACTACGTTTTCCTCGAAGCGCGCGGAGAAGGACACTTCATCGGCGTGACTCATGCTGTCCTGCAGAACCAGGATGGATGGGCGGGAGAAGGCGATGAAATGATTTTCATCGATGATGACACCAAACCGGCGATCATCGGGACCGGCACCGAAGACTATTACAACGGCGCCTGGAACTTTGGTGGCTTATTCTTCGGCACCCAGCCGTTCGGCTATTTGCACAACGGGGCGCCGTACATAGTCAACCCCGAGCGCGTGGGAGGACGCTATTGCTTCTATCGCTGGCACATTGAAAGCCCTATCGCCTTTCAAAACTCCATCAAGGTCACGCTGGAACACGGCCACGCCAATCACCGTTCCGACAGTTGGTTCTCTGCCGCGTTCTGGTATCAGACGGAACCGCACGCCAAGTTTCCTGTGCTGCCAAAGGCAGAGGCTCGAGTTCCTCGGGTGGTTCGGGTGGGCGGGCCCGGGCAGATGGCGCTGCCCTTGGAGTGACGCCCCACGGTAGTCGAGCCACTGCATTCAACCACTGGGCCCTGGAGTGAGGGGCGGGTGGCGTTCTGGGGGCAATTCTCGTTGCCGAAGCTCCCGCGCATCCCTGATCGTGGATCCCGACATTACGCCCGTGAGCCTGGAGCTCAAACCTCACGAGGTTGTCATTCTGGCGGTGGATAGCTACGTGCCACCGGGGCGCTGATCATTCCACACCAAACGCCAGCAATACGTTCCCTGGCGCACCGTACAGGAAGCCGTAGCCTGAATTCACGAACAGCATGCCTCCAGCGACGGCTGGACCTCCGCCGTCCATGGTGCCGCCATTCGCTTCGATTTTATTGACGGTCTCAAACTTCTGCAGCGTATCAAAGTCCCACAAGACCTTGCCATCGCGGCTCGCGTAGGCGCGGATGTGGCCATCCTCGGAGCCTGAAAACACCACCCCCGGAATGGCAGAGATCGCGGCGGACTGAGCCGGGCTGCAACGAGAGGTCTTGCAGCCTTCCGGCGACGGCATGGCATCCCAAAGCTTCTTACCGTCGGCAATGGCAATGGCATGCAGCCCTCCGCCGACCTTGGGACTTGGAAGGAAGCCCTCGTCATTGGTGATGAGGCCGATGTCAGAGATCGCCGCGAAGACGGCGTTTGCGTCCGCCGCTGTCCCCCATTGAACTCCGCCCAGAACCCCGCCTTCCCCTATTTTCGTCTGCCATAAGATCTTGCCTTTGTCGTCGGGATCCAAGCCGTGCACCACGCCGGATTTTTGACCGACAAGCAAGATTCGCTTTCCGGCGGCCAATGTGCGCAAAATCAGAGATGTGCCGATGTCGAAATCAGGCCCGGGCTTCTCCGGACAACCCTGCTTATCGGGCTGCAGGCAACCGCCGTTGAAGGCATCGCCAGAAGTGATCTGTTTGGACCATACGATTTCGCCGCTCTTAAGGCTGATTGCTACGACCGCGTCGCTGTTCGGGCGGGCTGGCTCCGTGTAGTTGTCACCGGTTCCAACATACAACAGGCCGCTCTTTGCATCGATGGTGGGCGATCCCCAAACACCTGCCCCGGAAGGACCGTAGAGCTGGGTGCCGAGATCGTTCTTTCGGATTGGCCGCGGTGGGTCCGAGATCGTGTAGGTCTTCCACAGTTGCTTGCCGCTTTTCGCGTCCAAAGCAACCACGCTCCCACGGAACGTGCAGCATTCGTACTTACTGCTGGCGGAAAGCCACTCCTCGCGTGAGGAAATGCCAGAATATAGCTTGCCTTCGTGCAGCTTCACCGAACCGGTCACGCGGGCGAGCGGATGTTCATCCACCTGCCTTCTCCACAGCAGGCGACCGGTGGATGCGTTGACGGCATACACATTGGCCCGCACGTCGCCGAAGTAGGCGACGCCATCGGGCCCGACCGTAATAGCCCCGCGCACGCCTCCGGAAGCCTGGAACATCCAGTATGTGCAACCGGTCTTAGCGTCCAACGAATAGACCTGGCCAAGCGGCCCGCCTACAAACACTCGGCCGCCAACAATCGAGGGCTGTGAATAAGCAGCAAAGTTACCGGGATATCCAAACGCCCATTTCAACTTGAGCCGTGGGATTTGCTCCGTCGCCAGTCCGGCGTCGGGTTGAAATCGTGTGTTCTCGAGATCGACGCCCCAGCCGTTCCAACCCAGCGCCTTTGCGTTGAACGAGGTTTTCTGTGAACACTGTCCCTGCGCAGGCGGCGCGGTGCCTACCTTGACCACCGACTCGCCCGTTAGATATTCAGCGATGGCTTCGCGCTCGCCCGCATTGAGCCTCGCCGCCTGCGTGCGCATCATTCCGTCAGTCAGGGCGAGGACAATGTAGGAGGCTGACATACCCTTCAGAACGAACCTGTTCAAGAGCGGCAGCGTGCCGAGCTCGTGGCACACCGCACAACTCTTGACGTAAAGGGCTTTTCCGATCGTGCTCGACTCGCTCCGCGACGAGGCTGGAGCATCCTGCTGCCTAGAGTCAGACTTGTTATTTTGTGCGGGTTGCCTGCCAGCTGGCGAAGCGCTCCCACTCTGCGGGCGGCCCGACTTCACGGGGCCGTGGGCAAGACCTCCAGAAGAAAAGACCAGACAAAACAGCGCGCTGCAGGCCATGCCAATCGCATAGGCCCGGAGTGGTGTGGTATTCCGGTTCATTGGGTTCTCTCGATGGATGCCAGCGAAGATTTCGTGTGCCGTACGCTTGCGAAGTCCTTGTGCTTGTTACACTTGTCCGCAAAGCATTTACTCCAGTATTGACGCCAATAATTCTATGTTACAGAATCTATTACCGTATTATGGATCGATACTTTATCACGGTGAGCGCCAGTGTCAAGCTGTGATCTAGGGTACAACTCTCAGGGTCGGGGCCCCAACTTCATGCCACACTCCAGCGCGACGGATGCGATGAGTTACGTTTGCGGCACGGCAGAGATCGCCTTGCTCGGCAAGTGTATCGGCGAGGTTCTTGATGATACGGCAGCGAAGTATCCCGAGCAGGATTGTCTGATCGTGCGACACCAGAATCGCCGCTACTCCTACCGGCAATTCAAAGAGGAAGTGGACCGGGCGGCCCGAGGCTTCCTGCGTCTGGGCGTGAAGAAGGGCGATCGCGTGGGAATCTGGTCGACCAACTCGGCTGAGTGGGTCATCACCCAGTTCGCGACAGCAAAGGTCGGCGCGATCCTGGTCAACATCAACCCGCTGAATCGCGCTTTTGAGCTCGAGTTTGTGCTGCGCCAGTCGGAGTGCCAGACGCTGCTGCTCGCTTCCGGCTTCCGCGACATCGACTACGTAGCCACGGTCCAGCAGATTTGCGATGATGGCCAGGGAAAGCTGCAATCCTCCCGCTTGCCACATCTCATCGGCTTTGTGTTCTTGGGAGATTCCGCGGCCTCCGGGATGACGCTTTGGTCTGACTTCATGGCGTGCGGCGACCGGGTTCCACTCGATCAATTACGAGAACGGGAGTCGGAACTGGCATTCGACGATGCGGTGAACATCCAATACACGTCCGGCACCACCGGCTTTCCCAAAGGGGCGACGCTTTCTCACCACAACATTGTCAATAACGGTCTGCTGATCGCCAACGCCATGCGGTTCACCCATGTGGACCGGCTCTGCATTCCGGTGCCCTTTTACCATTGCTTTGGGATGGTATTGGCGAACATGACTTGCGTGGTGAGCGGCGCAGTGATGGTGGTGCCTGCGCCATCGTTCGACGCTGAATTGACGCTCCAGGCGGTTCAGGAGGAGCGCTGCACGGCATTACACGGCGTGCCCACCATGTTCATCGCGGAACTTGCGCATCCCAACTTTTCGCAATTCGATTTGACCACGCTGCGCACCGGGATCATGGCCGGCTCTCCGTGCCCGATAGAAGTCATGAAGCGCGTGGTGAATGAGATGCATTGCCGCGAACTGACGATTGCGTATGGATTGACCGAGGCGTCCCCGGTTATCACGCAGACTACCGTGGACGATCCCGCGGAGCTGCGGGTCACCACGGTTGGCAAGGCGCTTCCTCATACCGAGGTCAAGATCATCGATCCGGTTACCGGCAAGATCGTTCCCCGAGGTACGCCTGGAGAGCTGTGCACCCGCGGCTATCACGTCATGAAGGGCTACTACAAGAACGCCGAAGCCACCGCGGCCGCGATCGAAGAAGACGGCTGGTTGCATACCGGCGATCTGGCAATTCTCGACGACCGCGGCTATTTCAAGATCACCGGACGCGCCAAGGACGTGATTATTCGCGGCGGGGAAAACATCTATCCGCGCGAGGTGGAGGAATTCCTATACACCCATCCATTGATCGTTGCTGCACAGGTGGTGGGAGTGCCTGACGCAAAATACGGCGAAACTTCAGCCGCCTGGGTCAAACTGAAGCCAGGTTCCACTCTCACTCTGGAGGAGCTCAAGTCCTTCTGTGAAGGCAACATTGCGCACTTCAAAATTCCGCGCTATCTCAAGATCACCGACGATTTCCCCATGACCGTAACCGGCAAGATCCAGAAATTCCGCATGCGGGAGATCTCCATCGCGGAATTCGGGCTGCAGGAACTGGCCAAGATCAAGACCGCCTAAAGGCGCAATCTTGTTGCTGACCCAATTCAGATTTGGAGCTGGTCCGCGCTCACAGCGCCGGCCACAAGTTTTCCCACACTTTGAATTCGGTGTGAATGCCGGACTTCTCCGCGCGCACCTGCGATTTGCCGGATGCAACCGCGACGGTTTCTTCAAAAATCTTGCGGCCGACTTCCTCGACCGTCTCTGTGCGATCGAGAATTGTTCCCGCATTGATGTCGATGTCTTCGTTATTCTTGCCGGTAATGCTGTTGGAACTGATCTTTACGACGGGACCGAGAGCGCTGCCGATGCCGGTGCCGCGACCAGTGGTGAACAGGGCGACCTGAGCACCGCTAAGGAAAAGCGCGGGCGTAGAGATCTGATCGTATCCAGGAGTGTAAAGCACATAGAGTCCTTTGCGCTTGCCCAGCCACTCCCCGTATTCCAGCAGGCCTTCGACGGTCGTGGTCCCTCCCTTGACCTTTGCGCCGGTTGATTTCACATAGATGTTGTAGAGACCGCCCTTCTTGTTGCCGGGCGTGGGGTTGTCGCGGAAGTCCTGGCCGAACATCTCGACGTATGCTTGATAACGCTTCAAAGATCCCATCAGCTTGCGGCCGACTTCAGGAGTGCGGGCGCGACGGGCGAGGTCGATCATGGCCGCGCCCTGGAGCTCGGGAATTTCGGGCAGCAGCACGGAGCCACCTGCCTTGACGAACATGTCTGCGGCCACGCCCACGGCTGCGTTGGCGGTCAGACCCGACCAGCGATCCGACCCGCCGCATTTCGTGCCTACGGTCAGCTGGGAAAGCGGAACAGGCCGGCGTGAAAATTTGTTGGCGTAGGCGAGCAGGTCCTCGACGGCTTCCAACCCCTTAATGATGGTTTTGCGGCTGCCGCCGAACTGTTGCACCGTCATGTTGACAATGCGCTGGTTGTAGTTGGGAACATGTTGCTGAAAAATAGGAACCGAGCACTCAACACAAGTCTTGCCGCAGCCGAGATCGAGGTAAATTCCAGAGCCGAGGTTGGGATGACGTAATGTGTTGACGAGAAGCTGATTCAGGATGTCGACCCCACCGCCGTCCGGCAAGCCGCATCCGGATTCCTGCACCACGGCGACCACGGCGTCCACGTTGGGATACTTCTCGCGACTGTAAATCTCGCGCATGGCGCGGAAGGCGATCTCGCGCGCCTCGGTGGAGGAGCACATGCCCGAGGTCACGATCGCAACGAAGTTTCTGGTGCCCACGCTGCCGTCTTCGCGAACATACGCGTCAAAGGTCCGCGCGGCCAATGAGGGATCAATTTGCGCAGGCGGATTCTCGCGATACACTGCGCGAAGCTTGGGTAGCTCGCGGTCGAGATTGGCATCATCAATCGGATCGCCGGGGTGGATAGGACGGGAAGCAATGCCGAAAGGATCTCCGAGCGTGACATACGGCTGGCCCCGTTTGAGAGGCTGAATGGCAAAGCTCTGGCCGCGAAGGGCCCGGGCGCTCATGGTGATAGATCCACCGTTGTGTTTAAGCTCAGTTCCCTTCTCCAGGAATTCGACGGCAACGACGGCAACGTTGTCGGTCTGCGAGCGGCCTATGATCGCGACATCTTCCAGGTTAACGATTCCCATATGCAGACTCCTAATTGCCCCCTGGCGCAACGGATTCCCTTACTGCGTGTACTTGAGATAAACCGTGCGACTCTCGGTGTAGAAGTCGAGCGCCAGCGGCCCTTGCTCACGCATACCGAAGCTGGATTCTTTGGTGCCGCCAAACGGAAGCTGATACTCCACCCCCGCGGAGGGTAGATTCACCGTGATGAGCCCGGCTTCAATCCGGTTGATGAACTGATGGACGCGGGTAAGATCGCGCGAGACGATGGCCGCCGAAAGCCCAAACTTAGTCCCGTTGGAGAGCTGCATTGCATCTTCGAAGTCGTTCGCAACCATGACGGCGAGCACCGGGCCGAATACTTCCTCTTGGGCGATGCGCATCTTGGGAGTGACATCGGTGAAAATCGTCGGCTCCACGAAGTAGCCCTTGTCGTAAGCGCCGCCAGTCAAGCGGTTTCCGCCGCATACCAGCTTCGCGCCTTCTTTCTTGGCAATGTCTATATATTTTAAGTCGGTTTCGAGCTGGCCGGCGTCTATCGCAGGGCCGATCTGAACCCCGGCTTCAAGACCATTTCCGACCTTGAGGGCCCGTGTTTTGGCGATGAGCTTCTCCATTAGCGGTTCGTAAATTGCCTTCTCAATGATCGCCCGGCTGGTGGCGGTGCACTTCTGACCGGTAGAGAAAAAGGCGCCGTTCACGATGATGTCAGCGGCATAATCTAAATCGGCGTCGCGAAGCACGACCGTAGGATTCTTGCCCCCCATCTCCAATTGAACGCGCAGCCTTCTGCGCATGGCCTTTTCGTGCACCTGCGCGCCCACTTCACAAGATCCGGTAAAGGATATAGCGCGGACCGCTGCATTATCGACCAGCGGGCCCCCGACCGCCGAGCCGCTCCCGGATACGAAATTAATCACTCCTGCGGGAATGCCCGCTTCATGGAGAGCTTCGACCAGACGAAGCGCGCTGAGCGGGGCCTGGGACGCCGGCTTGATGACGACCGTGTTACCCGCCACCAGTGCGGGCGCCATTTTCCAAGCCGGAATTGCGCTGGGAAAATTCCACGGCGTGATGAGGGCGACCACGCCCAGCGGCTTCCGCAGCGTGTACGAAAAGACATTCTCGCGCTCGGACGGTATCTGGTAAGAAAACTGGCGGGCGCCCTCACCGCCGAAGTAGCGAAAGATATTGATGGCGCGCTTGACCTCGCCCTTGGCCTCGGGCAGGGTCTTCCCTTCTTCGCGGGTCATGTCTTCGCCCAGCTTATCGAGGCGGCTTTCGAGCAACTCGGCCGCTTTGAACAGATATTCACCACGGCGCGGAGCGGGCAATTCACTCCAGGTCTTGAGAGCAGACGATGCGGCGTCGCAGGCGGCCTCAACATCTTCCGGCCCGGAAGCTTGGAGCTGGCAGACGGTCTCCTCCGTATTCGCAGGATTTACATTTGCGAATGTCTTCTTTGAGCGGCAATCCACCCATTTCCCACCGATGTAGTTCTGAAAAACCTGGCTCATGAATATTCCCTACTTCTTTTCGTCTATCTTAGGACACTGTGGAGCAAGCAGAATGGGGATCCTGCATCCGGTGCGCATAATCCATCTCTCCTTGGCAGATCAAGGTTGCCTAGGGCTGTTTTGTGGGTACTTCTTCAGGATTTCCTCCATCGCGTTCACATCGCGGATAAAGTCGCTGTAGCGCAACTCTCGAAATTCCTTGTTCCGCGCTGCCTCCAACTTCTCCCACTCGGCATTGTCCTTGGCCTCGAGGTGAACCGTTCCGGCAGAAATTGGGCTGGCGATTTGCTGCCGGAAGCTGACCTCTTTCTCCAGAGCCAGGGCAACCCCCTCCGGCCAAGCGGGCAATCTGTCCTTTGCAGTCGGCATTGAGGGGAAGGCTTTGTGGGGGTCTTCCTGATACCAGAAGGCGGTGGAGGTGTAGTCATTTTCAAAATTGTTATTATGCCCGTGCTCAATGGTGACTTTGATCGACTTTTGAAATCGTACCGGGTCATTGACGTAGAAGCGGTACATTTGGTTCTTTCCGCCCCACGACCCATTCAGGTTTTCGATGAGATAGAACCCGGTGTAAAGCCCCCAGAATTCTCCGTCCGGACAGGCCCCAGAATTAAAAACCTCTTCATGGCCGGTACCCGAGTAGGTAGGCGGCCACTTGGCGTCATCGACAAAGATCATGTCGTCTCCCTCGCCGTACCAACCGCCCGCGATGTTGTCGATGGTGAGATATAAACCTACATAACTTCCATGGCCCTCAGCGTCCAGCATGACAAAATTGTCGTCCCCGGTTAGATTCGGATCGGTCATATTACCGAGTTGCGAATTCTTTGGACTTCCGGCCTTTACTGGAGTCTTGGCTACCCGGCGCCATTGCGCGTGAAACCGGCCAGAATTCGGGGGCAATCCGCCATCAGGGTACTGCTCGTAGTCGATGTGGTACCAGAACAGCAAGCCTGGGACGTCCCCGTCATTCTGGAGCGTGATGCGCGCTCCCTTGGCAAAAGGCATAGGCAAATAGGAAACCATCGCATCGAAGTCCCAACCGCGAAAACCCGGGTTCACGTCCATTGCAACGGAATGGAAGTATCGCAACGTTCCGAGGCCAGATCCAAAAAAATCTCCGATGGGGACTTCCACGCATGGATCCTTCTGTCCGTCCCAATACATTCTGAGAATGAGTTTGCGGTAACGCATGCGGTCGAGAGCGAAAGGAGCCAAGTAAAGGCGGCGGATGACGCCCGTTCCCTGGATGTCGGCGAGGGTTTTTGTTTCTCCAGGAGCGAATACGAGAAAGTCGAAGTTGCCGCCGTTCCTATCGTAGGACGAGATTCGGGCAGTCTTGCTGTTCTGCAGAATGAAAAGATTGTCTAGAGGACTCCGGCCGCCATCTCGGCCCGCTTGGGCCAGCAGCGGAGACGGTCCAGAGAGTGCTATAGACAACGCGAGCACAGCGAGGAATTGCCTTGTCATGGCTGCTCCTTTTTGCGCCTCACGCAGCGCACGGGGAGGGACCTAATTAAGCGCTTCTATTTCTTGCCTCCCGAAACAGAGACGGGGGCATGTTCCATGTCGCCAAGTTCAGAGGACAGCAATTCCGGATGAACCCTTTGGATCAGCTCTTCCATGATCTGCACGTTGCGAACCTTTTGCCGTGCCAGATCAGCCAGGCTGGTTTCACTCGTCCAAGGCTTGCAGAGGTCGGCGACCGAGCGTCCGGGCTCTTGTTTCAGATAGCAAGGGGCGCAGATGCGGCAGATTTCGGGAACTTCCCAGGCGCGGTACCAGCCGCCCTGTGAATCAAAGATGGAGATGTGGAGATCCATGGGAATGTCGATCGCCTGGCGGATGGCACCCAGCATGGGGAGCGTCAGGTCGGGCAATGGATTGATCGTATCCGCCCCGAGATTTTGGATGAGCATGGCGCCGGCGGGATTGGCGTGACCGGTAAAGACGGAAACCTTGAAAAAACAGTCCCGAGGAATCTTCCCCTGGCGGCGCATTTCCACCAAGATCATCAACAGGCCCTCATCCCACACAAGGAATCCACGAATGCCGGCTTCCATGGCGCGAACCATGTCAGCAATCGTGTAGGAGAGGTAGTCGGAGCCACGGATCCGGATGCCGCTATATGCGCCTTCCGGAGTGGATGACATTCTGCCAATGTCCCACATCACGCGGGGACCGGGAAGAATGACCAGTTCAGTGCCCTCCCCGTCCGCCATCCGCGAGATTTCCTTCAGCTCGTCCATGGTGAGCAAAGTTGCTCCCATGGTGACGGCGATAACGCGGTGGATCTTCACTTTGTACTTCCGGGCCTCGTCCTGCATGGCCTTCATGGTGGAGGGCCGCTCAATACTGGAGATCTCATTGCGATAGACGGCCCCATCGGGAAAACGCCTGGACGAGGTCGGTAAGTCGTAAGCATCGCGAGGCGGGATCTTCATGCTCTTCATGAAGTCTTGCACTTCTTGGAAATCGAACTTGAATGCCATCATTTCCTCACACTAACGGGTCTTGTTTTCGCGTTCTGTCCAAAGCGAACTTCTCTGGCTCATAGTTCCGCTATATGGAACCATGTAGCGCAATTTGGAACAACCAATTTAGATGGGCAACCCGGCTGTGTCAAGCGGAAATCGGGGAAATTCCCCCTAAACCATGAAGTACGAGGAGTCGGCGAGCAAGCGCGGGGCTCGGGCCCTAGCCGGCCATCTAGGTTATGGCTGGCAACGAAGGCTGGTCTGGTTTCAACTTGGAGACCAAGGAGCGGGCGCCCGAAAGAAGGATGTAGGAGTCGATGCTGACGGTGAGGTAGCAGACTCCGATCTTGCGGTATCGGATGGCCGTTTCCACGTCATCACAGTAGGTGCCGATAAGTTTGCCGGTCTGGGCAGCCACGCGCACGGCGGAGGCCATGGCCTCCTGCACGCGTGGATGCGCAACCTGAGCGGGTATGCCGAGCGATTGCGAGAGATCGTACGGGCCAATAAAGGCAACGTCCAACCCCTCAACCTGCAGGATGGATTCGAGATTGGCAATGCCCTCTATGCCCTCCACCTGGGCCACGACTAAGGTGTCCCGGTTCGCGTTAGCCAAGTACTCGGACGTGCCGTAGGAGCGATAGCTGGCGGCGCGGACGTAGGGTTGGAGACCTCTCATCCCCAGCGGGTGATATTTGCTAGAGCGAACCACGAGCCTGGCCATTTCGGAGGAGGCAATCTGTGGAACCTGAACTCCGGCCGCACCCCAGTCCAGCGGCTGAGAAATAGCGAGCGGGTCGCAAGCGGGAGGGCGAACAACTACGCTGATCTCGGTGGAAAGAGCGGCACGGATGAGGTTTTCGATGTCCTTCCGGTCGATGGGGCCGTGTTCGCAATCCAGAACCACAAAGTCGAAGCCCGCGAGTCCCAGCAATTCGACCACGGATGGAGAGGGGATCTGGAGAAAGGTGCCAACTACAAAACCCCGGGAACGCAGCTTGTCCTTTAGAGAGTTGCCCCGCAGTGGCGTGGGCTGGGGATCGGCGGGAGGCTGGTTCAACGCCCCGTCTCCGCCACGGCCGGCTCTCTAAAACCCAACTGGCGGGAGAGATCGCCAGCGGCCTCGAACAGGAGGGTCTTGAAGTGCTCCATGGTTTTCGCATCCACTCGAGTCTTGGGAAAAGAAACACTGATGGCAGCGACTACCCGGTTGGAATGGTCGCGGATGGGAGTACCCAGACACACCACACCGGAATAAATCTCTTCGTTATCGAAGACGAGGCCGGCGTTTCGCGCCTTTTCGACCAGCTGCAGAAGCTCAGGAACGGTGGAAACACTGTTGGCCGTGAAGGTTTCCAGCTTCTCCGTCTTGCCATAAAGATCGCTCAGTTCGTCCTTGGTGAGACCCGTGAGCAGGGCTTTCCCCAGCGCGGTACAGTGGGCGGGCAAGCGCTTGCCGACTTGCCCGCTCATGCGCAGGGGATTCTTTGATTCTTTCATAATCAAGTACAAGACCGACCTTTTGTCGAGCACTCCAAGATTGCAAGTCTCCCCGGTGGCGCGGGCCAGTTTGGCCAGCACCGGTTCTCCGTACCGGATCAGGATGCTCTGGTGGCTAAGCTGTTCGCTGAGCTGGAGAATCCTCGCTCCCAGGATGTAGCGGGAAGAGTGGGGTTCGAGCCAGACGAAATCGTGGTCCCTTAAAGTGGCTAGAAGCCGGTGGACAGTGCTCTTGCCGATGCGCAGCTTCGAGCTGATTTCGGTCAAACTGGTGCCGCTCGGGGAACTTCCCAGGTGTTCCAGAATCGTCAGTGTCTTGACGACCGACTTGACCGGGTATTTGTTGCCATTAGTCGCCTTCATTTTTGAGACCACCTACTCCGCTTCGGGAAGATTTTATCCCGAACGTGGCAACGACAAGGATATCAATACATCGCGATCGGGCGCATCGCAACCCCGGCGGCTGCCCCCTTGATCTTGTTTGTGGTGGCGACATAGGCAAATTCGTAAACTTTTTCCTGCGAAAGCCGCTCTAGATAGTGTAATTCCCCTAGGGGTACACCTTGTTCGACGAGCGAATACACGTGAACGCTCTCTTCATAGGGGACGACTTCGACCGTCGAGGTATCGGAGCCTAGTAGTATGACGCCGCGCTCCTCGATCAACCACCTGGCACTCTCGATGTTAATCCCTGCCGTGTCATGGTCTGCAATCGATTGGTGATCGGCGCCAGTTTCACCCCAGAAGCGCCCGGTGCCGGTGCGAACTAGCACGACATCTCCGACACGAAGATCGGTCTTTTGCCATGCCAGGGTCCGCTGAAGTTCGTCTGAGCTTATGGCGTAACGCCCTGGAAGAGCCTCCACCTTCTTGAAAGCTGCCACATCGATCAGGACGCCGCGAGCCACAATCGGGGGGAATTTGTCGGCGCCGGCCTTTAGCACCCCGAAATCGGCGCCATGCTGGTCCTCGCGGAATCCGTTGTACCAGTGGGTATTGCCGCCGGTGCCAATGGTGATGTGGGCCAGGCCGTCCAGGTGGGTTCCGACGTTATCGCAAGTGAAAATGGCCGTGCTATGCCAACGGGGATCGTTCGCCCCGGGAACATCGTCTTTGACAACCCGTTCGCCATGCGGGGTCCGGTAGGCCATGACTTCCGTGGGCGCATGGCCGGCCCACCGGAAAGACCGCCTGTCGACAGTTACGCCCAGATCAGCGATCCGACCTTGCTTGATCAGCTTCATCGCGGCAAGGACACTCTCCGGGGTGATAGCATTGAGAGCGCCAATCTCGTCCTCGGCGCCCCAGATCCATCCCCAGCCTTTGCCCTTCTGCCAACCCGCCATGCCGTCCCCCTAAGTACCCTCACAGCGGCTGAATGTTGAACTTATCGCAGTCGATATGAGGTCGCCACCATGACCACGCCCAGAATATACAGAACCAGGCTGCTGGTGATCAGCACATTTGCCTTTCTACCGCCGTTCTTGAATTCCTTCCACAGAAAGATGCCCCACAAGGCGCCGATCATCGGAGCTCCGCTGCCGATGCCCCAACTGATGGCCACACCGACCACCCCAGCTGAAACGAAGTTGCAAACTGTGCCAGTACACCAAATCGCCCCGGCCAAGAGACCGAAAATGTGCCAGCGAGGTTTTCCATCGAAGTAACCCTTGAGGCTTCCACGCTCGCCGATCAGAGGCTTCGCAAGCAGCAAGGGCATTCCCACGAACGTCACGACGGACGCTCCCAAGGTGAAGAAAATTGTGACACTGTAGGAATCAAGCGGATGTTGTCCGCTGATAGCCCGCCCGATGAAGGGAGTAAAGCTTCCCACCAGGACCCCGGCGGCCAGCGACAGAACAATGCCTTTCCATTTGCTTCCGCTGGAAGACTGACCGAGGTTGCGGTAAGCCGCCGCATTCACGAATGCCGCCACTACGAGAACCACCACGGCGGCGATCAACCATGCCGGATTGCCGACCGGCTGCGCCCAGTATCCGATACCCACGCCCAGGACGACTGCGAACACGGACGCAACCGGAAAAGCTACTGCCAAGCCGGCGATCATAATTGCGTTCAACAAGAGGATGTTGCCGGCATTCCACAAAAACCCGCCCAGAAATGCGGAGCCGGCCTCTCGTCCGCCAGCCGACGTCAGACGGTCTAGGAACTCCAAGCCGACTAGCCCCGGTGAACCCATGGTTGCTCCGAGGAGGAAAACCATCAGCAGGAATCCGAACGTGTAGTCGAGATAGAAATACTCTAGGCGCCATCCCGGGAGAGCTTTCAGGAGGTTGGGCCACGATCCCCAACCCAGCATGGAGACCACGATTAGCAGCAAGGCTGCAAGAAACGTTTGTGGAGTGAACAAGTGGGCCTCAGGCAACTCGGTATTTTTCAAATACTTCCGGAATGAAATCGGTTGACGCTCCAGGAGTCTCGGGCAAATAGAGCCAGCCCTCGCGAATATCCACCTGATCGATCCACAACCTGCCGCCCAGAGGCACACACTCCTGCATGGGAGCATTCTGGGTAGCGGCGACCAGGTGTTGATGGACCTGCCCGCCGTCGGCCGTGTGAGGTATCACAGGGCAATTGAAGCAGAGCGCCATATCGGCGACCTGTAGCCACTCGGTGATTCCCCCCACGCGGGTCACATCAACCTGGATAATCTCGACCGCCTCTTCCAGCAAATAGTCGCGGAAAGCCTGGCGCGTGTAAATGTGCTCGCCCAGGGCGATCGGAGTGTTGAGCTCTCTGGCCAGGATTCGGTGGGAGCGGATGTCCTCCGGGGCCAGGGGCTCTTCGAGCCAGGCAATCTGAAATACCTCGAGACGCTTTCCCCAGACCATGGCAGTGTTCAGGTCCCAAGTCTGATTCACGTCCACCATCAAATCGACATTGTCGCCGATTGCTTTCCGAACGCGGCGCACGCGATCGACGTCCTCTCGTGGGTTCGGCTTCCCAACTTTCATCTTCACACCGGTCCACCCCTGGTCAATGAGGCGCTTCAGGTGATCCACCATTTCGTCGACGGACTTGTTGAGCCAGCCGCCGTCGGTGTTGTAAGTCTTGATTTTCTTCTCCTTAGCACCACCCAAAACCCGCCACAAGGGTTGCTCCATGGCCTTCGCCATGAGGTCCCAGAGCGCGACATCGACTGCGGCCATCGCCATGGTGGTGATGCCCTGGCGGCCAATCCAGTGCAGCGACGACCAGTAAAGCTCGTGCCAGAGTTGCTTCACGTAGAACGGATCGCGCCCCATGAGCACCGGAGCGTAGTAGGTGGCGATGGCGCAGCGAATCAGATCATCGCCCGAGCCGAGAGTAGTGGTGAAGCCGGTTCCGACGAGGCCCGTGTCGGTATGAATCCGAACGCCGGGCATGCCAACATGCTCGGTGGCGTTGAAAGAGTCGGCAACCTTTCTGCCGAGAGGCACGCGCAATATGAAGGCATCAACTTTGGTAATCTTCAAGCGTTCTCCCAGGATCGATCGGTCTTAGTCAATTCCCAGCACAACAACTTCGTATGGGCCTAAATCAACAGAAACTTGGGTTGCCAAGTCCACTTCCTCCCGCTGGCCTGCTAGGCGGAACAGATGGCCTCTGCCTGATCCCTGCTCCAACTCCAGCGAAGCCTTCTTCTTCTGATCGGAAAGATTGGCCAGTACCACTCCCCGTTGCCTGCTCGTGAGATTGCTGAATGTGGAAACGACAACCTGCGCATCTGCATCGAGCTTTTTCAAGCCTTCGTGGTCACGAAATTCGGCCTGGGCATAGTACGGGACGGTGGCCACCTTGAGGCTTCCCAGCCCCTTCAAGTGCTTGGCAAAGTCCGGATATCGGGCAACAGTACCGTCCCCTCCGTCCACAATCAGATTGACCAGCATCTTGCGCGCGAAACTGGCATTCGCTTGATCGTAATTCAAGGCTTCGACATCGTTGGAAAATGGCGTCCAGGGAATACTGTAGGCCAGGATTTCTACGTCGGCTGTCTGACTCCAGGTGTAGCCGCCGTTTCCGTACGGGTTCACCAAATCGTTGAATCCTTCCATGAGCAGCAGACCATCTGGATACAGTTTCCGCAATCCACCCAGAAAGCGTCCGTAACCAGCCTGATAGACCTTCTGCGGAGGGACCGCGTCCTCAGGATTGTAGGAAAGAAACGATTGCAACCCGACCCCACGAAGAAGCAGGTTACGGAATCCATACTCCTTCTTGAAGCGCTCGGCGTCCTGCAGTAACAAGCCTGTAGCTGCCGACATGGGATCGACTACAGCCCAGTAATGAGCGATGTACTCCTGGTAAGGATAGTCAAACGTATAGAACGTGTATGCAGGCGGAAGCTGATTGCCTCCGCGCCGGGTCTTAACCGTCCAGCGTAGACCGCCATTCCGATAGCGTTCTGTGGCGGTGTTCATAATCGTCGGATGGAAGGCGAAGATCAGGTTGACGTGTTCCTGCGCAAGCTTGTCGCTTGCAGCTTTTAGTTGGGCCGCTCCGCCGGCGTGTGGATCCGCAATCTCGGCAAACGGAGACTCATTACCCGGCCCCTCACGCTCCCGCCAACCGTCGATCACGACATTACGAATTCCGGCCAGGCCCGCATCCGCCGCCAGGTTGGGAATTTCGCCATAGGTCCAATTAACGGTGTTGTCGTCTTTTTTCAGGCGGTAGGTTGCAAACCCGATTGTGCCGTCGAAATTAGAGACGCGCTCGGGTGTGTTCTTCTGGCGATACCACTCACGGTGCTCCCCTGCGATGGCGTGCCAGTCGGACGCGTGGACATGGATCACGACCTGCGGAGACTTCCAAGTGGTGGTGCCGGCGATGTGGGGATAGAAATTCCACGCTATATACGGGAAGTCGGGAGCATCCCAGGCGCTCGGGCTGTTGGCCTCTAGCCCATTCTGACTCGGTGAGACGAAGGCATCCTGGGTTTCGGGTGGCCCTTGCACTTCGATGCCAATTCCCATGTTGGCGGTACCGAAGTTCACCCAACTGGTAGCCAGCAGCGCGGGATAAGGCTTGGCGCGCTCACCGAGCAGAAATTCAGGCGTATTTGAGAGAACCCGCTGCGAGAGCGAGGGCAAAACAACCTGCAGCGGATTCCCGTGGGAGCTGCGAATCAAGCCATCCACCCACGGGAATGTAACATCGGTGATCTCGTCCAGGCTATTGTTCGTTACTTCAATCGAGGCCAGGATATGCTCGTCTTGCAGGCGAAGGGTCACCGTCACTTGGATGGCACGCTGCGGCTCGGGCGTGTCCACCGTACCAACCTGAAAGACGTAGTTCTGGCGGGAAACCTGCAGATTCTGGAACTTCATCACCAGCGTTCCGCCAGAAACTTCGAGCGAAACCGGTTTCTGGTCCCAGGAATTTATGCGACGAGAGAGGTAATCTGGTGTTGGTATGAGGAGTCGAAACAGTTTGGTTCGTCTCTGGTCATCAATGAACTCGGTGTTGGTGCGTTTATGAAATATGCGAGTGATGGACCCGTTTTGTGTGGAGACTTCCACGCGGATGGCATCATTCTCGAGGACAGCGGGCGTATCCGCGGCCTTCAGCGGCAGAGACAAAGCCATCAGTGAAAATAGAATGAAAGATCGCAACCGATTCTCCTTATTGCGATTCGAAAGTAAGAACCTGCACATCGTATGCGCCCAGGTTGAGGCGAGATTCTGATGAGGCCGGCTCACTCTCAGCCCGGCCGTCGAGATAGTAGTGACGGAATGGCATTTTCGCGATTTCCAGCTCCGGTTTCAGCGTGACTTCCCGGGGTGTGTCGCCGGTGTTGATCACGACGACAGCCGTAAATTTGCCCGCAGGGTCGCGGTAAGATTTCGCCATCACTCCCGCTTGTGGCGCAGCGAACGAGAAACCCTCTTCATCAGAAAATTCGCCTTGATACAGATATCTTGAGGTTGCCTTCTTCAATCCATGCAGACGCTTGAGATGTTCGGCGTACTCCGGATACTTCGACAGATCGTCAAAAATATCCAGGTACGAATTCATCATGAAGCATTGGTTGGCATGGCCGCGATTGGTGGGAATCGCTTTCGCAGGCATGTTTAGCCAGGGCCAGCTATAACGCAGCGTGGTGAACGTAGCCAGATTCAGCGCTCCTCCTTCAAAGATCCACGTGGAGTCCACGTACTGGTTCATCAGCTCAGAAGGATTCTCTCCCACGATGATCCCGGCCGGATTGGCCTTCTTCACGATCTCTTCAGCCTTGGAGAAATACTCGGACCAGCCTTGCGAAAATGCGGCTTCGGGACGAGAGTTTTCCGAGTGGTCGCGGTAGCTGAGGAAGTTCTTGTGCCCCTGGTCCATTTCGTAGCCGGTGAAGTGGTAGTCCTCGACAAAACGGCGCGCTGTGTCAAGAAGGTATTGCTGGGCGCCGGAGCTAGGATCGACCTCAAACCACGAGTCGTTGTTGGGATTGACCGCAATCTGAAACGGCTCGAAGAATGACCATCTGCCATCCTCTAACTGTCCACCCCAGCGGTCGATGGCGGTCCAGTTATGTCCCATTTGAAGATGGCCCAGGTTGGTCTCGACGCTGACTGTGCCGTTGAACCACGCCATCGGATAAGAGCCGAGCTCGCGCGCCTTGAGAAGATTACGCTGCAGTGATTCGATGCCACCCAATTCGCGGCGCGGATAGTTGTTGTAAGACATTCCCGCCGGACCGATGTCGGACCATCCGTAGACGATGAAGTAGGGGGCTCCTACGTCAACACCTTGCTTAGCAATCTGGGGAATGTCGTCGAATGAGCGGATGCCCCGGCTGATCCAGCCGATGGATTCCTGCAGCTCTTTCGGGACCTTGGGACGCCCGACCCAGGGCCGCAGCCAATCACGGTGCTGCCTCGCAATGGCGTGCCAGTCGCCGGCATCGAACTTGATGTACACCTCGGGGCTTTGCCACGACTTTCCTGGCCGCACCAGTGGATACCAGTTCCAGGAGAATTCGTAGTCGAAGCGATTGGCCGCGCGCGAAACCGTGTCGCGAAACAAGCGGCGCTCGAAGGTCAGCTTCTGGAACTGAAAATCACGGGTACGCACGTCGAATCCGATGCCTCTCTTGTCCGCGACGTAGGTGAACCAGGCCGTGGGCAGATCCATCGGATAGTTGATCCCCTTCACCGGAAGCTTGGGGTCGTTGAAGAACCACGCTTTGAGATCGAGTGGATCTAGAGTGTCGAAAGGATTGTGGGTGGTTTGAATTTCATTCTGGCTGAACAGAAATCGCAACGGCAAGGCGCCGAAGCCGATACCGTACGGCATCACCAGCGCCTCCGCTCCGTCCGCACCGGGGGGAACGTCAACGATGGGGAAAACAATACGGTCGATGGTTTGCTTTGAGTCGTTCCGCAAATGTAGGGAGCAGACGAGATTGTCCTTGTCGAGCCGGAACGTCAGGTGGGATGCGACCTTGTACCGCCCCTCCTTTGAAGACAGCTCGGTGGTCTGAAACTCGACTGAGTCCGCGGTCCGCTTGGAGATGGTAAACGCGGGAGCGTCTTTGCCCGCCGCGATGTGCCCTTCCCAATGGGGCAAGGGAAGCTGGACCTTGAACCATCCAGCTTGCTGGGAGGATCCGAGATACGACTGGCCGTCGGGCTTACGCTCAACGCTGATGACGGATCCGCCTCGCGCGGAAAGAGTGACCCGCAATTCGGAATTCTCGAGCGTAATTTGAGGGGAGGGAGGGGCCTGCGCCGTCGCGGCAGCAGCGCACAACGAAAGCAGGAGTATGAATTCACCTGACCGCATAAGTAAGCCGAAACCCTAGCTGGTGTACCCGCCATCGACGACAATCGTGGCGCCCGTCATGTAGGAGGCTTCATCGGAAGCCATCGTCAGAATGATGGCAGCGATTTCGTGCGCCTCGCCGAAACGTTTGAGCATGCAGCGTGGGCCGAGGAATTGGTCTTCTGCCTGTTTGCGGGTCATATTCATCGTTTTCAGAAGGTCTTCCATCGCCGGGGTGTGAATCATTCCCGGACAAAGACAATTCACCCGAATTCCAAACGGCGCAAAGTCGTAGGCCATCGACTTGGACATGTTCACGATGGCCGCTTTGCTGGCGCTGTAGTTGGTCCACCCGGTTGGCATGGCCACCAGACCGTTGATGGACGCGATATTGATGATGGACCCGCTGCCCTGCTGCTTCATGAAGGGCAGGGCATACTTGGTGCAGAAGCTGGTGCCCATCACATTAACCTTCAGCACGGTTTCCCAGTCGGCCGCGGTCGCCTCTTCAACCGACCGATGATGGAACGAAGCAGCGTTGTTCACCAAAATGTCGACACGCTTCCACAGATCCGCCGCCCGGGACGCAATCCGCTTTGCACCTTCTTCTGAGGAGACATCTTCGGCCAAAGCTTCCGCGACACCACCCTTTTCCGTGATCTGGCGTGCCACCTGCTTGGCCTTGTCTGCCAGGATGTCGACTACGAGCACGCGAGCGCCTTCCCGCGCGAACTGAAGGCATGATTGATGCCCGATTCCAGACCCACCGCCGGTTACAATTGCGACCTTATCTTTGAGCCTCATTCTTCACCCCAAGCACTTCCTGATCCTGAGCTCAGCCGCTCATGAAGGCTACGTCACCTGACTAAAGCTAAGCAACTGCGCACATCCAGGGCTGAAACGTCAGATCCGTGTTCCAGCCCTAGGATCGAGAACCCCCTCAAATCAGAACAAATACTTCAGCGCAAACTGCACCTGCCGGTTTGTTCCGAACCCCGCATTGGTCGTAATCGTGCTGAAGGTCTGGCCAAACGTGGCTGGACTCGCGAGGTTGGCCTCAGGATTGGCAAACTGCGGCGTATTGAAGATGTTGAACATCTCCGCCCGGAATTCCAAACGCTGGCTCTCTGTCAGGCGAAACATCTTCGAGACTCCGAAATCCGTGTTATAGACTGCCGGTCCAGCCAACAGGTTGCGGCGGGCGTCGCCGAAATGTCCAACCGGAGCGGCGAAGGCAGCGATGTTGACCTGATTGTCCGGGATTGAATAGTTCGCGGGGCGCAAGGAAACGCCGGACACCAGATCCGGCCTTCCCGTTGCAGACCCGTTGCCCGTGGGATCACAACCGCAGATCACCGTGATGGGCAGCCCAGAGCGCATGCTGGTGATGCCCCGCAGCAACCAGTTTTCTCCCAGCCACGCCGGGAGTTTGCCCAGTTTCGGAATTTGGTAGTCGCCATAGAACACAAAGTTGTGGCGCACGTCGTAGTCCGCAGTGGCATATTCTCCGCGGGTGAGATCAGCCGGGTTCTGGGCCTGCGCAGCGAAGGTGAGCGTGTTCTCGTCGAACGCATGCGCCCAGGTGTAGTGCGCTCCAAAGGTGAAGGCGGCAGCCTGGCGTTTGAAGCTTGCCTGCAAGCCGTGGTAGTTGGCATTGCAGCAGGGGTTCTGCATCTGAATGCTGGAAAAGGCCGGGTAAGGCCGTAAGCTGGTCGCGGGATCGACGGGGTTTATCTCCTGTCCGTTACCGGCGGTCAGAACATGCAGGGCGCGGTTCCCGATGTAACTCAGTTCAAACACCATCGTCTTGCCGATTCCACGTTGCACACCCAGGTTCCACTGTTGGGTATAGGTCCCGCTCCAGTCCTTTTTCATGGCCCACACCGGCAAGACGCTCCCGCCGCTGAGGTCGGGAAAAGGAAATCCCACCGGAGGAAAGAGCGCGAAGCCGTTCTCCCCTACGCTGGGGAGGTTGCTGGGAACATATTGCGCCAGCGCCGGATTCAGATTGGCAAAAAAGATGCCATAGCCGCCCCGCAGGACCGTTTGCTGGCCCTTGTCTAGTGAATAGGCGAACCCCAAGCGTGGGCCGAAGTTCGTCTTGGGTGCGTTCAGTATGGAAGTGCCTTCCGGGTCAAGTTGCCCGGTGGCAGGATTGAAGTTGGCGACGCGGCCATGCGATTCGGTGGGAGTGCTGTCGTACTGATAACGCAAGCCAGCGTTGATGGTCAGGCGGTCACTCACCTTGAAATCGTCGTTGACATAAAACGCCCAGTAGGTCCCGCGCATGCCGACTCGGGGCCACCCCAGGGTATAAATGAAGAACGGCGTGTTGGTCTCGAAGCCAAAGGGGCCGCTGATGCCCAGGAACTGGACAAACTGCTGAAACAAAACCGCCTTGTTGTCCTGATTGCGGACGATCTGGGCCCCAAATTTGAGCTGGTGGCGGCCCTTCACCCATGAAACAGAATCGTAGATCTGATAAGCGGTGTTATCCACCTGCAAGTCGAACGTCGAAGGGCCAACCGTGGCCAAACCGCCGGCCCCGAAACTGAGACCGCCGATCACAAACGTGGTCTGGGGAAAGTTCCGCGCTTCCGGGGTACCCGCTCCGGCTGGGTCTGAGGACAAGCGGTTGATGGAAAACGACGCTTCATTCAACAGTGTGTTGGAGATGGTTCGCGTGTAGCTCAATTTGACCAAGTGCTTGGTGAAAGGAATGGGCCGGAACTGCCCGTCTGATACCCCAAAGTAACTCTTGGTAAACGAATTATCCCCGTTATACCCGAATGTCACACGATCCTTCGGGCTGGCTAGATAATCAATTTTCCCCGTCCAAGTGTCTTCGCGAAGGGAGTCCGAGACGGCTTCCGTGAAAAGGGCCAACCGGTTATCGGCAGCGGAAACCGCCCCATTTGGCGATGGCATCTGCGCCACCACGGGCTGAAGTGCCGGGGCAAGGGTGGCGCGATACGCATCGGTGAACACATACTGGGATAATGCCAGCCCGGAACGCTGGCGGACGCCTTCATAGTTGCCGAAGAAGAACAGTTTGTCGCGGACAATCGGCCCGCCCAGCGAGCCGCCGAACTGATTCAGACGAAAGGCAGGTTTCTTCTCCGGTGGCCGATTGAAGTAAAGGCGGGAATCGAGGACTTCGTTGCGGAAGAACTCGAAAAGGCCCCCGTGGAGAGTGTTAGCCCCTGACTTGGTGATGAAGTTGACTACCGCGCCGGTAGACTGTCCGTATTCGGCGGAATATGTGCCCGTCACCATGCGGAATTCGGCAACCGAATCCACACTGATCCGATTCACGCGGGCGTTGGTAAGATAGCCGCCACTGGCAAAGTCAGAATCGATCTGCGAAGAATCGCCGCCGTCCACGAGGTATTTCAATCCCGGCTGGAACAATCTGCCATCAGCCCCGCCATTGATCGTCGGTGGTGCCGAGGCTACCATCCCAGGCACTAAGAGCATGAGATCGGTGACCGAGCGCCCATTGAGAGGCAAGTCCTCGGTCAGTTGCCCGCTGATCACGTCGCCCCGGGCCGAGGTGGCGGTCTGCACCAGTACTGCGCCCGCTTCTACCTTGACCTCCTCCGTGACCTGACCGGGCTGGAGGACAATCGCCAGGTTCAGCCGATCCGCCACGCTGAGGGCGATTGCCTCCTGACGATGGGTCTTGAACCCTGGAGCCGTGACCGTCACTCGGTAGGTGCCCACCGAGAGCACCGGCGCAATAAAATACCCGCTCCCGTTGGTCGTCAGTTCAATCACTGCCGACGTACCTGTGTTCTGGATAACCACCTTGGCGCCCACAATTACCGCTCCGGTTGCATCGGAAACGGTTCCCAGAATCGTAGCCGTGTCTAGCTGGGCCAAACAGGTGGCCGACGCCAACAGCACGAGAATCATCGTCGCGAATCGTTGTACTGACATTGCCCCCTCCTGTGTCAGACGGCCGGACCGCCCACCCGTGCCCGATGCCGCATCGCTGCCGTTGCGATGGCACACGAGACCACATTGCGCGCCGGATTTTTCTGGATCGGCGTCTGGCCGTAAACGTAAGTTCTGTAGTACAGAATCATGTACTGAATTGCGGAAATGACGTTAATCGACTTCCGAATCCGCTGTCAAGAAGATTTTTCGATCTCCTCGATCATTCTTGTGGATACAGCCTTACCACAGATATCGGCCTTAGGGGTGAGAACCTTGAACCTGGCCCAGCACGGGCCAGAGGACGTAGCCCGGCACAGTGCGGCGGATGCGCAATAAACTCGGGCCCGCCGTAAGGTAGAGTGTTTTGAGATCAGGGTCTCCGAATGCCACGTTGGTGACTAGATCGACGGGAACGGAGATGAAGTCGATCTGTTTTCCGCTGGAGGAAAACACGTAGATCCCACCCTTCACGGACTGATCTTCCGCGGGAAGGTTGGGCGCGGTACGACCGGCCGCGACATAGAGATTGCCTTCAGCGTCAAGACAAACTCCATCTCCTCCCCGCCCCGTCCCGAAGTCGTGGATCACGCGCCGGCTGCCGGTGGAGCCGTCAGGTTTCAATTCGTAGGCATAGACTTTTCGCGAGCCCCTGGGATTGGAATCGTTGTTGTCGACGACATAGAGCGTTTTCTGGTCCGCGGAGACTGCGATTCCGTTGGGCCGTTCTACATCGTCGATGACGCGGGTCAGAGTACCGTCGGGATCAATACGATAGACGGCGTCTTTGTCCTGCTCCACGTCGGAGCGATCGAGGTAGCGCGGGTCGGTAAAGTAAATGCGGCCTTTGGCATCGATATCGAGATCGTTGGGACTGTTCAGCTTTTTGCCTTGATAATGGTCGGCAAGGACCGTGATGGTTCCGTCTTTTTCGGTGCGTGTGACGCGACGATTTCCGCCGTCACCGTTGACTTCAGCCGCAAGCAGGCGTCCCTGCAAATCGAAGGCCAGGCCGGCGGCGCGCCCCGCGGGAGCGCGAAATACTTCCGGCCCTCCGCTCAAGACTCCCCCGCCGCTGCCGGGCTTCAAGCGCATGATGCGGTTGTTCACAATGTCGGTGAAATAGACGCTTCCGTCCTCCGCATACACCGGCCCTTCGGTAAAGGCCAGAAGGGCGGCAGTCTCCAGCTTGGCTCCGGGCGCCCGCGGAGACTGTTCCGCGCGGACGCACGGCGAGAGCGTCATTGCAAAGACAACGAGAGCGGCCATAGGCCACAAGGCAACTTGCCTGCGTCGGACTGGAAAATTGATCGTCATTTGTTGTCTGCTCCGAACCAGTAATTTCTCAACCTTCGATCCTCCCTACTGATCTTTCCCTACTGCTTCTTCGGCATCAGATTACGAACCTTGCGCTCCAGCGCCTCGCGGTGCAGCGGACTTTCCCCGTAAGTCATGTCAAGTTGTGGAGGATCCACGACCTCGAAATTACGATAGTCGTCCTTGCCGCGAACCAGGAGAACAAGATCGCGCTCCGCCCCGGACTGGACGACGTCCGGCGAAATGTACCGAACGGCCAACCCGATTCTGGGGACTGTCGACTTGTTCGGCCCGGAACCATGAACAATACCGATGTGATGGAGGGAAAACTCTCCGGCATAAAGCGGCAGATCCACGGCCGTGGCCTCGTCCACCTTCACAGCGATTTCCTGGCCGCGGGAGAGCATGTTGTCTGCGGCGTAGGTCTCGCGCTGTGGCAGCAGCGGAGGTTTATGAGTACCAGGAACCACGCGCAGGCAGCCGTTCTCGACCGTGCTCTCGGAGAGCGCGATCCATGCCGTAGTGACGTTGGCCGGCGACAGGCCCCAATAGGTGGCGTCCTGGTGCCAGGAAACGTAGGCCCGGTCTCCGGGAAACTTGGGGAACCAGTGCGAGTTCCAGACCATGATGTTGGCGCCGAGCACGGATTCAACGGCATCGAGCACGCGGGGGTGGGAGACGAGGCGATATACCCAGTGCAGAAAGAAGTGGGTTTCGGCGAGGAAGCCGAGCCTTTCGCGCGGCAGCAGATGCTTCAGGGTTTCCTCCTTATCCCGCATATAGCGGAGAAATGACTCGCAGAACTCAGCCGCCTCCGTGCCATCGAATGCCCGGACCGGGAAGTGATAGCCTCGGTCTCGGTATTGCTGCTGTTGCTGAGTAGTCAACTTGGCAACTTGGTCTTGAATCACGGATGTGGTCTCCCTCGATGAGTGCTTCATGATTGATTCCAGACTGGCTGCTCCGGCGTCACGGGCTGCCATAAGACAATTTTTCCTGCCGCGAAAACGAGCGCCAGGGCGACGAGAAGTCCTGTTCCGAGCGCGATGAATACCGGTTCGTAGCCCACGCGATCGACGACGCGCCCGATAAGCAACTGCGATAACGCGGCCGTCAGGGTTCCAACGGCGCCCGTGATTCCATAGAGGACTGCAACGTGCTGAGGAGGTATGACCTCAGTGATCGCGGTCTGCAAATTTCCCGCCCAGGAGAAAATTCCGAAAAGCGCAATGCTCAAAGCAGACAACGCGGCAAAATGACCTTCAAAATAAAAAGTGCCTGTGCTGCAAACGGCGAGGAGCGCGGAAGGAATCAAAACCGCTTTCCGGCTACGGTCGAGTCCGACGCCCTTCTTGACGAGAGCGCTACTGATCCACGTGCCAGCCAGTGCGCCGAGGTCACCGAAGAAGAATGGTATCCACAGCCAGTGCCCGACTTGGGTGAGATTGAACCCTCGAACTTCCTGGAAGTAACCCGGTATCCAGAACAGGCAAAAGAACCAGATCGCGTCGGTGATGCTGCGGGCAGCAAGCAAGCACAGGTACTTCTTCTGCCTCAGCACATGCCATACGGAGACGGATTTCTGGGTAGCACGATGGGATCTGGATTCTTGCTCAAACAGCGACATTGCGTCTGTCGTCCCGAAAATGCGCTGTGCACGTGCATGCAGAAACAGCCATGGGGGCAAGAGCAGGAAGCCCAGCGCTCCTGTGACAATGAAGGCGGCGCGCCATCCATGGCGGAGGGTGATCGCCGCCACCACCGGCGGAGCTACCAGGCTTCCTACGCTCAAACCGCAGAGCAGGATGCCAACCGCTTTGGCCCGATTGGAAGCCGGGAACCAATCCGAGACCCCGCGAATGGCAGTGGGATAAAACCCACCTTCGGCCGCGCCCAACAGGCCGCGAAACCCACACAGGCTCACCAGCCCCCGGGAGAGCGCCTGCAACATGCTGGCAGTGGACCAGGCAATCACGTTGACCACAAAGCTGCGCCGGCAACCCAGGCGATCGGAGACGCGTCCGCCCACCACATAGAAAATCATGTAAGAGAGCAAGAACGCGTTCACGACCAGGGCGTAATCCGTGTTGGAGAGCGACAAGCTGTGCCGCACTTGGGGCATAACCACCCCAAGCACGGCGCGGTCGAGGTAATTCAGGACCGATCCGGCAAACAGCACGGCGAGCAGCATCCAGGCGAATCGGGTCTGCTGGTTGGTTGACGGAGGCAACGGCAGATCGCCTGGGGAACTCATGCCGCGCGCAGGCCTGCCAGGTTGCTCCCGAACTGCGGATTGGTGAAGGTCATTCAATTTGGAAACGTGACCACGGTTCGCACGCCGTCGCCTTTCTTGAGAGCCGCAAGCCCGCTGTTGATTTCTTCGAGGCTGAGCCGTTGTGTGATCAGCTCATCGAGCTTCAGCTTCCCTTCGAGGTAATATCGCGCCAGGAGTGGAAAATCGCGTGCCGGGCGAGCGCCTCCGTAACTGGACCGGGTAATCTGCTTTTCTCCAATGAGAGAACCGAAACGGAGAGAAACGTAGGAGTCAAAGTTGACCTTGCCGAGGATGACGACCTTTCCTCCCGGCCGGGTTGCTTCCAGTGCCTGTTGCAGGCATTTTTCGTTCCCCGCCGCCTCGAAGGTGTAGTCCGCTCCGCGCCCGGCGGTGAGTTGGCGAACGCAGTCCACGGTGTCTTGATTTGTGGAATTGAAAGTATCGGTCGCCCCGAAGGTACGAGACGTCGCCAGCTTCCGGTCATCCAGATCAATGGCAATGATCGGAGATGCCCCCACGAGTTGCGCTCCCTGAACAACATTAAGACCCACGGCGCCACACCCGAAAACCGCCACGCTGGAGCCCATGGAGACCTTTGCCACCCTGGTCACTCCGCCCACCCCGGTCATAACTCCGCAACCCAGCAGGCAGGCCCGGTCGAGTGGAACGTCGCTGGGAATGGGGATCGCTCCTGATTCGGGCACCACGCAATACTCCGCGTGTGACGAGACGAAGCCGTGGTGATGCACAGTTTGGTTCCTGCTCTTGAGCCTCGAGGATCCATCCATCAACAGCCCTCGCGAGTTGTTGCGGGTGAAGGTTTCACAGAGGATCGGGAGATCCTGAATGCAGTAAAAGCAATTTCCACAACTCGGATTCCACGAGCAAACCACGTGATCGCCCGGCTTGACCCGTGTCACATCGGACCCAACGGCTGCAACGATTCCGGCGCCTTCGTGGCCCAGGACAATCGGCAATGGCGCCTTGAGGCTGCCTTGCACAACCTCCAGGTCGGTATGACAAAGACCACTCGCGCACACTCGCACCAGGACATCGGACGGCTTGAGGGCCGTCATTTCCAACTCTTCGACCTTGAGGAGCCCGCCGACCTCGTGCAAGACAGCTGCGTTGAATCGCAATCGCTTCTCCCAAGAACAAATGCTTCTTCTCAACTAGCTGTGTCGTGACCTAGCAAATCACGCCAGGGGCGCCAGCCTTCGATGAGCCGCGCCAGCAAGTCATAACCCTGCTGAGGCGGGTGAATGCCATCGCCAAGTTTGATCACTTCCCTCCACCTGGGATCCCCGAACAAGAATGAGAACAGATCCAGAAATGGAACGTTCAACTCGGCCATCAAGCCTGCGAGGGCGTGGTTGACCTGCTCGATCTGTTCATTAAATATGCGGACCTGCTTTCCGGGGACGACTTGGAGAGGCATGCGGGTGTCGTCCACTGGGAGCGGTCCAATAAATGCCGAAGGCAGCCAAGCCTGGGCCTCGCTCAGAATTGCGCGCGCGTTGACAATGGTCTGCTCCAGAGCCACCTTCTGCTGCGCGCCGTTCTCGACGGCACAGTCGTTTAGCCCGAAAGCGAATACCAGAGCGCAGTTCATTCCGGCAGGGAGCCGTTGTGAAGATTCGTTTCTCCATCGCCGGCGAATGTCTTCAGAGGTTTCTCCGCGGACGCCCAGGTTGTAGACCGTGACTTGATGTCCCTGGGACCAGGCCATTGCCCCGAGCCTCCCCGGCCAGCCAAGCATGGCCGCGTCACCTGTGCCTAGCGTGATGGAGTCCCCCACGAAGCAAATCCGTATGGCGGTCATGGAGTGCTGTCAGAATCGCTGTTCCATAATACAGAAGTCATTCCTGCAATATGGAAACTTAGATATAATCGCCGCTCGCTTTTGTTTGTCAAGAGCATTTACCTTTTCGGCTGCGGCTCCTGCGAGAATCGACGCAACCTTTAAGGAGGTCCCGGCAAGGACTGCCCAACCCATGAAGCTCTATCGGACAACATCGGGATATGCCGTGGAAGAAGGCGGTCGGCTTTACGCGCTAGGGAAGGATGTGAGTGACGAGTCTTGGGACTCTTTGATTACGCGAGATGACATTCTTGCATATCTCCAGCAAGGCATCTGTGACGTGGAGGAAGCAGCGCCGTCAGCGCTCGAGAAGTTGCGCGCTCCCATCGGGAACCAGGAAGTGTGGGCCGCGGGAGTCACCTACTACCGCAGCCGGGAGGCCCGAATTAAGGAGTCGAAGTTTCTGGGCGGCGGGGATTTCTACGATCGTGTGTATGAAGCCGACCGCCCGGAACTCTTCTTCAAAGCCACGCCCCATCGGGTAGTCGGGCCAGACGCCAAGGTTGCCATTCGCGCCGATTCGTCCTGGTCGGTGCCCGAGGCCGAGTTGGCCCTTCTTGTCACGCCCAAGGGAAACATCACCGGATATACGATCGGTAATGATATGAGCTCCCGGAGCATCGAAGGGGAGAACCTGCTGTACTTGCCACAGGCCAAGATCTGGGACCGCTGTTGCGCGCTGGGACCCTGCGTGCTGGTTTCGAAGGAACCGCCGCCGCCCGCGACGGAAATCAGTATGGAGATCGTTCGCCAAGGAAAACAGGAATTTGCTGGCTCGACGACTCTTTCCAAGATGAAGCGCGAGCTGGCATCTCTGGTTCAGTACTTGTACCGCTACAACAGTTTTCCCCATGGATGCTTTCTGCTTACCGGCACTGGAATCGTGCCGCCCGACTCATTCACCCTGAATGACGGTGATGAGCTCCGCATCGCGATTACTGGAATCGGAACGCTCGCTAACACAGTGGGTTGACGGGCCCAGCAACGAGTCTTACGTCAGGCGGATGAAGGAAACTCTTATCACTGTTCCCCTCCGGATTGCGAGTTCTCATACACCTTCGCGGCATTCTCTGATGTCACCATTGTCGATTGCACCGTGTACTCCTTCGCCGGCCTGAATCCCGGCTGATGCAGTATCTGATTGGCAACCTGCACGGCCTGCTCCACGCAAAGCGGGTAGATAAACGTGGCAGCCAAAACCCCATCCATGACTTTCTTGACGCCGCCCGCCGGTCCCCCGAGGCCATCCACGCCCACGAAAATCATTTCCTTCTCCCGGCCAAGTTCCTTGGCGGCCAGATAGGCGCCAACTGCCATCGGATCATTGTGTCCGTACACAACGTCAATTTTAGGCTGCACGCGAAGCAGTTCGGTCATGCGGTCTTTGGCTTTGGCTTGAATCCAATCAGCGACTGGCGCGGCGACCAATTTGATGTCTGGGTACTTTGCCAAAACCTCTTTCGCCCCATTGTCGCGCTTGATTTCGGCTTCCACTCCCAGCAATCCGCGCATCGCGACGACCGTACCCCTCGGTTTCCCATACTTCTTGGTCAGGTGATCCACGATGAACTGCCCCACCATTCGCCCAATCGCCAGGTTGTCGCTGTGGATGTAGGTGGAGTAATTCGGCAGGAGCACGTCGCGCTCCAGGCAGATGACAGCAATCCTCGCCTCCATCGCCTGCCCCATGACCACGGTGAGAGCGGCCCTCTCGTTAGGAGCAACGATCAACAGGTCCGGTTTCTGTCGGATGAAGGTTTCCACCTGAGCGATCTGTTTACTGTTGTCCTGCTGCGCATCAGAGATCACCAGCTTCACGTCCGGGCTCTGCGAGAACAACTTCTGCATCAGCGCATTCTGTGCCGCCCGGTAAGGCTCCGCATTGTTTGCCTGGCTGAAGGCCACAAAATACCGCTTCCCTTCTCTGGTGGCCACCGGTTTGGACGAACGGCTGCAGGATACACACAGCAGCGTCGAAGCTGCACACAACGCAAGCGCAAAGCGTTTCATTCCCTTCCCCTCAATCTGATTCCCTCTGACTCTGAATCGTCACCGCCAAGATGATGATCACTGCCTTGATCATCATCTCCACATTACTGTCAACATTGTTCAACCGCAGCATGTTCGTCAGCACTCCCATGATCAGCGTTCCCACCACCGTTCCGAACACCGATCCTTTGCCGCCCGACAGCCGCGTGCCGCCGATCACCACAGCCGCGATCGCGTCCAATTCGTAGGCCACGCCGGCGTTGGGATTTCCCTGGTGGTTTTCGGCGGCATACAACACCCCGGCGAAGCCGGCCATGAGGCCCGAAAGCGAATAGACCCACAGCTTGGTACGCCGGATAGGAAGGCCGGCATACCGCGCCGCGGTTTCGTTGTCGCCGACAGCACGTACGTAGCGGCCGAACACGGTCCTTGAAAGCACCACCCAAAACGCCGCCGCCAGCAGGCAGTACGAACCGATGACAACCATCTTCTCGCGGAAAATGGCGGCGAAATGCGCGGCCGTATCCTGGCCAAATCCGATGTCGATGTTGGCATTGTCCGTCAGCCACTTGGCCAGCCCGCGCACTCCAATCATGGAAGCGAGAGTGACCACAAAGGGCTGAATGCGCAGGCCGGCGACCACCAATCCATTGACGATGCCGGCGATAGTTGCCGCCAACACGGCGGCCCCGATGGCAAGGAGTATGTGGGTGGCATCACCCGTGGTTTGCCAGTTGCGCGTCAATCCCATCGCCACGATCGAGGTCGACAACGCCAGAACACTGCCGACGCTCAGGTCGATCCCTCCGGTCAGGATCACGAACGTCATGGCCAGCGAAATAATTCCTATCAACGCAATCTGCCGCAGGATATCAGTGAGGTTTCCCGCTTGTAAGAAGATCGAAGACCCGTCGGTGGCGGAGGGACTGGTAACAATGGCCAGAAGAACCACGCCCAGCAATGCCATCACACCCGAGAATCGACCCACGTAGTGTTTGGTCGCTCGAGTCTTGCGCTCGGGACGAAGGATTGGCTGTCCTGAGCTCACAGTGCAGTCCGCGAGTTGGTTTCGCTGGTGGCAGCCGTCATTATTCTTTCGGGCGTGGCATCTGCACGCTCGTAAATGGCCGCCAGGCACCCGTTGTTCAACACCAGAATGCGATCGGAGCAGCGTAACAGTTCGGGAAGTTCCGAGCTGACAAGGATGACTCCCTTTTCTGCAGCCGCAAGCTCGTCGATGATTCGGTAGATGTCCTGCTTCGCTCCTACATCGATCCCCCGTGCCGGGTCGTCAAGAAAGAGGACATCCGGATTCAGGAGTAACCACCGCGACAACAGAACTTTCTGCTGGTTTCCGCCACTCAGCGCGCTGACTGGCGCGTCGCTCGATGGACTTTTAAGCAGCAGGCTGCGATGGATCGTGCCCGCGGCGGTCTCTTCCTGTCTTCGCCGCACAAATCCAAACCTCTGCATTCTGGAGAGCGCAGACAAAGTGCTGTTCTCAAGAACACTCATCTGCATCATCAATCCCTGTAGTTTGCGGTCTTCCGGCACCAGACCGATGCCGGCCCGCATCGCATCCGAAGTCGAACTCGCCGCAACGCGACGACCGCTAAGGCAAACCGTACCGCTGCTGATCTTGTCGATACCAAAGAGGGCCGCCCCCAGCTCGCTGCGCCCCGACCCAACCAGCCCCGCAATCCCAAGGACCTCCCCGCGTCGCAGTTCAAATGAAATATTGGTTAACTTGCGGGTGGTGAGATTTTCGACGGAGAGCAAGACGTCTCCCGTGCTTGTCCGCGCGGCGTGAGCGGCAGCGGCAGTCTCCAATTCCCGGCCCACCATCATGCGAATTACCTCGTCACTGCTGGTGGCGGCAACGTCGCGCGTGCCCATGGTTTCGCCGTCCCGGAGAACCGTAACCCGGTCGCAAATGCGGAAGATTTCGTCCATCTTGTGGGAGACATAGACAATCGCTACGCCACGGGCCTTCAGAGCTGCAATCAGCCGGAACAATCTTTCCACTCCTTCCTCGAACAGAGAACTGGTGGGCTCGTCCATCAGGATGATCCGCGCATTCACGCTCAGCACGCGGGCAATGGCGAGCAATTGCATCTCCGCGATGGATAGGTTCACCACCGGCTCACGGGTGTTCCGCGTTAAGCCGACCTGCTCCAGGTACGGCTGGCAAAAGCGTTCAATTCTCGCGAAGCTCACCAACGGGCTGTCCTGAAAGCGCAGATTGCCAACCACCATGTTCTCGCCGACGGTCAGGTCGGGAAACAGGTCCAGCTCCTGATAGATGATGGCAATACCCAGGCGCTGCGCATCGAGCGAAGAGTGAATGAGGACTGGCCGGCCGGCAATCAGGAAATCGCAGCGGTCGGCACGCACCGCGCCGACGATGATCTTGGCCAAGGTGCTCTTGCCGGCGCCATTCTCTCCCATCAGGGCATGGACTTCTCCGGCTTGCAGCGTGAAATGCGCGTTTCTGAGAGCGTGCATCCCACCGTACCGCTTGCTGACGTTCTCCACCCTGAGAAGATCTGTCATGGTTGCGTGGCCGCGGTGTGCACCCATCCATCGCATGGGATGGGCGACGATCAACGTGCCACAGCACGTCCCGAAAATCAATCCGAAAGCGTTGCCTATGTTGCAGAATTCCGCAGTGTGGAACCTTCTCGACGCCAAATTCTGCATCCGCTTAGCAGTTAAGAGCTTCGTTCCTCGCAGATCACCTTTCTCATATGCTTCAGACAGTGCCAGTTGCATTTCATGGTTTGTTCCTTTCGCGATCTGGATTGCTACACTTATTGGTAGACGACCACCCTCCACTGCTTCAATCAACATTTCCTCGCCATGTTCCACGAGATGGATAATGCCCTGGAGGTAGGCTCTATCAAGCCCCAGTTTGCGAGCTATTTCTTCCGGCTTATAGCTCCTCTCCCGAAGGCTCCGAACCTCTCGCACCAAATCTCGATTCGAAGGCGGACGGCGTGCGACGTTTTCAACCAGGCTCATGAGGAATTGATCTTCGCGGCAGGCATCAATTACTACCGCGGGAATCGTCGACCCGCCAAGTGCAAGGTATGCTTCGATACGGCCCTGGCCGCACACGAGGTCGTAACGAGTTCCGTCCACGTCGCGCTCACGACGAGACACGGTAATTGGCTTTTTCAGTCCGACTGCCTGAATACTTGGTTGCTACCGCTGCAAGGTAGATGTCTGGGGTTCGAGTCTCCAGATGTACTGCATCTTCCAATCATTTGGAGGCTCTCGGCGGGGAAGCTGGGGCCATTGTGGGTCCAATAACAGGTCCATGATTCCAGAAGATTCGATCACGCTACTACTTCTGGATTGCCGACTACTCGGCGACTGAGCGCTCGGATGCGTAAACGGTAGGCCACTACTCAGGATCCATCCGGCTTGATGCGGCCACATCTCCGGCTTGCCCGCTACACGTCCGTGTGAACCACACTACTCCTTGCGACTATAATGGCGCCCATCACCGGAAGCGGCGAAGGTACGCGTCCAGTTGAGCATAGGAGCGGGTAAGGTCCGGGGAACCATCCCATTGTTGTTCGAACACGTTCAGGAAGCCGGACTCGCTGTGCATCCGACGCTGCACATCGCCTTCGAGCGCCGATCCGGCTGGCTTCCAATCGCGGCCTCGGGCGTTGCGTGCGCTGGCCAGCATTGCCGACACTTGCCGGAAGTCCCGTTGCTTCCAGGCGATGTAGCCGCGCAGGAACCATACATTCGCTGCGCGCGGATTAGCCTGGCAAGCATGCTCAAAGTGCTGTTCCGCCCTCGCGAGATCTCCCTGCGCTAGTGCCACCTGACCCAGCAGAACTAGTGTTCCGGTCTCTTCCGAATTCAGGCGGAGCGCGGATTCCAGGGACTGCCGTGCCAGCTCGAGTTGGCTCCTCGAGGACGCGGAGGCGGCGAGAAGTTCTCCCTTGCGCTGGAAAGCGCGATGATTCTGCGGGTTAATTCGAGCGAGCGTGTCGAGTTCCGCTATCGCGGAGGGGATGTCACCGGAAGCGGCAAGGCAATTCGCGAGATAGTAGTGCGAATCCTCGTGGTCGGGATACATGGCCAGTGCCTCGCGGAACAGTAGAGCCGCCTTGGCAAAATTCCGCTCACGCTTCATGGCATCCATCGCGGCATGCTGCTTGTCCCAGAACTGCACTAGAGCGACTTTGTCGAGTTGGATCGGCGCGCCGGCCTGGTTGACGTTGGCAGGATGCGGCGTGAAAGGTTTGGCTTCCCGCTCACCCTGAGTGATTTCCCAAATCTGATTCGCAGCCAGACTCGTCCAGGTCTCTGTCCGCCCGCGCAGCCAGCGCACTTCCAGGCGATCGATCTTGCCGGCCGCACCCAACCCTATATGTACCCGGTGGCTGTCTTGTGACAAGTAAGAGGAGCTACTGACTGTCCTGCGCTGTAGCACCCCGCCCACCCAGGCGATCACCGTTGCCCCGTCGCCAAATCCCAGCGGGGCTCCGGTTGGGGGAACACGGCTGTGCAGTCTGAACTCGGCCCAGTTGCCTTGCGGGATGTCGTTTCGTAACAATCGCACGCCTTCTTCCTGGTCCACAATGGCAATGTCCATCGCGCCGTCATGGTTGTAATCAGCGACGGCAAGCCCACGGCTTACGTGTGGCTGAGACAAGGATCGATTCCAAGGCGCAAGGTCATGGAAGAAACTGCCCTGGGAATTCCAAAACAAGAACGAAGCCATGGGAACTAACTTACGAGGAGAGGTCTCCTTTTGTTCGAAGGTACTTCCGTTGGCCACGATGAGGTCGGGCCAGCCATCCGAGTCAAAGTCCGCAAAACTGGCGCCCCATCCAATTTTCTGTAAGGAGGGCTGACCGACGCCCATGTTTGCGGCTACGTCCGTGAAGTGCAACTCTGACCCGTTGGCCATTCCCTTCTGCTCAGAGAGCAGCGATTGATAGAGCGCGAACCCCTGCGCGATCCAGTGCGAGATGAAAAGATCGTCATCGCCATCGCGGTCGAAATCCCCCGCGGCCAGACCCATGGAGCCGCGGTACTCCTCAACCCAGGCGCTCCTGCCGGCATCGACAAAAGTTCCGTGACGGTTCAGGTACAGCTTGTTCTCCGAGATGTCGTTCGCTACGTAGAGATCGAGCCAACCATCGCCATCGAAGTCGTGCCAGAGCGCGCTCAGGCTGCGGCCTTCCGGATTCGCGACGCCAAGTTCCTGGGCGACTTCAGTGAACGTGCCGTTTCGATTGTTTCGGAACAGCAGGTTCCGCTCCGGTTCGTAGGAAGCGGGATTCAGAGTGAATGGGACTTCGAGTCCGAACTGCGTCGAGTTGGCGGACGTGTCGCGCTCTCCCGGTTTGTACTTTACATAGCCGCAAACATAGAGATCGAGATAACCGTCCCGGTTGTAGTCCCCCCACGATACGCCGGTCCAAAAACCCTTTGGCGATGGGAAGCTCTTGTCCCGGACCAGGTGGCCATGCTCGTTGCGAAACAGAATGATGGCGTCGTAGCCGCTGACGACCAGGTCCAGCCAGCCATCATTGTTGTAGTCGCCCCACGCGGCGCCCATGCCGATAATGCGGAGGTCGGGAAAGTCCTGTACTTTCTCGAAACGGCCGTCGCCCAGATTGTGGTAGAGCACCGAAGGCGCGCGTTGCGACGCCGGCAGGTCGAGCGAGCCGCCGCCGCTCACTACGAACAGGTCATCCAAGCCATCATTGTCGAAGTCGCCCCATGCCGCACCGGACCCCATGTCCTCGGGCAACTGGGAAGTGCGCGGGCCTTGGAACTGCCGGAACGACGCCAGCCCGGCGGCGTTCGTGACATCGGTGAATCGAGGCTCCGGCGCTCCCGGTGGAAGATTTCGTCCCGGGTCTACCAACCGATCCACCACGCGCGAGTTCACCGCGTTCTTGACCGTTTGAAGCGTGACTTGCGCCATCTGTGCCGCCGGTGCGCTCAGCGCGCTGGTGATGTCCTTGGAAGCTTCTCCCGGCGTGTACTCCTCAGGCGCATTCTCCTTGCGAATCCGCCAGGTAACGAGCGCCCCAATCAGCACCAGGACAACCAACGTGGCCGCCGTCCACGTGACTCGGCGCAGCCGTCTTGATCCAGTCCGAGGACGTCCAGGGAGGGCGCCTACTGACATGACGTGCCCACTCCATTGCGCGCCACGCAAACGGTGGCCGTGGCGCTCGCAATATCGACCACCGGCGCAGTGAGACCCGACTTCTCACCCATCGTGTAGTTGAGCAGGAATTGATCGATCTTGCGATAGTGCAAAATGGCCTCGACGTGCAATTTCCCGCTCGTGCCGCCCACGGGCACCGAAAACTCGCGGTCCCCGTTCGCCTTTGAGGCAGGCACGCGCGGACCGCCGGATGGACATATCACGTTGTACTCGACTGTGTCCGAATATCCCGGAAACAGCGACCGGCGATAACGCACCCCAACCATCTCCCACAAGTTGTGCCGGTCAATCAGATTGCCGTACTGGTCGACAGGTTCGGCCTTGAACAGGAATGTACCCGGCTCGAGGAAGTGACGTGGATCGCGTTGTCCAGAAGCGAAAACAACGCGCCCGCTTTCATTCTGCACTCGCAGTTCGACCCAACTCTGGATCATGTCGAGCGGACCCGTCGGATAGTCATGCCCAACCTTGTTCGAGGTCATGATTACCCGTACCGGCATCGTCTGGCCGGGTACGACGGTCGGCGGCGTCTCGATGCGTATTTTCACCACCGGCCCCTCCGCCCATTTATTGCGAATCTCCGGAATATCGATGTCGCCGTGCAGCCAGCGCTCAGTCAATTGCACGTGCCTGTCCGCGCCCTCCAGGTGCAACAGTGCAGGCACGAAGTTATTCGCCGCCAGGAAGCGGTGACTGCGGTGTTTGCGGTCATCGGTACTGCGGTTGTAGTCGCTGGTGTCGCCCGCGGCCGGATCGGTCGAATCGACCAGCGGCATGTGGCACTCGCGACACTCAACCGTCGTTCGGGCATCCCCCTTGTGGTTCCAGTGGCTCGCAGCCCAGTTGTCATACTGGTTCTGCAACTGCACCCAGCCTACGCGATTCACCTCCTGGTCAATGAACTGCTTGTGACAGGCAGCACAGTATTCAGGCTTCTTATACATGCGCTTACTCAGCCGGTTGTGCTGCAACGGCCACGCGCGGATCAGGAAATTGCGCGCCACTGCACCCAGACTGTGATCCGGGCTCCATTGCCAGAGATACTCAGTCGGCTGCCACATCGTGTAGTTCGCGTTGCCCTGGATGTCCGTTTTCTGAATGGAGTGGCAAGCCAGGCAGGAAATGCCCTCATTGTAGCCCTGCGCTCCCGTGAGCTTCTCTGCAAAGATGTTCTTCGTTCCTGAAAACAGCGAGATGGGATCGTGACATCCGCCGCAGTAACGCGTTGATTCCGGGCCATTCTGCTTGGCCATCACGTTCTGTATGCTCTGGAAGATCGGGTCCATGGCGGCATAGCGGTGCGCGCTGGTCTTCCATTCGTCGTAGATCTCGGTATGACATCCGCTCGCGCCGCAGGTCTCCGAACCCGCCAGTGATCGTGGATCAAACGCGCCGTTGGTAGCGGTATGCGCCAAACTCGGCGCAAAGGGACGGTCCTTGCCAAACGCATAGCTGTAGTCGGGGGGAAACTGGTTTCGATACTTCGTTCCCGAGTAGGCGAATGTGAAAGCGGCGACCAGGCAGACTCCGGCAACGATCCCGGCCGTTCCTGCAACCAGCCAT
>JBGQBN010000109.1:0-3881 GCA_041494805.1 Terriglobia bacterium | reverse complement strand
CTCTGTAAGTGTTGATTCTAAAGGGACTTAGGTTGCACCAAAACCGTGCAACGGTATTATCTATTCACAGTTGGGGATGGATGCGGAACCGGGGCTACGAGATTAACGACATATGTACCTACTGCTTAAAATACCGGAGAAGCAGCAGTTTGTCAAGAGAAAAGAGCAACACAAAAAGCTCAATGGGAAAAGAGAGTGGCCCGCCTGCGGCAGACGGGATCGATTCTTGCGAGAAATGCAAATCAGAGCGGTTGAAGGACGCGAACCTCGTAGGCGTCCAAGCCGACCTTCCGTGTGTGGGTTGCTCCGGTCAGCAGGTCTTTGAACTGGCCGGGAAGGGTGACGGCCTGCGAAGCCGCTGTGTGGTTGAGAAGAAAGAACCACTGCGCGGCACCCGACTTGCGCACGCACAGTTCGACGCCGCGCGGAACATCGAAGGGTGGCTTGATTCCGCCGATCTCCAGCAACGCGGCTATCACTCTGGCAAGACTCGCAGGATCGAGGTCCGCGCCCAGATAGACGGCTTTGCCTTTGCCGAAGGAATTGATGGTGATGGCGGCCTCGTCCGGGTAGGCGCCGCCGGTATAAGTGGCCAGCACCGACGCTGACGAGGGCTGCAGTACGTCTGCCCACAAAGCGCATTCCCCGTCCGGTCCGGCCAGAGGTGAGGAAAATTTGACGCCCACTTTCTCACCGTAAATCGGCACGTAGTCCTTTACGGTGACACCCATGACGTCACGCAGCAATCCGGGCAGCGGCGTGCGCACGATTTGACTGCTCTCGTCCTTCGCTCCCAGCCGGAAGCCGCTCACAAACAGTCCGCCGGCCTCGACAAATTTCCTGATGTTGGCGGCCTGCTTCTGCGAGACCAGATAGGGCAATGGGGCAAAGACAGCTTTGTAGCGGGAGAGATCGGTCTCGGGATTGATCACATCGGTGCCGATGTGTGCGCTCGCAAGGGCTGCATACCAGCCGGTCAATTGGGAAGCGTAGGTGAGCTTCGTGTTTCCGGGTTGGATGGCAACCGCCCAGTCCGAATTCAGGTCAAAGAAAAGCGCCGCGTTTGCCGAGTACGACGACTGCAGCATCTCCTGTCCGAGGACCTTCAACTCTTTCACGGTTTGCTGGATTTCATCGAAGCTGGGACTCTTCGAGCGGTCGTGGTTCAGCATGCCGTGCCAGTATTCCTCGGCGCCGAAATTGGCGGTGTCCCAGCGAAAGTAGTTGATTCCCATGGCGCCGTGGGCAATGGCTTGGTACGTCCAAAGGCGAATTTGTCCTTTGCGGGGCGGCGGCGAGAAGAAACTCTGACCCGCCTTGCCAGACTGTTCTTCCATGATCATGAAGGGCCTGCCGTCCTTCACGCCGCGCATGGAATCGTGGCCGAGGGAGATCATCATCGAAAGCGACTCCGGCGGCATGTTTTGATAGAACATCTGTGCAAAGCCCGGGTAGTTGTCGTGGCAGACAAAGTCCAGGTTCTTATACAGTTCGTGAAGATCGATGGTGTCAAAAGGCGCGCCCACGTTGTTGGTGGTAACGAAGTGGCGCGGACAGGTCTTTCGGAGCATGGCGAGCTGCTCTTCGAGGAAAGAGGCGTTGGCAAAAGACTGATAGCGGTCGTAGTCGAGAGCAAGGCCGGGATTCGGATCGCCATTGGAGGGCAGCGGCACGGGAATTTGGCTGAAGTCCGTATAGACCTGGCTCCAGAAAGCGGTTCCCCAATTCTTATTGATTACGTCGAGGGTCGCGTATTTCGCGCGGAGCCAGTCCTGGAAACCGGCGCGGCAGAATTTGCAGTAACACCGGCCCCACCGCTGGAGCGTGAACTCGTTGTCGATCTGCCAGCCGATCACGCCGGGCGTGTCCGCAAAAGATCGGGCCATCTCCGTGGCGATCGCCAGCGATAAGTGGCGATAGACCTTGTTCGTGGGGCATGTAAATCGGCGGCCTCCCGGAGACACCGTCATGCCCTGATCGTTGATCATGAGAACGTCCGGGTATTTGGCGGTGAGCCACGGTGGAGGGGCGGCGGATGGCGTGCCCAGAATGACCTGGATGCCATGCTTCTGGAGGGTCACGACGGCGCGATGGAGCCAGGCAAAGTCAAACTTGCCTTCGGAGGGCTCCATCAAAGACCAGGCAAACTCGGCGACGCGGACATTAGTGAAACCGGTCTCCGCGATCATGCGCGCGTCTTCTTCCCACAGCGACTCTGGCGTCTGATCCGGATAGTAGTCCACGCCCAAGAGCAGCACGGAAGGTGTTGAGGTATCTGATTTTCCGGCAGCGGCCCGCGCCCAGAGCGGCGCACGCATACCCGCAGCAGCAGCCAAAGCGCTGGCGTTAGCCAGAAATGCTCTTCTGGTGATCAAGTTGGCGCGACCTCATTTCCTGAAGATAAGACTTGGCCTGAAGGCAGACGAGTGAAACGCCATCTTCTACGCCAGTCTTAGAGTTGTCAAGAAAATGAGGCTGCGATGTCTTTGCTCCATACCTCAAGCCGGAGCAGCCGGCGTGGCCGCAGCTAAGCTGATTGTCTGTGCCGCCGGTCGTGATGCTCCGGAGAATGGCCGTTGGTGTCGAGCCAGGCCAAGAGGGAGCGAATGCTGCCCTGCGCTAACGCAATGGAAGAGTCGGCGGCACCGTAGTAGAGATTGATGGTGTCCCCATCCTTAGCGATGGTGTACCCGCATGGGAAGACAACGTCCTGAACGTCGCCGTGGCGTTCATATTCGGCTTCAGGGGCAAAGATCCAGGAATCGCCGCGAACGATACACTTTTCCGGTTCTTGCAGATCAAAGAGCGCCAACCCTAACCGGTAGATGGAACTCGAAGGCGTCCGCCGCACTCCGTGATAAATCATCAGCCAGCCTTTTGGTGTTTCGATCGGCGGTGGAGACATCCCAATTTTATTAGCGTCCCACCAGGCGCCGCGCCGGGCTTCCAGCATCAGCTTGTGGTTTCCCCAATGACGCAGATCAGGCGAGTAGGAAATCCAGACGTGGGCTCCGAGGGGCGTCATCGGGCGATGGATAAGCGCCCAGTACCCATTCAGCCGGCGAGGCAGAAGAGCGGCGTCTTTATCGTCCGGCGAGAGAACCATGCCATAGCGTTCGAAAGTCTTGAAATCCTTGGTAAGGGCCAGAGACACTCCAGGCCCCCCCCGGGAATAAGCCGTATAGGTGACCGCGAATTGCTGAAGCTCCGGCACATAGGTGATACGCGGATCCTCGATGCCCCAGAGCTCCTCCGGGTATCGGTCGGGATCGGGCATCAGCGTCGGTTCACGATCGACCTGCCATCCGCTCACACCGTTTTCCGAACGAGCCGCGCACAAATGAGAATGTCCGCGGCGATCCTCCACGCGGCAGAGCAGCAGCGTGGTGCCATCCGCTAGCAGAGTGGCGCCAGCGTTGAAAACGCTATTCATGGAGTACGGCCAATCTTTTCCGCTCAAGATCGGGTTAGCAGGATGCCGTTGAAAAAGTGTTTCGTAGTGGTTCATCATCACTCTCGCGCAAGATTTCACACCGAAAAACGAAATGGCTTTAGAAAATGCTCGCTTGGAGCAGGGAGCGAGCACATGCTCTTCAGGACTTGTTCTCTGTACCGTCTGATTCTTCCAACTTCCTCATTTCCAGCAGGGCCATCAGAAAAGACAACGTGGACTCCGCCCCTTGATTCTCGTTGGCGCGGTCGGGATGCAGCCCGTCGAGGCAACCCCCGGTGTTCGAATCGTAGAGCGCAATTTGCAGATCATTGTCGCCCAGGAACCAATTGAAGGCGGACCACGCCTCTTTGCGCCAGCGTCCCTTTCCCGTTGCGCGATAAGCCTGCAAGCATGCTGAGACGACCGCACAGGCTTCCACTGGTTGCTG
>JBGQBN010000002.1:0-184217 GCA_041494805.1 Terriglobia bacterium | reverse complement strand
CTGCGGACGACCGACGTCACCGGAGTCGCAGAACTGCCAGCGGGGACGGAGATGGTGATGCCGGGAGACAATGTGAGCCTGGTGATTGAGCTGATCACGCCGGTGGCGATGGAAAAAGGCCTACGGTTTGCGATTCGCGAAGGCGGGCACACGGTGGGCGCAGGCACGATCAGCGAGATTTTGCAGTAGGCAAGGACTGTGGGGCCGGGTCAGAGACCCGCCCCCACACAAGCAGAATCAAAACGCGGCCAGCAGATTGCCGCCAGTTCTTTCTTCCCGGAATAGCCGGGAGGGGTTAGAGAGTCCAACGTGATTGGAAAAGAAAGAATTCGCATCCGGCTGAAAGCGTACGACTACCGCATCCTGGACCAGTCCACGGGTGAGATTGTCGAGACGGCTCGGCGTACTGGGGCGCAGATCGTGGGCCCGATTCCGTTGCCCACGATGAAGAACAAATACTGTGTGTTGCGCTCACCGCACGTGGACAAGAAGTCGCGGGAGCAGTTTGAGATCCGCACCCACAAGCGTCTGCTCGACATTCTGGAGCCGACGCAGCAAACGGTAGACGCGCTGATGAAGCTCGACTTGCCTGCTGGCGTGGATGTCGAGATCAAAGCGTTTGGCAAAGAGCACAAATAGAAAGAGCACAAATAGTTTGTGGGCGCGCGGGTAGCGCGCGGGACGGGCGAGGCGCCCGTCGCCACATTAGAGCGGAAGCTCCCCAGCCAATAGCCAACGGCCACGCTGGGCTTAGCGGAGAAGAAAGAAATGGCAAAGGTCAGCGGAATTTTGGGCAAGAAGGTCGGGATGACGCAGCTCTTCGATGACAAGGGCGACGTCCATCCTGCTACCGTTCTGCAGGCGGGACCCTGCGTGGTCACGCAGCACAAGACCCAGACGCGGGACGGATACGACTCGGCTCAGATTGGCCTGGTCGAGTTCGTGAAAGAGTCGCGTCTGACCAAGCCCATGCGCGGACATCTTGGCAAGCACAACTTGCCGCCAGTCAAATTCGTACGCGAAGTGCCGATTGAAGTTGGCGAAAAGTCTCAGGAGGATGGCGCGCTGAAGGCTGGCGACCGCGTGCTGGTGGACATTTTCGACGGCGAGAAGTTTGTGGACGTGGTCGGCATCAGCAAGGGACGCGGTTTCGCCGGCGTGGTGCGGCGGCACCATTTCGCGGGTGGCCCCAAGTCGCACGGTTCCATGTTCCAGGCTCCGGGCTCGATTGGTTCCTCCGCGTTTCCGTCCCGCGTGTTTAAGGGGATGCGCATGTCCGGACACATGGGTGTGGACCGGGTCACGGTGCGTAACCTGCGCGTGCTCGGCGTGGACAAGGACGACAACCTACTCGTGGTCGAGGGTAGCGTGCCCGGGCCCAATGGTGGCTATCTGGTGATCACCAAAGCCAAGAAGCCGCCCAGAGAGCGGCGCGGATTCGCTGGCGCGGCGACGGTTGACCCGTTGAAGGCGGCCAAGAGGGCAGCGAAGAAAGCTTGATAGGGAATTAGACGATGGCAACCATTGATATTCACAACCTGAGCGGAGCCAAGGTCGGCACCCTGGAACTCGCCGACGAAGTTTTCGGCGCGGTCAATGAGGACCTGCTCTGGGAAGCGGTGAAGCACTACCGTGCGGCCCAGCGTGCCGGTACGCATGCCACCAAGAACAAAAAGCTGGTCTCCGGCGCCGGCAAGAAGCTTTGGAAGCAGAAGGGCACTGGGCGCGCTCGGGTTGGCTCCATCCGTTCACCGCTGTGGCGGCACGGCGGCACGGTACACGGTCCGCAACCCCGGTCTTATGACTACGCCTTCCCGCGGAAGAAATTGCTGGGTGCGTTGCGCTCCGCGCTGGCGGCCAAATTTGCCGACGGCAAGCTGATCGTGGTTAACGCGTTCGATGTAAAGGAACCCAAGAGCAAGCTGTTCCGCCAATCGCTCAATTCGCTGAAAGTGGACGGCACGGCTTTGCTGGTCGAGGTGCCGAAGCACGGGAACCGCAACTTGGAGCTGAGCTCACGCAATCTTGAGGGAATCGAACTGGTGCGCGGCAATGAGGTTCATCCCTATCATCTGCTGCGCTACGACCGGGCGATCTTCTCCCGGCCTGCCATGGAGAAATTGCAGCTGTCGTTGAAGGACTCAATTTCAAAGCGGATGCGCAAGGCGGCGGAAGGCGAGGGCGGGAAGAAGGCCACTCGTTCTCCACGGCGCCGGGTGCGGCATGAAAAAGCTGCGGAGGTGGCCTGATGAAATCCGCATACCAGATCATTCGGCGCCCGGTCATCACCGAAAAAGGCCTGGCCATCAAGGAGAACCAGAACACGCTGGTTTTCCAGGTGGCCACGAAGGCGACCAAGACCGAAATCAAGGAAGCTGTGCAGAGCATTTTCAAAGTGAAGGTCAGGTCGGTGCGCACGGCCAACTACCCGGGCAAAGAACGCCGGCGCGGAAAATTTGCCGGCTACCGGCCCGATTGGAAGAAAGCGTACGTACGGTTGAGGGCAGGCGAAAAGATGCCCGAGTACGCACAGAATCTCTAGTCGTTGGTCCTTGGTGGTTGGTCGTTAGCCAACGGCAAGAGCTAACGGCTAAGAGCTAGAATCCGAGAGCAGATTTTATGGCAATCAAAACTTACAGACCGACAACCCAGACGCTGCGCTACCGCACGACGATCGTCAATGACGATATTACGAGCACCAAGCCGCATAAGCCGTTGCTCGAGCCCAAACAGCGTACCGGCGGACGTCGTAACAGCGGCGACACCACCAGTTGGCATCGCGGTGGCGGACACAAGCGCAAGCTGCGCATTATCGACTTTAAGCGCGACAAGACTGGCATTCCGGCGACCGTGGCTTCGATCGAGTACGATCCTAACCGCTCGGCGCGCATCGCTTTGTTGAGCTACGCGGACGGGGAGAAGCGTTACATTCTGCAGCCCGACGGTCTCAAGGTCGGACAAAAAATCCTGAGCGGCCCGGAGGCGGACATCCTGGTGGGCAATGCGCTGCCCCTGCGTAACATTCCACCGGGCACCACGATTCACAATCTCGAGCTGAAGCCTGGAAAGGGCGCGCAGATGGTGCGCTCGGCCGGGGGCGCGGCGCAGCTGGTGGCCAAGGAAGGCGACTATGCCCTGGTAAAGCTGCCGTCCGGGGAAACTCGCAAGGTGGCGCAGGATTGCATGGCCACGATCGGCCAAGTCGGCAATCTTGATCACGAGAACATCACCATCGGCAAGGCTGGCCGCATGCGCTGGCTGGGATGGCGTCCGGTGAACCGCGGCGTCTCCATGAACCCGGTGGACCACCCGCATGGTGGCGGCGAAGGCAAGACCTCGGGCGGCCGTCACCCGGTGACTCCGTGGGGTCAGCCGACCCGCGGCTATAAGACGCGCAACAACAAACGGACGGACGCATTTATCGTCGACCGTCGCAAGAAGTGATGTGACCTGTAGAGACGTAGCTGGCTACGTCTCCGGGATGATGGAAGATCGAGACGTTACAAGCGAGACGTTGCAAGCAACGTCTCTACAGAGGATCTATGGCACGTTCAACCAAGAAAGGCCCGTTCGTGGATATCTACCTGCAAGAGCGGGTGGAAGCCATGAACGCGCGCAACGAGAAGAAAGTGCTGCGCACCTGGTCGCGGCGCTCGACCATCATCCCGGAGATGGTGGGACACACTATTGCCGTGCATAACGGCAAGAAGTTTATCCCGGTATACCTCACCGAGAACATGGTGGGCCACAAGCTGGGCGAATTCAGTTTCACCCGCCAGTTCAAAGGGCACTCGATGAGAGCGGCCACAGAAGTCGCAGCCAAGCCGGCCGGTATACCTGGCGGTCCGGGAGCCATCGTTCCGGCGGCGGGATCGGCTTCGGCAGCCCCGGCGGCGCCGGCGCCCAAGGGATAAAGGAGACGCACGATGGAATATCGAGCCCAAGCCCGTTACATGCGCGTCTCGCCGCAGAAGGCCCGCCTGGTGCTGGACCTGATCAAGGGTCGTCGTGTCGAGGACGCCCTCAATACGCTGCGATTCACCAAGAAGCGGGTCGCGGCTACAGTCGAGAAGCTGTTGCGCTCGGCGTTGGAGAACGCCAACTACTTGAGTTCGGAAAAGGGTATTGATGTGGATGTGGACAACCTCTACGTGAAGCGTGCGGTGGCCAACGACGGGCCACGCATGAAGCGTATTCGTCCGGCGCCCATGGGCCGGGCTTTCCGCTACGTGCGGCGCATCGCGCACATCGAGATTGAACTCGCGGAACGCGGCCGGAGCGGCGAGGCGGTCGCAACCGTGGTTGGCGAGGAGACGGCAAGAACCAAAACCCCGGCCAAGGCCCGGGCACGAGGCAAAGCACCGGCGGGCAAGAACAAGAAGAAGGCCGCTGGAGCCAAGAAATAGTTTGTGTGGGTGCGGGCGAGCTGCCCGGATCCAGACGGTTTAGGAGCTGCGATGGGACAGAAGGTTCATCCGTACGGTTTTCGCCTCGGCTACACCAAGCCGTGGAAGTCGCGCTGGTTTGTCGAGCGGGATTACGACAAGCTGCTGCTGGAAGACGTCAAGCTCAAGGCCGAGCTGAAGGAAAAGCTGGAGTCAGCGGGCATCAGCTCGATCGAAATCGAGCGTCCCGGCAACAAGCTGCGGGTCATCATCAAGACGGCCCGGCCCGGCATCATCATCGGCCGCAAAGGGGCGGAGATCGACAAACTCAAGCAGGAAGTGCAGAAGCGCACAGCGCGTGAGGTCTATGTCGATATCCAGGAAGTGCACAAGCCGGAACTGGATGCGCAACTGGTCTCGGAGTCGATCGCACTACAGCTGGAAAAGCGCGTCGGCTTCCGGCGGGCCATGCGCAAGTCGGTGGATTCGGCGTTGCGCTTCGGGTGCAAGGGAATCAAGGTTCGGGTCAGCGGCCGCTTGAACGGAAACGAAATCGCCCGTTCGGAATGGTATCTGCAGGGACGCCTGCCGCTGCACACCTTGCGTGCCGATATCGACTACGGCTTCACCGAAGCCAGGACGACTTACGGCGTAATTGGCGTGAAGTGTTGGGTCTATCGCGGCGAAATCCTGCCGGCGAAGAAACGCGAGCCGCAGACAGCGGGCGCCCCCGGCGGTTTCTAGGATTTTTGTAGAGATGTAGCTGGCTACATCTCGAGGCATTGCAGGGAAGACGTTGCAAGGAAGACGTTGCAAGCAACGTCTCTACAGGAAATCGTTATGTTGATGCCAAAGAAAGTGAAGTATCGCAAGCAGCAGCGCGGGCGCATGACCGGCAAGGCATGGCGCGGCAGCGAGCTGGCTTTCGGAGATTACGGGTTGAAGGTGCTCGAGCCCGGCTGGATTACCGACCGGCAGATCGAGGCCAGCCGCGTTGCCATGACGCGCTTCGTCAAGCGCGGCGGCAAGGTCTGGCTTCGCCTCTTTCCCGACAAACCGGTGACCAAGAAACCGGCCGAAACCCGTATGGGCAAGGGCAAGGGCGCTCCCGACCATTGGGTCGCGGTGGTGCGTCCGGGCAAGATTCTGTTCGAAATGGAAGGTGTGACCGCGCAGGAAGCTTCCGAAGCCATGCGTCTGGCATCGCACAAGCTGCCGTTGCGCACGGCGTTCGTGAAGCGCCAATCGGCGATTCACTGAGAACTGGGAGCCGGAACTCGGGACCTGAGAACTGATTATGAAAGCCGAAAAAGTCCGCAACTTGACCGACGATGAGCTTCACCACCAGGAGCGCGAGCTCAATGACCAGCTCTTCAAGCTGAAGTTCCAGCTCAACATGGGACAGACGGAGAGCCTGAAAAAGATCCGCGGCCTGCGCAAAGACATCGCGCGGGTAAAGACCATCGTCCGCGAGCGCGAAGTTGCCGGCGCTCGCACCACGGAGAAGAAGTAGCCATGCCGGAAACCAACACACAGCAGGGCCAGGCGGCGGAACAGGGCCGGCGCAAACTGGTGGTCGGTGAAGTAGTCTCGAACCGCATGCACAAGACCATCGTGGTGGAGGTCGTGCGCAAGAAGGCGCACCCCTTTTACGGCCGCGTGGTTTCAAAGGCCAAGAAATTTTACGCCCACGACGAGAAGAACGAAGCGCACATCGGCGATGTCGTGCGTTTGGAAGAGACCCGCCCGATGTCCAAGCTGAAGCGCTGGCGTTTGAAGGAAATCGTGCGCCGCTCGGCCTTGCTGCCGGAGGCCGTTGCCGCCGAAGTGCGTTAGCCCAAGGCGCGTCCTACCAGGGAGATTGAACGGAGATTGAACTATGGCCGTGATGATGAGAAGCATGCTGGAGGTCGCCGACAATTCCGGCGCCCGCAAGCTGCAGATGATCCTGCCGCTCGGCGGCTCCACTGGACTGAACGCCGGCCTGGGGGACGTGATCACCGCCAGCGTGAAAGAAGCCGCGCCGGATGGCCAGACCAAGAAGGGAACGGTAGTCAAGGCGGTGATCGTGCGTACCCGCAAGGAGCATCGCCGCCGCGACGGCACCTACATTCGCTTCGATCAGAACGCCGCAGTCCTTATCAATGAGGCTGGCGAGCCGGTGGGAACGCGCGTGTTCGGGCCAGTGGCGCGCGAACTGCGCGAAAAGAAGTTTTTGAAAATTGTGTCTTTGGCGCCAGAGGTACTTTAGGAAGGTTTCAAAGTTGCAGAGGTTTCAAGGCTTCAAAGTTGCCGTTGCGGAGTCAAAGCTTTTTCGTTTGAAACCTTGAAACTCTGCAACCTTGAAACCTGGTCCACGGAAGGTTCGACCATGCACATAGCGAGCACAGCGCACAAACGAGTCGACATTCGCCGCAACGATACGGTGCGGGTGATCACCGGCCGCGACAAGGGAAAAGAAGGGCGGGTTCTGCGGGTTTTTCCGAACGACGCCAAGGTCCTGGTCGAGCACGTCATGCTGGTCAAGAAGCACGTGCGGCCCAACCCGCAGCGCAACGTGAAGGGCGGAATCGCCGAGCAGGAGAGCCGTATCTCACTTTCGAATGTACAGCTCCTCTGTCCGACCTGCGGACCGGTGCGCATCGGTCGCGAAGTCCGCGGGGATCGTAAGGTGCGGGTCTGTAAGAAGTGCGGAACGACGCTGGATAAGTGATAGAGCTCACGCACCGGTATACGTTGGCAGCAAAAAGGCTAGCAGCTGCTGCACAGTCCGAAACCGTGAGAGAAGGTAACTAGGCAATGGCGAAAGAGAAGAAAGACAGAAAAGGCGAAAAGCAGGAAGAAGCGCGGGCGCCGGAGGTTGCGCGTCACAGCGCCAAGGAAACGCCGCGGCTCAAGTCCCGGTTCGTCAAGGAAGTGGCGCCGGCGCTGATGAAGGAGTTCGATCTGAAGAATCCCATGGCAGTGCCGCATCTGCATAAGATCGTGGTCAACATGGGCGTGGGCGAAGCCACCCAGAACGCCAAGGTGCTGGATCCGGCGGTGCATGAGCTTAGCCAGATTACGGGGCAGAAGCCGGTGGTGACGCGCGCCAAGAAGTCGATTGCGGCCTTCAAGGTACGCGAGGGCCAGGCGATCGGTGCCATGGTCACGCTGCGCGGTGACCGCATGTACGAATTTTTCGACCGGCTGGTCAACGTGGTGCTGCCTCGGGTGCGTGACTTCCGCGGAGTCTCGACCAAGTCGTTCGACGGGCGCGGCAACTACACTCTCGGCTTGCACGACCAGCTGATTTTTCCGGAGATTGACTACGCCAAGGTGGACAAGACGAAAGGCATGAACGTCACCATCGTGACCACGGCCGGCAGCGACGACCAAAGCCGGGCGTTGCTCAAACACCTCGGCATGCCGTTCCGGACGTAGTGCGGATAGGGATTGAAGTTGTAGAGACGCAGCTCGCTGCGTCTTGAGACGTTGCAAAGCAACGTCTCTACAGGAGACAAGTTGGCCACTACAGCAAAACGAGTTAAAGACGCAAGGAAGCCCAAGTTTTCTAGCCGCAAGCACAACCGCTGCCAGCTGTGCGGAAGGCCGCGCGCGTTTCTGCGCAAGTTCGGCCTGTGCCGTCTGTGCTTCCGTGGGCTGGCGCTGCGGGGAGAGATCCCCGGGGTTTCGAAGTCGTCCTGGTAGCAATGGGGCGGTAGTAATCAGAAGGCCCGCAGCGTGCGCCCGGCGCCGGCTGCGGGGTTGAGAGCACGTCGCCGCAGGTTCTCCGGCTCGCTGCAAGTAGAGCCGAAGCAAACGGGCGATTGAGGAGAAGCAAACGATGAGGTTGACCGATCCGGTCGCAGACATGCTGGCGCGAATCCGCAACGCGATTAGCGCCCGGCACCAGAAAGTGGACATCCCTGCTTCCAAGCTGAAGCTGGAAATCGCCCGTATCCTCAAGGAAGAGGGCTATGTTTCCAACTACAAGGCCACCGAAGAGGAAGGTCACAAGATCCTGCGTGTCTATCTGAAGTACGGCAACAACAACGAAGCCGTGATCTCGAATGTGGAGCGCGTGTCGCGGCCGGGCTGCCGGGTGTACGTGCGGCGCACCGAGATCCCGAGAGTGCTCGGAGGCTTGGGCATTAACATTCTCACCACGCCTCGCGGTGTGATGACTGGGCGCCAGGCCCGAAAAGAAGGTCTGGGCGGCGAAGTTCTGTGCCAGATCTGGTAGAGACGTAGCTCTGCTACGTCTCCCGGCAGAAACGTTGCAAAGCAACGTCTCTACAGCTAAGAAGCAATGAGCTGAACTTATGTCACGAATTGGAAGAAAACCGATCCCACTCCCCAAGGGAGTGACTGTGAAACTGGAAGGCAACATCGTTGCCGTGCAGGGTCCCAAGGGCAAACTGGATACGCAACTGCCGGCAGGCATCCGCATGGAGCAGCAGGACGGGAACCTGGTGGCGATCCGCGAGAACGACTCCCAGGCTGCCGTCCATGGCTTGGCTCGTGCCTTGGTGAACAACGCCGTCGAAGGCGTCACCAAAGGCTGGACGCGGGAACTGGAAATCGTCGGCATTGGCTACCGCGCGGAATTGAAGGGCAAAACCACGGTGGTATTCAATCTGGGTTATTCACACCCCATCGAGTATCCGCTGCCCTCCGGGATCGAAGTCGCGGTTGATCCTAAGCAGGTCAAGCTGGCGGTGAGCGGTATCGACCGGCAAAAAGTGGGTCAGGTCGCGGCGGAAATGCGCAGCCTGCGTCCACCGGACCCTTACAAGAACAAGGGCGTGCGCTATGCCGGCGAGCGCTTGAAGAAGAAGGTTGGTAAGACGGGAGCGAAGTAGGGATCAGTCGTCGGTCGTCAGGTGTCGGTCGTCAGGCAACCCTTTGGGGTCTGCGGGCGAGGGACGACCTGGATCGGCCTGAGGACTGAGGACTGAGGACTGACGACCAAGGACTGAAACAAATGCTGACACAGTCATCCAAGAACACAAACCGGCGGCACGTGCACGAGCGCATCCGCAAGAAGATCATGGGTACCTCCGAGCGGCCGCGCCTCAATGTGTACCGCTCGCTGAACCACATCTATGTTCAGTTGATTGACGATCTTGAGGGCGCCACGCTGGTCTCGGCCAACTCTGCGGAAGGCAAGAAGGGTGAGCGGCGAGTGGGTGGCAATTTGGCCGCCGCCAAGGCTGTCGGCAAGGCCATCGCTGAACGCGCCAAGGCGAAAGGGATTGCCAAAGTCGTCTTCGATCGCGGCGGATACATCTATCACGGGAGGGTGAAGGCTTTGGCCGACGCCGCCCGCGAGGCGGGATTGCAGTTCTAGGGTTCGTGTAGGGAGAAAACGAGAGTCCAAGAATGCCAACGATCATTAAGAAACTCGATGCGGGTTCCTACCAGCTCAAGGATCAGGTGGTGTCCATCAACCGTGTCACCAAGGTGGTCAAGGGAGGCAAGAACCTTTCCTTTGCCGCACTGGTGGTAGTGGGAGATCCCAGCGCCGCGGTGGTCGGATACGGGTCGGGGAAAGCCAAGGAAGTACCCCAGGCCATTCGCAAGGGAATTGAGTCGGCGAAGAAGAACCTGGTGAAAGTCAACCTTACGCAGACCAGCATCCCGCATACGGTGCTGGGACGCTTCGGCTCGGGCATGGTGCTGCTCAAGCCCGCCGCAGAAGGTACCGGGGTCATCGCGGGCGGTGCAGTGCGTGCGGTTATGACGTCGGTTGGTATTCAGAACGTGCTGACCAAGTCGATCGGCACCACCAACCCGCACAACGTGGTCAAGGCGACTTTTGACGCGCTCAAGAGACTGAAGAATAGGGAAGCCGTCGCCGCCATGCGGGGCAAGTTGGTTGAGGAGTTGGGATGATGATGGCAAAGACATCGGCCAAGAGCAGCGGCAAGATTCACCTGAAGTGGGTGCGTTCCGCGATTTGTGCCCCTCATAAACAGAAGCTGGTAGTCAAAGGCCTGGGTTTTACCCGGCTGAACCAGGTGGTCGAGCGCCCGGACAACCCCGCCATTCGTGGCATGGTGGCCAAGGTGCCACACCTGGTGGAGATTGTTCCGTAGAGACGTAGCTTGCTACGTCTCCGGGCTGTGGACTGTTGCAAGCCAGACGTAGCAAAGCTACGTCTCTACGGGCTAAGGGCTGGAAAGCGAACTATGAATCTTTCGAATATTCGAGCACCGAAGAAGGCATCAGAAAAAAAGAAGCGCGTCGGCCGCGGCATGGGATCCGGAATGGGGAAAACTTCCGCCCGGGGCCACAAGGGTCAGCGCTCGCGCAGCGGCTCGCGCATGATGCGCGGTTTTGAAGGCGGCCAGATGCCTCTGCACCGCCGCATGCCCAAGCGCGGATTCACCAACATCTTCCGCAAGGAATACAACATCGTGAATCTGGAGAAGCTGATTGCGCTGGGCGAGACCACGATTACGCCCGAGGTGCTGCGCAAGGCTGGTGTGATCAAAGGCAAGCACCCGGTGAAAGTTCTCGGTGACGGAGAGCTCTCGAGGGCGCTTACGGTGCAGGCCCACAAGTTCTCCAAGTCGGCTCAGGAGAAGATCACCAAAGCGGGCGGCAAGTTCGAGGTCTTGCAGTAAATGTTCGAGAAACTGGCCAACGTCTTTCGCATTCCGGACCTGCGCAAGCGTGTGCTGTTCACGCTGGCCATGCTGGCGGTGTACCGGCTGGGCGGCCACATCCCCACGCCGGGCATCAACACCGACAAACTGCAGCAGTTCTTCGAGCAGAACCGGGGCTCGCTGCTCGGCTTTGTCGATCTGTTCAGCGGGGGCAACCTTCGCCGTCTGACCATCTTCGCGCTGGGTATCATGCCCTACATCACGGCATCGATCATTCTGCAACTTCTGACTGTGGTCTATGAGCCGCTGGCCAAGTTGCAGAAGGAAGGCGAACTGGGGCGGAAGAAAATTACCCAGTGGACGCGCTACCTGACGGTGATTCTGAGCGCCATCCAGTCGTTCGGTATCGCCCTCAGCCTGCAAAAAGGCGGCGATTTTGTGCTCAGCCCGGGCCCGGGCTTCATTTTGATGACCATGCTGACCCTGACCACGGGCAGCGCCTTCATCATGTGGCTGGGCGAGCAGATCACCGAACGCGGCATCGGCAACGGCATGTCGCTCTTGATCTTTGCCGGGATTGTGGTGGGGTTGCCCCGGGGCGTACTCGATCTTTACGACAAGATCCAGAACAACGCCTGGGGGGTCTTCACCGCGCCGGCCATGTTGTTGTTGATCGTCATGATGGCGCTGATTGTGGCCTTCATCGTGTATGTAGAGCGCAGCGAGCGGCGGATTCCGGTGCAATATGCCAAGCGCGTAGTGGGACGCAAGGTCATGGGCGGCCAGTCCACGCACCTGCCGCTGCGAGTCAACGCCGGCGGCGTGATGCCAGTCATTTTCGCTTCCTCGCTTTTGACCCTGCCGCAAACCGTAGGCTACGGGCTGCGCGACAACCGCTATTTCGGGCCACTCATGCGCTGGCTCGGCTGGGGAGAACCGCTCTACACTTTCCTCTATGCCATCGGGATCATCTTTTTTGCCTACTTCTACGTGTCCATCGTCTTCAACCCCAACGAGGTTGCCGACAATATGCGGAAGTACGGAGGGTTTATCCCCGGAATCCGCCCCGGCGCACGGACGGCGAACCATATCAACGAGATTCTGACCCGCATCACCCTGGTGGGTGCGCTGTACTTGATCATCATCTCCTTTATTCCGGAATGGATGATTACCGGCATTCACCTTAACCACCTGTACGGACCGCTGGGAGCGTTCTTCGAGCGTCTGCCCTCCTGGGTTACGAACGGGTTGGGCGTGAATTTCTATTTCGGCGGCACTTCACTGCTCATCGTGGTGGGGGTGGCGATGGACACGGTGACGCAGATCGAAGCGCAACTCATCATGCGCCACTACGACGGATTTACCCCGCGCAGCGGACGTATCAGAGGACGCCGCACCTGGTCTTGAGCGGCCTGGTCTTGAACGGCGCACGACTCTAGCAGCAGCGACAGAGGTTGCGGTACCGCTCAGGTTGAGTTGAGTGGGTCAGACTTGGGGCCAGTTCGATGGCAGATGGAACCTCGCGCAACATCGGACCAATCATCCTGCTGGGGCCGCCGGGGGCCGGCAAGGGTACGCAGGCCAAACGGATTGCCGAACACTACGGCATCCCGCAGATCTCCACTGGAGACATTCTGCGGGACAATGTGCAGCGTAGTACCGAGCTGGGGTTACAGGCCAAGGTGGTCATGGCACGGGGGGAGTTGGTGCCCGACGACCTGGTTTGCGACATGGTGGCGCAGCGTCTGCGCCAGCCCGGTTGCGAGCGCGGTTTTATCCTTGACGGGTTTCCGCGTACCGCGGCCCAGGCCGGTTGGCTGGACGCATTTCTGGAAAACGAGTTCTTTGACAACTCGCACCGCGGCAGGGGCTTGCCGATTGTGATCCGTATCGACGTCGACTATAATCAGTTACTACGTCGGCTCACCGGACGCCGTTCTTGTCCAGCCTGTGGACGGATCTATAACGTCTACTCCCAGCCACCTCGCGTCGCGGATACCTGCGATTTGGATGGTTCCAAGCTGGTGACCCGCAAGGATGACCGCGAAGAAGTCATCCGGGAGCGTCTCACGGCTTACGAGCTCCAGACCCGGCCCGTGGTGGATTACTATGAGCGCAAGGGGCGGCTGGTTCCCGTGGATGGCGATTTGCCGGTGGACCAGGTGATGGAGCAGGTCTTCCGGGAGATTGAAAGCCACGTCACGGCAACGGCCGGTGGCAGCTAGGGAATGGCGATCGTCTGCAGATCAGCGGCGGAGCTTGAAAAGATGCGGCACAGCGGCCGCGTCGTGCGTGAGGTGCTCGATCACCTGCGTGCCCTGGTGGCGCCGGGGATGACCACCATGGATCTGGAACGCACCGCTGAACAGAAGATGAAGGAACTGGGAGCAAAGCCTGCATTCAAGGGGTACTACGATTATCCTTGCGTGCTTTGCACCTCGATCAACGAAGAGATCGTGCACGGCATTCCCTCCGAGAAGCGGGTACTGAATGCCGGCGACATCGTTTCGATCGACTGCGGAGTAGTGCTCGATGGTTACTACGGAGACGCTGCTATCACAGTCCCGGTGGATGGCTCGATCACACCGGAGTTGAGCAGGCTGCTCGAGGTTACGGAAGCTTCGCTGTACCGCGGTATCGAAGCCGCCCGTATCGGCAACGCGGTGGGTGACGTTGGCGCTGCCGTGCAGGAATTTGTTGAGGCCAATGGCTTCAGCGTGGTACGCGAGTTTGTGGGGCATGGTATTGGGACCCGGCTGCACGAAGAGCCGCAGGTGCCCAACTTCGGGACCCGCGGCCATGGTGCCCGGTTGCGCGACGGCATGGTGCTGGCGATTGAGCCGATGGTGAATTCCGGGAAACCTGGAACCCGCGTGCTCGACGACAAATGGACCGCCGTGACCGCCGACGGCAGCTGCAGTGCTCATTTCGAACACTGTGTCGCGGTCACCAAGGACGGTCCGGTGATTTTGACGCAATAAACAGCTTTGGGCCTTTAGCTCTTGGCTTTTAGCTAAAGGCTAAGAGCTAACAGCTAAGAGCTTTTTCAAGGAGTCGATGAGCAAAGAAGACGCGATTGAAGTGATGGCGACGGTGGTTGAACCGCTGCCCAACGCCATGTTCAAGGTGGAACTGGAGAACAAACACCAGGTCTTGGCGCACGTTTCCGGCAAGATGCGCAAGAACTTTATCCGCATCCTGCCCGGCGACAAGGTAGCGGTGGAGCTTTCACCCTACGACCTGAATCGCGGCCGCATCGTGTACCGCTATAAGTGACGATCCAGAAGGCCGTTGGCCAACGAACGACGACCAACGACGAACTACCAAGGACAGGTCTTATGAAAGTACGAGCATCGGTGAAGAAAATCTGCGACAAGTGCAAGGTCATCCACCGCAAGGGTGTGGTGCGGGTGATCTGCGAGAACTCGAAACACAAACAGCGCCAGGGATAGAGGAGCACTATGGCACGCATTGCAGGCGTCGATCTTCCGCGCAACAAGCACGTGAATATCGCGCTGACTTACATTTACGGCATCGGCGACCCGCGCGCCGCCCGCATTCTTGACGAGGCCAAGGTGGATCCGATGAAGAAAGTCCAGGATCTCGGCGAGGACGAGGTAAACCGCATTCGCCAGGTCATCGAGGGCGAGGGCATGGTGGAAGGCGATCTTCGCAAGGATATTTCGATGAACATCAAGCGGCTCATCGAAATTGGTTCCTACCGTGGCTATCGCCATCGGCGCAATCTGCCGGTCCGCGGACAGCGCACGCACACCAATGCGCGTACCCGGAAGGGCCCACGTAAAGGCACGGTCGCACAGAAGAAGAAGGCGACCGCAAAGACATAGAAGTTGCAAGGTTTCAAAGTTTCGCGACCCGGCGACTTGAAACTTCAGAAACCTTGAAACTTAAGACTTAGAGCCTAAAACTGAGAGAATTTCACTATGGCAAAACCAGCAGCAGCGGGAGCAGCAACAACCCCCGGCGCAGCGGCGCCCGAGAAAAAAGGCAAGAAGAAGACGTTTAAGAAGAAGGAGCGCAAGCACGTCCCGCACGGGATTGCGCATATCCAGGCTTCCTTCAACAACACCATCGTGACCATCGCCGATCAGGCGGGAAACGTTCTGGCCTGGAAGAGTTCCGGGTCGCTCGGCTTTCGGGGGTCGCGTAAAGGGACTCCATTTGCGGCTCAGCAGGCTGCGATGAACGCCGCCAATTTGGCGCGCGACCACGGCGTACGCAGTGTCGAGGTGCGGGTGAGTGGTCCCGGGTCTGGGCGTGAGTCCGCCATTCGCGCTCTGGCTGCCGCCGGGATCGAAGTGCGCAACATCAAAGATGCTACCCCCATCCCGCACAACGGCTGCCGTCCGCCGAAGCGGAGAAGGGTGTAAAGCAGTGGCTAGTGGTCAGTGACTAGTGGCTAGTCGCCGACCTAACATTACTGGCCACTCATCACTGGTCACTAGCCACTGATTTTCGTCCGGGACGAAGGGTGAAGCCAAACCTGTAAACCGGTCATCTAAAGGAGAAGACAACTTGGCGCGTTATACCGATCCTGTCTGCCGCCTCTGCCGCCGCGAGGGCATGAAGCTGTTCCTCAAAGGCACTAAGTGCTTCAGCGATAAATGTCCTATCGAGAAGCGTAACTTTGCTCCTGGCCAGCACGGCAAGGACCGTAAGGCCAAGATCGTGGGCTACGGCCTGCAACTGCGCGAGAAGCAGAAAACCAAGCGCATGTACTTTACCCAGGAAAGCCAGTTCCGCAACTACTTCGAGAAGGCTGCCCGCTCGAAGGGCGTAACCGGCGAAATACTCCTCCAGCAACTGGAGCGCCGCTTGGACAACGTGGTGTACCGCCTGGGCTTTGGCATGTCCCGCCGCCAGGCACGCCAGCTAGTACGCCACGGCCATATTCACGTGGATGGCCGCAAAGTGAACATTCCCTCATACGAAGTGAGTGTCGGCGAAGAGATTGCCGTCCGCGAAAGCAGCCGCAAGCTGCCCATGCTGGAGCCGGCCAAGGATTTCGCCAGCCACCAGAACTCACCCAACTGGCTGGAGATTGACCGCGACAACTACAAAGGCCGCGTCTTGGCGCTGCCCAAGCGTGAAGACATCAATTTGCCGGTGAATGAGCAGTTGATTGTCGAACTGTATAGTAAGTAAGAATTTGCTGTAGAGACGTTGCTTGCAACGTCTCGGAGACGCAGCAAGCTGCGTCTCTACAACGGTCCTGTATTTTCGAGCCAGATCAGCCTGTCTCTGACGCCGGACCTGAACTTGGGCCAGTTCAGGGATGTCAGGACTGAGCCACATGGCCGAGAGGAGAAACAAATGCTTTGGAAGGGTTTTCAGAAACCGAAACGTCTCGCAGTTGACACTTCATCCTTAACCGACAAGTACGGCATCTTCTGGGCGCAGCCGTTTGAACGCGGCTTCGGCACCACCATCGGCAACGCTCTGCGGCGCGTGATGCTCTCCTCGATCGAGGGAGCGGCCGTGACTGCCGTAAAGATCGAGGGTGTGCTGCACGAGTTCCAGTCCATCCCCGGCGTTGTCGAGGATGCCACGGACATCATCCTCAACCTGAAGCAGATTCCGTTCAAATTGAGCGGCGACGCTCCCAAGGCCATATATCTGCGCGCCGACCAGCCGGGTGTGGTCACTTCCGGCATGGTTGAGGCGGACGCCGATGTCGAAGTGCTCGACAAGGATGTTTACATCGCTACCGTGAGTGAAGGCGGCAAGCTCGACATGGAAATGCGCCTCAAGCGCGGCCGCGGCTACGTTTCAGCCGACAAGAACTTCGACGAAGACCTGGGCATCGGTTTCATTCCCATCGATTCTGTACATTCCCCGGTGCGCAAGTGCAACTACACGGTGGAAGCCGCGCGTCTCGGCCAGATCACCGACTACGACAAGCTTACCCTCGAAGTCTGGACCAACGGCTCTATCACCCCAGCTGATTCCATCGGTCTGGCGGCGAAGCTGCTGAAGGACCACATGAACATCTTCATCAACTTCGAGGAGGACATCGAGACTTCCACGTCGTCCGAGGAGCGCAAGCCCGAGATCAAGAACGAGAACCTGAATCGCTCGGTCGAAGAACTTGAGCTCTCGGTGCGCAGCTACAACTGCCTGAAGAACGCGAACATTCAGACCATCGGCGAACTGGTGCAGAAGACCGAAGCCGAAATGCTCAAGACCAAGAACTTCGGCCGCAAGTCGCTGAACGAGATCAAGGAAATCCTGTCGTCGATGGGGTTGAGCCTGGGCATGAAGATTGACGAGCACGGCAACGCGGTGCCTGGTCCGACTTCGAACCAGGTGCTGCCGGCCTCGGCCTACGGCAACGACAACGATCTGTAAAAAGTGGCCAGTGGCTCGTGGCCAGTGGTTAGAAAAACACTGCGTCAAACTAGCCACTAGTCACTAGTCACTAATAACTGAGGTTTTCCATGCGTCACAAAGTAGCAGGATGGAAACTGGGACGTAACACCAGCCACCGCCGCTCATTGCTGCGGAACCTGGTGACTTCGCTCATTCTCGAAGAGCGCATCGAGACTACGGTGCCAAAGGCCAAGGCCATGCGCCCACTGGTCGAGAAAATGATCACGCTGGGCAAGCGCGGAGACCTTTCGGCACGCCGTTTGGCCGGCGCTTACCTCATGACCAGTGCGGCGGTGGACAAGCTGTTCGACACCATTGGTCCACGCTTTGGCGATCGCAACGGCGGCTACCTTCGTATCATCCGTTCCGGCTGGCAAAAAGGCGACGGTGCCGACAAAGCGTTCGTCGAGCTGCTGGGTAGTGAGAAGCTGCAGGAAGAGAAGCGCCAGAAGCGCACCGAAGCCCGCGCCAAGCGTGCGACCGAGGCCAAGAAAGCCATGGAAGAGGCCGAGGCGCAGCAAGGCCAGGCCGAGCCCGCCGAGGGCGAAAAGAAAGAGTAGCTTGTGTGGGGACGGGCGACCTCGCCCGTCCCTGCGTCTTTCTCCTGGAACACCAACCGCGCAAGTCCCGCCTCTCAGACTCCCCTACGTACATGTCCCTTCGCGCGTCACGGCCGTAATCTTGCCTCGATATGGCTGCCCGCTACACTGGAGTGAGGCCATGGAGTTCAACCGCACACAAATCGGCATCGCCGTAAGCGCTGGCGCGCTGCTGGTCTTGATTTTCTTTGGCTATCTGTTGTGGCTGAACGGTCAAGGCCCGGTACTGTCTCGCTCGCAAGACCGCGACCCACTCTCGGGTATCCCAAACTCTATTTCGCTCAATCCTCTGCGGGATCGCTCCTCGGAACGTGCAGCCAACAAGTTCATTCGTGCCATGCGCGACGGGCACTGCCAGGAAGAGCTTGCGGACTGGGAGAGAGGCTCCCGCCGGAAATACGCCAAGTTCATCTGCGACTCTGAGGCACAGCATCCATTGATCTCGTGGGAACTGGCGGAATGGGAAGACACGCCGCCGCTCCGCATCCTGCAATACCGCGGTAAACGCCGCAATACGCCCGGCCAGAAGGGAAGTTACAAGGAACTGTTCTCCGTCACGCTCGACCATAGAGAAGGCGATTGGGTGGTCACCAAGTACGACGCTATGTACTGATTGCAGGCGTCGGCCGTCAACTCCCGTTCGCCCGGGCGTTGTGATAGAACATCCTTACATGCCTGAGGCGAGCTCACCTCCCGCCCGAGACACTGCCCGCAACATTTACGCTTTCGGCGCCACTTCCTTCCTGAATGACACGGCCAGTGAGATGGCCTACTGGGTACTGCCCGCATTCTTGGCCTCAATCGGTGCCGGGCCCGCACAGCTGGGAATCATCGAGGGCATTGCGGAGAGTGTCGCATCCTTTGCCAAACTCTTTTCGGGCTATCTGGCGGACCGGTTCCCACGCCGCAAGCCGATCGTGGTCTCCGGGTACTTCGTGGCCAATGCGGTCAAGCCGCTGCTTGCGCTCACAACCTCCTGGTGGCAGATTCTTGCGATTCGTTTTGCTGACCGTTCTTCGAAGGGAATCCGCGGCACCGCGCGCGATGTGATGGTCGCGGAGTCCATCGACAAGTCCCGCATCGGCGCGGCCTACGGGTTAATCCAGGCGATGGACTCCGCCGGCGCTATCGCCGGACCGCTCATCGCGCTTTTGCTGTTTTCCCACTACGGCCTGCGCGGCATCTTCTGGGCCGCTGCCATCCCCGGAGTTTTGTGCGTCGTTGTCGCACTGCTCGGCATTCGAGAGACGCGAGCTGTGAGCGCACGCCGCGGGACAAGTGCCCTCGTACCCTCCCGCGATGTCGGCCGCCTTGATGCGCCCGAGCTCGACACCGCAAGCGGCAGAGCGGCCACAAACTGGCGCCCGCGTTTTCCCGGCAGTTTCTATTTCGTGCTGTTGGCAGTGACCTTATTCTCCTTGGGAAATTCCAGCGACATGTTCCTGGTACTGCGCGCGCAGAGCGTCGGCATCTCCACGGTTTATGCGCCGCTGCTCGGGCTGGTATTCAACATCACCTACACACTGCTCTCGTGGCCTGCGGGCCGGCTCAGCGACAGGCTTTCCCGGCGTGGCATAGCTGCCGCGGGATACCTGGTTTACGCCGCGGTGTACCTCGTTTTTGCGATCGCGCCGTCAACCCTCGCCATCTGGCTGGCGATGGCGTCTTACGGTCTGTTCTACGCGCTGAGTAATCCGGTGCTTAAGGCGCTCGTGGTGGAAACGGTTGCGCCGGAAGTGCGCGGACGCGCACTGGGGATGTATTTCTTTGTCACGAGTGTGGCGACACTGCTGGCCAGCGTAATAACCGGTGAACTCTGGAAACAATACGGTGCGCGAGTCCCGTTCTATGCTTCTGCCGGGCTCGCTGCAGTCTCGGCAGGCTTGCTATTGATCTCGCGCCGTGCGACTTCGCGGGCCTAGGAGGAGACGGTCTGCCGAGTTTGCGGGTGCCGTGTCCGCAAGACAAGGACAAGGATCAGGATCTGCGCCGCCAATGCCGCCGAACTGTCCAGAAACACGTCGCGCACAGTACCGGTGCGTGAAATGAGATAGGTCTGGTGCCACTCGTCCAGGCAGGCGACTAGAGCTGACATAAAGAGAGCAATCCCAGCCCAGCGCATCGACCAGCGAGGCGCCCGCCGCAGCGGAAGCGTGACGCGCCAGGTGTTGAACAGCAGCAGGCTCAAGCCGAAATAGCCCACAAAGTGGCCGACTTTCCTGATGTAATAGTCCCAAACCTCGAAGCGGACGGGGTCAACGCCGGTGAAGAAGTGGAATATCGGGTAGAGAATGCGGCTGGTGTTGGCGGCGGAGAGGTAGTTGGTGGACTCCACCGCAATTAGCCCCAGCCACAGGAGTGAGGCAACCCATGCCTTCAGAATCTGTTTTTGGGTGGTGGTCAAGCGAGAATGCCAGCGAATGCAAGTTTAAAAGAGCAGAGCGGCAAGAATTGCCGGCGCTCCACGGAGAATGCGGAGAAAATCTGCGCGAAGGCGTGAGTGAACCACCCGCTGTAGTGCCCCGGCGTGGACGGCGGCTTGAGCGGTTGCACCAACCTACTCCAACGCATAGTTCGGCGCCTCACGGGTGATCATCACGTCGTGCACATGGCTCTCGCGCAGGCCGGCTACGCTAATGCGGACAAAGCGCGTTTTCTGCAGTAATTCAGGAATGGTGGCACAGCCACAGTAGCCCATGCCCGACTTCAGCCCACCCACCATCTGGTGCACGATCATGGCAACCGAGCCCCGGTAGGGAACGCGCGCCTCGATGCCTTCGGGTACCAGCTTGGCCATCCGGTTCGACTCTTCCCCCAGGGCCGGCATGGCCGTCGAAGCATCGCCGTCGCTGTTCTGGAAGTAGCGCTCGCTCGATCCCGCCGCCATCGCGCCCAGCGAGCCCATGCCGCGATAGGACTTGAAAGTGCGGCCTTGGTACAGGATCAGTTCACCCGGGCTTTCGTCGGTTCCAGCGAACATCGATCCAATCATGACCGCGCCCGCACCCGCGGCCAAAGCCTTGGTGATGTCACCGGAGTACTTGATGCCGCCATCGGCAATCACCGGAAGGTTGGCGTCTTTGGTGGCGCGGTACGCTTCAGCGATGGCGGTGATCTGGGGCACACCCGCGCCGGTTACCACCCGTGTGGTGCAAATCGAGCCGGGGCCGATGCCCACCTTGATCGCGTCTACGCCCGCGCGGGCCAGTTCGCAGGCGCCGTCGAAGGTGCCCACATTGCCAGCAATCAGGTCCACTTCCGGAAGTTTCGATTTCACTGTCTGGATTGCTTCCAGGACGCGGGTCGAGTGACCATGCGCGCTGTCAATCGCCAACAGGTCCACTTTGCATTTCACCAATTCCTGCGCACGCTCCAGGAAATCGCCGGTGGCGCCAATGGCCGCCCCGACGCGCAGGCGTCCATGCGAATCCTTGGCCGCATTAGGATATTTCAGTTTTTTCTGGATATCCTTTACCGTGATCAGACCTTTGAGGTTGTAACGGTCGTCCACCACCAGTAGCTTTTCAACCCGGTGCTCGTGCAGGATTTTCTCTGCCTCTTCAAGCGTGGTGCCCACGGCAACGGTGATCAGGTTGTCCTTGGTCATCACTTTGCTGATGGGAATGTCGAAGCGGGTCTCAAAGCGAAGGTCACGGTTGGTGAGGATGCCGACCAGCTTTTTATTCTTGGTAATCGGCACGCCGGAAATCTTGTACTTGCGCATGACTTCGAGGGCGTCCGAGACCTTGTCGTCAGGTGACATGGTGACAGGGTCGACAATCATGCCGCTCTCGGAGCGTTTCACTTTGTCCACTTCGTTGGCTTGCTGCTCGATGCTCAGGTTGCGATGAACGATTCCGACTCCACCCTGCTGCGCCAGCGCGATCGCCATATGCGATTCGGTGACTGTGTCCATGGCCGCGCTGATGATGGGAATGTTGAGGCGGATGTTGCGCGTCAGTTGGGTCTGTGTGCTGGCCTGCGCCGGAACCACGTCGGATCGCGCGGGCAGCAGCAACACGTCGTCGAAGGTAAGAGCCTCAGGGACCGGGAAATGAATCATAGGGCATCTCAGATCTAAGGATAACCATCTATTCTAGAGTGGCTTGGCGGTTGAGGCAAATCACTTGCAACGAGATGCGAAAAATACTAACGTTGGTCGGCAAGCTGAGGCTTACGTAGGAGGAGAGCGTTTATGACGAGGAACCCGGTGCGCTGCCGTTGGGTGCATTTTTCTTTGCTCGTGGTGGGATGCGTCTTGGTGGGCGGTTGGTTTCAAGCGCCGTCGTCTTCTCCGCCCGAGATTCCGGCTCCCACCATCCGGGTCAGCACGCATCTGGTCCTGGTGGACGTCGTGGTGACGGATAAGCAAGGTAAGCCCGTGAGTGGACTTCATCCCGAAGACTTTGTGGTCGAGGAAAATGGCAAGACCCAGAAGATCTCCACCTTCGTGATCCCGGGAGAGAACACGCCAGCCGCCTCGCCACTGCCTCCGGGCATCTACTCGAACCGGCCGCAGTACCGTTCTCCGGGTGGGCCCGTGACTGTGATGTTGCTCGATGCCGTCAACACTCCTTTTTCGGACCAGAGCTACGCCCGTCGTCAGATGTTGAGTTTTGTGCAAGACCAGTACAAGCCGGGTCAACGGATGGCTATTTTTACCTTGACCGGTCCGTTGAACGTGTTGCAGGATTTCACCAGTGACCCGCAGATTTTGTATGCCGCGTTGCAGCGCTACAAGCCTCAGCCGCAGGAGTTTGCCAGTGCCGGCCGGACCACCACTAGCGCTGCGACCAGCGATCCTACGACCGGTGCAACCGTGGCTGCCCTTGATCCTGGCACAGCTCCACTTCATATCGCCGACGGAAGCCTCGGCGCCGCCGGCGGTCGGGGTGGAGCGGGGGCGTCAGCAATGATTGCTGCTGCACAAGCGGCGATCGATGCCTTCGCAGGTGCGCAGACGTTTTATGTCGAAGAACAGAGGGCTGTATTGACCCTGAGCGCGCTGAATAGCCTGGGGCGCATCCTGGGTGGCCTCCCGGGACGCAAGAACATCATCTGGGTGACTGGGAATTTGCCTTTCTCGCTGGTCCCCGAGAACCGCACCATGACCGACGCGGAGCTGGAGGAGACCCTGCCCAGCCTCGATACCCGCCGTGTCGGTCAACATGCCGCAGGAAACCAGGCAGCCCTGTTCCGGCAATCCCACGCCGAGGAAATCCGTGAGCTTGCCGCCCGGTTGGCGAACACGCAGGTGGCGGTCTATCCCGTTGATGCCCGCGGTCTAGCCATCTCGACCGCGACGGACTCACAGGAGACTATGCGAGAGATGGCACGCGAGACCGGCGGCCGGGCCTATGTGAACCAGAATGAAATCAAGTTCGGGGTGGAGCGGGCCTTCGAAGATACTTCCGCAGCCTATACCCTGGGATACTATCCGGACAACAAGAAGTATGATGGCAAGTATCGGCAGATTAAGGTCAAGGTGAAGCGCGACGGAGTGGAAGTCCAAAACCGCCACGGCTACTTCGCGATCGATCCCACGCAAATGAAGGGTTACAACCCGGACCAGGAGGTAGCCTCGGCGCTCGGAGAGACCATTCCCTCAACCTTGGTCGCTTTCACGGCCCGCGTGCAGCCACCCTCCGCCAACAACTCCGCCAAAGGCAAGGTGGGAGTGGATTTCCTGGTCGATGCAAGCACTCTGTCCGTGGAGGACGCTTCCGGCGGGAAAAAGCTGAACGTGGCTTTTTACGCTGCGGTCTATTCCCCTGCAGGGAAAATGATCTCCAACCACAGTATGAAAGTGGATCAGGCTTTCGACGCGAATACCTACCAGCAGATCCTGCAGCACGGACTGTTGCTGCATATGGATCTGGACCCACAACCTGGTGCCAACCATCTGCGTCTCGCGGTACAAGACAACCGCACCGGTTTGGTGGGGACCGTGGAGGCCCCGCTCTCTCAGTAAGCTCAGGGTGCTTGAAAGAAAGAAGCCGGGCCCGCGGCTCATCAGACCACGGCTGGGATTTTGCTTAGGATGCCGGGGATGCGATCGGCTAGTTCGGTTCACCGTGAGCGAAGCTTGAACGCCTGGCTTGCTGGTCGATGCTCAGGTTGCAGTGAATAATGACCATGCTGGCTGCTCTGCCGAAGCTATCGCGACGTGGCGGCGAGGGCAAATCAGTTGCAACGGCATGTGAAAAATACCACCGTGGGGCACGGCTAGGGTTGACCAGTAAGATGTAGGCTGCGAAGGAGTGGTTTATGTGTTTCGTCCCGCAGCGCTGGTTACTTTTCTGTTCCCTCGTAGCAGGCGGCATTGCGCTGGGAGGCTGGTTTCAGGCGGCACCTTCTGCGTCGGAGGTACCGGCTCCCACCATTCGCGTCAGCACTCACCTGGTGCTGGTAGACGTGGTTGTAACGGACAAGGAAGGCAAAGCTGTAACCGACCTTCATCCCGAAGACTTTGTGGTTGAGGAAGGCGGCAAAGTCCAAGAGATCTCTACCTTTGTCACGCCGGGAGAAAATGCGACCGCCCCGGCTTCGCTGCCTCCGGGCATTTATTCCAACAAACCGCGGTACCGTTCTCCGGGTGGGCCGGTTACGGTGATGTTGCTGGATGCCGTGAACACACCCTTTTCGGATCAGGCTTATGCCCGGCGCCAGATGCTGAATTTCGTTCAGGAACAGTTCAAGCCCGGCCAGCACATGGCGATTCTAACGCTAACCGGTCCGTTAAACGTATTGCAGGATTTCACCACTGATCCGCAGGTCCTATATGCAGCCTTGGAACGCTACAAGCCGGAGCCACAACAGTTCGCGGTTGCCAGCCGGCCAGTAACCAGCGCGCGTTTCGGTGATCCGACAACCGTCTCCACGGTCAATGCCGTAGACGCGAGCACCGCTCCACTCCACGTTGCCGACCCCGGCGACAGCAGTAATGGGTCTGCGGCAGCCCAAATGCCATTCGCCAACGTGCAAGAGGCAATCGAGGCCTTCGCCAGGGCTCAAGCTTTTTATGCCGAAGACCAAAGAGCGGTATTGACGCTGGAAGCGTTGAGCAGTCTTGCCCGCTTCCTGGGAGGTCTCCCGGGGCGGAAGAACCTCGTCTGGGTGGCTGGGAAACTGCCGTTCTCGCTTATTCCTGAAAACCGGACCATGACGGACGCAGAATTGGAAGAGACGTTGCCCAGCCTGAACACGCGCCGGGTCGGCGATCACGCCGCCGGAAATCAGGCGGCTCTATTCCGCCAATCTCACGCCGAAGAGATTCGTGAACTCGCCACGCGTCTGGCCAGCGCGCAAGTAGCGCTCTATCCAGTAGACGCGCGCGGCTTGAGTATTTCGACCGCCACTGATTCCCAGGAAACCATGCGGGAGATGGCCCGTGAAACCGGCGGCCGGGCTTATGTGAACCAGAACGAGATCAAGTTTGCCGTGGAGCAAGCGTTCGAGGATACCGCCGCCTCCTATACTCTGGGCTACTATCCGACCAACAAGAAGTACGACGACAAGTATCGAGAGATTAAAGTCAAGGTAAAGCGTGATGGGGTGGAAGTCCAAAACCGCCACGGCTACTTCGCTATCGATCCCACACAAAAGAAGGGCTACAACCCGGACCAGGAGGTAGCCTCGGCGCTCGGAGATACTATTCCCTCAAGCTTGGTCGCTTTCACGGCCCGCGTGCAGCCACCCTCCGCCAACAACTCCGCCAAAGGCAAGGTGGGAGTGGATTTCTTGGTTGATGCAAGCGCTCTGTCCGCGGAGGACGCTTCCGGCGGGAAAAAGCTGAACGTGGGTTTTTACGCTGCGGTCTGTTCCCCTGCAGGGAAAATGATCTCCAACCACAGTGTGAAAGTGGATCAGGCTTTCGACGCGAACACCTACCAGCAGATCCTGCAGCACGGACTGTTGCTGCATATGGACCTGGACCCACAACCGGGTACGAACCAGTTGCGCCTGGCGGTGCAAGACAACCGCACTGGCTTGGTGGGTACCGTCGAGGCCCCGTTGCCCCAATAGGCTGAGAACACAACTCAGGAGTGAGAAGCCCTTGAAACCTTGAAACCTGCTCTAATTCACGGTTAGTGGCGCCGAAACGCTGCCGATCCTGCCGCTGAGGTTGTCACGAATCACAACCCGCACCATGTAGTCTCCGGGCGTCAGCTCTATGGCGCTCTTAAAGTTCACGCCACTGGCCTTCAGCTTCTCCATTGAGCCAGCAGGAAGATTACCTTGCATCGTGCGTCCGATATTTCCTGCATTCACATCCTTCTTGAAGGCAATGGCGCTGAAATCCATGCTGAAGTGATTGTTGTTCGCTTGATCAATCATGAGACCGGTCGCCGGCAAGTGCACGTTAAAGCCGACCTTCTTCTTGTCACCACTCGGGGTTGCATCCTCCCAACTTACTGTCATCGGAATTCCAGTGCTCTCGAATGGGCTGGCGAAGGCGAACTGCATGTCTAGTTTTCGGCTCACTTCCGGATCCGCCGTAGCCCCCGTAACAAAGAATCCGTTCCGTGACCGAACTTGAGTGCCAGGCTTGTCAATTTTCACTTTCAACTGCCGCCAGCCGGCTTTGGTGTTCTTGGTGTCGAGGTAGTAGCCGAGCAAGTAGTAGGAGGAGGAGTCATCGGCCGCAAGCCGAAAGCTGGTTGCGAGATCGTTGGTGTTATAAAAGGCCCGTCCCCCGGTCATCTCGGCGAAGTCCTTCAGGGTGTCGTTGGTAGAATTCTGCAGCCAGCTACGGTTCGACAGTTGTCTCGAGGATGAAGGCCCGCCAAAACCGCCAAGACCAGTGTTGCTTGTAGAGTGGAGCACGGAATCGGACTGATAGGTCACCAGGCCCTTGGCATCCACGGGGTACACGGAGATCTCGGCTTCGTTCATCGCCTGCATTGCGCGGTAATACAGCGCCGACAGATAGCCGCCCGGCACCGCCGACGGCGAATCCATGTAAAACGGAAAGCCTCCCGTTACCCAGATCAAGGCCTTTCGCCCGGGCATTCCTGAGAGGGACAAAGCAATGGTGAGGAACCCCTTCATGGTCACTTCGATTGCCCGCTGTTGCACCATGCGGCCAATGGTTGTGTCCCCATGCAAGACGAAGTCCTGCAGCTGGGCTCCGACATCACCCGGGGCCACCACCGCCACGGGAGCTGCCGGGTCAGCGATTACCTCGCCACTCGCGATCGCAGCCTGAGTATCGACATCGACGCCGTGCATGCTGTCTAACTCGCCGCTGACCTTTTTCAACGCCTGAGCCAACACCGCTGGATCAGCCGTCGGGGGCTGAATGACTCGCATGCCGCCGCTGCCTATCGTAACCAGGGCCACCATTTGCCCGGGATCCACGCTGTTCGCCAGATACTTCAGAAGCTCTTTTCGTCCGTGGGCCTGGTCCGTGAAAGGAGTATTAATCGTATCCAGCACAATCACCGTAATCACTCGTGGTGAGTCTCCGTTCGCTGCTACGTTACTGAATTCTCCCTTCGGGACCGCAGCAGGCGCGACAAAAGGTGTGTGCGTCGCTTGTATTTCTTCCACGGAAGAGATCTTCTGCTCCTTGCCGTTTTCGAAGACTTTGAAATGGTCGCGACCCAGACCATGGACGTGCGCCCCTGCCTTGTCGGTTACGACGACCGGCACTTGCACCAGCACGGTCTGCGATTTGAACTCGAGACGGCCTTCTTCCTCCGCGTGGTGGACCGATGGCATAGGGGAGTCGCCGATGTTACTTGGCATGGGTACGGCTTGTCCCTGGGCCAGTAGGCACATCGAACTTAAGAGCAACAACGAAACAAAAGCCAACAGTGGACAGCGGCGCATAGAACCTCCAAATCGGATTAGCATTGTAACTCCAACGGGCTGAGAGGTTGTGTGCGACTCTCACCTACGTGAGTCGGATCTGAAACCTTGAAACCTTGAAATCTTCTAATCCACCGTTAGCGGCGCCGAAACACTTCCCAACCTGCCGCTCAGGTTGTCGCGGACAACAATGCGCACCAGGTAGTCTCCGGACGCTAGTTCCACGGCGCTCTTGAAGTTCACGCCATTCGTTTTCAACTTCTCGATCGCGGCTGGTGCAAAATTGCCTTCAATCGTTTGTCCGATGTTCGCCGCGCTGGTTTCCTTCTTGAAGGCGATCGCATTGAATTCCAGACTGAAATGATTGTTCTGCCCCTGATCAACAGTGACAGCGGTCCCCGCGAGGTGCACCATGAAACCCACTTTCTTCTTGCCGCCGTTGGCGGTCGCATCCCCCCAGCTGACGGTCAGGGGAATCCCGGTGCTGTCGAAAGGCGAAGCGAAAGCCAGCTGCATGTCGGTTTTCCGGCTCAGTTCTGGGTCCACCGTGGCAGCAGTCACAAAGAAACCGCTGCGCGCCCGAACTTGAGCGCCGGGCTTGGCAACCTTCACCCTTAGCTGCCGCCAGCCGCCCTTGCTATTCTTGGTGTCGAGGTAGTAACCGAGTAGGTAGTAAGAAGAGGAGTCAGTGGCTGCGCGTTGAAAACTTGTGGCCAGATCATTCGTGTTGTAAAACGCGCGTCCCCCTGTCATCTCAGCGAAGTCCTTTAACGTGCCCAGCGTGGAATTCTGCAGCCAGCTTCGGGCCGACAGACTTCTAGCGAATGCTGCGCCACCGCCACGTATCGAACTGCTCGCATCCGAGAAGCCCACCAAGCCTCGGGCATCCACAGGATAAATCGAGATCTCGGCATCGTTCAGCGCCTGCATCGCCTGTTCGTAAAGCGTGGATAGGTAGCCACCCGGAACTGCTGCCGGGGAGTCCATGTAAAACGGGAAGCCCCCGGTTAGCCAGATCAGCGATTTTCTCCCTGGAATTCCTGACAGGGACCAGGCAATACTGAGGAAGCCTCTCATCGTGGCTTCTATCGCCCGCTGTTGTTGCATGCTACCGATGGTGGCGTCACCATGCAAAAGGAAGTCCTGCAGCTGTGCCGCAACATCACCGCCCAGACCGGCTGACGTCACGGGAAGCGATGGATCGGTGATTGGACTACCAGTGACGGTCGCAGCCTGAGTGTCAATGTCGACCCCTTGCATGGCGGGCAATTCGCCGTTGACTCTCTTCAACGCCCGCACCAGCACCGCCGGATCTGACGTCAAGTCGTGAATGACTCGCATGCCCTTGCTGCCCAGGGTGACCAGGGCCAATACTTGCCCGGGTTCCACACGGTCCGCCAGATACTTCAGAAGTTGCTGCCGGCCATAGGCCTGGTCCATAAAAGGAGTATTGATGGTGTCCACCACGATCACGGTAATCGTGCGGGGCGCGTCTCCGCTCACCGCGAGGTTGCTGAACTCTCCTTTCTGTGGCGCGGGCGCGGCGAGAGCCAAGTGCGTGGCCTGCACTTCTTCATAGGCAGCGAGTTTCTGTTGCTTACTATTTTCGAAGACCTGAAAATCGTCGCGGCCAAGCCCATGGATATGAGCCCCCGACTTGTCGGTCACGACAACCGGCACTTGCACGAGCACAGTCTGTGACTTGAACTCAATACGGCTTTCGTCCGCATAGTGGACAGGCGGAAGCGGGGGGTTGCCGATCCCATGCGGCATGGGCGCGCCGATAGTCGCATTCCTGTTCCCCGAGGTAGCCCTGCTCCCGCCGCCACCACCGGGTCTCTGAGCGAGGAGGTAGGTCGAGCTCAAGAGCGAAAACAAGACAAGGGTGAGCAGTGAGCAACAACGCATAGCACACTTCAAGATCGGAATCGCATTATAACTCCAACCGGCTGAGAGGTTTGTCTTTTGCTTTCGACCGGCGTATATTGGTCATTGGAAACTGTTGTGTAGGTACCAGCAATTGGCGAGACACACCAGTGGGCGCAAGCCCACTTTTTAGTTTCAGCTGGTTTTGGAGCGGCGTGGCAGGCCAGTAAATTACTGGTTTCATGGCATTTGACGTCGATCAGGTCCGGGAAATCGCGGAGCGCGTAGCCGCCTCCAGCGGGCTGGAGGTGGTGGAAGTGGAGTTGCGCAGCGGAGGCAACGCCCGCATGCTCCGCATCTTCATCGATAAGCCGGGCGGCGTTACCCACGAGGACTGCGCGAATCTGAGCCGGGAGGTCGGCACCATCCTCGACGTCGCGGATGCGGCTCCGGGAGGCTCCTACGTGCTGGAGGTTTCCTCGCCGGGGCTGGATCGCAAGCTGTTCCGTCCGGTGGATTACGAACGCTTTACGGGAAGCCGGATCAAGCTGACCACGCGGCAGCCGGTGAACGGCAACCGGCATTTTGAAGGCAGACTCGAAAGTTTTGGGGAAGGCCGGCTGACGCTGGACCTGAGCCCGGCGCGTAAAAAATTGTGCCCGGCTGATGGCGCCTCCCGAAAACTCGAGATTGAGTTGGCCAACGTGGAGAAGGCGAACCTGGTTCCGGAAATCTAGAAGCAGGTTTCAAAGTTTCAAGGTGTTCGAGTCGCTCTAGGGCTGGACTTCGGAGGCCGAAACCTTGAAACCGCGAAACTTTGAAACCTGGATAATAACGGCTCCATATCGGAAGAACTATGGCAAGCGAGCTTTACAACACCATCGACGCGCTGAGCAGAGAGAAGGGGATTGATCCGCAGATTGTGGTAAGTGCGGTGGAAGATGCGATCGTGGTTGCCACTCGCAAGTACTACAAGACGCAGGAGAACCTGCGCGCCGAATTGGACAAGGAATCGGGCAAGATCCACGCCTTCGCGGTCAAGACCGTGGTGGAAACTGCCGAGCAAGTGGAAGATCCCGTCCTGCAGGTCACGCTGGAGGATGCGCGGAAGACCGATCCCAACATCGAAGTAGGCGGCGAGTTGCGGATTCCAAAAATCACAGAAGGCATTCTGGGGCGGATCGCGGCGCAACTGGCGAAGCAGGTCATCTTTCAGAAGGTGCGCGAGGCCGAGCGTGACACGGTGTACAACGAGTACATCGGGCGCGTGGGTGAGATCGTGAACGCGACGGTCAAACGCATCGAGGGCCCGGACGTGATCTTTGATCTGGGCAAGGCAGAAGCGCGCATGCCCCGCAAGGAGCAGTCTCGCTTGGAATCGTTCGCCATGGGCGAGCGTGTGCGGGTCGTGATCGCGCGGGTGGAAAGGGCTTCCAAAGGGCCTGCGGTGGTGGTATCGCGCGCTGCGCCGGAGCTAGTGCAGCACTTGTTCCAGACGGAAGTGCCGGAAATCTACGACGGAACGGTCGTGATCCGCGCCATTGCCCGTGAGGCCGGCGAACGCACCAAGATCGCAGTCATGTCGAAAGACAAAGACGTGGACGCTGTGGGCGCCTGCGTGGGCATGAAAGGCATGCGGGTGCAATCCATCATCCGCGAGCTGCGCGGCGAAAAAATTGACATCATCGAATACCACGAAGATTCGGTAACATTTGCCGAAAAGGCGCTGCAGCCCGCCAAAGTGAGCCGCGTGACCGTGGTTGATGCAGCCGACAAGCACCTGGAAGTTGTGGTGGATGACAGCCAGCTTTCGCTCGCCATCGGCAAAAAGGGACAGAACGTCCGCCTGGCCGCGAAGCTGCTCGGCTGGAAGATCGACATCAAGAGCGAGGAAGAGAAGCGCCAGGAAGTGGAGCAGCAGATGTCGGCGCTCGTAGGCTCGACCTCCACTCCGCTGGAGAGCGTGCCTGGCCTGGGTGAAGGGCTAATCGAGAAGTTGAGTGCTGCCGGTGTGACCACGGTCGAAGCCCTGGCGGATATGACGCCCGAGCAACTCGAGGCCATCGACGGAATTGGCCCCAAGACGGTGGAAAAAATCAGCCTGGCGGTCAATAATTATTTCTCCAGCCTGGAGGTTGGAGAAGCTGCCACAGCCGCGCCTGAAGCGGAGGCGGCTCAACCGGCGCCGGCGGAGGAAGATCAGGTGGCGGCTCCCGCAGAAGAAGCGACTGTAGCGGAGGCTGCGGTGGAGGAATCGGCCGCCAACGAGGAATCGGTGGCTGCATCCGAGGCCGAGCCGGCCAAGACCGCTGCGGCGGATGAAACTGCCATAGAGGCCGAAGAAACTGCGGAGGAGCCTGCTCCCTCCGAGGACAAGTAATAAGCGCAACCCTCACGTGCTCCCGAACAACGCGGACGCACGCAACCGAAAACTGACACCGTGAGGTTGATATGAAGACTTAGCGGGACAGTCCGGAGGAAAGAAAGGGCGGATGAGCAAGATTCGAATCAACGATCTGGCCAGGGAGCTGGAAGTCAAGAGTAAAGCCATTCTCGACGTACTTCCGGTGGTCGGAGTCACTGAGAAGAAGACTCATTCCAGTTCCGTTGAGGACCACGAAGCGGAAAAAGTGCGGGCCCACTTCCGCGCCGCCAGCGAAGCGCAGACCGCCACTAAGTCCGCGCGCTCCAGCCGTGCCGATGCCGACGAAATCAAGACCAAGATCGATCTTTCCCATATTTCCAAGCCCGGCGATGTGCTGAACGCAATCCGCGCCAAACAGGCGCCGGCAGCTCCTCCCGTCCGGGCTTCTTCAACGCCCTCTCCGGTGGAAGCGCAGCCCGCAACTTACGCACCGGCTCCGCCGGCCGCCAAAGCTCCAGTCCAGGTATCGCCCAAACCTCCAGTGGCGCCCCCACCAAGGATTGTGCTTCCTACTTCACCGGTTAGGCCGACGTTTGCGCCGCCGCCTCCACCGGTTGCGCCGACTACCTCACTGCCTTCGGCGCCACCGACGCTATCTGTAGCGCAAGCCGAGCGGCCGGCACCGGTTTCAGTGCCATCATCGCATGCCGTGACTGCGCAGACTTCTGTTCCGATGGCCGCGAAGACGGCTGCACCGAGAAGTGCGCCGGCCCAGCCCCAGACGCCTCTGCCACGGATGATCGTGCCGCAGACCGGCCCGCGTCCGGTGTACAAGGCTCCTCTGCGACCAGCGGCGCCGGCCGCTCAAGCGGGAGTGCCTGCTCGGTCGGCCCCGGGTCGTCCGGTGCCTGGGCAGCCAATCTTCCAGCGCCCGCGTCCAGGTACCACCGCCGGACGTCCGCCGCTGCGCCCCGGAGAGCGTCGGCCGATGCACCCCACTCGCCAGTCGCCTACGGGCACACGTCCCCTGGGAGTTGGTCCAGGTTTGCCTCCCGGGCCAACCCGCCCGGGTAGCCGGCCAGGTGCCCCATCGCGCCGGCCCGGCCAGCGTTACGTTCCCCGCGGGGTGAAGGAAGGCCCGATGAAGGGCTATGTCCCGCCGCCGCGGCTCTCGCTTTCGAACGAACCGCAGCCCATTACTCGCAGCATCACGATTACGGAAGGAATCAGCGTAAAGGACCTGGCGGAGAAACTTGGAATTCGTGCCAAGGACCTGATCGGCCGCCTTCTCGCCCGTGGCGTATTCGCGACCGTCAACCAGACTCTCGATGCCGAACTGGCTAGCGAGATGTCGCGTTTCTTCGGAGCAGACACCAACGTAATCAGTTTCGAAGAGCAGGCTGCCAAGGAAGTCTCTGAATCCGCTGCGGGTGAAGAAGGCGCCGCCGTTGAAGGTGTGGCCCGTCCACCGGTGGTGACGATTATGGGCCACGTGGATCACGGCAAGACCACACTGCTAGACTCCATTCGCCTGACCAATGTTGCCGGAGGCGAGGCCGGTGGCATCACGCAGCATATCGGCGCCTATAAAGTGACGATCCACGACAAAGAGTCCCCCGCCTACGGCCGCCAGATCGTGTTCCTCGATACTCCGGGGCACGAAGCGTTCACCCGCATGCGCGCCCGCGGAGCGAAGGCCACCGACATCGTCGTGCTGGTGGTCGCCGCCGACGACGGCGTCATGCCACAGACCTTGGAGGCCATCGACCACGCCCATGCCGCGGAAGTGCCCATCATCGTGGCAGTAAACAAGATTGACAAGCCGGACGCGTTGCCAGACCGGGTAAAGAAACAGCTCGCCGACCGCGGCCTGATGCCGGAAGACTGGGGCGGGACCACGGTGTTCGTGGATGTCTCGGCCAAGCAGAAAACAAATCTGAACCTGCTGATGGAGATGATCTGTCTGGTGGCGGACCTGCAGGAACTCAAAGCGGTACCGGATCATCCGGCTACCGGCGTCGTTCTGGAGGCCAAGCTGGACCGCGGTCGTGGACCGGTGGCGACCGTGCTGGCGCAGAACGGTACGCTGCGCAACGGGGACAACTTCGTAGTGGGCAACGTTTACGGAAAAGTGCGCGCCATGTTTGATGATCGTGGCAACCAGATCCAGGAAGCGCCGCCCTCAACCCCGGTCGAAATCCTGGGTATGGAGGGATTGCCCCAGGCGGGTGACCAGTTTGTAGTGGTGGCCGATCGTGACAAGGCGCGTGGCATCTCCGAATACCGGGAACAGAAGGCTCGCGAGGCTACCTTGGCGAAAAGCTCCCGTGTTTCCTTGGAAGGCCTGGCCGAGCAGTTGAAGACGGCTGGCACCAAGGAGCTGAACATCATTCTCAAGGCCGACGTCGGCGGCTCGGTGGAAGTGCTGTCCGACTTGCTCTCCAAGCTCTCGAACGACAAAGTCCGCCTCAAGCTATTGCATTCGGGCGTGGGCGCTATCACCGAAACGGATGTGCTGCTGGCCTCGGCGTCCAACGCCATCATCATCGGATTCAATGTGCGTCCGGAGCGCAAGGCGCAGGAACTGGCGGAACAGGAAAAAGTGGACATCCGCCTGCACTCGATCATTTACGAGCTACAAGATGAGATCAAGCGCGCCATGACCGGGCTGCTTGAGCCCACGATCAAGGAAACCTACCAGGGCCGCGCCGAAGTCCTGGAAACCTTCCGGATTCCGAAGGTGGGCACGGTTGCAGGTTGCAGAGTGACGGATGGACTCATCAAGCGCGATTCCGAAGTCCGTCTGCTGCGTGACAACGTGGTCATGTTCAAGGGCAAGATCGGATCGCTACGCCGCTTCAAGGACGACGCTAGCGAGGTGCGCAACGGTATGGAGTGTGGCATCTCCATCGCCAACTACGCCGATGTCAAGATCGGTGATGTAATCGAAGGGTTTGTGACGGAACGGATTGCGGCGGAAGTGATTGCTTGAGAGTGGCTAGTGGCTAGTGTTCAGTGGCCAGCGCAGAAACTGGCCACCAGTCACTGGCTACTGACCACTGATGATTGCCTTTCTCACCATCGAGCTGCGCATTGAAGCGGCGCAGTCTCTCAAAGACAAGCGCCAGGTCGTACGCAGCCTGAAAGACCGCCTGCGGGCGCACTTCAATGTTGCCGTGGCCGAGTTGGACGCGACCCCATTGTGGAATCAGGCGACCATCGGCGTTGTAAGCGTCTCCGACTCCCGCGATTACCTGGATGGGCTGATGAAAAACGTCGAACGCCAGGTAACCCGCATCGCCAACAATGCCGGCGCCGACGTGGCCGACTCCTTTATGGAATATCTTTGACACTCGAGCGTTGTAATTCGTTCTATCTCCTGTACTTCCGTTGACAGAACCAAAGTACCCGAAAAGGCCGTGGGCAGTGAGACGCTGAGCCCGGGTTTCTGATATTCTCATCCGTTTTATTCCGAGGTGTGATGGTGGAGAGGCGCGGACAGAAATACCATCGGGAGCGCCTGGGAGAGGCACTGCGCGAGGAGATCGAAACCATCGTGGAGGGCGAACTGGCGGACCCGCGCATCGGTCTGGCCAGTGTGAGCAGCGTAGCCCTGGCTGACGATTCCCGCTCCGCGCGGGTTTTCGTGACGGTTGAAGGCGACGACGCTGAGGCTGTACGCACGCTTGAGGGACTGACCGCGGCAGTTGGGTTCATTCGCCGGGAGGTGGGTATACGTCTTCAGCTTCGCCGCCCGCCGGAACTGTATTTTCAGGTGGACCGGTCGGACCAGTTCGGCGCTAGGATTGATGAGCTCCTGAACCGCGCGAAAAAAAGGAGCAGATAGTCAGGTCAGGAGTTCGGGCAGACATGCTGAAAGAAGTACTGAAGCACATCGAGCAGCGCAATCGGTTCCTGCTGACCTCCCACGCCCGGCCGGACGGGGATGCCGTCGGCTCGGCGCTGGCCTGCTGCCAGATTCTGCGCTCGATGGGCAAGGAAGCCGAAGTGGTCATGCGCGATGGCGTCCCGCGCATCTACCGGCCGCTGCCTTTTGCGGACCAGGTCGTCCAGGCCGAGCGCGTCAACGGCAACTATGAAGCCGCGATCATTCTGGAGTGCGACAGTATCCAGCGCACCCGGCTGGAAGGTCTCGAGAACCGGTTTCTAATCAACATTGATCATCACGTAAGTGGTCGTCCATTCGCGCACGTGAACTGGATTGACCCCAAGGCCGTCGCGACCGCCGAGATGGTGTACCGTCTGGCGCGTGAAGCCGGCGTCACCGTTTCTCCCGAGATTGCAACCTGCCTTTACACCGCGGTGCTCACCGATACCGGCGCATTCATGTTTCAAGGCACCAACGAACACACCTTCGCGCTGGCGCGGGAGTTGGTGCTGGCCGGCGCCGACCCGGCCCATTGCGCGCGTAACGTGTATTTCGGACATTCCACGGCCAAAATGCGCTTGCTGGGAGCAGCGCTTTCCAATCTGCGACGCGAAGGGCCGCTGGCGTGGATATGGGTGACGCAGGAGCAGATGGACCGGTGTCATGCCAAGGAAGAGGACTGCGAAGGACTGGTGAACTACGCACTTTCCATCCAGGACGTGGAAGTGGCTGCATTTTTCCGCGAACTCCCGGGTGGCCGCTATCGCGTGAGTATGCGCAGCAAGGGCCAGCTCAACGTGGCTGTGATCGCCGAGAGCTTCGGCGGCGGCGGACACGAGTGCGCCAGCGGCTGCTCCCTCGAAGGTCCCCTGGATGCAGCCGTGGCACGCGTTCTGGTGCAACTCCGGCTAAATCCCACCGTAGAATAGAATTCCCTATGGATATTTTCTCGTTGCGACAGGTCGCTTCGTTCGTCGGCGCGCTGCTTATCCTGGTAGCCTATGCCGGTCACCAGATGAACTGGATGAATTCCCGCAAGGCCGGGTACAACATCCTGAACGCCATCGGCTCCGCCATTCTTGTCTACATTGCATTTCATCCTTTCCAGATTGGTTTTATCGTGCTGGAGGTGACCTGGACGTTGATCAGCGTGTATGCATTGGCGCGGCCGAGAACCAATTGATGATTGTTGATCGTTGATTTTTGATTGAAGATCTCAGAATCCGAAGCTCTTGAAATCAACCATCAAGAATCAACAATGAGATATCCACTCCCCCGATCTTCTGGAGCTTGCCGGCATGACTGAGCGCGCACGGCCACTTACCGACTGGCTCCTGCTCGCCGGCTTCTGCGGATTCCTGTTTTTCTTCGGCTTAGGGTACTTCGGCCTGGTGGGCGCCGATGAGCCGCGCTACGCCCAGGTGGCGCGCGAAATGCTGGCCCGTCACGACTGGATCACGCCCACGCTAGGGAGCAAGCCCTGGCTCGAAAAACCTGTCCTTTACTACTGGGAAGCAATGATCGCCTACAGCGTTTTCGGGGTCAGCGACTGGGCCGCGCGTTTGCCGTCAGCGATGAACGCTATGTTGATGGTGGTCGCGATCTATCTTTTTCTGAGGCGTTTCCGTCCCGGATTTCAGCTGGACGGCGCTTTGATGACGGCTTCCGCAGCAGGAGTAATCGGCTTTGCCCGCGCCGCCTCGATGGACATGCCTCTCGCCGCCACATTCACGATCGCAATGCTCGCATGGTATGCCTGGCACGAAAGCGGCCGCGATCGGTACCTGGCGCTGTTCTACATCTTCACCGGTTTGGGCATGCTTGCGAAGGGTCCGGTCGCGCCATTTCTGGCTGTAGCGATCATCGTGCTCTTCGCTCTGGCGAAAGGCGAATATCGGCTCATCCGGCGAACGCTTTGGGTTCCAGGAATCCTACTTTTCTGCGGGGTCACGCTGCCCTGGTATGTCGCAGTGCAGATCAGGAACCCTGGCTTTTTCCGCGTTTTCATTTTGGAGCACAACCTGGCACGCTTCGGTACCAACCTCTATCACCACAAAGAGCCGTTTTGGTATTACCTGCCAGTGGTTCTGTTTGGATTACTTCCCTGGACAATCTTCGTGGTTTCAGCCCTGGTCGAGATCATCCGGACCTGGTGGGCGGAAAGGCGGGAACTATTTCGGTCCGAGGACGCCCTCAATCCGTTTCTGGTGATCTGGCTGGTCGTGCCGGTCGTGTTTTTTTCCATTTCGCAGTCGAAGCTGCCAGGCTACATCGCACCGGCGATTCCCGCGGGAACATTGCTGCTGGCGGAGTACGTGAGGAGACACGTCATGGAAGATGAGCGTCCCCACATGGTGGGGATCATCTTGCACTCGACAGTGGCGGCATTGCCAGTGGTTCTCGCACTGATGATTCCATACCTCCTCCTGCAACACCGCATACCGTGGAGCCGGGCGACCGGAATCTCATGCTCGCTTGCGGCGGCTCTGGCCATTGGGATCGCTGTGACGCTGCGCGGGAACCTCGGACTACGTATGCTGCGATTCGTCACGCTGGTTCCGGTGGTGGTATCACTGGCTGCGGTCCTGCGAATTGGAGCTCCACTGCTCGATGCCACGCTCTCCGCCCGTCCACTGGCTGCCGAGATCAGCCGCATCGAGAGCAAACCCCTTCCGCTCGCAGTGCTCCGGGTTCCAAGAGAAACCGAATTCGGCCTGCAGTTTTACCGCGACCAGAACATTGATCGTTACGAATGGGGACAGGTGCCGGCAGGGGAACACCTGGTAGTCGCGCCCGAGGGCATGCGGACGATCGTCGAAAAGCGGGCCGCGGGACGGCGTGTCTCTTATCTGGGAAGCTTCGCCTCACAAGGCCTCGACTACTATTGGGTGTCGGCTCCTGAGATGGAGCAGAAAGGCAGTCATTAGCACTTGGCATTTAGCCAATGAACACTCGTGCCCCGACACCAATAGATCTCACGGCATGAGATTGATCACGAATGTTCAAGGGCTAAGTGCCAGTTCTTAAGTGCTAAGTGCCGGGCTGCTCCTGCCCCCTGTTAGCTTCCCGTGTTCTCCCGTTTGCCTCTAGTCCACCTGAGCAACTACACTCGGTTTTCGCGGCGGCAATGAGCGCATTAGCCAAGCCGGAACCCTCCAGGAGCCCCCAGGTGGAGATTCTCGATCTCAGGCATTTTTCTTCCCTTGACTTGCGTCCTCTGCTGGACGACGAGATCCAGGTGTGGGCACGGCTGCTTTCCTGGGACTACAGCGGCTCTGCTGACATGATCCTGCGCTACGTGGACTCAAAGATCCTGCCCGGCTATGCCGCGATCGATCGTGGACGCATCGCCGGCTACGCATTTTTTGTTTACGAAAGCAACAAGGGCGTGATCGGAGACCTTTTCGTGGCCAACGGCAGCCGCTTGGCCGATCCCCACGAAGTGGAATCTCGGCTGCTAGTACACGTGATCGAAACCCTGCAGCAGTCACCGGGCATTCATCGCGTCGAAGCGCAACTCTTGGTACACGAAACGGGGGTGGTCGCTCGGCCTTTTGTCGAACAGGGTTTTCAGCGGCATGCGCGGCTATTCATGGTCCTGCCGATGAGCGGTGCTCTGAAACCCTCGAAGCCGGCACATCCCGAAATCGAGATCCGGCGCTGGTCGGAGCAGGACTACCAGCCAGCCGCCGCGCTGATCACCAGCGCCTATCGCGGCCACGTGGATGCCGAGATTAACGACCAGTACCGTACCCTGAGTGGCTCCCTGCGCTTCTTGACCAACATCGTGCGCTTCCCTGGATGCGGCACGTTCGACCCGGATTCATCCTATGTGGCGGTACACAAGCGCGCTCGCACTCTGGCCGGGTTGATCCTGTGTTCCCGCGTGCGCCACGACGTGGGCCATGTAACCCAAGTATGCGTGCTGCCCGAGTACCGCTCACAAGGCATCGGCGAGTTGTTACTGGCCACGACGGTGGGCAGCCTTCGCCAGCGCGGTTTTTCGCTGCTCTCGCTGACCGTCACCGAAGCGAATGCTCGCGCCGTGGAGCTCTACAAGCGACTGGGATTCGATATTAAGCGGGTGTTTGATGCATTTGTTTGGGAAGGATAGCTTCTAGCTGCCAGCTACAATCGCGGAGGATTAGCCAGCCAAAAGCCACGAGCTAGAAGCTTTCTAGCGCCGCACCACCCACATCACCCATCCCGCGACAAAGACTCCACCGGCAAACATAACGAAACAGTACAGGCCGTAGCGGAACTGTTCACGCGCGGTGTTGCGCTGGGTGATGCCGAAGACGACCGAGGCAAATACCGAGAACAGCACGGCGGCGCTGAAATGGGAGAGTTCCAGAGTCATGGCTTCTTCCCGATGGCAATATGGTAAGCGTCGGCCACGCTGATGAAGTTCAGCAGGCCCGCGACGATCAGGTACTTGGTACCGTAGTCAGCCGTGGCGTGTGCGATCGCGCCCTGGCCCAAGTCTCTGGCTTGAGTCACGATATAGAGTCCGCCCGCGCCCACATCGCCGACGAATCCCAGGATATCGAGAATGTCACCGCCATTAGGGCTGTACACCCGCCCCTCCATCAGCAGTCCCAGTATGAACATGGTCACGATAGAGCCCATCAGCAGCAGGCCACGGATCCATCGTTTCTGGATGAGATGTCCAGCGCCGGGGATTAGCCAGCCAATTGCGGGCGCGACGACCGACATCAGGGTGATTGGAGCTTTCTGGGCCTCAGCGGTTTTCGGTTTGTCTGTCGGGGAATTTACCATTCAGATGATCACGATCTCACTCTGGATTTTACCCGTTACCTCTGCCGCCTGGGGCCGCACCAGCACATTCACCTCGCTGCGCACTCCAAACTCGGGCAGATAGATGCCCGGCTCGATAGAGAAACAGGAATTGGGCAGGATGCGGCGTTCGTCGTGAACTTCCAGGTCGTCCATGTTGGCGCCGTTGGCATGGACATCGGTGCCGATGGAGTGCCCGGTGCGGTGGATGAAGTACTCGCCAAAGCCGGCCTTCTTGATGTGGCCGCGAACCGCCCGGTCCACTTCCCAGCCGGCGATGGCACGCCCAGCAGCGACGGCTTCCTGCACGGTCTTCACGCCGGCATCGCGCGCCTGGCTCACGACGCTGAATATGTCACGCATGCGGTCCGAGGGGGCCTTGCCGACGAAACCCGTCCAGGTAATGTCGTAATACACGGCGCCGGGCGTGTTTTTCTTGGCCCATACGTCAAGCAAAACGAAATCGCCTTCCCGAATGGGAGCAGAGTGCATGGCACTCGGCTCATAGTGCGGGTTGCCGCTGTTCGCATTCACGGCGACGATGGGCGGGTCGTCAGTAACAAGATTTTCACGACGGAAGGCTTCCATGAACCAATTCTGAATGTCATGTTCCGTAGTGCCGCCTTTTCGCACCTGCCGCCCGATCTCCGGGAAAGCAGCCGCTGTGATGGAATCAATGGCATCCCGCGCCGCAAAGTGGGTCTTGATCTGCTCCTCGGTCCAGGTCGCCTCGAACTGCGCCACCAGGTCTCCGGAACTGACCACGTTCTTACCCAGCCCGCGGATCAGTTCGAGTGTACCGCCGTCGACTAGCGAAACGGTGAAAACCAGGTTGTTGGGTGAATACTGCATAGCGATATCGCGATGATTCGCCAGCATGGTCTTCACATGTTCGAAAAGTTCCTGCCATCCGGCGTACTGCAGCTTGCGGCCGGGCAATGTGTCGAGGTGCCCTTGTTCGATCTTGTGAACCAACTTTGTGGGTTCGCCCTTGGCAGGGATCAGATAGAACCAGCGCCGGGTAACCATCAGACCATCGGGTAAACCCAGCACGCGGTAGGCAATCGGATCACGGTGGTGGTGGTCGTAAAACAGCCAGCCGTCAATGTTTCGCTCGCGCAGCGCAGCTTGTATGGCGGAAAGGTCCATGGGCGAATAGCTATTCTAAACAAGGGCGGCGTTTTAGGCGAATCGGAGCTTGAGATGTTGCGGCAAAATGAAACGGCCCTGGCGCTCCAGGGCCGTCACAGTATCCGTAGAGTAAGGTTGGCGCTCTGTCCATCACAAGTATCGGTAACGGGCCGAGCCGTTGTCAAGTAACTTTGGGAGGAGATTATCTCTGTGTTTTCTCCTCTCGTAATGGTTTCTCCATCCGTGCCTACGCACCATGGGAGAAATGGACCCGACGGGATTCGAACCCGCATCTGCCGCTTAGACAGAGCGCCGTGTTCCCAGTTACACTACGGGCCCAAGAGTAGTGTGAGGAAGCAGGGCTCGCACAGCAAGGGAACAGATCACATCGCGGTTCTTTGTTGTACCAAATGGGGAAAGCGCTTGAGGACTCCTACTACCTAAACGACAATACGCTGTTCCGTGTTGGACTCGCCAGCGTCTCGCAGGCTGTTCTCAATACCAAGCGCGGCGCACGCCGACGAATCCGCATCAGAAAAGGCACGGCCCGCTTGGCGTCCGCCTTGGCGGTTTCCCGCAGTAGCCAGCCCAAGCCCTTCTGCACCATATCGTCCTCATCCGGCAAGAGCAGGTCGGACAAGCGGGTGATTTCCGAAAAAAACAGCTTCTTCCGCGTACCCTGGATCAGCGCCACGCAAGCGGCCCGGCGATGCCAGCGGTTGCGCGACTTCGCCCAGCGAAAGACTCTGCTGGTTCGATCTGGCTTGGCGACGACCATGGGTGCGATCAGATAGTGGACTAATGCGTCGTGGTCGGCCCAACTGCTGATGCGGGGCAGCCAAGACTCGAACCGCCGGAATTCGGCATCGCCGCATTCGTCAGTCGACTTCTCCAGCAGGAAGACAGCAAAGTTCTTTTCGTCAAGAACCGTGCCCCAGAACAGCTCATCGGCCACCCGGACCACGAAGGCGAAGCCAAATTCCTTGCGGATCGCCCGCCGGGACTGGACCGCGGCCTTGCGCAGAGCAGCTGTGTACCAGCCGCGGGATTTGATTTTTTCCTTGAAGAACCACTGAACGCCTTTGGCGTGCTCAGCCGATCCACCGCTTTTCAGCATCCGGCAGATTTCACCGGCAACGGAGGCGGGCGTGCGTCTGCGGCTTGCCATCTATCTTGCCGGGGAGACGCTTGCCGGTTTGAGCATCTTGTCATAGATCCAAAGCAACCCCGCGGTAACCACGCCCACTCCCGTCACAACCCACCACATCCGCCCTGGCTGATGCGTGACCTCTCCGAAGTGATGGACGAGCGTCCCTCCGAACCAGCCGCCGATCAGCGAGCCGATGCCAATGGGCAAGAATGCAAACCCCATGTACGTGCCCTGCTGGCCTGAAGGCGCCAGCCGGGAAATGTACTCGTAGTAGCGCGGTGCCTGGATGATCTCGCCCAGCGCGAGGACAAAGAGCGAGAAAACCGCGCCCCAGACTGTCGGGCGGAATGCGAGGATCAGCCACGAAACCGACGTGATCACGGTTCCGAGAATGACGGCTGGGAACGCGGGAATCTTGCGCGTCAGGAAATTCACCGCGAGGGTGAGACAGATGACGGTCAGCCCGTCGGTCACCAGAATGATCTCGACGTCAGCGTGCGGGTTGATGTACCCGTGGATGTAGCCGGGCAAACTGATGTACTGCTGCCAGAACACAACCCAGTAGCCAGTGAAGAGCACGAGGAACCACATGAACCGGCTGATCCCGGCGAGCACAAGTGCCAGGAGCCCGACCCAAATCCACCAGGGCGCGGTGAACGAATAGAAGAACATTGCGACGCGTAGCAGCAAAGCAATCATCAAGACGGGCAATACCAGCCGGTAGTTGCCCACCACTACGCAGAAATTTCGCGCGACCGTCGCGATCGAAGGCGGAAGCGCATCCCCGGGCTTGCGCGGTTCCCGGAAGAAGAACAGGACCACAAAGAACATCGCGAATACGCTAAGAGCCGCAACACGATAGACATTCTCGACTCCCAGGTGGCGATGGGCCCAGGAAGCGAAATAAGGGCCGGCGGCGCCGCCGATGTTGACCATGGTGTAGTAGATCGAATAGCCGATCGAGCGGACGTTTTCCTTGGAGGCGCGGGCCGTGGTGCCGACCACGCAAGGCTTCACCAGCGAGATGCCGAGCGCAGGCAGGATGAGAATGCAGCCGACAAACAGGCCCAGTGGCACAGCGTCACGCACGGGAGCCAGCCAGGATGCCCCTATCGAACCGATCAGGAAATAGGCCGCCGTCAGGATCAGGTACGCTATCGAAAGGGCGCGGCGGAAACCCAATCGGTCGGCGGCGGCTCCACCGAAGATGGCCAGAAACCAGACCATGCCACCGAATATGCCCGTCAAAGTTCCGGTCTGCTCAGTGGAGAAATTCAGTCGCTCCTGCAGGTACAGGGCAAGAGAAGCAAACGCCCCGTAATAGGAAAGGCGCTCGAAGATCTCCGTGATATTTGCCACCCAGAATGGGCGCTCGAAGCCGGTGCGAATTTCGTGCAAGCGTTCGGAGAAGGTCAAGAGTGGCTCCTCGATGCTCAGATGCCCAACCGCCGGCGTACTTCTTGGGCTGACAATCCCGCGACCCGAATCACTTTTCTACGGCCGGTCTGGCCGGACGCTATGGTAACGGAGGAACGCGGTACCTTCAAAAGATTTGCGAGAAATTCGATGCAGGCGTCGTTGGCCTTGCCGCCCACAGGTGGCGCGGTCAAGGCCAGCTTAAGGGCATCCCCCAGTTCACCCATAATGGCATTCTTTTTCGCGCGGGGCCGGACTTTGACGGTGAAAGTCACACCTTGCGGGCTTTCCTGGAAGGGAATCACTGGTTGGGCCCGAGGGAGAACCCGGCCTCAATCACTAACAGGGCCAGCAGAACGAGCACCTGAGGGTTGGCGAAGGTACGCAGCCACCCAATGCTCACAATCACCGCGATCGTCAACGCCACCAAAGTTACGTTGGCAGCCAGACAGAACATCCGAAGTCCACTCATTCCATATCCATTGCGAATACGCAGCAGGTTCAGCATGGCTGCGAACAGGATTGCCAATCCGGTACCGAAAAACCACAATCGGCCCGCTAAGGCCCTTGGCGTCGAAAGGCAATGGACTAGACCCAGCAGCAAAACTGCCCCGGCGCAGACTCGATCGAATCGCTTCACCGCTGTGCAGTCCTTTCCCCAAAGATCGCCGTACCCACCCGCACGCAGGTCGAGCCTTCCTCAATGGCAACGTCGAAATCGTGCGACATGCCCATCGACAGCACATCCACTCGGACCGAGGGCAGCCGTCGCGCACCGATCTGCTTCTGCAATTCGCGGAGCTTGCGAAAGTAGGGTCGTGCTTCCCGCGGATCATCGGTAAAAGGGGGAATGGTCATCAGGCCGCGAAATTCAAGGTGCTCCAACTCCACCGCAGCCCGGAGAATTGTTTCCAGTTCTCGTGATTCCGGAGCCACGCCGCTCTTGGCGGCCTCACCGCCCACGTTGATCTCGATCAACACACCGAGCTTTTTCCCGAGCTGTTGGGCGGAAGCATTGAGCTTCTGGGCCAGGCGCAAGGAGTCCACCGAGTCCACGGCTGCGAACAGTTCAGCCGCTTTGGCCGCTTTGTTCGACTGCAAATGGCCGATCATATGCCACTCGGCTCCCAGGTCCTGTAACGCTGCGGCCTTGTCGGCAAATTCCTGGACGCGGTTCTCGCCGAACAGCCGGAGCCCAGCGTTATAGACTTCCCGGATGCGCTCCGGCAGAAACGTCTTGCTGACGGCCATCAGCGCAATTTCGTCGGGTTGACGCAGAGCGCGGCGGGTGGCGGTCTCAATCCGCTCCCGGACAAGGGCAATATTTTCAGCAATAGCCATCAAAAGGTTTTGAGCACAGAAGACACAGAGCCTGCGGTGGACAGCAAGCAAATCCCTCGCTGCCGCTAAGTCCTCGGGCCTCGGTGCGGATTACATGATCGCCGTCGGCGGCGCAGGCTCGTCGGGGCTGCCCGCGTTGGCCAGCGGTACCCTGACCATCACGAACGCCAGGATCACCAGCACAATGAATCCGGAAATTGTGGCCGGATGTTCAAAGATAATAGGCAGGGGCCTCTTGAAGAAGAAGAACGACGCCACGACCAGCCCAAAGATGGCCTCTCCGGCGATCATGCCGGAAGCCGTGAGCACGCCGGCATTTTCCACGCGTGCCTTCTGCGCATCGTTGAAGCCGCGCTTGTCGCGCATCCGGTCGGTAATCCAGCGGATGACACCGCCAAGGAAGATGGCAAACGTGGTTTCAAGCGGTAGATACATGCCGACAGCGAAGAGCATCACGCTCTTCACTTCCAGCATGATCATCGCCAGCCCCATGAGAATCCCCACGATCACGAGCGGCCACGCCATCTCTCCGCCGACAATGCCTTGTGCCAGCATCGCCATGAGTCCGGCTTGCGGCGCCGGCAACTTGGGGTCGCCGAAGCCAATGCCGCCGGCGTTGATATTTCCCTGATGCAGGATGAGGAGCGGGAAATACAAGGCCGTGCTGGCCACTGCAATCCCGAGAAAGTCGCCGAGCTGCATCTTGGCCGGAGTGCCACCCAGGATGTGCCCGACTTTAAGGTCCTGCAGCATTTCGCCTGCGACTGCGGATGAAACGCATACCACCGCCGCCACGCCCAACACCGCCGCCACGCCGCTGGCGCCGGATACGCCAATTGCCACCATCAGCAGCGCCGCGATGATCAAAGTGCACAGCGTGAGGCCGGAGACAGGATTGTTCGAGGAGCCGATCATCCCTACCAGGTTTCCGGAAACCGCAGCGAAGAAGAATCCCACCACGATCATGACCAGCGCAGCCACGATGCCGCCGCTGAGAGTGCCGGAAAAGTAGAAATACAGCAGAACCATACACAGGAACGCCACAAACAAGCCGCCGAAGACTACCTTGCCGTTCAAGTCCCGCTCGGTGCGGTTGGTGGCAGCGTGGGCTGCCGCTGACTTCTTCAGGTCGGAGATGGCGCGCTTCATGCCCAGGCCGAGACTCTTGCGCATGCGGAAAAGCGTCCAACTGGCGCCCACCATCATGCCACCCACGGCGATGGGCCGGACCATGAAACGCCCCACCGCGCCGGCCAGGTTGCCTTCACTACCAGCCGGCAAGTAGGCCTGCAACTGGGGGCCGAGGATGTAGATGATCAGCGGCACCAGCAACCCCCACGCCACGACTCCACCCGCGAAGTTCAAGGCTGCCAGGCGCGGTCCAATAATGTAACCCACCCCCAGATAGGCAGGACTGATAGCCGGGGCCTGGAAGGTAGTCACACCACCCACACTCACGGTTTGCGCCGTCTGCGTGGTTCCCAAGCGCAGGATGCTGCGGCCCATTTGTCCCACTTGAACCACGAAATTCTTGCTGGCGTTAAACAGTTGGAATTGTCCAAGCAAATAAACCAGCCCACCAAAACCCATGTTGTAAAACAACAGCTTGGCGGCTTTGCTGCCTTGCTGGCCGGCCTTGTGAATCTCCGAAGCCGCCACCGATTCAGGGAACGGAAGCTCCGGGTCTTCCACCATGACTCGCCGTAGCAGGGTCACGAACAGGATGCCCAGCGTCCCGCCCACGACCATGAGGGCCACGGATTTCCAGTAGGCATCTGCGAAGCCGAACGACTTCCAGGCTCCAGACATGATGAATGCGGGAATGGTGAAGACAGCGCCAGCCGCCACCGACTCGCCGATTGAGCCTACCGTTCGGGCGATGTTCTCCTCGAGCAGCGATCCCTTCATGAGCCGCAGCACGGCCATGCCAATCACCGCGGCGGGGTACGTTGCCGCTATGGTCATGCCCGCCCGCAATCCGAGGTAGGCGTTCGCCGCCCCCAGGATGACTGTCATCACCAACCCGAGCAACACGGCCCGGAAAGTGAACTCCCGCATCTCCATGTTCTCTGGGACATAAGGCTGGAATTTCTTCGGGCTTGTGCCTGCCTTGCTCTGGCTGCTCATGGGTGAGATCCTCGCAAATGGTTAAGCCTGCTTGACATAAGGCAAGACCGCGCACGTTAGCACGCGCACCGCCTGCTTTACAAGTCCACCTGCCCGAGAAGCGGCAGGCCGTTTCATTGTGAGACGCACCACTTCATCCAAGCGTCGGAGGTTTGATATCATACCTACTCAGCCTTTCTGACGTCGATTTTGGGGTCTCGGCCATGCTGTCCAAGCAATTTCAATGTCGTGATTGTGGCAGCCCGAACGGCTACCGTTCACGTCCCCGCACCTTTACCGAAAAATACATCCTGCCGGCGCTCTACCTGCGTCCGGTGCGCTGTGGTGACTGCTTCCGGCGGTTCTACCGGCCATTGTTCGTGCAGGTGCGGGAACGCAACCAGTCCGAAGTAACCCACCACGCTGCGGCCTGAGCGGTTGGCGCGTTGCGTGCGGCATGATGGGCCGTTATACTGAGGGATATTCGTCCGCTGCTCGGAGCCCCCGTAGCACCCGACTGGACGAGGGAGGTACGTCTTCAGCAGTAGTGAGGACCCAATTCGCGCTACCGGGACCAAAGCTGTAGCAAGGGAAGGTTCTCTGGTGTCTTCCTTGTTCTCTTCGGTGAGCGGCGTTGCCGAAAGCCTCTTCGCCACCCTGTTCCCCTCCGATTGCCGTCTCTGCGGTGCCCCCCTGCTCAATATTTCCCGGCTGCCAGTGTGCGAGGAATGCCTTTCCGCCATGCGCCCGATCGCGGGTGGGGTCTGCTCGATCTGTGGCGAGCGGCTGGTGAGCCCATACGCCTTTTCCGGGGAGCACGGTGAGCCGCGCTGCGGGCTGTGCCGCCGTTTGGAGCCCCCCTTTGCCAGGGCCTCGGCTTACGGCAGCTATGATGGCGGGCTGCGGGAACTCATCCACCTGCTGAAATATGAGCGGGTCCGGCCAGCGGCGAACGTTTTGGGCCGGATGCTGGCCGAGGTGATTGCGGCCTTGGAGCCGTGTTTCGGCCGGAATGTGGTTCTGGTCGTGCCCGTGCCTTTGCACGCCGGCAAGTTGCGCCAGCGCGGCTTCAACCAGTCGGAGTTGATCGCCCGCGTGGCTTTGAAACTCAGGCCTTCTGGCAATCGGACAGCACTGAGCGCCAGCGTGTTAGAACGCCAGCGTGAAACTCAGTCCCAGATCGGCCTCACCCGCCATCAGCGGCGGGAAAATATCCGCGGCGCATTTGTCGTCGCTAAGCCGGACGAGATGGCCGGTCGCGAGATACTGCTGGTGGATGATGTGTTCACCACCGGCACCACGGTCTCGGAATGTGCGCGTATTTTGCGCCGGGCCGGGGCATCGAAAGTCTGGGTGGCAACAGTGGCCCGTACGCTAAAGGCCGACGCGAACCACGCCGAACCGGAATCTGAGATCGAGGCCCGGATGACCATGGCAGCGGCCGGGTAGCAACACACGTAGGGACAACCGCCCTCGGCTGTCCACCGAGCGTAGCCCGGTGATTTAGAGCAAGCTTATGTCAGGGAAGTGGAACAATTCGGTAGGTGGCCTGAGCCGGTCCCACACGCCCGCGGTGTTAGGCGTGCATCAGGATAGCAACGGCCACGTCCTGCACGCGCCCGTGCTGGTGCTGAACGCGTCGTATGAGCCCATCAACGTCTGCGCCGCGCGCCGGGCCATTGTGTTGGTGCTGAAGGGTGTCGCCATGACGGAGGAGGAAAACGGGCACTTCCTGCACGCGGCCCGCCTAGCCCTGCGTGTGCCTTCGGTGATCCGCCTGCTGGAGTACCGCCGCATCCCGCACCAGACGCGCGCTCTCTCGCGCAAGAACATCCTGCTGCGCGATCGCAACACCTGCCAGTACTGTGGAGAAGTTCTGCCTTCGAGCGAGCTCACGCTCGACCACGTGGTACCCCGCTCTCGTGGCGGTGCTTCCACTTGGGAGAACCTGGTCGCTTGCTGCCATTCCTGCAACCGGCAGAAGGGCAACCAGTTTCCCGCCGAAGCCGGCATGCATCTCCTGCGCGAGCCGCGCGCCTTCAACCTGCACACCAGCCGCCACATCATGCGCCTGATGGGCCGCTCCGATGACAAGTGGCGGAAGTATCTCTTCTACTGAGCACTCAGCATTCAGCAGTGAGCCAAAGCACGGGCAGAGGTCTTCGCTGACTCAATGCCGAATGGTGAGTGCTATTTCTGCGGCGCCTCTGGCTTTTGGTCTTTCCCTTGCTCACCCTTCGGCACTTCCTTGCCTTCGTAAGTGATCTTCACCTTGGAGCCGAAGCGCTGGTAGTTTTCGTATTTCACGATCTCCCGGATGCGCACGTCACCACCCGAGAAGTGCAGCACATCGTCCGCCTTGGTGTAAGTGGGGAACCAGTATTTACCGTCAATCTGCTCCCGCCAGGTGGTGAATTTGGGAAAGAGGTTCTCTTGGCCCTTCTTCTTGCGGATGTCGGGCACGGTCTTGCCGTAAGTCTTCACAATCTGGAAATCATGATCATCCACCCAGATGCGCCCCTGGAAATAACGTTTTTTCCCAATGATTTCCTTGGGAGCGATATCGAAGACGTAGCAGTGCAATTCATCTTCCTGCTGCTGTCCGACGTAGAGGATCTGATATTCGGGAATCTCATCGCTGGTGAGTACAAACGGCAGCCGATGCCGGATATCATCCAAGTCCTCCGGGGACATCGAAATTCTCACTAATGAGGCCTGGGGCGCAAACAGCACGTTCTCCAGGCGTTTCCCCTTGTCATCAAAAACGACATCGAAGATTTCCTGGTACTCGCCGTCCACCGTATCGCCCTCCACCGTCTGCACCTTGACTGACTGACGATAGGTGTACTGGTCGCGCGCCTCCTGGAACTCTTTCTCTTTGGCCGCGAAACGCCGGATGATTTCTTCGGGCGTGACTCCCTTGGGCTGGGCCGGATCGAGTGGGCCTTCCTCGGCAGCCGCGTCGAGCGACAGTGGTCCGCACAGGGCAATGGCCGCAAGCAGTAGTAATACGATACGCAGCATGGGTTTCATAAGGATTAGTGTAGCGAAACCGGGCCAGGAACGCTGGTGCAGTCACCGCCGCTCCCCCGCCCCCATACCCTTTCCGCTCAGAGGCACGGAAGAAGGGGAGCTGCAGTTCTGCCAATTACTTAGATTGCGAAGAGGGCTGCGGAGTTGCCGGAAAGCACTTGGCATTTGGCACCTGGCATTTAGCTCCCTGGATGTTTGTGCTCATCTCTCCCCGTTTGAGGGCTAAGGTGCTTAATTCACGAACCAACTGCCGACACTCCCCCTGATTTAGACTTACTCGTTTCACCGGAGGTACATCATGCGCCGTCTCTTTGTCATCCTCGTGTGTATTCTTCCTGTATTCGCCCAGACCAAACATCCCTTCACCTTCGAAGACATGATGTCGCTCAGGCGGGTGGCGGAGCCCGCGGTTTCACCCGATGGCAAATGGGTCCTGTTCAGCGCTGTGGACGTCAGCCTGGAAGCCAACACCAAGACACCGCACGTCTGGGTGGTCCCGACTGCTGGCGGTGAAGAGCGCGAGATCATTTCCACCCAAGACGCCGGCCGTCCGCGTTGGGCGCCCGATGGCAAGCGCTTTCTTTTCCTGTCATCGAAAGAAGGTGGTTCCCAAATCTGGATTGCCGACTTTGACGGCTCGGCCGGCACCGTGAGCGGAACCCACAAGCTGACTTCGATTGCGACCGAAGCCGACGGGCCGATCTGGTCGCCGGATGGCAAGAATATCTTGTTCGTGTCCAACGTTTATCCCGAGTGCCCACACGAGACCTGCAATGCGAAGAAGCTGGAACAGGCCGCGAAGTCGAAGGTCAAAGCGCAGATCTTCACCCACCTGCTCTACCGCCACTGGAACGCCTACAAGCAAGGCAAGCGCAACCACCTGCTGGTGATTCCAGCCGAGGGTGGTGCAACCCGCGACCTCACGCCGGGGGACTTCGACTCCCCGGTTTTCAGCCTTGGCGGGCAGGACAACTATGCCTTCTCGCCCGACGGACAAGAGATTTGCTACACCTCGAACCACGATCCGGTGGAGGCGACTTCGACCAACAACGATTTGTGGAGCGTCTCCGTGAATGGAGGACGGGCATCCTCGCCCGGCGAAGCGAAGAACATCACGGCTGACAACAAGGCGAGCGACTCAACGCCGCTCTATTCGCCGGATGGGAAGTACATCGCCTATCGAGCGCAGCAGCGCCCGGGATATGAGAGCGACCGGTGTCGGCTGATGCTGTACGACCGCAAGACCGGAAAGACCACCATCTTGACCGAGAACTTCGACCGTTGGGTCGGGTCGTTCGGCTGGACCGGACGACACGAGATTTTCTTCAGTGCGGAGAATGAGGGCGAGTCTCCAATTTACGGCGTTACACCGGAAGTCTGCCTTGAACGCTGCCATCCGATCAAACTCGTCGATGGGTACAACGACGACATCGCCGCAATTGAGACCGAAACTGGCGGCGATAGGGGAGGCACACTTTCGGATACCATTCTGTTCAGCCGACCGTCGGTCCTAGGGCCGGCAGAGATCTTTATCGCCGAGCATGGTGATTGCGTAATTGGTCTTGCAAAGATCAGAGCGATGCTCCTCGGAGAGTCCAAAGAACCACTGCCACAGTGTGCGCTAGCAAAGGCGCGCCAGCTTACCCATCTCAACGACGCCGTCCTTTCCCAAGTCGCCATGTCCCCTCTCGAACCCTTCTGGTTCACCGGCGCCGAAAACGCCAAGGTCCAAGGCTTCCTGGTCAAGCCCCCAAACTTCGATCCCGACAAAAAATACCCCGTGAAATTCCTAATCCACGGCGGCCCCCAAGGCGCCTGGGGAGACGACTGGAGCTACCGCTGGAATCCCGAACTCTTCGCTGCCAACGGATACGTGGTCCTCATGATCAACTTCCACGGTTCGACAGGCTACGGGCAGAAGTTCATTGACGACATCAACGGCGACTGGGGTGGCCGCGCCTTCGAAGATCTAATGAAGGGCCTGGACTACGCGGAACAGCACTATGGGTTTATCGACAAAGACCGCGAATGCGCCCTGGGCGCAAGTTTTGGCGGCTACATGATCAACTGGATCATGGGCCACACCAACCGGTTCAAATGCCTGGTCTCGCACGATGGCACGTTCAACAACGAATCCGCGTGGGGCACGACTGAAGAGCTGTGGTTCAACGAATGGGAATTCAAGGGCACGCCGTACACCAACCGCGAACTCTACCGCAAATGGTCTCCACACCTGTCTGCGACGAATTTCAAGACGCCGACGCTGGTCATTCACAGCCAACTCGATTACCGGCTCGATGTATCGGAAGGATTCCAGCTCTTCACCACGCTGCAGCGGCTGAACGTGCCGTCAAAGATGCTCTATTTCCCCGACGAAGGCCATTGGATCCTCAAACCGCAAAATAGCCAGCTCTGGTACAAGACAGTCAACGATTGGGTAGACCAGTGGCTGAAGAAGTAATGGCGCCGGAGGCCGCGAACTCAGGAGATTGGCCTCGAGCGCCATTTCCCGTAACTCAATCTCAGCTGCCCTTCGAGAGCGGAGGCAAAGACATCCGCCTGGACTGTTTCCTTCCAGCCGCCACAGGAAAGCGTTTTCCGGCTGTGATCGCACTACACGGTTCTGGAGGTGGGCATGTCACCATGGCGGAACCCGCCACCATGCTGGCTGCTCAGGGATTCGCCGTCTACGTTCTCCATTACTTCGACCGCACAGGGACGACTGAGGCCGATCGTGAAACCATCTTCCGCCATTTTCCAATCTGGATGAAAACCCTGTGGGACGCGGTCAGCTTCGTTTCCCGGCAGCCACACGTGGATCCACAGCGCATTGGGCTGTTGGGATTTTCGCTGGGCGCATATCTTTCGCTTTCCAACGCGGCTATTGATTCGCGCGTCCAAGCCGTCGTGGAATTCTTTGGTGGGCTGCCGAAAGAAATGAAATTCTTCATGCGGCGCCTGTGCCCGATATTGATTCTGCACGGCAGTGAGGATAAGACGGTCCCGGTTGAAGAGGCTTATCACTTGCAGAAAGTTCTGGAGAAGAAGGGTATCCCCTACGAGATGCAGGTCTACGCCGACGCTGGGCATGGTTTCAGCGGCGAGGTGTGGGCTGACGCGAGTTGGCGCACTTTGGCCTTTTTGAAGACGCACTTGTCTTCGTAGACCAAAAGGCGCCAGGGCTGCGAACTTTTGCGTGAGGATGTGCGTAGATTGAGTCAGGGGAACAAGGAGGTCTGGTCATGTTTACCTTTCTTCTGTGGTGCCTGCTTTTCGTGCTGTGCTGGCCGATCGCTCTACTCGCCCTAATCCTGTATCCGTTTGTATGGTTGCTGTTGCTACCGTTCCGGCTGGTTGGGATTGCTGTCCACGGAGCTCTGGCACTGGTCTGGGAGGTGGTGATGCTGCCAGCCCGGCTCTTGAGCGCCCCCTTTCGAATCTGACGGAAATCCCTTCAACAACTGGCGACTGAACGCTGTCCCTGTTACCATCGCTCAAAATGCCCCGACGCAAGCTCACTTCAAGGATTTCGCGCGGAGTGCGAAAGGCTGGTGCCCGTGAGAGTCATCCACCGGGCGAACTCGTCGTCATCACTGGCATGAGCGGCTCGGGTAAAGCCTCGGTGCTCAAGGCGTTCGAGGATCTCGGCTACTACTGCGTAGACAATCTTCCGGTAGAGTTGATTCCGCGCTTAGCCGAGCTAGTGGGTCAGTCTTCCGAGATCGAGCGGACTGCGCTGGTGGTGGACGTTCGCGAAGGCTCGCAGCTGGAAGCGCTGCCGTCCATCGTAAAATCCGTGAAACGCATGCTGCCCACCAAGGTGATTTTCCTTGAAGCTGAAGAGGCAGTTCTGTTGCGCCGCTACAGTGAAACCCGCCGCCCGCACCCGCTGGGTACCGATACTCCGGTAAAGTCCTCGCTGGTGGCTGAGCGCCGCCACCTGAAGCCCATCCGAGCCATTGCAGACCTGGTCATCGACACTTCCCGCTTCAATGTCCACGAGCTGCGTTCCTACATCACGGAGCGTTTTCAGAAGCGGCAATCGGAGAGGAGCATCCTGGTCTCGTGCGTGAGCTTCGGTTTCAAACACGGAGTGCCCGAGGACGCTGACCTGATGTTCGATGTGCGCTTTCTGCCCAATCCGCACTTCGTGCCGGAATTTCGCCCGCTCACCGGCCGCCATCCCAAGGTTGCCCGGTACATCCGGTCGTTTCCCCAGACCAAGGAGTTCATCGAGCGCATTTCCAAGCTGCTGGTGTACTTGCTGCCGCATTACATTCGGGAAGGGAAGAGCTATCTGACAATTTCCTTCGGCTGCACAGGCGGGCAGCACCGGTCTGTAATGATCGCAGAAGACGTCAGCAGGCGGCTGCGCAAGGCAGGGTACCGGGTGAAAGCCGTGCATCGCGATAGTCCGAAGTAACTGGTCGCGGGTGTCAGAACGGCGGTTGCCCAACGACCAGCGACCAACGGCCCACGACTAACGACCAGCGACTCAAGTAGAATAAACGCTTGCGACGCATGCCGACCCTATCCGCAGCGAGCCGCAGACAGCCCGGCATCGGGAGCCCCCTATGCGGCAACTGACGCGCCTCATCCGCTACGTGCTTCCTTTTTTGTTGCAGTTGGTTCCGGGTGTGTTCCTGTTGGCGGCAGTCGGGTTCCTGGAAGCTTTTCGGCTGGTGCTGGTCAAGCCTATTTTGGACCGAGTCCTGAACCCCGGGTCCGGCTCGGATAACATTCAGCTCTTCACACTTCCCGGCAGCAATCATGTGGTTTACCTGCAGCAGTTTGTTCCGACACATTTTCATAATGCGTGGACGATTGTGGCGTATGCGCTGGTGGCATCCACCGTGCTGAAAGGTCTTTTCGATTACGCCGGGACTTACCTGGTGAACCACGCCGGCTTCGGGATGATCACCGACCTGCGAAACGATCTTTACAACTCGGTCCTGCGGCGGTCGGCGGCGTTTTTCCAGACGCATACTACAGGAACGTTGATCTCAACCATCATCAACGATATTGAGCGCGTACAGTACGCCATGTCGAGCGTGCTGGCAGAGTTCCTGCAGCAGTTTTTCACCTTCTTGTTCACCGGCGTCGCCGTCGTGATACTCGGACGCAATCTCGCGTGGGTGCTGGTGTTGTTTGTTCCTTTCATTATTTACTCGGCTGCAAAAATCGGCCGCCGCGTGCGGCATACCACGCGCCGCGGGCAAGACAAGCTGGCTGACATCCAGAACATTCTTCAGGAAACCATCACCGGCAATCGGATTGTGAAGGCTTTCAGTATGGAGTCGTGGGAGATCGAGCGATTTCGCAAAGCCGCGCACCGGCTTTTCAGGGCCAATTTGCGCTCGGTCGCAGCGGCAGCGATCAGCTCCCCCCTGATGGATGTTTTTGGCGCGATTGCCATTGCCCTGTTGTTGCTGTTAGGCCGCGAGAGGATTGCGCACAACCAATTTACCTTGGGAGCATTCGGCGCGTTTATCGCTGCCGTGTTCAGCCTGTATAACCCGGTGCGCAAGTTTGCGATCTTCAACAACAATTTCCAGCAAGCGCTGGGTGCATCGTCTGAAATCTTCAAGTTCATGGATACCGAGGACGACGTGCGTGAGAAGCCGGGTGCCAAGCCGCTGCCCGCGTTCGCCAGCACGATTCGCTTTGAAGATGTGTCCTTTTACTATGAGGACAATGGCGAGGCATCTCGCGATATTCTGCGCAACGTGAATCTGGAAGTGAAGGCGGGCGAGGTCCTGGCCGTCGTCGGGTCGAGCGGGGCGGGCAAGAGCACACTGGTGCACTTGATTCCGCGTTTTTTTGATGTTACGTCTGGGCGGTTGCTGATCGACGGCCGCGATGTGCGGGACACCACCCTGGCCTCGTTGCGCTCGCAAATCGGTGTGGTCACCCAGGAAACCGTGCTCTTCAACGATACGATGCGCAATAATATTGCCTACGGGCAGCCGGATGTCTCACAAAAGAAGGTGGAAGCGGCGGCGCGGGCCGCGCTGGCGCACGATTTCATCATGGAACTGCCCGCGGGCTACGAGACCGTGATCGGCGAGCGCGGCCTGCGGCTTTCGGGAGGCGAGCGGCAGCGCATCGCCATCGCGCGCGCCCTGCTGAAGAATGCGCCCATTCTGATTCTCGACGAAGCCACCTCCGCGCTCGACAGCGAATCGGAATCGCTGGTGCAGTCGGCTCTGCAAAACCTGATGACGGGTCGAACCGTTTTCGTCATCGCGCATCGGCTTTCGACGGTGCGGCGTGCCGACCGCATCGTGGTCCTGGAGAACGGGACCATCAACGACGTCGGGCCGCACGAAGAACTAATGAAGAAGCTCGGCACCTATCGTCGGCTGTACGATCTGCAGTTCGTGGATATGGAGCAGCCGAAGGCAGAGCCGATTAGCACAACAAACTGAATTTCAACGGCAATCGGCAATTGAAAATCGACAATTAGAACGTCCCGGCCTTGTGCGGTAGTCAGAAAACAAAATGCCCATCCGCTCCATGACGGGTTTCGCGCAGGTAAAAGGCCAAGTGAATGACCAGCTCGGCTTCACGCTATCGCTGAAGTCAGTAAACCATCGCTTTCTCGACCTGCACTTCCGTATGCCCTCCAATAGTGATGCCCTGGAAATGAAGCTACGCCCGCTGTTGAAGGAGAAGCTGGCGCGAGGTCACGTGGAGCTGGCGCTGAACTTGGAACGCGGCGGGGATGGAAGCTTTTCGCTGAACCGGGAAATCGTCGGCGGTCATATTCAGGCATTTCGCGCGGCAGCTGCGGAGTTTGGCTTGGCGGCGGAACCCGACTTGAACGTTATCTTGCGCGTGCCCGGCGCCCTGGACGCCGCGGTTCTGCCCACCGATGGAGAGCTGGAAGCGTCGGTTCTCGCCAAAGTTGCGGAGCTTCTGGAACGGCTCAACCAGATGCGGGAGCAGGAAGGGTTGGTCATTGAGCGCGAACTACGCGAGCGCATGGCTCACGTGCGGAAGGCTGGTGATTCCGTCGGAAACCATCGGCGCGCGGTGCTGCAAAATTATTTGGAGAAGCTGAAAACTCGCATGCAAGAGTTGATCGGGATACAGGCGGAACCGGAACGCATCCTGCAGGAAGCGGCACTGCTGGTAGACCGCAGTGATATTCAGGAGGAACTGATTCGTCTGGATGCGCATGTGAAACACTTTGTGGCCTTGCTCGATCAGGGCGGCGAGGTGGGCAAGAAGCTGGACTTCCTGCTGCAGGAGATGAATCGGGAAGCCAACACGTTGCTCGCCAAGACTTCCGGACTGGCGGGCGAGGCGCTGAAAATCACCGAGATGGGGCTGGCCATCAAGACCGAGATTGAGAAGGCTCGCGAGCAGGTGCAGAACGTCGAATGACGACCGTTTACATTATCTCGGCGCCGTCGGGTTCGGGAAAGTCCACCCTGGTGAATGAAGTGCTCAAGACCGTTCCGCAGTTGGATTTCTCTATTTCCTTCACCACGCGGCCGCCGCGGGGGAGCGAGCAGAACGGGCGGGAGTATTTTTTCGTGCCCCGGGCTCAGTTCGACGAGATGGTCCGGAAGGACGAGTTTTTGGAACATGCGGAAGTTTTTGGCAATGGCTACGGCACCTCACGGCAGTTCCTGGATACGGCCAAACAGAACGGCCACGACTTGCTGCTCGACATTGATGTGCAGGGCGCAGAGCAGATCAGGCGCAAGATTCCGGATGCGGTCAGCATTTTTATCTTGCCGCCGGACCGCAAAACGCTGGAGGGACGGCTGCGCAACCGCAGTCTGGATGCGGAGGACGTCATCCAGCGCCGGTTGGTCACTGCCACTCGAGAGATTGAGAATTACTCGAAATACGACTATATTTTGGTGAACGATCGCCTGGAAGAATCCATCGAAGCGCTACGGTCGATCCTCCTCGCGAAACGGCTGAAGCGCTCAGGAGCCCAAGGACTGAGGACCGCTGACGACACCAATATGCTGGCCAGAGCCGAGCGCTGCCGCTTGGGCAATGTGCGGGAGCGCTTGCAACCGATTCTAGCCTCGTTTGCGCCGGCAGCGGCTCCGGGTGGACGCTAGCGGCAGGGGAGAACACAATGAAGTTGATGGACGGGTTCGACAGCAACTATCGGTACATCCTGGTGGCGGCGCGCCGCGCGCGGCAATTGCAGGGTGGTGCGCCTCCAGTCATTGAAACCCATTCGCGCAAACCTTGCAGGATCGCGCAGGATGAAATTCGCGCGGGCAAAGTGAAGTGGGTGATCCCGGAGATTCCGAGGTCGGCGGCAGAAGTCGCGGCCGAGATGCTGGATAAGGTGTTGGCGAAGGAATGATCATTGTTGATTTGTGATTGTTGATTGTTGATTGAAAATCGCTTCCAGCTGGGTTTCAATCAGCAATCAAAAATCAACAATCAACAATTCAGGATTCTTATGAAAGTGGCCCTCGGCGTCAGCGGCGGGATTGCGGCTTATAAGGCGGCGGAGATTGTCCGCCTGCTGCAGGAGCGCGGCATCCGCGTGCAGGTCGTCATGACCAAGGCGGCGCAGGAGTTTGTCCGGCCCCTCACGTTTGCCGCATTGTCTGGTGAGAAGGTGATCACCGACATGTTTGCCGCAGGCGATGGCAATGACAGCGCCCAGCCGAATATCGATTCCGCGGTCGAGCACATTGCCGTGGCACAGTCCATTGACGCCCTTCTGGTTGCGCCTGCCACGGCTGATATTCTCGCAAAGTTTGCCCAGGGGATCTCCAGTGATTTTCTGACGACGCTGTATCTGGCTACGACTGCGCCGGTGGTGGTGGCTCCCGCCATGAATGTCAACATGTGGAATCACCCGGCTACCCAGGGCAATCTCGAGGTCCTGCGAAAGCGCGGGGTGAAGATCGTGGAGCCGGGCGAGGGTTACCTGGCGTGTGGCATGACGGGTCCGGGGCGGTTGGCGGAAAACGAACTGATTGTGGCCGCGGTTATGGAGGCGCTGGGGGCATCACAAGAGTTGGCTGGAGAAACGGTATTGATCACGGCGGGTCCCACGCGGGAGAAGATTGACCCGGTGCGCTACATCACCAACCGTTCCAGTGGCCGTATGGGATACGCGCTGGCGGAAGCCGCACTGCGCCGGGGAGCGCGAGTGCTGCTGGTCAGCGGACCTACGGCGCTGACGCCGCCGGGTGGCGCGGAGCTGACGCGAGTCGATTCCGCAGCGGAGATGCGCCAGGCAGTGCTGAAGTTGCTGCCCGAAGCCACGATTGTGATCAAGACCGCGGCCGTCTCCGATTATCGTCCGAAGAGTGCGGCAGAACAAAAGATCAAACGCGGCGGACCGATGACCCTCGAGCTTGAGCCAACAGCGGACATTCTGGCCGAGGTGGCGCGCCACAAGAAGTCGCAGATCATCGTGGGCTTTGCCGCGGAAACTCAGAACGTCCTGGAGAACGCCCGCAAGAAACTGGCTTCGAAATCACTGGATGCAATTGTGGTGAATGATGTTTCGCGTGAGGGCGTGGGCTTTGACTCCGACCGCAACGCGGTCACCATCATCACCCACAACGAAGTGGTGGAGGTGCCCGAGACCACCAAGTGGGAAGTTGCGCAGCAGGTGCTCGACCAGGTAGTACGGCTCCGCAAGCTGCACACGTCTCCGGTGAAGGCCGGAAGATAAGAATGTCCCGCGTGCTTGACCTGCAACTCAAACGCACTCTCACCGAACGTATCCGCTTCTATAACGAGCTGGGCATTTACGATTTTTACCGCCGCGAAGGTTTCGCAGGGGCGGTGGTCAATCCAGCTGAACCCGGTATTCCCACTGCACTTCCCGCATTCCAACCAGAACAGCGAGACTCCATAACACCGAGAGCGAAGAGTGCAACGGTACCGCTGGTAGAAGAGCGTCTATTCGAAGTGGCAAACCCCAAACCTGAGTCCGGCGTCGCAGATCCAGCCGTGGCACTGCGAATCATCCGCGAGGATTTAGGTGACTGCACTCGTTGCACCTTGCACAAGCAGGGACGCAAGCAGATCGTCTTCGGTGTGGGCAATCCTCGAGCCGACCTGATGTTCATCGGTGAGGCCCCAGGCGCGGACGAAGATCAACAGGGCGAACCTTTTGTCGGTCGCGCCGGTCAGTTGCTCAATAACATGATCAAGGCCATGGGGATTCGGCGCGAAGATGTTTACATCGCCAACATCATCAAGTGCCGTCCACCGGGCAACCGCACTCCCGAGCGTGAGGAATGCGAAACCTGCTCGCCGTTTCTGATGCGGCAAATCGCGGCGATCAGGCCGAAGGCCATCGTGGCCCTAGGCGCTGTGGCGGCGAAGACATTGCTGGCCATCAATGCGCCCATGTCCGAGTTCCGCGGGCACTGGTACGATTTCCGCGGAACGAAGCTGGCGGTAACTTATCACCCTGCGTTTCTGTTGCGCGATCCGCGGCAGAAAAAAGAGAGTTGGAAGGATTTGCAGATGGTGATGAAGGAACTGGGACTTGCTATGCCTGCAAAGGGCGTCGAGTAGAAAATTGCTTACCAGTGTGTGTGTGGCGCGGGCTTGCACTGTTTTGCCGAAAGCCCTGAGTGGAGCCGAAGGGGGAGTCGAAGCCACTCCTACTCGCGAAGCGATCGCTGAGTCTCCTTGATTAACCGAGTTGTCAACCGCCGCAGTAGCTCAAGAATATGGGTCTCCTGCTCCCTAGCGAGGTCCGGAATCAAAACGTCACGGAAGATCGTCTTGCCTGAACCGTCTCCTGAAAGAAGCTGGAACCCATTCCGATCAAGCGTGATCCGCGAGATGAAATGTGCCGACCGCGGTCGGCACTTAGGCCTATCCTGTAATGTCGGGTGCCCGACAGCAGCTACTCGCAACTCTCGAATGTGAGCTATGGCCGTCAAATCAGGGAGATCCGGCGCGCCTAGCGCCTTGCAAAGACTTGTGATCGCGTCCTGTTGGAGCGCAAACGCTTGCAGAACGCCATAGACGCGCAGGTAACGTTCACCGAGTTCACATTCTTCTTCTTGTGCTGAGGCAACGAAAAAGGAGATCGCGTAGTAAGTGTCCTCTAGAACGTCCATCGACGAACACGCAGTATTACAGTCCTCAACGCACATTTTCTCAAGTATGTCACCGTCCTCGATGTGTCGACGCAGCCGATCCATCTCGGTGAAGAAGTCATCCAGTGTTATCTCTGTCTCATATCGTAGACCAAAGAGTAACTCGCCAGAATCGGGTCCATTCAGCGGTGTATCACGCGTTTCATCATCCATTGTTAATGCTCCTTCCTTTCCTTCTTTCAGGAATCGGGTTTGTCCGCGCCTGTCCGTTGATTCCTTCCCTCCTCCGCCTTCGCCTCTCAACCGCTTCCTGTTCCTCACGGGCGCGGATGCCATAGCTAATGGCACGAAGTAGCTGTGAGTAGGTGCTCAAGCGTGGAAGGCCGTACTGGGCGCATATGGCCTCGGGAAGAGTGTCCTCGGAGTCTCGGAGCTGAGTAAATAACTTATTCGGGATCGGCTTCTCACTGCTGAGAATCCTCAAGAGTTCTTCTTGGCAACTCAGCGGGTCTATGGAGTGGAGTGTCAGGAGACATATGTTGGTCCTTCCTTTGATTTCAAGATCCTTCGCACAAAACAAAAACCGCTGTCGGAAGATTCAAGAGTGATTCTCTTGAAGCTACATCTTCCGATTCAGCAGTCCGTTGTCCGGCTCTCTCGCGGCCCTGATCGCGATCTTAGGCGTGCCCGAGCGAGCCACTAATTCAGGTTCGGGCGACCTGTACATCTACCAGTAGTATAGCAAAAACATGGTTGGGCGCCGGCCCACGCCGGAACGTTTGCCTCGTTTGCCGTCGGCCTTGAGTTTGTAATCGCCGCACTTCTTCAACATGTTCCACGTGGAAGACTTCTCATTGCCAGATGGTACGATGCCTCTGAGCCGGCGGTTCACGTCCTGAGCGAAGCCGAAGGAACCCCCGGTGCGACCTTACGACCTGACATGCCCGAATTCTGCGACGTAGCCCTGCCGGTGCCGCTGGACGCTGTCTTCACCTACAGCATTCCAGACGGAATGCAGCCTGTGGTTGGTGGACGTGTGCTGGTTCCATTCCGGCAGCGGCGCATGTCCGGCATTGTTGTAGAGCTGCACGACCAAAAACCTCGAGCTAAAAACAAAGACAAAGACGTTCAAACCAAGAATCTCCTCAGCGTGCTCGACCTCGCGCCTGTGCTTGACGGTCAGCTTCTGGGCCTGGGCAAGTGGATCGCTGACTACTACCTCGCGCCGCTGGGCGAGGTCTTCCGCACCATGCTGCCGCTTGGTGCGGAGTTCAAGCGCGCAATCGACTATCGCATCACGCAAGATGGGCAGATGGCGCTGCATCTCGCGGGAATGTCCGGATCGTCGGCGCGTTCACGAAAAACTCCGGAAGAGCAACTGGCGGAATTTCGGGTGCTCGACTATTTGGCCGAACGGGAGATGGTGAAGGAAGAGACTCTGTGCGCGGCGACTCGCGCGTCTAAATCGCTGCTTGCCGGAATGACTCACAAGAAATGGATTGTGCGAGAAGACTTATCCAACGCGCAGGAGGCCGCCCGGACTGTCAGAATGGCGAATCTGAAGACCTCGGAGGGCAAGCTCAATGCCAACCAGCGAACGCTGATTGAAACGTTGGCAGCTTCAGGTGGAAGAGTCTCCGTGGACGCCTTGCGGGCACTGGAAGTTCCCCGTACGACGCTAAGCACACTCATAAAACGTGGATTGGTTGAGATCACGGAGGAGCCCGCCGATTTCGCCATGTCTGCGCTGAAGGCCCGGCCTTCACCGTTCGACTTCCAATTCAACCGGGCGCAGCAGGAAGCGCTTACAAGCATTCAGCAGACCGTTGCTGCCCGCAGGTTCGCGGGCATTTTACTGCATGGCGTTACGGGGTCAGGGAAGACTGCGGTTTATTTGGCGGGAATGAGGTCTGTACTTGAGGCGGGACGCTCGGCAATTCTGCTCGTCCCGGAGATTGGATTGACTCCTGCCGTCGCGGCGGATTTGCATCAAGTCTTCGGAGACGAAGTCGCCATCCTGCACTCGGGGCTTTCCGACAAGGAACGTGCGGAGCAGTGGCACCGGATCAAGGGCGGAGAGGCTCGCATCGTGGTGGGGACGCGCTCCGCGATATTCGCTCCCCTATCGGACCTGGCGCTCATCATCGTGGATGAGGAACAGGATTCGTCCTACAAGCAGGAGGAAACGCCGCGATATCACGCGCGCGATGTGGCGGTGGTGCGGGCCAAGATGGCGAATGCGGTTGTGGTGCTGGGGTCGGCGACGCCGTCGCTGGAATCGTATTTCAACGCGAAGAGAAATAAGTACACGCTGCTGGAGTTGCCCGACCGGGTGGAGCAGAGGCCGCTGCCCGAGGTCGAGATCATCGACATGCGGCAGGAGTTTCAGGAAACCGGGCACGAGCAAGTCATCTCGCGCAAGCTGGCAGAAGAAATTAAAGAGCGGCTGGAGCGCAGAGAGCAGGTGATGGTGCTGCTTAATCGCCGCGGATATTCACCCGTAGTGCTGTGCCGCGCCTGCGGCAAGACCCTGGAGTGCAAGAACTGCGCCATTGCGCTTACGCACCATAAGCGCTCACATCGCATGGAGTGTCACTACTGCGGCTATGTGGCACCGGTGCCGAAAGCGTGCGTGCATTGCGGCAGCGAGTACGTGTATTTCCTCGGCACTGGGTCGGAGAAGCTGGAGGAGTTACTACACGGAATGTTTCCGCAAGCGCGCATCAGCCGGTTGGATCGCGACACGGTGCGCGGGCGCGAGGATTTCGAGCGAGCCCTGAATGCACTCGATGAAGGAGAGCTCGACCTGCTGGTGGGCACGCAGATGATCGCCAAGGGGCACGACATCCATGGGGTCACGCTGGTGGGAGTGGTCGGGGCGGACATGGCTTTAGGTTTTCCCGACTTTCGGGCGGCGGAACGCACCTTTCAGTTGTTGACCCAGGTGGCGGGACGTGCGGGGCGCGGGCAGACGCCGGGGAAGGTGGTCTTGCAGACTTACTTCCCCGATCACTACGCAGTACAGTATGCGGCGCAGCATGACTTCGTTGGGTTCTACGAGAAGGAGTTGCGCTTCCGCAGCTGGATGCATTATCCGCCTTACAGCGCGCTGGCCAACGTGCTGGTGCGTAGCGATAAGCTGGATGAGGCGCTGCGGTGGTCGGGCATTCTGGGAAAATGGCTGGAGAAGACACGGCACGAGGGGATTCGCGTGCTGGGCCCGGCAGCAGCGCCGATCGTACGCTTGAAGCGGGATTACCGTTATCACTTTGTTTTGAAGTCGCCGAGCCGGGAAAAGCTGAATGCGCTGCTTAGATTGATGCTTGCCTATGCGGCACAGCAGAAGATTCCGCGCACGCAGGTGATTGTGGATGTGGATGCAGTTTGGCTGATGTGAATGGAGTCGTCGGTCCCTGCGCTTCGCTCAGGGCAGGCTGAAAATGGACGTCAGTCCTCAGGGCAAGTTTCTCTACAGCTTTTTCTTATTCAGGAACTCTCGGACGACTTCTTTGACGTCGCGGTGCTGACCGTCCACGGAGTAGTTGAGCCGGCGCATATCGTCGTCGGATATTTTGCCGGCGAGCTCATTAAGCGCCTGCTCTACTTCTGGATGCTGTTGCAATGTCTCCTGGCGGATGATCGGTACGGCTTCGTACGGCGGAAAATAGTGGCGGTCGTCTTCCAGTACAAACAGGTCAAACGCCGGAATCAAGCCGTCGGTGGTGTTACCCGCAGCCAGGTCCACTTGCTTGTCTTTCAGGGCGCGAGTGAGCAGGCCCAGGTCCATGATTCTCGGGGACTCGGCGAAGCGCAGTCCGTAGGTTGCCGCCAGTCCTTTATAGCCGTCGGGGCGCTCCATAAATTCGTAGCCGAAGCCGGCGCGCCATTGGGGTGTGTAGGCTGCGGCCTGCGAAATGGTCTTCAGGCCGAGGCGGCGAGCGTCTTGTCCGCGGATCTCGATGGCAAAGGTGTCGTTGAAGCCAAAAGTCGAGCCCACGGCGAGGTTGAAGCGCTTCGCATATTCGGTTTTGACCTGGTTGTAAACCTCTTCGCGGCTGCCTTGTGGGTTCTCTTTCAGGATGGCAGTGAGCGCGGTGCCGGTGTATTCGGGATAAATGTCGATGCGTCCACCGAGGATCGCTTGATGGCAGATGTAACTGCCGGCGAGATAGAAACGGCGCTCGACTGGCAGATGCGTCTTGGCCTCGATTTGCTGAGCGATGATTTCGCCGAGGATGAGCTGCTCGGTGAAGTTTTTGGAACCGACTACGATGCGGTTCTCGCGGGAGGGGCCGCAGGAGACTGCCAACGCAGCGCAAAAGAAAACCGAGAGCCAGGCAATTGTCGCGGTGCCTCTGGAAGGATTCTGTTTCGGGGCAATGGAAGTCATGTTGAAACAATCAGTTCTTAGTTCCTGGTTCTCGGTTCTCAGTGGGCGCTCAAGCGCTTCTCCAGCCACCCCAGGCTCACGTCGGCCATAATGGCCAGCACTGCAGCGGGAATGGCACCGGCCAGGATGACCTGGTTGTTGACCATGGAGAGTCCACTAAGAATGTATTGGCCCAAGCCGCCGGCGCCAATGGCGGCGGCAATCGTCGCCACGCCCACCGAGATGACGGTTGCCACACGCACGCCGGCGATGATCACACCTAGCGCGAGGGGCAGTTCTACCTGCCACAGGAGTTGGCGGTCGGTCATGCCCATGCCGCGTCCGGCTTCAACTACTGCGCGGTCCACACCTTTTATGCCGGTGTACGTGTTGCGGATCAGCGGCAGCAGCGCATAGAGGGTGAGAGCGAGGATGGCAAGGCGATCAGCGCGGGCTCCAATCCAGGGTGCCGGCAGCAGGAAGCCGAAAAGAGCGAGGCTGGGAATGGTCTGGATGATGTTTGCGCCGCCGAGCACGGGCTTATTCAGCACCGGCCAGCGTGTGATTAAGATGCCGAGCGGAATTCCGACCAGCACGGCAAGGAACGTCGAAACGCCCACTAGCCACAGGTGCTTGAGAGTGCGTTCCAACACTTCAGCGTGGTTCTGCAGCATGAATTGCAAGACGTTCATGATTGGCCTCGCTTGCCGCTTGCGGAGAAGTCCGTACCGAAGGCGTCCACGTAGGCGGCGACCAGGGGTTCTGTGGAATTCACGAATTCTTCGGGGGTTAACACCGTGACCAGGCGACCCGCCTCCATTAGCGCGATGCGAGTGCCAAGCAGCAGGGCTTCACGCAGATCATGAGTGACAAAGACGACGGTTTTTTGCAGGCGCTGTTGCAGGGCCAGGAATTCGCGCTGAAGCTCGGCACGGGTGATGGGGTCGAGAGCGCCGAAGGGTTCGTCCATCAACAGAATGGGCGGGTCGGCGGCCAGGGCGCGAGCTACTCCGACTCGCTGGCGCTGTCCGCCGGAGAGTTCGCGCGGGTAACGTTTGCAGAGCTGCGGGTCGAGCCCCACCAGTTGCAGCAGCTCCTGAACGCGTTGCCTGATCCTGTCGGCGGGCCAATCCTCGATATGCGGGACCAGCCCGATGTTGCGTGCCACGGTGAAATGGGGGAACAGGCCAACGTCCTGAATTACGTAACCGATTCCGCGGCGCAGGCGGATGACGTCCCACTCGCGGGTGGAGCGGCCGTCCACTCGCAGTTCACCGCCGCTTGGAGTCAGCAGATGATTGATCAGTTTGAGCGTCGTGGTTTTGCCGGAGCCGCTGCGGCCGAGGAGAACGAGGGTTTCTCCACGCTGGACGTTCAGATTCAAGTCGTGCAGGAGCGCGAGTCCGCTATCGAGGCGATAGGAGAGGTTACGGAACTCGATGGCCGGCCGATCGTCGGGCGAGGGTTGCATTGCATTCGTTCCTGGCGGTATTTGGGTGGGGGGCAAGATGCCCCGCCACAGCCGGCGAGACGCCGGCGCTACGAACCTTCGTATGATGCAGCGGGCAGGCCCGTAATGCGCATTCCGGAGTGGCCCTTGTGCCGGATGTTCAGGCCGATCAGCAACGCTGTAATCTGCTCCAGAATTCGAGCGTTCTCCAGCTTGCCGCCGTCGATGGCGCGCACGCCGGGAATCTTTGCGGCCAGCGCGCGGACTTGCTGACCCGCCTTGGCATCATCACCGCAGACAATCACATCACAGTCCACAGGACCGTCAGAGTTCAGCAGTTCGGCTGAAACATTCTGGAACGCAGCCACCACCGAAACCCCTGGAGGCACGAGTTCGGCGGTTTGTTGTGCGGCAGAGCCCTGCCAGACGCCGAGCGTGCGAGTGGCCCGACCGCCCACGCTGGCAGCCAACGGGACCGTGGCATCAATCACAATGCTGCCGGTACGAATTGCTGGTTTGAGTTGCTTCAGCAACGTGGCGTGACCTTCAAAAGGGACAGTTAGTACCAGCAGGTCTGCGGCGGCGCAGGCAGCGGCGTTCTCCTGGCCGGATATCTGTGCGTCCCCACTTTTTGCCTTGATCCTGGCCGCTGCGTCTTGTGCGCGTTTGGCGTCGCGAGATCCGATGATGACGGTTTCGCCGGCCTGTGCCCAACGCAGGGCCAGGCCAAAGCCCTCCGGGCCGGTACCTCCGAGGACCGCGATAATACGGGTCATAGTTATGCGAACTCCGGTTCCAGCGCCTGCTCGGAGGTGAATTCCTCGGGTTGCAGCTTGAGGTTGATGCGCGTGTAGGGAGTGTTGCGCTCAGCCGGGATGCGGCCGGCTTCGAGAATCAGCGACTGAAAATCTTCGGGACTGGTGTACTGGCCAGCGGTGGCTCCGGCTTCGCGCGAGATATTTTCTTCCATCAGCGTACCACCGTAGTCATTGGCGCCGGCATGCAGGCACAACTGCGATAGACGGCGGTTCAGCTTTACCCACGAAACCTGAATATTGTTGATGGCTCCCGCCAGCATGATTCGCGCCAGGGCGTGAATCTTCAGGTGTTCGGCGAGAGTCGGGCCGGGCCGCGAAATTCCCTGATGAAAGAGCAAAGTGTTTTGGTGCACGAAGCCGAGCGGCACGAACTCGGTGAAGCCGCCAGTCTCCTGCTGGATCTCCCGGAAAAGCTGAAGCTGATTGACCCAGTGGGTGGGCGTTTCCACGTGTCCATACATCAGGGTGGAAGTGCTGCGGATACCGCATCGGTGCGCAGTGCGAATGACCTGCTTCCACTGTTCGGTCGACAGCTTGTTGCGGGAGAGGATTAGGCGGACGTCGTCGTCGAGGATTTCTGCCGCCGTCCCGGGCAGGGTACCGAGACCATTGTCGCGCAACATGCGCAAGTAATCGTCGAGCGGCATGCCTGTGAGTTCGACACCGTAAACGATCTCCATGGGGGAAAAGGCGTGGATGTGCATGTCCGGCACTGCCCGCTTCACGGCGCGCAAAATGTCGCGGTAGTAGAAGGGAGGCAAACCGTGAGGCAGGCCGCCCTGGATGCAAACTTCGGTGGCGCCGAGGTTGCGGGCTTCAATCGCCTTGTGTCCAACCTGTTCCGGAGTGAGAAAGTAAGTGTCGGATTCGCGCGGACCCCGGCTGAAGGCGCAGAACTTGCACCCGACAAAACAGACATTGGTGAAATTTATGTTGCGATTGACTACGTAGGTGACGAGGTTTCCCGCCAGTTCCCGGCGCAAGCTATCGGCGGCAACCAGCAGGCCCAGCAGGTCATCGCCTTCGGTGTTCGCCAGCTGCAGGCATTGTTCGCGGGTGAGTACGCTGCCATCCAGGGTTTCCATCACTTGCTCAAGGGCGGCGCGCGACCGTTGTGACATGCGCGAGCTGATGTCAGACCATTCCAGAGAAGGAAAGCCCTCCAGTTCCGATGGCGTTAGAACTCGATCCACAAATCCTCCTGGAAGCCAGCTCAGCGAAACAGGTCAGTGGCGCGCGGGCGAATCAGATCACGGGCACGTCCAGGACCAGGCCGGTAACGGAACCCTCGAATGATACATGCCGGGGTGCGAACTAGCTTGCCGCATACCAGGCCGGCAGCGCAAGCCAGTTCGTCGGCCACCGCGTCAATACTGACGCGCAAAGGATAACCGTGAGGATCAAGGCGCCCGCGGTAGTCGTGCAGCGCCCTCATGCCAGCCACGCCGATGGCGACCTCGGTCAGTCCTTCGCGCCATGGCCGTCCGAAGCTATCTGTGATGATGACAGGGACGGAAAGTTTCAAGCGCTTTTTTAACAGGCGGTAAAGCTGTGCGGCCGAACGATCGGGATCCCGGGGCAGCAGCAGCGCGTGGCGGCCGCCGTCGATGTTGGAAACATCCACACCGCTATTGGCGCAGATCAGCCCGTGACGGGTTTCTGTGATGAGCACACCTCGTTTGCGACGCACGACGCGCTTGCTCTGAGCCAAAGCCAATTCGGTCACACGGGCGTCGAGTTGGTAGCGGCGGGCCCAGGCGCGCGACGCGGCGGATGGCTTGATGGTCCGCAGGTCCACCAATTGGCCTTCCGCCTTGGAGACGATTTTGTGCTTCACGACCAGAATGTCGCCTTTGATGAACTTGAGTTTGCGCTGCTTCAGCGTTTCGAAGAGCAGCTGTGCGAGATCGGCCCCGGGCTGGATCTCGTCCGGCAGGGGTAGAGGAATGATTCGAAGGTCTTGAGGCTTTGCTTGCGAATTGAGAGTCCGAGCTGGCACAGAGGCTCTTGGGATGAGTCGCTATTTATTCGTTTGCTGCCCTGGGAAGCTCGGCGAGGTCCCACTGCCGGACTAGGCGCTGGGCACTGGTTTCGCCGGGTGCGGCCGCGAGTTGCCGCAGATCGGACGGACTATCCACGTCGAGAGCTATGCCGGGCAGCGAGAGTACTATGCACGGTTTCTGCGTTGCCTGGGCGGCGGCCAGGTGCGGCTTGAAACTGTCGTAGCCAAAGCGCAAAGGGAACAATCCTGCCGGACGCCGCCAGGCTGCGTTGGTGCCGCGTCCATTAGCGGCAGGCACGAGCACGGAGCCTTCAGCCGGGGCGGCTGCGTAAATCTCTTTCAGTTCCGAAACCTGGATCAGAGGAATGTCGCCAGGAATGACCAGAGTACTTTCCACTCCGCGGGACTCGCAGAGCTGCGTCGCCATCTCGATGGCATCGGTTTCGCTGTGATTCGCGTTATCTGCGATCACGTCAAACTCGAATTGTTGCGCCAGACTTAACGCGAAGGGATCACTGGTCACGATGCTGACCTCGGGCCCGTCGGACCAGGTGGCCAGGGTTTCGAGCACGTCGAACAGCAAGGCTTGAGCCAACTCAAGGCGAGCGCTGCGGTCAAGTACGGACGCGAGGCGCTGCTTGGCGTTGGTGAGGTTCTTGACTGGGACCAGAATCATGATGGGTCTGCGGCGGTGTGTGCGGCGCTCTCGCCGGTGAGCAAGGAGAGGACGCTGCGCGCCAGGGCGACTTTTTCGTCTGCGCTTCGCATGAGAGTGTTGGCGCAATGTACGCGAAAGCCGGACTGCTGTAGTTCTCGGGCTGCTTGTACGTCGTGGGTATCCGCTACCAGAATGTCCAGGAAGTCGTGATAGGCCTGGGCCACGCCGGCAATGGAAACCGGCAGTCCCTGTGAGGCCATCAAGATTCCGGCCGGACCAGAGACTGCTGCTCCGCCGACAATAGGAGAGACAGCGACCACCGGGGCGCGGGTTTGCAGCAAGGCGTCGCGCACGCCCGGTACCGCGAGAATGGGACCAATGCTGGTGACCGGATTGCTGGGGGCGATCAGCACGGCGCTGGCCGACAGGATGGCGTCGATTACACCGGGTGCGGGCTCGGCGTCGGCGATGCCAGCGAAGCGCACCGATTTGACTGGATCCTGGTACCAGCGCTGCACGAAGTATTCTTCGAAGCTGAGATCCCCGATCGGGGTATCGACGCGGGTTTCCACGCGCGAGTTGCTCATGGGCAGAATTCGTGCCTGCACGCCCAGCCGGGAGGCAATCTCCGCAGTCGCTTCGGTCAGGGTTTTTCCATGCGTAAGCATTTTTGAACGCAACAGGTGGACGGCCAAATCGCGGTCACCGGTGTGGAACCAGATCGGCTGGCCTAACTCACCCATGGCTTGCAGGCAGAAAAACGTGTCGCCCTTTACACCCCAGCCGCGTTCCTTGCTGAGGAGGCCGGCCATCACGTAGGTGATGGAGTCCAGATCGGGTGAGACATACAGTCCCCACCATTCTAGGTCGTCTCCGGTATTGACGATAATCGTCAGTTCCTTCGCAGAAACGACTTGTCGAAGGCCATCCACGAACTTGGCGCCTCCGGTTCCACCTGTGAGTACGACGATCATGCCGCCTTGGACCTCCATGCATAGCCCTCGCGGTCGGCGGCGGCTTTGACCTTTTCAGAGAGCAGGCCGGGCCCGGCGATAACCGCGGGTATGAACTCAGGATAAACCGGGAGCCGCTGGCGCAGGCTAAATCCCTTGGCTTCGGTCCGTAACTTTAGTTGTTCCAGCTGAGGCCACGGTTTCTCGGGATTGATGAAGTCAGGCGTCAACGGCGAGATCCCACCCCAGTCATTGATACCGGCGTCCACCAACTCATCATAGTACGGGGCAGACAAGTTCGGCGGCGCTTGAATGTTGACGTCCGGCATCAGCAAGCGGGCTACCGCCACGGTGCGCAGCATTTCACCGCGCGTTGATTCGGCCCAGTCTCGCATCGGAATGTTGGGCTTGACCCGGAAGTTCTGGACTATGACTTCCTGAATGTGTCCGTAGCGGCGGTGCAGTTCGCGGATGGCGAGCAGCGTGTCCACGCGGTCCTCGACCGTTTCGCCGATGCCCAGCAGCAGACCCGTGGTAAAGGGGACATTCTGTTTGCCGGCCTCCTCGATGGTGCGCAGGCGCCGGGCAGGGACCTTGTCGGGTGCGTTGTCGTGAGCAGCGCCGGGTGCCAGCAGGGAGGTGCTGGTGGTTTCAAGCATCAGGCCCATGCTGGGTGAAACGGCAGCCAGACGTTTGATCCATTCCGCGCTCAGCAACCCGGGATTGGGATGCGGCAGCAGGGTGGTTTCACGCAGCACCAGCTCGCACATGGCTTCGAGATAGTGCAGAGTGGAGTTGTATCCCAGACGCCGCAACGTCTCGCGCATCTCGGGGAAGGCGAGTTCGGGCTTGTCGCCCAGACTGAAGAGGGCCTCGGTGCATCCCATCTTCTCGCCATGCCGTGCTACCTGCAGCACCTCGTCCGGAGTCATGGTATGAGCGCCCGGCTCGCCGGGATCACGACGGAAGGTGCAGTAACCGCAGTAGTCACGACACAAATTGGTCAAAGGGATGAAAACCTTGGCAGAGTAGGTGATGACGCCCGGCTTGAAGCGCTCTTTCGCTGCTTTGGCGGCGGCGAGAAGCGCGGGAATTTCGTCTTCCCTGATGCGAATCAACCTACAAGCCATCTCGCGGGAAATGGGTTGCCCAGAGCGCAGTTCATTGAGGTAGAAAGGCAGCGACTGCGGTTGTGTCCAGGTTGTTTGTCCCACGGCCAAGCGCACGACCTTGCCAAGATTCTGATAATTGAAGTCGACGGGTTGCGCCAGACTTCCGAAAGCCATAACTACAGAAAACTGTATCGTTGAAGGTGCCTTTCCGGGCCTACGACAACACCGGAAATAATACATGAAACCGGCCATTGCCACCGGCCAAAGCCCATTTTGGTCAGGTGCGGCTAACCCGAACGTGAAAGGCCGATTTTCCCCAACTGCCGAGCTTGCGCTCGGCGGACAGCCGAGGGCGGCTGTCCCCTACATCAAGTCTTACCGCTGCGATCGCAGAGATTTCCACAGAAGAATTCAATTGTTCAACACTTGACATTGTGAACATTAGGGCGCAAGATTTCGCGCGTCCCCCGTTCAAGCTTTCCAGTTCGCACAGCTATGGAGCGCGCGCAGATACATCGAGTCAGCGTGGCCGATCAGGTAGCGTCGGTCCTGCGGCAAAGAATCCTCACCGGAGAATTGCGCCCTGGAACTCCGTTGCAGGAAGTGCCGCTGTCGGCGTCCCTGGGTGTGTCGCGGAACACAATGCGGGAAGCGACCCGCATTCTTTCGCTGGAAGGCTTGCTCAAGCGCAGCATCCACCGTGGGGTGGCAGTCTCTCAGCTCTCCCTCAAAGATGTGCAGGAGATATACCACCTCCGGCGGATGCTGGAGATTCCCGCCGTGCTCGCTGCCAAGGCGAATCAGTCCGACGTTCTTCCGGAAATGCAAAATGCGCTGGAAGGCTACGAGCGTGCCGTCGGCGACTGCGACTGGGGGCGCGCTGTGAGCTTCGACCTGCAGTTTCACAGTCTGTTGATTCGCTTTCACCGCAACCGGCGGCTGGAATCGTTCTACCAGCGGGTGATCGGGGAATTGCGCATGGGCATGGTGCTGGTGGATCGCGGCCACGATGATCCCGGGGGCCTGATTCCGGTGCATCGGAAGATGTATCAGTTGCTGGCGGCGGGCAAGCTCAAGCCATGCGCAGCGGTGCTGGCACAGCATTTGGATGATTCCGAATCCCGGCTGAGCCGGGTGATGAACGGTCAGATGTCCCAGAGGAATACACAGCTGGAAACCTTGACGTGAGTGTTGCACGACTTGGCTTCAACCTGGAGGAGGAGAGATGAATCTCTACGTTGCGAACGGAGCCGCGGGAAGGCCTTTCCGCGCGCTGAGCTATGTACTGTGCCTGGTTGTGCTGGCGGTTTTTCCGCTGTGGGCGCAGGAACTCACAGTAACCATTCAGGGTCGAGTCTACGACACCACCGGAGCCGCGATTTCGCAAGCGAAGGTCAGCGCGGTCAACAGCGCCACTGGATTTGCCCGTAGCGCAACCGCGAACGTCACCGGTGATTATCAGATTTCGGCACTGCCGGTTGGAGAGTACACAGTGACGGCTGAAAGGTCGGGGTTCCAGAAGCAGGCGAAGAAGATCCGTCTAGAGGTCGGCGCCAGTGGCAACCTGGACTTCAGTTTGTCCCTGGGCCAGATTACCCAGGAAGTGACCGTACAGGACGTCGGTGAGGTAGCCGAGCCCACGCGGACTATGGTGAGTTCGGTGATCGACGAACAGAAGATCGAGAACCTGCCGGTGAACGGCCGCCAGTTCATCGATTTCGCGCTGCTGGCGCCGGGAGTGACCATCGGCGACACGACTTCGGGCAGCACGGATGTGATCATCGAACCGGTGACCAAGCTTTCCTTTGCCGGACAGAACATCCATTACAACTTCCTGGCTGTCGACGGAGCGGACAACATGTCCACCGCCTCCGGGATTCAGGAAACCACGCCTTCGCAGGACGCGGTGCGGGAGTTCCGTGTAATCAACAGCAGTTACAGCACGGAGTTCGGGCGAGCCGTGGGCGGCATCGTCAACATCGTTACCAAGAGCGGGACCAACACTCTGCATGGTTCTCTCTATGAGTTCTTTCGCAATGACGCCATGGATGCCAAGAGCGGACTGGCCGCCGCAGGCTTCAACAAACTCCGGCAAAACCAGTTCGGCGGTACTATCGGCGGTCCGATTGTGAAGGACAAGACGTTTTTCTTTGCCAACTATGAAGGACAGCGGCATGTCGAATCTCCGTTCTATAACTCAACGGTGTTGCAGAACCTGGACTGTCCGGCAAGTAATCCCGGATGCACCGACAGCATCAACTATGTGAAGACGCAGATCTTCGGCTTGCCTGCGGAGAACCTGCATGTGAACCGCGGCATCGATTACGACAACTTCCTGGGCAAAATAGACCACCGCTTCAACGACAAGAACTCGATGTTTGTGCGATATTTTTTCAACGACCAGCGTTCTACCAACCTTTCCCCGTTGAACGATGGTTTTGACCTTCCCTCCGGATTCAAGAACAACACCTTCCGCGATCAGTCGCTGGTGGGCAACCTGGTTACGGTTTTCTCTCCCTCGCTGGTGAACGAGGTTCGTGTTCAGTATGCGCATCGCTTCTTTGACTTCCCCACGACGAGCACCCAGCCGCATCTGGAAGTGTCGAACGTTTTCACCCTGGGTGTGAACCGTGGCAATCCGGACTTCTATGAGGAAGGACGTTACGAGATTGTGGATAGTGTCACCAAGACGCTGGGGAATCACACTGTCTCGTTCGGTGGCGATTTCAATCACGTCAACACCACCGAATCATTCCCGCTGTTCTACCCATTCGAAGCTGACTTCGGAAGCCTGGATGCATTCCTGGGCACCGATTTTGTGGGCCAGATTCTCGGCTTCCAAGCGCCGCATCCGTTCGTGATTTTTTTCGAGCGTTTTGACACCGCCTCCGGGTTTAACGAAACATCTTTCGATACCTCGGTCTACCAGGGTTCGGCGATCTCTTCCGCCGTTCGCAATCAGGCCAAGGGTGAGCTCGGACACACATACGAGGGGCTCTACGTTCAGGACAAGTGGCGGGCCACGTCAAGCTTAACGCTCAACTATGGCCTGCGTTGGGAAGGCGAGACTTGGCCGAGCGCGGCCATCAATAATCCGTTGAAGAACTTCGATCCGCGCGCGGGCTTCTCCTGGGCCCCGGGTGGGCACAGCGGTCTGGTGATTCGCGGTGGTGCCGGGCTCTTCCATGGCACAATCCCATCGCCGCTGCTGATGTGCCAAATTCCGTCATGCGGTGGGTTGCAAAAGTATCCGGGACGCGAAAACATTCAGGACGACCTGAATGCGAAAACCAGGCTGTCGGCCTTCGGGTCCGATCCGTTCACCATGGTGGGAGCATTGAGCGCCTTGTTCCCGTCCATCTCGACCACGGCAATCTATCCAGCCAATGCGCTGGACGCAGTAATCGTACGCTTCGCCAAGGCGCACAAACCGCCCTACGGGGAGCAGCTCAGCTTTGGCTTTGAAATCCAGCCCTTCAAAGACACGGTTCTGGATGTCACCGGCTTGCATGTTCGCGGAGTTCATCTGGGCAGCTTCTACAACGTGAACCAACCGGACGCTAACCCCGCATTTGCGGACGCGGCCCATCTGGTACATGATTCGCAGGGTCGCGTGGGAAGCAAGAACTACTATTGCCCGGCTTTCCCGAACTCCGATTGCCTGCCCGGAGTGGGGTTTGGAATCGTTCCCGGAATCAAGAATCCTCCCTTCGGTGTGGACTTCGAAGCGGATTCCAGGTGGGATTCGCAATGGGACGGCTTACTGATCAACTTCAATAAGCGCACCAGTCATCATGTGGGCTTCGGTCTGAGCTACACCTGGTCAAAGGGTATTGATGACGGACCCAATCCCAGCTTTGTGCTCATTCCTCAGGACACTTGCTGCTTTAACCGTGAAAGGGCGGTATCCGCCGACCACGTGGGCCAGCGTTTCGTAGGCAATGCCATTCTGACCGGACCTGAGCACATGAATCCGGTTCTGAATGACTGGCAACTCAGCTTTATCGTTAGTCTCGAGGGCCCGCACTACTTCACCAAGTTCGCCGGCTTCGACGCCAATGGAGACATCTTCGGGAACAATGATCGCGTGGGCATCGAGCCGCGGAATACATTCACGGGCGACAGCTACCAAAGCCTGGACGTACGGGTTTCGCGGACATTCAATCTCACGGAGCGCGTGCACCTGGAAGCCATGGCAGAGGCGTTTAATATCACTAATACGCTCAACGTTCGCTTCTTCAATACCGCGTATGGGGCAGCAGATTTCTGCGGCTTCGCGACGACCCCCACTGATGTCGGTTGTCCTGCAACGCCGTCGGGAAATCTCGAGGGTTCCCCCAATCCGTCCTACGGGACGCCACGAGCCATCTTCAACCCGCGCCAGATACAATTGGCAGCGCGCTTTACGTGGTAAGACTCTGAAGGGCGGAGTGGTTCAAGCCCGCTCCGCCTTAAAGCAGTTAAGATTCCAAGGGCCGCAGCCTTCCTATGAGTGTTACCCAGGCAGATTTCCGCAAAGCGATGGGCTGCTTTGCTACCGGAGTTACGGTAATCACGGTGGACTATGACGGAGAGGTGCATGGCATGACGGCAAATGCGTTCACCTCGGTCTCGCTCGATCCTTTGCTGGTCCTGGTTTGTGTGGATCATCGCAGTCGAACCCATGCGCACTTGCATGCCAAGAAACGTTTTGGTGTGAACGTCCTGGCGGAGAACCAGCGGGCGATCTCGGAGTATTACGCGCTTCCCACACAGACTCACCAGCATGCCGAGCGCGAGGTGGGCGCTCGCTTTGACCGCACTCCACATGGTACTCCGGTGCTCAACGGAGCTCTGGCGTATTTGGAATGCCGCCTGCATAGCGCGCAGGACGCGGGCGACCACACAATTTTCATCGCTGAAGTCGAGGACGTCGTGGTGCGGGAGGGCAATCCCTTGCTGTACTTCAGGTCGTCGTACCGGACCATCGGAGCAGAATTAAATCAACCGAGCGCCCAGTACGAAGATCATGAAGCGCCCAAGCAAGTGAACCTGGGAAGCCGGAAACACTAGGAGAGACACATGCGATTCGGCATCTACTGCGAAATCCAGACGTTGCCGGGCAAGTCGCACTACGACATGATCTGGGAGATCATGCACCAGATAGAACACGCTGACGACAGTGGCTTCGATGTGTACTCGGTCATCGATCACCACTTCTTTCAGAAGTTTTCCATTTCGGCTAACCCGCTGGCCATGTTTGCCGCCGCAGCGCAACGCACTAGCCGTATCCGCTTCCGCACTGCGCTCCACACATTGCCGCTGGAAAACCCTATGCGCCTGGCAGGCATGATCGCCGAAACCGACATCCTTACCAACGGACGCCTGGAGTGTGGCCTGGGTCGCGGGCATGCCTGGCTTTTCGGCCCTTCCGCCATGCCACTCGAGGAAAGCCGCCCACGCTATAACGAAGCTATCGACATACTGGAGCTGGCGTTCACGAAGGAAAAGTTTTCCTACGATGGCGAGTATTACAAAGTGAAGGACGTCACCGTAGTGCCGCGGCCGCTGCAAAAGCCGCATCCCAGGTTCTACACCGGCGGCACCAGCGACATCACTTACCAGATGGCCGGCGACAAGGGTTGGGGCATCTTTGTGCCTCCCCTCCTGCCGTGGAAAGTGCTGGAACCCTCGCTGAACATTTACAAGAAGGCTTGCTCCGAACACGGCCATCAGCCGGACATCGTTTACATCCGGCCGGTATACATCGATGGAGATGAAAAGCAGATCCGTAAGGAAGTGGAGCAGGCTCTGTACAACTTTCTCGCTTTTAATGCTTCCCCTATAGAGTCTTTGCAGGGCGAGGAAAAGAAGGCCGAGCTGCGTGCCAAGGGCTATGGTTTTTACGCCAGCGGAGCGCTTGAATCGCTTACCAAGTTGACCTACGAGGAAATTGTCGAACAGGAAATTGGTTTCATTGGCACTCCGGAGAAGGTGCTCCGCCAGGTGCGCGGACTGGAGGAAAAAGGTGGTATCGGCGAGCTGGCGATTGTCTCCAACTTCGGCGGGCTGGAACACTGGAAGAGCATCAAAACTCAATACCTGTTCGCCAAACACGTGATTGCGGCGATTCGCGGGACCAAGGGCGCGAAGGCGGCAGACTAGCGATGGCTGTGTTGGGACCACCAACTCCCTCCGGGGAGACCGGAAGCAGGTCGGCAGCTGCTCAAAGGCGCATGAACCCAGGGGAGACCTCCGTCAACGTTGCGGCGACGTTTCCTGCCATGAGCGCGCGGCGGTTGCTGGTGTTTGGCGGGATCGCTCTCATCGCCTGTGGAATGCTCTTCGGGGACATCTTCGCTGTGTTTGTACTCCACCAGAATGGCGGACGAACCGGCGATACCCTGCTGGCGGCGACTCAGGCGGTTGCAACGCAAGATTCGTCCGGCGTACGAGCTGCCTTTGGGCGCATTGGCGATCTTCTGGAGGACCGAGGCACCAAGGTCGACACGCACGTTCACATGATTGATGCTGGCTATCTGGCTCTACTGCTGGCGCTGATCCAGCCTTACGTGGCGCTCTCGTCTGGGCGCAAAAAGTTGCTGGCCAAGTTGTTTGTGACGGGCGGCGTGCTACTGCCGTTAGGCATCTTTCTCATTCACTACGTAGGTCTGGCCTACAGTCCATTTCCCGTGATTGGATGGGCGAGCATCCTGGCGGACTCTGCTGGAGGGTTGCTGATCATCGCCTTGGTGGGCGAAGCCTGGGGTTTGTGGACGCACTTCCGCAGCCTGCGGGTAGGCGTCGTGGAACCGGAATTGCCGCAGGACCGCAGTTGGGAGCGGCGCACGCTGCTGACCGGCGGTACGCTGCTGATGCTGGCCGGCTTCGTGCACGGCGCCTGGTATGCCGGTGCCGACCTGTACGAGCACGAAGCGCGGGAGACCACGATTCTGGGCACAATGCTGGACGCCGCTGCCGCCAACCAGAGCAATACTGCGGCCCAATCCGTCAACGACTACGGCATGTTGCAGGCCGAGAAAGCAGTCCAGATCGCTGCCCACTCACACATCATCGAGTTCGGCTTGCTAGCGGTATTGCTCTCGTTCGTTCAGCCTTATGTATTCGTCAGTGGAAAATGGAAACGGCGCTGGGTGCGGTTGCTGTTGGCTGGTTCGGTGATCTTGCCGCTGTTCGTGCTGTTGGAACTCAAGATGGGTCTGATCGCAGGCGGCATAGCGGACGTTGGTGGTCTGATGGTGATAGTTGCGTTGGTTGGAATGCTGGCCGGCGTCCTTCGTTACAGTGGCCGTCTCGATGCCGAAGCTGGAGGTGGCTCATGAGCGCGCGCAAGCTTCTGCTGTTCGGCGGACTGCTTCTGGCGGCGTTTGGCATGCTCTACGGGCTTCACTATGCGCTTTTTGTTGAGCACCAGACTCTCGACCACATGGGTGGTTCGCTAGCAACGGCTTTTGTGAACGCCGCCGAGCGACAGCTGCCTGAGGCGCACAACGCCATTGCTGCGTACGGTGCGGCTAGGTATGACTACGTCCGCCAGGTGGATGTGCACTCACACTGGATTGGACTGGCCATGCTGATGATTGTGCTGGGAGTAGTGTTCGACAATGTCGCATTTGGTGAGCGCCTGCGCTTCTGGATCGCGCTGGCGCTGTTGGTCGGCTCGGTGATTTTCCCGCTGGGTGTGATCCTGCAGGCCGCCAACCACGGTGGGACGTTCGCTTCGGCGCTGGCGGTTGTGGGCTCTGCGTTGGTAATCGTAGCACTGGCAGCCGTGGCTGTGGGTTTTGCACGACAGAGTGCCTGATTTATGGCGCCGCCGTCGCGACATCGGTTGTTTTGTTAAGCTTAGTCACCCGGAACCGAACACTTTTCTGCGCGGTCGCTGGGGCGCACGGATAAACGGAACGATGTATCCCCGAGCTTTTCACTATCACCGGGCTGGCTCGCTGAAGGAAGCGATTACCATGCTTTCCCAGCTTGGCGAGGAGGCCAAGCTGCTAGCCGGCGGCCAGAGCCTGATTCCGCTCATGAAGCTGCGTTTCGCGAATCCGCGTCACCTGGTGGACTTGAACTTTATTTCCGGAACGTCCTACATCAAGGATGAACGTGGCACGCTCCGCTTCGGCGCTCTGACCCGGCACGCAGAGATTGAGGCATCTGCCGCAGCTGCAAAAATTCCCATCCTACATGACTGCGCTGCTGGAATTGCTGACGTACAGGTGCGTAATCGCGGCACGATTGGAGGTTCGCTCGCGGAAGCTGATCCCAGCGGTGACTGGGCGACGGTCCTGATGACGCTTTCGACGGACGTGCGGTGCCTGGGCAAGAAAGGGGCCCGCACGGTACGTCTCCCAGACTTCATAAGAGATGCCTACACCACCGCGCTGGCACATGACGAACTGGTCATTGAAGTTATGGTGAAAATGCCGCCGAAGGGCAGCGGAGGTGCATATCTCGCTTTCAAGCGCTCTGCCCCGGTGTATCCAACGGCGAGTGCCGCCGTGCAGCTCACCATGGAAGGCGATACATGCAAGGATGCTGCGATCGCCATGGGTTGCGTCGGTCTGACAGCCATTAAGGCGAAAGAAGCGGAGACTGTCCTGCGCGGACAGAGAGTCACAGACAAGACAATCTCCGCCGCGGTGGAAGCCGCGCGGGCTGCCGCGGATCCTCAGCCCGACATGCGCGGCTCGGCGGCCTACAAACGCACGCTCGCCGGCGCCCTGGTGAAGCGCGCTATTGAAATCGCGGTTCGACGGGCTCGCGGTGAACGCGTCGAAGTAGGACATATCTATGCCTAAGAGGCGGTCGAAGCCGAAAACGGAAGCAGCGTCGAGACGGAAGATCTCGAAGCCGAAGCAAACGCTGGACGGTCCGATCGAGAAGATTGCCATTTGCGTGAGGGTCAACGGTAAGCCGTGCGCCCTGACGGTGGAGCCTCGCATGCTGCTCGTCGAACTGCTGCGCGAGGCGCTTGACCTTACTGGTACCCACGTAGGTTGTGATACTACCTACTGCGGCGCCTGCACAGTGCTGATGAATGGCGCGGCCGTGAAGTCCTGCACCATGTTTGCGGTGCAGGCCGACGGTGCGGAGATCCTCACGGTTGAAGGCTTGGAGAAGGACAGCCAACTTCATCCTATTCAAAAGGCTTTTGGCGACGCTTACGGCTTGCAATGCGGGTATTGCACGCCGGGATTGATGCTCTCGACTCTGCAACTACTTTCGCGCAACAAACAGCCAAGCGAAAAAGACGTGCGCAAAGCCATCGCCGGTAATACCTGCCGTTGCACGGGATATCAGAACATCTTCAAAGCGATTCAGTTAGCTGCGCAGAACATGAAGGGGGCCTGAAGCATGGCGATCAAGTTTGGCGGGGAATTCGAAGTCAAACGCAAGCCGGAAGCGGTTTTTGACTTCCTCACCAACCCGAAACAATTCGGCCCGCTGGTGCCTGATTTCCAAGGCATGGTGGTACAGGACGCAACCCACTTCACGGTGAAAGTGAATGTTGGGATCTCCTACATCAAGGGCGTGGCGGAAGTGAAGATGGAACTGGCGCAGGCCGACCGTCCCAAACGCGCGCAGTACAAAGGGCAGGGAAGCGTGGCGGGAGGCAACGTCTCGTTGACTGCAGGCTTCGATCTCTCACCGACAACTGGTGGAACGAAAGTCGCCTGGCAGGGAGAGGCTCAGATCTTCGGCCGCTTGACATCAGTCGCGGGCGGGTTGCTCGAACCGCTGGGCAGGAAGAACGTACAGAAGCTGATTGATGGATTGCAGGCGGCATTGAGCAGTTGATGGAGCAATCGCAAGGAGCAGGCAGTGGGTACGGGAGCTGACAAGAAGAATTGGGTAGGCCAACCGCTTCCCCGCAAGGAGGAAAACCGGCTTTTGCGCGGGCGGGGGAAGTTTGCCGACGACATCAAGATGCGCGAGATGCTGTACTTGCGCTTCGTCCGCTCGCCTTACGCCCACGCTAAGATCGTCAGCATCGATACGTCGGCCGCCGAGGCGCTTCCCGGAGTGGTTTGCGTGTTGACCGGCGCTGAGATTGCGCCGCAAACCCAGCCCTTTATCGAGATCGGCCCAGATCCCTGCGCGAAGATTAAGGACTACCCGCTGGCAGTGTCGAAGGTGCGATATCAGGGCGAACCGGTTGCGGCGATAGCAGCTGAGTCGCCGGGCATCGCCGATGACGCTGCAGAATTGGTTCAGGTCGAATATGAAGCTCTCGATCCTGTCGTAGATGCAGAAGAGGCGCTGAAGGACAAGAGCATTTTGCACGAGGAAGCTGGCACCAATCGGGTGTGGAACGGCGTCTTCGAATACGGCGATGTTGAGAAAACAATTAAAGAGGCCGCTTACGTCGTTCACATCGACCGGCTGCACTTCCACCGTTTTTCCAGCACGCCACTGGAGACCAACGTCGTTATCGGTCAGTGGCAGCCCAAGGATGAACGCATCTACTACTGGTGCAATAATTCTTTTCCATCGTTCGCCATTCAGTTTCTGGCGGCACACCTCAATGTTCATATTGACCGCATTCGGGTGGAGACATCCGACATCGGTGGCAGTTTTGGCATCAAGATCACCAGCTACCCGCAGATGGCGGTGTGTGCGCTGATTTCGAAGAAAGCCGGCGGACGCCCCATCAAATGGGTGGAAACGCGCTCCGAGCACAACACGTCGAGTGCCCACGGCAACGAACGCACTTTCCGCGACACCAGAGTTGCGCTGGACAAAGATGGGGTGATTACCGCTATCGCGGCACGGCACATTGACGATTGTGGTGCGTACCCTCGTTATGAGCCTCTGGGATGTGTGATTTGGTCGCAGGTGGTCCCCGGTGTGTATCGGTTCAAGAACGTTCGTATCGACTTCACCCAGGCGGTCACCAATAAATGTCCAGTCGGCCCCAACCGCGGCTACTCCCGCATGCAGCATCTTTGGTTTCTGGAGCGGGTGGTTGACATATGTGCGCACGAGTTGGGCATTTCGCCCGACGAGATGCGCCTGCGCAACTACATTCGTCCTGAAGAGTTTCCTTACACTACGCCCAACGGCTGTGTGTACGATTCGGGTAATTATCCGAAGATGTTGCAGGTGGCTAAAGATCTGATCGGCTGGGAGGGATGGAAGAAGAAGCAGGCTGCCGCTCGCGAGGAGGGCCGCCTGATCGGGATCGGCATAGGCACGACGCTCGACTCGGGCACCAACAATTTTGGCCAGTCGCAGATCGTGAACCCTGGGGCACCGTTTTCCGGCAACTCGCAGGGAGCGAATTGCAAATTAGACATCTACGGAGAGGTTGTAGTCGCAGTCGGTTCCTGCCCGCAGGGCCAGGGACACGAGACCACGGCTGCGCAGGTGGTCGCGGATGTGCTGAATATCCATCCCGACCTGGTCACCGTGCGCACCGGTTTCGACACCGAGCGCAACGTGCACACCGGGTTTTCGGGAACATACGCCAGCCAGTTTGCCGTCTCTGGATTGTCGGCGGTTCATGGCGCTGCTCAGAAGTTAAGAGCTGAGATGAAGCGCCTGGCGGCCTTTGTGCTGGAAGCCAAAGAAGACGACCTCGAGTTCGGCACGGGCGCACAGGGGCCGGAGATTCGCTCCAAGAGTAACGGAAAATCGATCAACTACTGGGGACTGGCCAACATTGTCAACGTGAACAGCGCAGTGCTGCCAGTTGAAATGCACGACGTTACCCTGAACTGCCGCTACATCTGGAGGGCGCCGTTCAAGGTCCCGGACAAGCAGAGGAAGTACGGCAATCTGACACTGACTTATGCTTCGCAGCTTCACATAGCAGTGGTCGAAGTGGAGCGCGATACATTCATCCCGCGGATTCTCGACTATGTTGCCGTGGATGACTGCGGCACTGTAATCAATCCGCCGATCGTCGAAGGCCAGGTGTATGGTGCGACGGCGCACGGTATCGGCGCGGCGTTGATGGAGAGCTGCGTGTATGACGCCGTGGGCAACATGCTCACCAGCACCTTCAGCGACTACACGCCGATCACGGCTGTAAACATGCCGAATGTGAAATATGGCCATATCGAGACGCCGTCACCGCACAGCTACAGCGGTGCCAAAGGCATGGGAGAGGGCGGCGCTGCGCCTATCCACACGATTTCGGCGGCGCTGCAGGATGCGCTGTTTTCAAGCGGCATTATCATCGACGACTCGTTCAACAACGCGGACCGGCTTTTCCGCGCGATGGTAGAAAAGGAAATCGGCCAGGCGGAGAGATTGGTGAAGGTAGAGCGGCGGGTGTAGTGGCGCAACTTGTGATCAAGCGGGTTTGCATTGTCGGTTGTGGCGCCATTGGCAGCCTGTACGCAGCGCATTTGGCGCGAGTCGCAGAAGTGTGGGCTTTCGTCCGCCGCGAGGACCAAGCCCGCGCGTTAAGCCGCGAAGGACTGCACGTCTCGGGACAACACGAGTTTCACGTGTCGCTCAGGGCTACGACGAGTCCGGACGAGCTTCCAGACTGCGACCTCGGCATTTTGGCGACCAAGGCGGCGCAGGTGGAGGATTCCATTGCCGCGGTAGGAAGCCGGTTCGATCAAGGCGCTGTGATATCCGCGCAGAACGGACTGGGCAGCGAAGAGATTATCGCCGCCCACACGCGCGGGCAGGTTATTCGAGGCACGACTTTCATGAGCGGCACGCGCCACAGCGACACGCACGTGCAGTACGAACTGGACACGGCCACTTGGCTCGGCCCATTCGAGCCGCGCCACACTCCGTACTCTTTGGTGAGGCAGGCGGCCGACCTGATTGTCGCCGGAGGGCTGAAAGCGGAGGCCTTGCAGGATGCGCGTCCGGCCCAGTGGTCGAAGCTGATTTTCAATGCGTCGGTAAACGGCGTCTCCGCGCTGACTGGCTTGCCGCATTCGCCACATTTCGCGGATGAATCGCAGTTTTCCGCGCTCGGTCATCTGTTGCACGAGTTGATCGACGAAGGCAAGCGGGTTGCGGAGGCAAGCGAGGTGAAACTTCATGAAGATCCGTGGGAGATGAACAAGATCGGCGCCATGACCAACCATCCGCCCTCGATGCTCTATGACATCCGCCACCAGTTGCCGACGGAGGTGGACTTTCTGAGCGGCGCCATCGCGCGCCAGGCGGAGCGCGTGGGTGTATCCGCGCCCTTGCACACGGCCGTGTACCGGCTGACTAAGGGGAAAGAAGAAGCCTGGACGTTCAAGGGTGAAAACCAGGCAGTAGCGACCCACGGAAAGGGACACTAGCGCATGGCATGGCCGCTTGACGAATCGAAACTGGGTCGTGTGCGCGCCCTGATGAAGGATCAGGACGTGACTGCGCTAGTCGTACGCGCACCCGATAACGTGTTGTATCTCACCAACTACTGGTGCATGAAGGGTTATGACGCGGTGGTCTTTCCGGGTGAGGGTCAGCCTACTCTGATCGCTCTCGAGCCCCAGCGGGCTGACGCGCAGCGCAATTCCTGGACGAAGGACCTCCGATTGTTCAAGGGTTATGACGAGCGCGACCCGCGGCCGCCGCAATATCGCGCACTGGATTTGGCACTCGAGGTCCTTAAACAGCGAGGCCTGACCGACAAGGTTGCAATCGAACTCAACATGGGCACGCAGGCCGCGGACCGCATGGTAGGTGAACCGACCACGCCAACGCAGAATTACTTTGACGCCTTCCGCAAGATCGCGGGCCAGGTAGTGGACGCTACACCGCTGCTCAACGAAGCCCGGGCCATCAAGACGTCACAGGAAATCGAGCGCATGCGTCTGGCCAACGAACTCGCCGCGCTTGCCATGGAACATACGCGTGAGCACATGCGGCCCGGCATGAAGGAAAGTGAAGTCGGCGGCATGTACGAGAGCTTCGTGCACGGTCTGGGCGTGGGCTACAAGGGCAAGGTTGAAATGGCCCGTGCCTTCACCCTGGTCTGGTCAGGAAAGGGGATCGCGACCTTTACCGCAACTGGTGACCGCCCCATTCAGAAGCATGAACCAACACTCTTTGAAATCTGGGTGTGCGTGGACGGATACTGGACTGACCTGACCAAGAACGTCTGCCCCGGCGAGCTAACTCCGGAATATCACAAGCTGCTCGATCTGCTTCTGAAGGTGTTCAATGAGGCTGTGACCTACTCACACGACGGCGCCAGCTTCCCGGACCTGGACCGCCTGGTTCGCGCCCGCATCGCTGAAGGTGGATATCCCGGGCAGCCGTCTCATCCGATTTGTCACGGCGTGGGAGCCCGCGCACATGAGCCGCCGTATGCACATCAGGCCGGAGGAGGCACCATCCGGAAAGGCATGGTTCTGGCCATTGAACCCGGCATTTACTGGTCCGGCGGTGGCGGGTTGCGCCTGGAAGACGACTTCTGGATCACGGAGCAAGGCAACGAGAAATTGTGTTCGTATCCTGATGATTTTCGATTGGTGTAGAGCAATGGTGGCGCACTAGAAACCAAGAACCGAGAACTGAAGACTTTGCCTAAACCAAATAAAGTGCCGACATCGAGTTTGAACGCCGGACTCATTGCGAAGATTCTCGGCGAGGTCAGGGAAGAAGAGATCGTCGCCATGGCTTGCGATGTCATCAACATTCCCAGCCCCACCGGCGGGGAACTGCAGATGGCGCAATACATGCAGAACGCTCTGCATCAGCTTGGCCTCAACGTTACCTGGCAGGAGGTGGAAGAAGGGCGTGCCAACGTGCTGGGCCGTTGGATCGGCGCCGGGGGTGGCAGAAACCTGATGTTCAACGGCCACATGGATACCTCCAACACCGGCAGTGAAGAATTCTTGACTGGCATTGGCTACAAGCCTCACGCAGTGGTCAAGAACGGAGTGATCTACGGGCTCGGCATCTACAACATGAAGGGTGCGCTGGTGTGCTACACGCACGCGGTCAAAGCACTGCAGCGTGCCGGTGTGAAACTGAAAGGCGACGTCATTATTGCTGCCGTGACCGGCGAGATCGAGAAGACTCAGTGGGGCGAGTTCAAGGGAAAGGAATATCGCGGCTACGGCTACGGCACGCATTATCTGGTGAACCACGGCGTTCTGCCCGACATGTGCATTCTGGGTGAACCCACTGACATGCATGTGGTTCTGGAACACTTCGGGTCGCTCTGGGTACGTATCTCGTGCACGGGAATTTATGTGCACACTGCGTTCTGCGAGGGCCGTGAGGAGATGAACTCCATCCGACGCATGTATGAGCTGATGGAGCCCATCATGAAGTGGATTGCTGCGTGGGAAAAGAAAGCTTCCTACGGAGGCAGGAAAGCCGTTGTGAATCTAGGCGGGATTCGTGGTGGTCATGCGTGGCGCGCCAGCCGCACGCCCGAGAAAACCGATTTGTTCCTGGATGTCCGTGTGCCGCCGACGATTCCTATGGCTGAAGCGCGGCGCGATATTCAGCAAGTGTTTTTCGAGCTGGAGAAACAGCATCCTGACTGGGGGCTGGAATTTGAAACCTATGTTTCGGTGCCGGGGGCGCGCATCAGCGAAGAGCACGAGATGATCAAAGCTATTGACGCTAACCACGAACGCATCATGGGTAAACCGCCGGGGCGGGAAGTGGTTACGTGGTGTTCGGACGCGAGTGTGTTGACGCGCTATGGTATCGAGACGGTCAACTACGGTCCTTCCAGCGGCCCGCGCGACGCTGAGGGCGAAAAGGTCAAAATCAAGACGCTGGTGGACATAACCAAGATCTACGCGCTTACTGCCGTCGAGTTGTGCGGGATGCAGTAAGTAAAGACATAACTTAATTGTGCTCCGAGAGCCCGTTTCAGGCTTCGTCTCCAGCTCCTGAGGGAATCTTGCCGAGTCAAAACGAAATCGACCGCCGTTACAAGAACATCCGCTCTCGCATGGAAAGGGAGGGACTGGACGCGCTCATCGTATGCGGCAACCAGTACGCAGGGTTCGAGGGCGCGGTACTGTATGTTTCCGGCTTCGAGATTGTCCATCGTTATGTTTACGTCGTGATTCCTCTCGCCGGTGAGCCGACACTGGTGTTTCCCCGCGAAGCGCGCTGGATCGGTGACAAAGTCAAGCCCTGGGTCAAAGATCACGTCTGGCCCGACATTCCGGGGAAGTGGATTTATGATCGCGGACGCGAGTGCGGCTGGAAGCGCCTTGGCATGTACGGCATGAACTTTGTTCTGGCGGTGCGTGACTACCGCGAACTGGCGCAGGGCTCGTTCGAACTCGTGCCGTTCGATTTCCAGTTTGACATGGCTCGAGCCGTCAAAAGCGAGGAAGAGCTCGCCGAGGTGCGCGACGCCATGGACATTATTCTCGACGGCTTCTGGACGCTGGTCGCCGCGTACCAGCCCGGCAAGACCGAAGCAGAGATCATGGCGCCCGCCGTGGAAAGGTTTTTTGCCAGAGGTGCAGGTCCGCGCATGATGAATATTCTGCTCTCCGGGGCGCAGGGCGAGGCGGAGGCGTCTTTCAGAGTGCCGGGCCATCGCGTAGTCGAGGCTGATGACCTTCTGCTCTACTCGTTGGAGGTTACTGGCGCCGGGGGCTATTGGGTGGAGTTTTCCCGGCCGCTGATTCGGGGCAAGCTGAGCGCGCGCACTCAAGCCATGGCGGACGCGTATCCACTGGCGCTGGAGGCGGCTCGCAAGCTGATGCGCGCGGGCGAGCTGGCCAGCAACGTTCACCGCGCGGTTGCCGAAACCTTTACCCGGCACGGCTTCGCGCTCGGCCATTTATCCGGGCACAGCATTGGGGCCACGATGATTGAGCATCCCGCCATCGGTGCGAAGAGCGAGGTCCAGCTCGAGGAGAACATGATCTTCTCGCTTCATCCCCAGGTGGTGGACAAGGACGGCAAGGTTTGCCTCTACACGCAGGACACGTACCGCATCGGCAGGACGGAAGGTGAATGCTTGGCCGATGTACCCTGGCAATTTTTCACAGGGGAGGAGACTCGTGAGAGCGTATTGCTCGGGAAAGTGGCGCGGTAATACTGGAAGTCAGAATCAAGAAAGATAGAAGTTAGAAATCGATCTGCCAGTGGGCATGATTCTGGCTTCTAATTCCTTAGTAATATCCAGAGGCGAGAAGGAATGAAGATTTGTGTAGTCGGCTGCGGTGCCGTAGGCAGCCTGTTTGCCGCGCACCTGGCCAAAGCGGGTGAGGCGGAAGTCTGGGCCTATGACGTATGGAAAGAGCACACCGACGCCATTCGTGCGAATGGTCTCCGCCTCTCCGGCGCTGTCGATTTTACAGCGCGGCTGAACGCCACCAGCGATGCCAAGGAATTGCCGCGCTGCGACTACGGTATTGTGGCGACCAAGGCAATTCATACCAGGAGCGCGATCACCCAAGTGGCACACATCTTCGATGAAAAGAGTGTCGTGTGCTCGGTGCAGAATGGCGTGGGCAACGAAGAAATCATCGCCGAGAATGTGAAGTATGTGATTCGGGGCACGACGTTCCCGGCAGGACACGCGATTGCTCCGGGGCACGTCGGGTACGACATCAAGGGCGACACCTGGATCGGCCCTTTCGAACCGAGCAACACCTCCATGGACAAAGTGGAGGAACTCGCCGGGCTGATGACGCGCTCGGGGATGAACACCATTGCTCTGAAAGACGCGCGGGGCGCGCAGTGGACCAAGCTGATCTTCAATGCGTCCACGAATCCTGTCGGCGCGTTAACGTTGCTGCATCACGGCGCTGCGACACGATTCGCCCCGACTGGGCAGCTATTCAACGATCTGATTGCGGAAGGTGAAGCAGTCGCCAAGATGCTAGGAATCGCGCTACACGGTGATCCTCGGCAACTAGTGCAAAAAGGCGCCAACGCTCCTGGCAAACACTGCGCGAGCATGCTCCAGGATGTGCTCGCCAAGCGGCAAACGGAGGTAGATTTCATGAATGGTGCGATTGTGAAGTGGGGAGAAAAAGTTGGCGTGCCCACTCCTTTGAATAAGGCACTGTGGGAATTGATCAAAGGGTTGGAGCATTCATGGAAAGACCCGGATTGAAGGCTTAACCGCAAAAGTCGCCCAGAACGCCGAGAAAAACCAGCTACAGCGAGAAGCTACAAGCAGGCAGCCAGGAGCTAATCACGAACTCATGTCCATCCCATTCAATATCGGAGTTCTGCAACTCAGCATGGAGCCGGTGCACGAAACTGTGACCATGGCCAAGGCCTGTGAGGACGCTGGTTTTGATGCGTTCTGGATTGCGGAGGCTTATCCCTGGTGGCGTAAGCATTCCTTTGAAGCGCGGTCGTCCACAGCGGTCCTGGCGGTGATTGCCGCCCAGACCCGTCGTATCCAACTAGGCTGGGGGATTATCTCGCCATACACGCGCCATCCGGTGCAGATCGCGATGGAAGCGCGGGTCATGCAGGATCTTGCTGGCGACCGGTTCCTGCTGGGCCTGGGCGCTTCGAAGATTTTTATGAAGGAGATTGGAGAAGGCGAAGGCGAAAAAGTCGGTCCCGCCACGGTGATGCGCGAGAGTATCGAAGTCATCAAGGGAGTGCTCAAGGGCGATGCCTTTCAGTACGAAGGCAAAGTCTTTCAGGCCAGCGTGCCTCCGCTCAAGTCCGACGCGCATACGCCCCGCGGCATTCCGCCCATTTATGTCGCCGGCACGGGACCGGTGTTGCAGAAGATGTCTGCTTCAGTGGGTGACGGGTTGCTGACCGCCAGTATCACCACGCCGGCATTCGTCCGCTACTCGCGCAAGAACATGGAGGAAGGTGCGCGCAAAGCAGGGAAAGACCCATCGAGTCTGGTGCTCGGTTCCGTGATCGTAGGCAGTATCGGGCACGACTCCGCCAGGGGCAAAGAAGGAGCGCGCGAGCAGGCCGCCATGTATCTTGCAAACAAGGTGCAGAACATCAAAGGCTCGGCTGATGTGCTGCTGGAATGTGCGGGCCTGACCTTCGATGAACTTAAGCCGGTGGCCGACGCCATGGAAAAGGGCGGCCGCAAGGCAGCGGCGAAGGCGGTTAGCGACGAAGTTCTCCGAAAGGTCTGCCCGATTGCGGGTACTCCGGAAGAGTGCATCCAGCGGATCGAGGAATACCGCGCGGCGGGTTGCACTCATATCATGCTGGAAATCTGGGGCGACGACCGCACGGGCCAGGCCAAGTTGTTCGGCGATGCTGTTCTACCGCACTTCACCCGGTAGGCGAAGATCCAGCTCCGGAACCAGGCCGCAAAATATGGGGAACTTCCAGTCGAGCCCCCTCGTATCACGGATCAGCCCAGTGGAGGTGTGTCTGATGAAACGCCTGATCATCCTCCTTTGCTTGCTTTTCTCTGTTACCACCGTGGCTGTAGCTGATAAGTCGGCCGCTGCTTCGGAGGTAGCGAAAGATAGCTTCCAAGCTGAATTTCCCTCTGGTGGCCTGATCCGCATGCACGTACGATCCGGTGATATTGTGGTCAGAGGAACCGATGAAAACAAGGTTCAAGTTCATTACTGGGGCGAGAAAGCGTACCGCAGCGGCGAAGTCCAGGTCAGCCTCAACGCCACGGGCAACACGGGAGACTTGCGCGTCAGCGGCGGGCCACATAACGACTTTCACATTGAAATCTTGGTCCCGAGAAATTCGAATCTTTATCTGCGTATTCCCGCCGGCGCGGTAGAAGTGGATGACCTGACGGGCGACAAAGACATTGAACTCCACGCCGGCGATCTGACCGTTGGAATGGGCAAACCGGGTGACTACGCCCATGTGGACGCATCCGTAACCACGGGCGGGCTGGATGCCGATCCTTTTGACGTATCCGAAGGTGGATTATTCCGGTCGTTCAAAAAGGAAGGCTACGGCAAGTACCGGCTGCACGCCCACGTCGGAGCAGGCCAGTTGACGCTGCGGTGAGTGCGGGACGCGGCGCTAGGAAGCGGCCAGTTCAGTCACAATCCCACGAAACTCATCGTCGGTTAACAAACCGCGCTTGGCAATGGCACGCTTCTTCACCGCCGCCAGGATGGGCCCACGCTGTTCAGGCACGATGGTTAGACCCAGCTCCTTACACTTCAGATCGATGCTGTCCAGCCCGCTCTTTTTTCCCAGCACAATGCTGCGGCGCGCGCTGACCAGTTCAGAGGAATACGGCTCGATGGCTTCGGGGATATGAAACTGGCTGGCCACCGCGCCGCTCTCCCGCATAAAAAGATTTTCGCCAACCAATGGCTTCCAGGCTTCGAGCGTGTAGCCCGAGGCTTTGCGCACGACTTCGGAAACGTCGCGCACTTTGGTTAGATCCAACGCGACCGGAACGTCGTAGAGACACCGCAGGGCGAGAGCAATCTCGCCGATGTCGGCGTTACCGGCGCGTTCTCCCATGCCATTGATGGTGCCCTGGATCCACGATGCCCCGGCTCGGACCGCGGCGACCGCACAGGCGGTGGCCATGCCGAAATCGTTGTGCCCGTGATAGTGCACTGGTGTCTTAGGGCCAACCCACTGGCAAACTTCGCGCACCAGAATCTCAACCGCCTCAGGTCCACACGCGCCGATCGTGTCTACAACCACGATTTCGGCTGCGCCCGCTCCCAGAGCTGCCAGATACACTCTCCTCAGGAAGTCGAGTTCTGTGCGCGTGCCGTCCACGGCGAAGAAGGCGACAGTGATTCCATTCTGCTTTGCGAAACTGACGGCGTTGGTGATGCGCTTGAGCACTTCGTCGCGCGAGATGCCGTAGGCCTTGAGTTTGATATCACTAGTAGGCGCTTCGATCACGGATGCACGCAGGCCCAGCCGCACCAATTCTTCAACGTCAGCCTTCACGGCGCGGCAAAAACCCCACAATTCAGCCTTCAGGCCGGCCTTCTGCATGAGCAGAATGGCCTCAGCGTCCTCGGGAGAGACCCGCGGAAAGCCGGCTTCGATGCGGCTAACGCCCAGCTCATCCAGCTTGCGAGCGATGTCCAGCTTCTGCAGTGGCGAGAGCACGACGCCTACAGTCTGCTCGCCATCTCGCAACGTGGTGTCGTAGAAGCGGACTGTGGCGCGTGGGAAAGCAGAACGGATTTCAGGGCGGGCGTTCAGTTCGCTGACCCAGACTTTGGAATTGGTGTTTGCCATAACGTTCTATGGAGCACGAAAAATGAGACGTAGAGCTACGTCTATACAGAAGCTTGGGCGTAGAGACGTTGCTTGCAACGTCTCGCGCGGTCCCCTAATGCGACGTCTCCTGGGTGGCCATCGCTGCCGGCTTGTGACCGTAGGCCTCCTCCCACGAAATCACCCGGTTGCGCAGGATGCCGATCTTCTCAATCTCGCACTCCATAACGTCGCCAACCTTCAGATACCAGGCCTTGGGATCGCCGCTGAAAGCTGCCACACCGGAAACCGTACCAGTTGAAACCACGTCGCCTGCACTGTAGCCCATAGGCGAATAGTGCGAAAGGATTTCCGGAATCTTTACCGACATCTTGCTGGAATGGGAGCGCTGCCGCGACTCGCCGTTCACGCGCAGTTCCATCGCCAGGTTGTGCGGATTGGGAATCTCGTCCGCGGTTACGATCCACGGCCCCAGCGGGCAGAAGGTGTCAATCCCCTTGCAGAAGCTGAACACGCCGGACTTCATCTCGCGGCGCTGAATGTCCCGCGCGGTGATGTCGTTGAAAATAAGGTAGCCGCCGATGTAATCCCCGGCCTCCTCGGGTGCAAAATGCTTGCCACCTTTTTTCAGCACAATGGCCAATTCCAGTTCGTAATCCAATTCCTGGGTGAGGTGCTCAGGATAGATCACGGCTTCGTCGTGGCCGATGATGGCGTCTACGTTCTGGAAGAAGACAATCCAAGGCATCACGGGGTGCGAAAACCCTGCCTTCGTCGCTTCTTCATGGTGCTCGCGGAAATTCCCCGCAGTGTGAAAAAACTTCTTGGGGATGATGGGGGCCTTGAGCGTCACATCATCGGCGGCGTAGAAGACGGCTTCTCCGCGCGGCCCGGCGGTGTTATCTTGCTCCACGACGTAGTCGAACGCCTTGCGGGCGGCTTCCAGACTGGTATCGCCGCCACGGAAGAGGGCGCGCATGTTGGGCGGAACCAGGGCGTCGGCCAGACGATAGAACGCAGCCTCACTCTCCACATCGCGCAAGTACAGGGCACAAGCCGAGTGCAGATCTACGATGCGGGCATCGGCAGTCATGGCGCCGATACGGGACTGCCGGACCGGGTCTTCAAAGGTAACCAGTCGCATAGGAGTCATAGCCGCACCCGAAAGGCTGCGATACTAGCAGTGTATTTAGCGCCTCACCGATTGTCCACAAAGTAGCCCACGGATGGTATGACTGGGCTAAGATGGTGCGCTTCACTTTCGTTATCTAGGGGAGACCTCATGGCAAACCGAAGGCAATTTCTGCATACTTTGGCCGGTGTGGCGGCGCTCACGGTGACGACGGATGTGACCAGCTTCGGCAAGGCGCGGATGCTGCGGATGACGACAGCCATGGCGGATACCAGCCCGCACGACCGGCTGCAACCCGAGTGGTACCGGCGCAAGATCGGACAGGTTCAGGAGAAGATGAAGCAACGGAAGCTGAATGCGCTTCTCCTCCTGGACGCGACCAATATCATCTACACCACCGGGTATTTCCATCTCCCGACGGAACGTCCTCTCGCGGCGCTGATTCCCGAGTCGGGCGATCCAGCCCTGTTTGTCCCTGAACTGGAAAGCGATCAAGTCAAAACCTGGTGGGTGAAAGACTACGAATCGTATTTCGACTTTCCCGGGCCAGTGAACCGGGTACGCTGGATTTTTGAGCGTGTAGCCAAGCGCGGCTTCGGCAGCGGGCGGATCGGTGTGGAAGAGCCCAGGCCCGGACGCATGCAGCAAATGAAACTGGGAGCACCCAAAGCTACGATCGTGGACGCTGGTGACCTGATCGAGAACCTGCGTTGGGTGAAAGACGACGACGAATTGCGCATCATGCGCCGCGCTATGTATTTCGCCGACTTCAAGGTGCAGGCGGGCCGCGAATTCGTGCAGCAAAACGGCAGGGTGTCAGAAGACGAAATCCTCAAAGTTACCGCCGACGCAGTGGCGGACAAGATGTCAAAGGAACTGAACGACGTGGTTGGCGTGGGCATCGAGCCTCCGTTTGGCGGCTTAGTGCCCTTCGGCAAGCGCTCCGCTTTTCCGCACGCAAACCCGAGCAAGGACCGGCTGAAGAAAGGCGACGCGTTGATTCTCAGTTTCGGCGCGCAGCTGGGAGGCTACAACGTGGAGTGCGAACGGGCGTTTTCTATAGGAAAGCCGGCCGATTACGCCAAGCGGCTCTTCGACGCCATGCTGGCGGCACACGATGTCGCCGCTGAAAACATGAAAGAGGGTGCCGTGGCCGAGGAGGTCGACAAGAAAAGCTTGGATCAGATCCGCAAGGCAGGTTTCGAGAAGTTCCTGAAGCACCGCGCCGGCCATGGCATCGGCCTCGAAGCGCACGAGCCTCCGTGGATTGCCGAGGGCGACAAAACCGTCCTGAAAGAGGGCATGACTTTCAGTTGTGAGCCCGGGGTTTACGATCCCGACTGGGGCGGCTTCCGACACTCGGACACGGTGGTAGTCCGCAAGGATAAAGGCGAAATCATCAACCACTACCCCACTCGGCTGGAGGATATGATTATAGAGATTTGATGGCACTACAAACCGCGCGTTTTTCGCATCTGCTGCAGCGAAATCCTGGAGAGCCATGTGACAGAAAAAGTCAAGAAAACTGACGAAGAGTGGCGCAAGCAATTGTCGCCCGAGCAGTATTACGTGACGCGAACGGCTGGGACTGAGCCAGCGTTTACGGGAAAATATGCCCGGACAAAGGACCATGGAACCTACGCCTGCGTCTGTTGCGGGCAACCCCTGTTCAGTTCAGAGACCAAGTTTGAATCGGGTACCGGCTGGCCGAGCTTCTGGCAGCCGATCGGCGAAGAATCTACACTGGCGCACACGGACTCCACTCATGGAATGATCCGAACCGAGGTACGGTGTGCTCGCTGCGATTCCCACTTGGGGCACGTCTTTGAAGATGGACCGGCGCCGACGGGCCTGCGCTACTGCATGAACTCCGCAGCCCTCGATCTGAAGCAGGACAAGGCAGAAAAGAAATAGGCACGCTCGAAGGCGTGCCTGTTGTACTGGTTACACCGGCATCAGATCCCTAGCGGCCTGCGACTGCTGCTGCCGCCCTGTTTTGCTCCGTGATGCCTGGTTTGGCGGACTCGGATGACACCGGCTTCGCCTGCACTTTATTTTCCGCTGCGCGAACCTGAACGCTGCCCTTCAGCACGGCTCCGTCTTCCACGCTGATGCGCTGCGTATTGACATCGCCGACGAGAGAGCCTTCGCCACGGATGTCCAGGCGATCGCTGCACTGAATGTTTCCGGTCACCTTGCCCATGATCACAACTTCGCGGGCATTTATGTTCGCCGCCACGCTGCCGTTCCGCCCTATCGTGACGCGGCTTTCGGGAATGTTTATGGTGCCTTCGATCCGGCCATCAACGTAGAGCGGTTCCCCGCCGCTGACTTCGCCCTTGATCACCACCGAGCGGCCGATCGTAGCCTGATCCATGAGAGCAGCGGCCGGCTTGGCCGGAGTGTAGAGGTTTGGGTTCGTGGAATAGTTGGACTTCGGAGAATTGTTCTCAGCTGGCTGCAACATCGGTTCCGACCTTCCTTGGTCCGGTGCGGTTTGCACGCTGGGTGCTGCCGCATACGGTGGGTCTTTGGTCTTTGATTTTTGGCTGATGCCAAACTGACTATCGCACGGGCTTTAGGAATAGAGGAGGTTACGGAAGAACGTGTACGGACGCGAAAGGACGTACCGACCAGGGCTAGAGTAGTTAAGTCTGGAGCGCCTTTCCCAGCCCTTCCCATTCCGCCAGCCGATTCTGCAGTTCCGACCGGTGGCCGGCCAGTTCCTGCGTCCGGCGCTGAGTCTCCTCGGCGCTGGTGAAGGTCAGCAGAGATGCTTCACAAGCCGCGATCGCCGCTTCCAGGCGGTTGATTTCCTGCTCCAGTTCGTGGACCCGCTCTTCCATCTGCTTGCGTTTGATGGGATTCAGCCGCTTCGACCTCGAGTCAGCAGAGGTCTGGGTAGCCCCGTCCTGATTGCCATTTGAGGGCACCGCAGCTGCTGAGGAGACAGACACGGTTTCCTGCAAAGCCTCAGCTCCACCCTGTTTTCGCCACAGATAATCCTCGTAATTGCCGGGATAGACTTCCACCCGGCCATTGCCAACTTCAAAAATGCGGGTGGCAAGCTTGTCGATGAAGTAGCGATCATGGGATACGAAGACCACGTTGCCGGTGTAGTCCGACAGCGCCTTCAGCAAAACGTCTTTGGCGCGCATATCCAGGTGGTTCGTGGGCTCGTCGAGCAACAGAAAGTTAGCGGGATGCAGCAGCATCCGCAGCAGGGCATAGCGGTTGCGCTCGCCGCCGGAAAGCACGCCAATGCGCTTGAAGACTTCATCCGCCGAAAACAGGAAGCAGCCAAGCAGACTGCGCAGCTCGGTTTGGGTGGAGCGGGGCGAGAGATCGCTAAAATCGTCCAGGATGCGAGCTTTGGGGTTCAGTTCCTTGTACTGGTCCTGCGCGAAGTAGTCCGCGGTCACGTTGTGCCCGAGGCGATACTCCCCGCCGGTCAACGGCTCCGTTCCCGCCAGCAACTTGATAAGCGTTGACTTGCCGGCGCCGTTCACACCCACCAGCGCGATGCGGTCGCCGCGTTCGATCATGAAGCTCACGTCGCGGAAGACTTCCTTCTCGCCGTAGCACTTGGCGACTCCAACGAACTCGGCCACGATCCGGCCACCCGCCTTGGGCTGCGGGAACGAGAAGTGAATCGTCTTTTCTTCCTGGGGAATCTCGATTCGCTCCATCTTATCCAGTTCCTTGATCCGGCTCTGCACCTGCTTGGCCTTGGTCGCCGTGTAGCGGAAACGGTTGATGAAGACTTCCAATTGCTCGATGCGTTCGCGCTGGTTGCGGGAGGCGGCTTCGAGCTGCTCCAGCCGTTGCGTCTTCTGTCCCAGGTACTTCTCGTAGTTGCCGCTGTAAAGATGGATCCGCTTGTTCCAGATTTCGGCGATCTTCTTGACGGTCACGTCAAGAAAGTAGCGATCATGGGATATCAGGACCACGGCATGGGGATAGTTGCTGAGATACTCTTCCAGCCAGTTGCGGGCTTCGAGGTCGAGGTGGTTGGTGGGCTCGTCCAGCAGGAGCAGGTTCGGCTCCTGCAGCAGCAGCTTGGCCAGCGCGATGCGCATCTGCCAGCCGCCGGAGAATTCCTCCGTGTCACGGTGCCAGTCTTCCTTGCTGAACCCCAGCCCGGAAAGCACGGTGCCAACTTGGGCTTCGATGGCGTATCCCTCGCGGGTGGTGAATTCGTGCTCAATGCGATGGTACCGGTCAGCCACCTGCGCATACTCAGGGGACGCATGGTCGAGCTCTGACATGCGCCCCATCAGCTCTTCCATCTCCTGTTCCAGGCCCCGCAGTTCGGAGAAAACCGACATGCATTCGGCGAAGACAGTGCGTCCGGAGAGCGCCAGCCCGTCCTGCGGTAGGTATCCCGCGCTGATACCCTTGGCCGTACTAATGGAGCCATAATCAAGGGTTTCGAGGCCAGCCAGGATCTTCATCAGCGTGGACTTGCCCGTGCCGTTCGCACCTACCAGGCCGATCCGATCGCGAGGCGTAATCATCCAGTCCGCCCCTTCAAACAGGAGCTTGTGGCCGTAGCGTTTTCCAGCGGAGGAAAGCTGAATCATGGGGCAGATTCCATGGTCTCATGAGAAGGCAGTTTTAAGAATTGAGTAACGCCGAGCGGTACATTCGAGGAGGGACGCAGAAGGGAAGGGGTTCCTAACGGGTGGCCATGGCCTTTGCGGCTCCGATCTGTTCCAGCGCCCGGTCAATCACCGACTGCAGTTCTCGCGCGTACTTGACTTCCCGCCCTTTGGCAAGGATTTTCTTGGCTTCTTCGGGACTGAACCAGGTAGGATTTCGCGTCTCTTCCGGCGGCCGCCCCGACTGCTCGACCTCCAGCAGGAAGGCCTTGATCACAAATTCGCGCACCCCCGGAGGCTTCCAAAAAACGCCCTTGGAATGGATGTAGAGGTGGAAGTGCCGTGGCTCAATGCTGCCTCGGACGCCGGCTTCTTCCCAAGCCTCGCGTTCCGCCGCCTGGCTGTGGGACATAGATGGTTCTGGGTCGCCCTTAGGAAACGTCCACTTGCCGCCGCCGTTGGTGTTTACCAGCAAGAACTCAACCGACAATTCTCGTCGCTGGTAGCAGACCGCTGCTACCTGCAACGGTAGGGCAAATCGCGGAAACCGGGGCGCACCCATCTCCGAGGCCTCCTCAGAGCCTCACTCAACTCTGATGGTAGTTCGAAGATATTTCAGCAATGTTAAAGTGCAACGAAAAAGGTGCAGTCCAATGTTACCAAAGGGTTACCGCGCTCAGATTTGGTGCTTCCATCGGTTGCGCCTGAGCAGCCACCATCCGTAAGGAGGAGCCGAAGCTGGAAACAACTAGAATTTTGGTCGGCCCTAGCAGACGATTCTCGAACTTTTCTATCCGGGGACCCAGGGCTTCCACTCTGTCCAGATACCCTCTTGCACGATTTTGCTCGGGGATAACAACTTGAAAATGCAGGAGCTTTGCTCGCTGAGCCCTCTGGTGTCGAAAGGAAAGGGTTTCGGCGCGGCCCGTAGTACCGTCGGGCGCCTGACGGATTGAGGCTAGCCTAAGGCTCTGTGCAATTCGGACAAGAATGTTTCCACCGACTGCGGGCGTCGAGCAAGGTCGTGGGCAAAGGCGTGCTCGAAGAGTTCCTGCCAACTCCGATGGGCCTCCGGCAAATGCACACTCACGGGAGTGAATCTGGCCACGGCCCCCGTTCCGAACCATTCCGCAGGAGACCTGCCATCAAATGGGTAGGCACCAGTGAGCATTTCGTAGGTCACGACAGTCAGCGCCCAGAGGTCCCACGCGGGACGCGCCTCCTCCCCGCGCCATTGCTCGGGCGACATGTAACGGAACGTGCCCAGCACGGCGCCAGGGGCGGTATCCACTGTGGGCTGCACGGTGGCCACGGGAAGAAACTTGGCTATGCCGAAGTCCAACACTTTGGCAGTTTCCGCGGTTTCACCGGCCACCAGAAAGATGTTTTCCGGCTTCAGATCGCGGTGCACCAGTTGTCGGCGATGTGCAGCCTCGAGCGCTGCGCAGACATTCCGCAAGAGTGAGAGAGTCCGTGGCGGGGTGAAGCGCTGGTGACGCCACAGGCCTTCGCGCAGGGTGCCACCTTCCAAGAGCTCCATCACGAGGAAGGCACGGTTGCCTTCGGCCACGCCGAAATCGTGCACCGTAACCACATTGGGATGTGCAAAGCTGGCTGCGACACGCGCCTCCCGCCGGAAACGCTCCGCCGCGTCCGCACTGCCAACCAGATCTTCCCGAATAACCTTCACTGCCACGCGGCGTTCGAGCGCCCGGTCGGAGGCTGCATACACTGTGCCCATGCCGCCGCGGCCCAGTCGCCGCTCCAGGTAGTACCGTCCATCAAGCAGTCGCGGCAAGATCACGGGCACCAGGCGCGCGCTCTCGCGGGAGCACTGGGTGGTGCCGCTGTCGTAACAGACTCCGCACTGCGGACATTCTTCAAACACATCACTTCGCAGTGCTCCGGCCACGGACGGCTTTTCCAGTAACAGGGCCAGGCTGGAGGCGATGGCCACCAGCAGATCCAGGTCCTCACGGCTATAGGGTTCTTCCGAGCGCTTCAATCCCAGGGCCATCAGGGCCTCGGTTCGGTCCGTGGCAGTGGCGATGGGCACCAGCAATTCAATCCGAGTCTGGCGGAGAAATGCGGTTTCTTCGTGCGGCAGTTGTTCCTTCAACCAGCCGGTTGCGGTCTGTGGCACCTCAATCGGTTTGCCGAGCAGCCGCACCAGCGACATCAGTTTGCTTCCAGGGGGCAATGCGGGGAGTACTTGTCCCGCTGGAGCCGCCGCCAGACTTCGATAACTCGGCTCATGGGGTTCCCGGGTCAGCAAGACGACAAATTCCGGGTGCAGCGCAGTCTCGATGTGCGTGGCCACGTGCGGCGCCACCTGCCCGAAGCTGCGCGCTTCCCGAACCTCCTCCACCACCTCGCGCAACAGCCGCTGGGCGTCGTAGCGTTCGCGGAAGAAGCGCCGGTCGAGCGCTTCGAGCCAGTAATGACGCTTCACGTAGGCCGTCGCCGCCAGTCCGCCCAGGACAACATAGATCCAGCCCCGTGCGTGCAAGATCTCCAGCAGGGGCTGCTGGCCGTGTGACAGCAGGTCTGCCAGCAGCAGGATGCCCAATGCCGGAACGACTGTGAGCAAAACGCGTCGCGCCAGGGCATACTGCAAGCCCTGGCGGAGGATCACCCGGACATCAAACAGCCGATGCCGCAGAATCGCGTACGCCCATGAAAGTGGAAAGGCCTGGTAAAGGACGGTGACCAGAAGCAGGGCCGGCCAGGAAATCAAGACCCGCCCAACTCCAGTCTGGGCCGACGCCCTCATGACACCCATTACCACGTAGGGTGCGAGCGCCAGGTAACCCACCAGAGTCCCGGCCACTAGCACGCGGATGCGTCGTTTCTGGTTGACATCATCCAGTCTGCGGTAATTCAGAATCAGCGCAACCAACCCGGCGCCTATGTATGCAAAAAGAAGACTGCCACCGATACGTGGAACCCAGTCCGACGCCGTGATTTCGCCAGCGGGATTCACGAATGTGAAGTAGTAAAAGCCAGCGATGGGCCACAGAAAAAAAAGAGCGGGTACGTTCGCCAGCCAAGTCCAGCGAGTACGGAACAATTGGCGTGGGAACATTGAGCAAAAAGCGAAGAACAGCGCGGGAAATATGAAAAAGCCCGCTTCCGGCCACCAGATGAGCGCACCCACGAAAATCGGCAAGCGCCGGACAATGGCGGCCGCACCGTAGAGATAAGCGGATCCGCCCAGCAGCGCGATGGACAGCGCCCCAATCCGGGCTACCCAGTCGTAAGGTCGTGTAAACGCGACTAAGAAGGCCACCAACAACGTTAAGAGCGCACCTGCTGTGCTTAGCACAAACTCGATGCGACGATATTGTGTCTGCTGAGACCATGACCGCCGCTGCAGCGTCATGACTCGCTCAAATGGCTTTCCGTCTCGCTCGACCTGAAGTCGATACGGCTTCCCGACTTCAAAGTTGATACGGATCTGGTCCCATTGGGCAAGGCCTCGCACTCGGCGCCCGTCTATCGCCAGCACTCGGTCTCCAACCTGTGTTCCGGCCTGGTCCCCTGACGAGTTTGGAAGCACCTCCTCGACCACCAAGGCCTCCCTCGCAAAGTTGTATTGGGTAAATGGCGGCTCGGGTCCCCAAAGGTAAACGTAGATATTCAGCGCAAAATTCCCGAGCAAGGATGCAGCGACGATGTACATCCACCAGGGAGCGCGAGGAGACGACACGGCGCAGCCTCCGTGTGAGATGAAACGAGGCGCGATTATAGCAGGGGAAATACCGTGTCAAGCCTTTGCCGAAACCGTGTGGTTTCGGCTCACTACTTTTGTCAAAACTTGACTGAATGGAATCAAAGGCTTGAAAAGGCTTACAAGAAGCCATTCGATCTAATCTTCCAGCGTGCAAAAAACAAAGAATGGTCGGGGCGCGCGGATTTGAACCGCGGACCCCCTGCGCCCAAGGCAGGTGCGCTACCAGGCTGCGCTACGCCCCGACTCTGCTCGATTATAGCCGACGATGGCCGACACAAGCCGGCCTCAGCACCGGGTTATAATTCCAACTCGATCATGCCATCTCTCCGCTACGCCCTGGTGGCCTACGTACAGAACCCGGTTGGGGATTTTGTGGAGCAGCTCCGCCGGGAACTGCACCCCAATCTGCCCCATTTGGCCGCCCACCTCACCGTACTTCCACCTCGTCTGCTGCAGGGCAGCGAATTTGCAGGTCTGGAAATCCTCGAGGAGATCTGCGGCCAGGTGGATCCATTCGAAATCACTCTTGGAGACGTCGAAACTTTCATCCCGGTGACTCCAACCGTTTTCATTCGCGTGGCCCATGCTGCCTACCGCATGCGGGAGTTGCATGATCGCCTGAACACCAGGGTCCTGGCTGCTGCCGAGGAGTGGCCTTACATGCCCCACCTCACCATCGTGAAGATGGCCGACGAGGAGCAGGCGCAAAAAGCCCATATCGTGGCCCGCGACCGTTGGGCCCAGTTTCACGGTGGCCGCCACGTCCGGGTGGAGAAGCTGACTTTTGTGCGCGAGCAGGAACAGAATCGCTGGGTCGATCTGGCCGGAATCCCCCTGGGCCGAAGCCTGGTTCCCCCCCCCCAGCGCTAACCTGCTTTCCCCGAGTTGGTTACCCGATTCCCGCCATCGCCGGTATCCCCTTTCCGGAAGTACATGTCCTTCTCGTGTATTGCCAAGGGCCGGGCACGGGCGTACATAATGAAGTTGGGGGATCAGGCAAATCCCGCTTCCCCAGCGGGTTTGCGGGGTGCCAGCCACTCGAGGAGCTTATGCAGATTGGGGTTTACGGGTCAGGGTACCTGGGTACGGTGATTTCAGCCTGCCTCGCGGATTTCGGAACCCCAGTGACCTGTTGCCACCCGGACAGCTCACGCATGGTCGAGATGGCTCAGGGCAATGTCCCGTTCTTCGAAAAGAACTTAAACGAGGTCATCAAGCGCAACGTGCGCTCCGGGCGGTTGGTGTACTCGACCGACATGGAATCCTTTGCCCGGAAAGCGCAGGTAATTTTTCTAGGGGAAGATACGTCCCAGCATCTCGCGGATCTGGCCATCCGCATCGCACGCCTGGCTCCCAAGCCTCCAATCCTTTCAATCGTCACGCCGGTTCCGGTCGGCACTGCTACGGCGATAGAGCAGCGCGTGCGTGAGGCCGGTCTGCGGGCGACACTGGTTTCGCAGCCCGTCTTTTTCACTCCCGGCTGCGCGGTGGAAGATTTCAATTGGCCCGACCGCATTATTCTGGGGACATCCTCCAACGACGCAGTGCTGGCCCTCAAACAGATCTTCCATCCCCTGGTGATGCGCGGCGTTCCGGTCATCGTGACCAACCACGAAACTGCTGAGCTGGTGCGCGAATCGGCCACGGCGTTCGTCGCCACCAAGATTTCTTTCATCAACGAGCTGTCCACCTTATGCGAGCGAGTGAACGCGGACGCGGTCAGTCTTTCGCTTGCCCTGGGGTTGGATAAGAAAATCGCTCCCCGTTGCCTGCAGCCCGGTGCCGGAATGGGAGGGCTGTTCGCCGAGTCGGATATGGACTCGCTGGCTGAACTGGCCCAGGAGAAGGGGGTCTCGCTGCGGGTGCTGAGCGCGGCTCGCGAAGTCAATCGCAGCCTGGCCGACCGCCTGGTGGAGAAAATCTCGGTCATGGTGGAGTCGGTCCAAAACAAAGATGTGGGTATCCTGGGCCTCGCCTTCAAGCCCAACACCAATTCCGTAGCCGGCTCCTCCTCCGTCCGCCTGGCACAGAGTCTGATCGCCAGGGGCGCCCGCGTCCGGGCCTACGATCCCGTCGCTATTCCCGAAGCGCGCATAGAACTAAACGGCACGGTGCGTTATTGCGAATCGCCCTACGCCGTCGCTGAGGGTGTGGACGCCCTGGTAGTCGGCACCGGCTGGCCGGAATTTCGCGCACTCGACTTCGACCGTATCAAGCACCTAGTGAAACGTCCGGTCATCGTAGATACTAAGAACCTGCTCGACTCCGTTCGCCTGCGCGCCATGGGATTTGATTACATGGGCGTGGGCCGCGGCTAGAACGGCGGACCTCAGACCTCGGACGAAACCCTCTTCCTGTAGAGACGTTGCTTGCAACGTCTCGTGTCGCGGAAGCCTTGCTTCTTCTGTCCTGTCACTTCTGACAGCCTTCCACGCGGATTGCTATAATCGAACGGGTACGGTGGGAGTAGCTCAACTGGTAGAGCACCGGACTGTGGCTCCGGACGTTGCGGGTTCAATTCCCGTCTCCCACCCCATGTTTTGTGCCTTCGGTGGTAGTCACCGCACTGACGCCTTGTCAGTGGTTCGGTGATCCCGTATCTGAAATTGAAGGAACTGGTGGATTGCTCGAACCGCCTGGCGGTCCGAGGACGTGATCACCACTTCTGCGCCCGCTGGAAGTTCACGATATTCGTACTTGATTTGGTCCTTCTTGCTTTTCATCACGAGCACTCCGGGCGGGATCTGATCATGCACGAACATTGGAATGTTGAAGTCACCCTCTGAGAATGCCTTCGCGATGTGAACGAGATGCGTCCGGATCGATGAACGGCTGGCATCGTCGGCTACATCATTTGCCTCCACCCGAATGGTTCCTCCCTCAGGTTGCAATAGGAAGTGGTGCGTAGTTTTCGCGTGGTCAAAGTCCATGGCTTCGTCACCGCGGCGGTTCACGGCATCAATGTGGTGCTCAGATTTCTGTTGACCGGGCTGGGCATCGTGACTTGTCGTGTGTTGATCATGCATAGGGCAATCGGTCATGTCTTGGTCTTGCTGTGCGCTGGCCAGGAACATCAAGAGGCCGGCGATTGCTATGGCGAAGAGCTTCATGGCAGTTCCCTCGATTCTGAATTATCCGCGAAGAGTGTTTGCACGCTCCAGCTCACTCGGGTCGCGACTCTGCCCCAGGTTACGATATGGAAGATGTTCCCAGGTCAAGCACAAAAGTGTGACAGCCATTGACCGTGGAACATGTTCTAGGGTGACAATAGCTATGAATGCCCGCTCAGAACAGTATTCGCTCCGGCGAACTGGCGCGCCTCGTGGGCGTGAGCCGGGATACGCTACGCTACTACGAGCGCAAGGGTTTGCTACCTGCCCCGCAGCGCTCCAATGGTGGATATCGCCTTTACACCCATAGTGCAATTCAGAGATTGCGCGTCATAAGGGGAGCACTCGCTCTGAGTTTCACGATTCAGGAACTCGCCGCCATCTTCCACGCTCGGGATCACAATCGGCCGCCCTGCACGCAAGTTCGGGAACTGGCCTTGCGTAAGGCGGAAGATCTGCGGTTGCGTATTTCAGAACTGGTCTTGCTGCGGAAAGAATTGTTACGCACGGTCAAACGCTGGGAACGAATTCTCGATGGGACAGCACCTGGAGGCCTTGCTCATCTCCTGGAAGCGTTTGTCTCCGAAAACCCCGAGGCCATCGACCGCATCTCTCCACTGATCTCTCCCGGGCTGCAGAAAAAACTCCTGCGCGCCCGCAAGAAGGGCGGCCAGCCTTCGAAATCAGTCAATTCGTCCGACCAGCGCTGAGATGTTCTTCGGAGTAGTAACGAAGTGAGATTGCAGAAAAAAGGGGAGCTCACTGGGAGCTCCCCTGCCCTTTAAGACGCATGCTCACCTGCTCTAGAAGCTGTACTTCAGCCAAAACTGAATCTGCCGGCCTCCGGCTTTCGTGGTGGCGAAGTTTCCGAACACCGCCGGGTTGAGCAGGTTGCCAAATCCGATCAGGTTGTTGACTCCTTCGTTGGGATGGTTGAAAGCGTTGAAGAAGTCCGCCCGCAACTCGAAATTGCTCTCGTGCCACGGTACGGGAAAGCGCCGGAGCACACTCAGATTCCAGTCCTGGCGCCCCGGGAAGTAGATGCTGTTCCGCGGGACGTTGCCAGCTCGAACCAGACCTTGAGCGAATGCGATGTAGCGGAAGTCATTGAGGGTTCCCGGCGCGCCCGTGAACACGTCGGTTAGCGAAGTGCCATCATTGAACCCAAATCCCGTGATGCAGGCCGGGTCATTGAGGCAACCGTTGCTGAAGTTGAGAGGAGCCCGAGGATTGCCCAGTGACGGACGGTCGTTAAATCCTTCACCGTCCCCATTCTGGTCGTACCCTCCGAAGAAAACGGTTTCCGGAGCGCCGGACTGGAAGGAGACATTCCCACTGGTGCTCCACCCGCCCACAATCGCGCTCAGCACTCCCATGTTCTTGGGAGCAGGGACGTCATACACCCAGGTGAAGACAGCCCGGTGGGTATGGTGGAAGGCGGATGGCCCACGGTCGCTGCGAGGATCGTTCACAACCTGCCACCGCGAAGCTCCGCCCGACGTGGCAAAGACCTCTGACATGTTGTCGATCGCTCGCGACCAGGTGTAGGCGCCGCGCAGCACCAGACGGCCCACGCTGCGGCTTACTTGCGTTTGAAACCCGTGGTAGATGGAATCTCCGCCATTTCCACGAACCACGATAGCTCCGCGATTCGGGTTCAGGCGATTGCCGGTGGCCGGATCCACCGGATTCAGTTGCTCGTTCACCCACAAACGTTCTGCCCGGGTACCGACGTAGGCGACTTCCGCGATCAGCTTGCCGGGCAGCTCGCGCTGCACGTTCAGGTTCCACTGGTAAGTCAGCGGATTGCGCAGGTTCGATACCACGGAGTCCACCCGGTTCGTCGGATCGACGGTCGGAGTGATGCCTGCCACTGTGCCTATGGCATTGGCTGTGCCCCGCCCACTAGGATCAGACCCCCCAAAAATGTTGCCGCCAAGAGTGTTAGGTGCGCCGCCTGCCGTGTTATTGCTGATGTTGGTGAAAAAGGCGTCGTAGAACATCCCGGCACCCCCGCGAATGACGGTCTTGTTTTCACCCAACACGCCACTCCAGAACCTCGGCGAGTAGGAGAAACCGAAGCGCGGACCCCAGTTGTTCCGGTCGGGCTGCACCTCGACCTTCTGCTGGAAAGGATCAGTCAGCACCGTGGCACGATTAACAGCAGGATAGGCCAAGCTGTTGCTGGCATCGGGCGGCTGATATTCATACCGCACCCCGTAATCCAATGTCAGGTTCGCCCGCGCTTTCCAGCTGCCCTGGAAGTAATACGCTTGCTGATCCGTGGGAACGTTGGTAGTCGGGTTGCCGAACTGCTTCGCAATCGTCCCCGCGGGTCCTGAAAAACCGTCGATGTAGTTGGCCAGATCGGTACAGGTGGCCAAGCCAATGGCCGAGCAATCTCCACCTCCGGAATAAACGATCAAGCCGTCGGAATTGAACGGAATCCCGTCCCGCACCAACAGTACCGCGATATCGGCTCCCAGCTTGAATGTGTGCGAGCCCTTCACGATGGAAACCGCATCCTGAAACTGCAGCGTCTTGTGCGAGCGGAACTGCGGGAATAGTCCCTGGCTGAAACCTCCCCACACCGTGTTCTGGAAAGAGGATGCCAGCGCTAGGCCGGGCACGTGAGCCAGCGGGTTGGCCAGCGAGGCTGCTGTGGGATTAAAGCCGAAGTCCAGAAGCTGACCCGAGAAACGCAGCTCGTTCAGTACCCTGGGGCTGAAGGTATGTGCCCACATCACACCCAAATTTCGGGCTGGGCCGCTCTGCTCTGTGTCTGCCGTCGGCAGAGCGGCTGGGTTTGCAAACAGGTCCGGCGCAAAGGAACTGAAAGTGTCGGTGTAACGGACAAAGAGGTTGTCTGCCGGTGTGGGCAGGTAGTCCGCCCGCACGGTCCACTCCCGAGCCTTTGCCCCTGTATTGTCGGTTCTGGTAAATGGACCAACTTCAACGTTGCATGGAGAACCGCAGCCCGGCCGGTTACCGATGTTCACGGTGCCAACCGCAGTCGGATCCGAGGTGCTGCCGCGCAGGCCGCCCAGGGAATCGATCAGTAACTGTGCATTCGTGTTGGGTCCGATGGACTGCAACGCGCTCACGCCCGCCGCTGTGGGCAGGAGCAACTGCGTCGGCGCGGGACTCGGCGCGCCGAAAGCTCGCGTCCACTGTGAAGTTCCGAAAAGGAAGAGCCGGTCCTTGATGACCGGTCCACCCACGCGGAAGCCGAAAAGATTGTTTACCACATGGGGCGGTTTCGTGAGTCCGCTGGCGGCTTCCTCCGCCTTCACGGCGAAAAGCGCCGAGCCCGAATACTGATACCAGGTCGCTCCATGAAATACATTCGTGCCGGACTTAAACGTCAGGTTTGAAACCGACGCGCCCCCACGGCCGTATTCGGCGGTATAGGAATTGGTGAGCACCGTCACTTCCTGCACTGCTTCCTGGTTGGTGGGCTGCAGTGCCTGTCCAGCAATGCCATTATCGTTGTTGTCGAAGCCATCGATCAGGAAGTTGTTACCGCGCGGGCGGAGCCCATCCACGGAAAACCCTGAGCCATTCGTGAAGCTATCGCGGCTGGAGTCCGTCGCCACGCCTGGAAGGGTCGTCGCTAGGAAGTACGGGTTTCCGGACAAGATTGGCAGATCCTTGATCGATTTCTGCGCGATCACCCCCGAAAGTTCTCCGCTTTCCGTCTGCACTTGGGCGGCGCCCGCCTCGACCGTGATGGTCTCCGAGGCCGTGCCCGTCTGCAGGGTTATGTTTACGGGAGTTGTGACCGATGCGTTGACCACTACATTCTCCAGCTTCGCAACGGCAAAGCTGGCGGCCGTAACCGTGATCAGGTAAGTTCCCGGGTTTAGCGCTTCGGCGCGATACTCTCCGTTCGCTCCCGTCGTTACCGTACGCTTGTCGCCGCCAGCAGTGTTCTCAATGACCACGGTCGCACCGGTCACTACTGCGCCCGTTTTGTCCGTTACGGTTCCGGCGACCGTGCCTCGCGTGGCTTGCCCAAAGCACAGGCCCACCGCCAACAACAAAACGCCTAGAACAAGTCTATTTGTTCGAACTGAACTAACCCTCATTTGTTAATCCTCCTGGAGTCTCTCGCAACAAACATGGTGAGTAAGTCTTCTGGTGATGCACCTACTCATTGCATTCGCGAGTCCAACATGAATCACGGCAACACAACACGGGCCAGGACTGTGCATGCATTGGTGGAACCATGGAGGGATCGACACTTTGCCACTAAACAAAACTGCAGGGCCGAAGGTGCGGCGCTTGACCGCAGTCAAGAAACTTCACAAAACTATAGCGATGAAGCAGTTTCTATGGATTTGCAGAGGCGCTCCAGGTGAGTTGCAACGACAAAAACAAGCTGGAACAAAATGTGTCGCTGACTAGAGTGTTTAGCTCCGTTAGATCGCGCACGAACAGAATTGGAGAAGATGAAAGTGGTGAGAATAGTGGAACGATTCTACGCGCTTCTTTCCAGCTCCGCGCGCTCCCACTTTGCCAGGTTCGCGCCCGCCTCGTAAGTGCTTTGCAGGAATTCGAGCAGAGTTGCTTTTGGCGAAGAAGCTTGGCGCACGTCGTCGTACATCAGCAAAAATTCATGCATCTGCGGATGATAGAAGGCACTCGCCGGCCGGACTGCGGCCTGGGCGAAGCCCGCAGGCTCGGGCGCGGCGTAAGCGTAGAACGCCGCCTCCTTAATGTCGCCGCCGCCTGGCCAAAATCCCGCGCTGATCACTTCGTGCGAATAAGCCTCACGGGTAATGACGTCTGCTCCTTCACGTTCCGGCGCCCGGCGCCCTGAAAACCGTGTTACCGCCATATCGAAACTTCCCCAAAAAAAGTGGACCGGGCTGCTCTTGCCGATGAAACCTGCACGGAATTCCTTGAAGATCGTGTCCGCCAGCACAAGAATCCGCCAAAACCGGTTCACATACTCCCGATCGTAGGACGCATGTTCCGCGTCCTTATCAAACGCGATCGGATTGGGAACTTCGACTGGCATCTTCCAGATCTTTACGTCGATGCCCAGAGACTGCAATGCCGCCATGAACTCCTGATAGAAAGCAGCAACCGAACGCGGCGCCAGCGGAATGCTCTTGCTCGCGCCTTCGCTGGTCTGGATCAGCAAGTTGTGGCGCACAAAGTCGAACTCAATTTCCAGAATGCCGCGCGCACAAGGAATGGGAGAAGTCGTGAGTCCACGTGCGCTGACGTAGAGCGGCACTTCCCACCAGTGGTTGATCAGAGGGCACAGCGCAAGACGCACTTTGCCGACGATCTGCGTCCACATATGGAGGGTCGCATAAGTATCCTTCCAGGCTTCCAACGGCAATGCGGGCCAGGATTCCGGCTTGACGGTGAATTCGTTCGAACCCAAGGGTGATCCCACTTCAGCTTTGGAGGACAACATGGAACCTCTCCTGACGCCCCAAGATACCTTACCTGCTTATGCAAAGTGGCAGGATAGTAGAACTGCAGGCGGTTCGCAAACCATGCCTTAAACCTGATTTTCAAGAGAAAGCTGAACTCGGAAGGCTGGAGCAAAACTGAGAACTGAGAACTTGGAACCCGGAACTGCCCTTATCCCTTCCCCACAAACTGGCTGCACCGGCACAAGTTCACGTCCCAGATAAAGCACTCCGACCCCAGGACTTCGATGCCGATTTCACCCTCCCGGCGCGTGCCCAATTTCCCCACCCAGACCACGCGGAACTGGGCTTTCTCCTCGCCAAACTGCACTTCTAGAATTTCCCCGGCCCGGATCTGGCGGCTTAGCCCACGTATCACTGCCCCGTGGCTGCTGATGTTTCGCGCGCTGGCGGTCTGCATGAAGGGCTGGGCATGCGCATCCACACCCCAGAGACGGATGGGCAGAAGTACTGTGACTCGAGGATGCCGCCGACGATCCATAGCGCCCCTTGAGAATGCAGGTTGTGTGATCCTACGGACATCACCAGCGGAATGAAACTTACTGCAGTTACACTCATCTGGTGCCCGAAGTTACGCCCCAGGTCCTTTCGGAGCATGGGTTTGGGAGGGAAGAAAAGTGGGCTCAGTCGGTATCTGGCAAGGAACACGCACCCGGGCCGCGCGGATCGCCGCAGCTGCCGCAAGCCCCGACCGATCGGGTGCGAGTCGAAGAGCCCTTTGCCGCCACCGCAAACACCGAAAGCTGAGGCGCCAACTTCCGGCTGTGGCATTTGGGACATTCTGCCTTCTCGTCGCCGTACACGAGAGCCTCAAATCCGTAATCGCATTCCTCGCACACGTACTCAAAGATGGGCATGGCGTTACTCCCTGGCGGCTTGAAACCGTCCTCACCATTTAAAATCAAATCGTGGGGACTTCGCAAATCAAGGCCCAGGGATTTGTGCCAAGACGCGGCCTGCGCGGCGGACACCTGCAAACCCTCGCCAGCTTCTTTCTTAATCGGCACATTGCCCTGCCTACCGCCGAGGAGCGTCTGGTTGAAGTTGAGGCAGGGGTGAAGGTCCTCTGCCACTGCCATTGGCAAAAAGATCGCCGGAACCCCATAACCGTCGTCATTGTGCACGGCCTGGAAGGCTCCAGCGAGTCCGAATACATGCTGGGCATCGCCGCGAAGGGCTTGGCCGCCGGCATGAACGTCGTCCGCATGAACCAGCGCAATTGCGGCGGCACCGAGAGCTTGGCTCCCACGTTGTATCACTCCGGACTGTCCCGGGATGTGGCAGCTGTTGCCCAAAATCTAATTGCGCAGGACCAGATCTCCCGCTTCGGTCTCGCGGGATTTTCCATGGGCGGCAACCTCGTGCTGAAGCTGGCGGGCGAGTGGGGCAGGGAAGGGCCACCCCAGTTCCGCGCTGTCGCGGCCGTGTGCCCGGCGGTGGATCTCGCGCCTTCCGCTGACGCTCTGCACAATAAAAGCAACCGTCTCTACGAGTATCACTTCATGTGGAAACTGCGAAACCGGCTGCGGACCAAAGCCCGCCTGTTCCCGCAGGTCTTCGACCCTTCGCGCCTGCGTGGTGTAACCACCCTGCGTGATTTCGACGACAAAATCACTGCTTACTATTGCGGATTCGCAGGGGCCGACGATTACTACGCTCGAGCCGCCGCCGCCAACGTGGTGGGCCGTATCTCCGTGCCCACGTTTATCCTGCACGCCGCCAACGATCCTTTCATCAGAATTCTTCCCGAGACACGCCAGAAGATTCTTTCTAATCCCAACATCACTTTCGTGGAAACCAAAGACGGCGGCCATTGTTCATTCCTGGCGCAACCCGACGGAGACGATGGCCGCTGGGCAGAACGCCAAGTCGTGGAATTCCTGCGCCGGTTCTAAACGTCGTAGAGACGTAGCTTGCTACGTCTCCGCTCGCTACGTCTCCGGCCACGCTGATTTATGATTGCCCGGTGGAAGCCGACTTCGCAGTCGAACTCGCAGCGGACGATGAAGTACTTGACCTTCCCTGGACCGCCCCGGACGGTGGCCCACGGTACTACGATCTGAAGCGCCAGCCCGAACTTCTACTCTATGTCGAGGAAGCTCGCCGCACGCCGGAACTGGGCGAGTTTCTCGCTACGATCAACTCCCCCGCCAGCATCCTCGAAACCGCCAAATGCGACACTTGGTCCACCACGGAAATCAATCCAGAAGAAGCTATCTTCGGCGCCACTCACAAATTCGCCTCGTACATCGATTTCTTGTTTTCGGATGGAGGCTCGCGCTTTTCCTTTCCCGAGCACGAGCAACTGGCAAAACGGTTGACGCAGCTCCTGAAGCGAGTTCCCGAAATCCGATCCGCCGCTGAATTTCCGATCCGCCGCTGCCACTACCACGACAACCAGGAAGTCCGGGACGGCTTCTACATCACCTTCTACCTGTTTGGCTACGGCGACGATGAAAACGAGGCCCGAAAGCGCTGGGCCATCGGCCTGAAGCTGGTAGAGAACGCCATCCGGCAGATTTTCGCGCTGCCTCGGCAGCCTACCCAGGGTATGCCCTAAGGATGACGGCACGCGCGCTGGCCACGATTCCGGACAGTGGGCGAAGCAACCTGAAAGCCGCGAAGCAGCGAAAGAGTAAAGCCCTCAACTCGCTCTAACTGGCCGGCCAAGCCGCGCCAGAACGTCCGCGCCTCGCCCTTTCAGCTTCGTCCGAAACACTGACAGCAGCAGCATGGAAAGAAAAATCATCGACAATCCAAACGAAGCCATACGAATATCCACCGCACGCTTGGGCAAGATAGAAAACCGCCCATACACAAATTCGATATGCACCCAATATACCAACAGGGAAGTTTGCCCCAATTGCACCAGCGGGCTGAACCCCCACTGTCCAGCGCCCCAGCGGCACCAGGCATAAACCGCCGCCAGAATCAGCAGCAGCAAACCCACGCGGATCAAGAAGAAGTTCGGACTGGTGTGCCAGAAATCGTAAACGCCATAGAGTTGCCACGGCCGGGCATCGAGCCAGCGAGCTAAGTAGATCAGCCCGACTCCTCCTGCACCTGCAGACATGAACGTTCCTGCCTGACGCGGACGCGCCCAATCGCTCAACAGAAAAATGCCGACCGCAAGGCCGGCAAAAGCAAAGGCGGTCCAGGGAAAGATCGGAAAGAGCCACGGCTGCGGCTGGTCAAGGTTATGGACGCCGTTAATGTAAGACTCAATTGGCCAGGGCAGCCGGTGCGGGCGCCAGTTCGTCCACACCAGCGGTGTCACCAGAGAAATGGTCAGTCCGACGCCAGCGGCCATCACTCCCCAGGCAAGTCGAGTTTCTCGACCGAGCGATAGAGCCACCCACGACGCAACACCCATCAGCATCATCGAGAGGCCTATGGTGTTTACGATGTCCACCCGAAACAAATCCGTCCACGGCGCCCATCCCCACGCAATCAGGTATTCCTGCAGCCGGAACAGCAGCCCGAGTCCAAAGATTTCAGCACCCCGCCGAATCGTCGTGCTCGCAATCTCACCCGTCGGCACGCCCTTCACACGCAATTTGTCGGTGACCATGGCGAACGAGATTCCCGCAAGAAAAAGGAACAACGGTGCGGGCAGGGTTCCAACCAGCTGCGACCACATGAAGAATGTAGTCTTGCGTGCGTTTCCGCCCAACCACGAGTCATAGCAATGCGTCTGGAACATCAGCACGCATGCCAGACCCCGCATCCAGTCGATATGAGTGAGGCGAGATGAGCCGGAGGAAGGCATGCGCGGCGTCAGTATAAGCTACGACCGGCCGCGCAAGCCTGGGCAGAAGCAATTCAACTACTGCACGTTGACGGTAACCGTGGCCATGCTGCGTCCGTACTGGCCGGTCGCGTACAGCGTGTACGTGGTGGTTTGTGTGGGCTTGACGTCCACGCTGGTACCGCGCACGGCTCCCACCTGAGGTGAGACGATGACGTATGAAGCACCGCTCACATTCCACGAGAGTGTCGAACTCGCGCCGGAGGCAATGGTGGTTGGCGCTATCAGTTCGGTGGGACCAACGGCGCCGGCGGCGGCTGGGTCAAGAAGGGAACCGAAGACCTGGTGCTTGAGGCCTGCATCTTCCCCGATATGTCTACGATCGATTCCTGGGGACTGTTCTACCACTCTGCCGGCATCGTCCGCGGCAAAGACCTGAATGGCGTCCTGCGGTACCCGGACCCGTTCGTCGGCAAGAAGTAACCGTTCGGGTCATGCCGCGTTTTTCGAGGCCACGGCATGGCCCCGTTCTCTCCCAGCTATGCGATACTGGCTTTGCGCAGGGCAAAGCAATCGCCACACCCTGACGTCATGTTTTTTCACGACGGCAATGCGGGCGCGTAGCTCAAAGGGATAGAGCATCGGATTTCTAATCCGACGGTTGCAGGTTCGATTCCTGTCGCGCCTACCAGCTATTGGAAGGAACAGCGGTGGAGATGGCGTCGAGTCCGCACCCTGCATGGCAGCCTTTGAGTCAAGGTTTGTAAAACTCAGCAGCGGTTACCTCACCTTGACTGCCGATTCCGCCGGCAGCCAGCACATCTCCATTGTTCAAGAGTGTAGCGGTGTGGTTCGATCGTGCGTTGCTCATGACCGTCATAGACCATGTCCCTGTGCTCGGATCGTAGAGCTCAGCGGTAGCCACGCTCACAAACACGGGCTTCCCATCGATTACTGCAACGCCGGTTCCACCTGCTGCCAGCACTTTGCCATTCCGCAACAACGTTGCGGTATGGTGGTCGCGCATTTTCCACATAGGTCGCGTAAACGTCCATTTCCCGGTGGCGGGATCGAAGATTTCCACGCTGCAAAGCAAAGTGTGGAAGGGTCCGCCGTTGCCACCCGTCACCAGCACTCTGCCATCGGCCAGCAGGGTTGCGGCGTGCATCATCCGCACCATTTCCATGTTTGCCGCACTGGCCCACTTGCCGGTCGCTGGATTGTAGATCTCGGCTTCACTCAGAATCCGACTGGCACCGAAGCCGCCTGCTACCATTACTTTCCCGTTGGCGAGCCCCGTAGCCGTGTGCAGGTCGCGCGGGCTGTGCAGCGATCCCGTGAACGCCCATGTCCCCGTGTTCGGGTTGTAGAGTTCTGCGCTACCGGTGGCGGTCGCGCAGTTCGGAGCGTTACAACCACCCGCAACCAAGACCTTGCCGTTCTTCAGGAGTGTGACGCTATGGAAATAGCGCGGCGTGTTCAGGGACCCAGTTTCCGACCACGTGCCGGTACTCGGATCGTACACTTCGACGGAGGAAGTGGGAGCAATGCAAGTGTCGATACAGCCGCCCGCAACCAGCACTTTCCCGCCGGAAAGCATCACCGCCGGGGCAGCGGAGCGTGCCAGGTTGAGGTTGCCCGTTGGCGACCAGAGGCCAGTTTCCGGATCGTACAATTCACTCGATGCGAGCGCCGTGGCGCCGCCCATCCCTCCCGCCGCCAGCACCCTGCCGTCCGCCAGCAGGGCGACTGCCTGGCCGGAACGTGCCGTGCCCAGCCTGCCGGTGACCGTCCACATCCCCGAAGTACCGGATTGCTCCTGCGAGACCTGGCTCTCAAGTTGAGCCTGCGCTGCAAGACTGGCGACCAGCATAAGAATTGCAATAGAGACAAGAGAGAATCCCTTGGATGGCATGTGTCCCTCTCCAACTTTCGGACGGAGCGAATCTCACCCGGCATTTTACGCCGATGGACTAGAACGATTCTCACTTGTTGATCAAAGAATGAACTCAGCCCCGCGACGAGTTGTCGGGCCGCGTCTTCGGCGGCCGGTGCTCGCAATTGGCGTTAATACACGAGTCCGGCAGCACCAGCCTCTCGACCGGCTTCCCACCAATGATGTGCGACTCGATAATTTCGTCCACATCCGCGAGTGTCACCCGGCCATACCAAACCGCGTCGGGATAAACGACCAGATTCGGTCCGTGCTCGCATTGGTCGAGGCAGCCCGATTTGTTGGCCCGCACTTTGCCCTTCAACCCGCGTTCCGCCAGCTTCTCTTTGAACGTCTTTTGCAGTTCCGCCTTTTGCTCGGGATCGCAGCATCCGCGCGGATGTCCCGGCGGCCGCAGGTTGCCGCAGATGAAGATATGTTTCTCAAACTTGGGCATGCAGAGAATGTACAGGATTTTGCAGGGGAGCGGCGCGTCTGGCCGGTGAAGTTGTTACTTCAGCCCTTCGACCAGGTACAGGTCCGACAAGGTGCGGACATAACTGTAGATGTAGGCTTTGCCATCCAGAGCCATCATGATGCCGCCGATGGCGTCGATGCCTGCCGAGTCCGGCGGGGCGACCGTCTTCCAGGGCTTTCTCTGGCCCGTGCTGAGGTCGACTAGTGTGAGCCTGGCAGGCACTTCTCCTTTGAGGAAAACAAAAAGAGAGCGGCCGTCGGAAGACCACGCTGCCGGCAGTTCATCTTTCTCCACGCCGGGTACGGCCCGCGCTTCGCCGTTAGCTACGGCATAGATTTGGATCTTGTGATCCGGACCGACGCCGGCAACCTGCTTCCCATCAGGCGAAATGGCGAAGTTTGTGGTGACTCCTTCCGGGCTGATGGCGCGCGGCTTGCCGTCCTCGAGCGATTCAACGTATAACCGCGCCGCATGACCGGCTTCGTTCCCGGAAAACACGATATGTTTGCCGTCGGGGAGCCAGCGGGCCCGAAAGTGGTTGATCGAGTCCGCCGGGAGGGCCTTCATCCCGCCCGCGCCTGTGGGCAGCAACACCAGCGGCGCCGGAGTCATGTTGGGGCGTGCCAATGCCCATTTCCTGTCGGGCGACAAGGCGACACCACTGCCTTCCCCCAGCCTGACCGCGGGCGAGTCATCGGTCTTGCGCAGATAGACCGCATACTTCGGGCCTCCGCCCTCGCCGGCTTCGGTGAACAGGATCGTGCGGCCGTCTGCGGAGAGGTCGTTGGGGACAGACCAATCGAGCCAGGCAAAGTCACGCTCCTTGCTTTCTCCCGGCGCGAGCCCAAGAATTCCGCCGCGGTGGTTGCTGCGCGTCAGTAGGACGTTTCCCGTGCGGTCCACATCAAACAGAGTCAATTCTCCTGGGACACGGGCCAAAAGCCGCACCGCTCCCGACAAGTTGACGGCAAAAAGAGAGCGGTCGCCACCCGTTCGTGTGGCGGTGAACCAGATCTCATCGCCGCCGGGTGACCATGCCAGCCCTTCGGTGCTGTCCCAGCCGGTAGACAGGGTCATCTTCTTTCCCGACAGGTCCACGACTGCCACCGACCCGCCATCGTCTCGCTGTTGCGGATGGTCGAGGAAGGCGATCCGGTCGCCGTTGGGTGAGACTCGAGGGTTGCCGATCCACCCGTCGGACTCGAAGAGAATCTTGTCCGCTGGAAACTCGAGGCGTTTGCGTCCGCCCACGTCGCGCACGATCGCTATGGCGTTGCCGTCAGGGGACCAGTCGGCGCCCTCGACATTTTCCATGATCTCGCGCGGCGCGCCGCCCACCAGCGGGGCGCGTGCCAGCGTGCCGGAATATAGAAAACCGTCGCCGCTGCGGCTGTTGAGCAGCAGCGCCATTTCCCCGGCGGACGAAATGGACAACACCTGGGCTCCATCAGGTTCCAGGTCTTGCGACTGCGGGCTCTCGGGCCGGGTGGTGAAAAGTTTCAGACGCTGTCCCTCCCAGGCCGCGCTGTAAATGATGGTTTTACCGTCGGGAGCAAATTGCGCTCCGTTCACCAGCCCGCGGCGAAAAGTCAGCGGATGATAAGTCGGTTGAGTGATCTCGGTACGGCGCGGGACCAGGAACAATCCCGCAGCCAGCCCGGCCAGCAGGGCGATCCCCGCGGCCAACGAGGCCGCCACCAGAGACCGTTTCCGCAGTACCGTGTTCTCCCCGCCCGGCGTCATCGCCACTGTTCCCGCGGAAGCTGCCACTGCAGAGCTCCCAGCCCGCACCCGTGACGTATCCAGCGCCCGCTTGATCCGTTTCAAGTCTCCGCGAAGCTCAGCCGCCGTCTGATAGCGGAACTCGCGGTCTTTCTCCAGCGCTTTGAAAATGACTTCTTCGAGCTTTGCGGGAATTGCCGGGTTGGCAGACGACGCAGGCGGAGGCGTCCGATTCAGAATCGCCTCGAACACCACTCCGCTGCTGCTCCCTGAGAAGGCCAGTCCACCAGTTGCCATCTCGTACAACACCGTGCCAAACGCGAACAGATCGGTGCGGGGGTCGAGTTCTTCCGCGCGAACTTGCTCTGGCGACATATAGGCCACAGTGCCGACCGTTGAGCCGGGGCTGGTCATCATCTCCCTGTCTGTGGCTGTTTGCATACCCGGGTCAGCGGCACCGCGGCGATGTTCCGGAGCCAGCTTCGCCAGCCCGAAGTCCAGCAGCTTAGCCTGTCCGCGCTTGGTGACAAAGATGTTCGCTGGCTTGATGTCGCGATGGATGATGCCTTTGGCGTGCGCAGCGTCCAGCGCGTCGGCGATCTCGATGGCCAGATTCAGCAAAGTTTCGGTGTCGATCGGACGCCCCGCAATGCGGTGCTTCAGCGTCTGCCCGTCCAGGTATTCCATGACGATGAAAGTCTGGCCGTCCTGTTCGTCAATCTCGTGGATGGTGCAGATGTTGGGGTGGTTGAGGGCCGAAGCAGACCGCGCTTCCCGCTGAAAGCGCTCTAAGGCTTGCCGATCTTTGGCTACGTCGTCGGGAAGGAATTTAAGCGCGACAAAACGCCCCAGCTTGGTGTCCTCGGCCTTGTAAACCACACCCATCCCGCCGCCACCCAGCTTCTCTACTATCCGGTAGTGGGAGATGGTCTGGCCGATCATGGAGGAAGGCACTAACTTAGCATGGTCGGCTCATCTTTGGCGGGATTTTCCGCATGGTCAAACCGGAAGAGAGGGCAACAGAAACTCAAAAAACGGGAGGCGTTGGGCGCGTTAGTCCTTCAATGGCACCATGGGCTTGTTGCCTTGGCAGAATGTAGCCACGCGCTGCAACCCACCCTGAGCCTGGGTGACCATCATCACCGGACCGTAGCAGTACACGGCATGCCCGTTTTCGGCGAAGTACCAGCGTCCGCCCTTGCGGGCTTGCTGCGTGCGGGGGCGATCCACCGGGGAACGCGGCGGAGAAGCGAGATGTGAACCGGGCAGAGACAACGACAATAGTAGTGCTGCCAGAACCTTCATGGGTTTACCGGGCCCGTAGACTTAAATGGAGATCAGCGCCCTGCGTTCATCCGCCTCGTCCGATGTAAACTTGGGCGGTTTCAGCGGGTTCGGTCTCCGCGCCTTGCCTACCTTCCGATCGCTCTTGGCATTGTCTCGTGGGGTCCCCTGGGACGACTGAGCTTGGGATGATGGAGCCTGGGACGACGGAGCTTGCGCCTGGGAGCGTGCATTCGCCTCAGCCTGGACCTTGGCTTCGGCGTTATGCTTCTGAATTGCACTGCCTTTCATGGCACTCAACTCGGTGCTGTCGCTGAACAACTGCCGGATCAGATTGCGCTGCGAATCAATCGTCCGCCCCTGTTCCACCACCAGCAGGGCCATCAAGCCGTACGAAACCAGGAACAGCACGGTAAGGACCGGAAGCATGGATCGTTTAGGCTTCGGCATCGCGATCGCCTGACCCGTCATTTCGTTCAGCAAGTGGCACCCCGATCTGCGCCCCAAAAGCAGCGGGCTTCTACTGGGAAATGCAGCTTGGACGCCAATGAAACCGCCTGTTTCAAACTCTTCCAAAGAAGGAACTTAGGATGAATGAAGCGATCTGCTGCAGGGCCCGCAGATGCAACTTGCTGCACTTTATGGGTAACCAGCATGCGTTACCGAGGTGCCTTGAAATCAAGAAATCCCGCTAGCAGCGCAGCTTTCAGAGGTCGCCGGCAACCTTCCCACCCGGGCAGGGCGTGGGCAGGACAGGGCTTCAGTCGTGCCGTAACTCGCTGGGAAGCAGGGCATTGGCCCCTGAGGTGGGCTCTTCTTCTCTGATCTGCAACCCAATCGGAAAACTATTTCCCGCCCAGCACCAGCTTGGCAATGGTCGCCAACTGCATGTTCGACGTGCCTTCGTAAATCTTGCCGATCTTGGCATCGCGCCAATACTTTTCCACCGGATAGTCCTTGGTGAACCCGTACCCGCCGTAGATTTCAATGGCCAGCGAGGTCACGCGCTCAGCGACCTGTGAACAGAACAGCTTGGTCATCGCGGCCTCTTTGACGAACGGCACACCCGCATCTTTCATGCGCGCTGCGTTATACACCATCAACCGAGCCGCTTCGATTTCCGTCGCCATCTGCGCAATCTGGAATTGAATACCCTGGAAATCGGCGATCGTCTTCCCAAACTGCTTGCGTTCCTGCGCGTACTTGCAGGCATACTCCCAGGCTCCGCGCGCCACGCCGGCCATCTGGGCCCCAATCCCGATACGCCCCTCGTTCAAGGTCTCAATCGCGATCTTGTATCCCTTGCCCACTTCACCCAGCACGTTCGACTTCGGCACTCGGCAGTCTTCGAGAATCAGTTCGCAGGTGGATGATGCCCGGATCCCGAGCTTGTCTTCTTTCTTACCGACAGTGAACCCAGGAAACTCCTTCTCTACCAGGAAAGCGGTAATGCCCTTGTACCCCGCAGCCGGATCCACCGTGGCGAAAAGCACGAAAAGCCCCGCCTCTTTGCCATTGGTGATCCACAGCTTGCGCCCGTTCAGAACGTAGTCGCTGCCCCTGAGTTCGGCCTTGGTCTGTAGTGCGAATGCGTCCGAGCCGGAGCCCGCTTCGCTGAGCGCGTAGGCACCACAGGTGTCCGCCGCCATGCGTGGAAGGTAGCGCTTCTTCTGTTCGTCAGTAGCCCAGCGGAGCAACGCATTGTTGACCAGCGTGTTCTGCACGTCCACCACGACGCCCGCCGAAGCGTCCACCCGCGACATTTCCTCCACCGCCAGAATCGCTTCAAAAAACTTGCCGCCCCCACCGCCGTACTGCTCCGGAACCTCGATCCCCATCAGCCCCAGCTGGAAAAACTGATGAATCAGGTCCTTGTCGAAGACGCCTTTCTCATCCATCTCCTTCACCAGAGGCCGGACTCTTTCCTCGGCGAACTGGTGAATGTTGTCACGAAAGAGAATCTCGTCTTCGGTAAACGTGGTCAGAGGAGCCGGTGCTGGAATTTGCAGGATGGTCTCAGACATATAAATACCTTCACGAAGAGGATGGCAAACCCCAAATTCTAGCACCTGGAAGGGTCAGCACGAGCGGATGCGGCAAGCACCACGTTATGGACAGCCGCCCTCGGCTGTCCAACCGAGCGCAGCTCGGCGCGTGGGCGGGAACTCAGTCGCGCTTGGAGTACACCAGCCTCAACCCATCCGCCTGCAGAATGCGCTGGATCTGATTACGCGCGTGCACAGCCCACGGACCAGTCGTGTCCAGCTTCGCGTAAGCTCGCCAGTGCGTCAGGGCCTTACGCGGCTCTTTGAGCTTTTCGTAAGCCAATGCCAGGTTGTAATGAGCGTCTGCGTAGGTGGGCGCGAGCTGGAGCGCCGTAGTGTAAGTTTGAATGGCTTCCGTCACCCGCCCAGTCTCGTCGAGCACATTACCCAAGTCGAAGTAGGCCAGGGCGTAGCGCGGATCCACTTCAATGGCCCGCCGGTAATGCTTTTCCGCCAGAGCATACTCCTGCCGGTTGTAATAGAGCGTGCCCAGGTTGATATGCGCAGCGGCATGATCGGGATCGAGTTCGAGCACCCGATGATAAGTCGTGATGGCCTGCACCTGGTTGTTAGGATCCTCCTCCAGCGCAATGCCGCGGGCAAAAAGCTCGACCACATCCGCCGATGCGGGCTCGGGTCTGACCGTCGCGATGCGTGTGCTGGTGACAACCTTCTCACCGGGAGCGAAGTCGAACATGAACTGTCCCGCGATGGGCTCGACGACTCTGCCTTCATGCCGGAAGGCGATGCGGTGTCCGGTGGTGAAAGCGCTGGCCTCGAGCAGAGGATTCTCCATCCCGGCTACTTGTTTCTGCATGGCCTCGAGCGATTGCCGGATGACCGCCGGGCGCACCTTGTGGGCGCACAGGTCGCGCACTTTCTTGATTTGCAGCAGGTCAAAAAAGGAATAGCTTTCGGCGGCGGCTACCAGTCCGGCCTTTTCCCAAGCTGCCAACTGACGCGCCGTGAGCCGAAGTATGCGAAGCAGGTCCGCTCGACTGTATCGGTGCAAGTAAGGGGCTCTCAATCCATATTATCGGAAAGCTCGCTGGCCGTTGGCAAGGAGAAAGTAGACCCTAAAGGAATCATATGCAGCAACTTGCCACATTCGCGGTGCAAAGATAGTGGAAAACTGCAGCCGACAAACGGACTGCGCGACGCCCGAGCTCCAGATTCCGAACTCCATTTCAGGATTCAGTGAGCTATTGACAATCCCAGAGTAAACGCTACGCTTTAGGCAACGCTTGCCTCGCCGTCCAGCGTCACAGCACTTACTAAGGAGGCGAAAACAAATGGTGAAGTCTCTCAGTCTCGGCAGGACCATGAAATTTGCGGTGCTGCTTGCGATCATCGCCGCCGCGGACATGGCCGTGAGCCAGGACACAATACTCCGGATGCAGCGCTCCACGGCAGCCTTGGAGATTGACTCCAACGCGAAGCACGGACAGGGCATTTCCGGCGTCACCACTGGCAACCCAGGTGACGTGTGGCACTATCCCAACTCGCTGGCGTGCTTGCTCGTCTACACTGACGGCAGATATGTCTTGGAGAAAAGAGATGAAGTGACCGTGGGCAAACCAAAAACCAAGCTGGCCGAAGGCTCGTTCACTGCCGACGAGATCCAGCAATTGAAGGCCATTCTTGGCGACGAGGCCCTGAAACAATTGACCACGCCACGCCTGCCCAATTGGCCCGATGACGCTGTGGCCCTGCACGAAATCGAGAGCCTGAATGTTCAAATCGACCGGGGGGGAAGTTCACAGACAATCCTGACTGTGAAGGAGAGGCTGAAGACGAGGGCTATGACCGGCTTGGACACATGGCTGGACAACAGCACTCCGTACCAGAAGACGATGGCCCCGCTGGTGAAGTGGTTCAAGGACGTCGAGAAGAAGAGCAAGTCGGCCCTGAAGGATGCTAAGCCACAATACTGCGCACCCATCAACATCGAGTGAAAACCATGTTACGACCGTGTTTAGTGCTTTCGTGGATTCTATTTTCGGGGCTTGCGCTCGTCGCTGGTTCCGATCAGTCCGCCCAAATTTCCGCATTCCGGCTCCTTCTTTCCGAAGTGCGTCCGGGTGGCATGGCGACCGACCAACGCTGCACGCTGGTTTTTCCTGACCACCGCTTCCACCACGAAATCGCCAGTCGCCACCATGGGCGGGACGTTGAACGCAAGGTTTACGAAGGCGAACTTTCTGAGGCCGACTGGGATACGCTTGCCGAGATTCTTGATCGCAAGGAGTTTCAGGACTTGAATGTGCCGAGGACCGTACCTCCCCTGGTGATGCAGGACGTGCACGTCTATGCCATCAGCGTGGCGCGCGAGGGCAACTTTCAGAACATGGAGTTTCTGACGGATAAGAGCCGCAAGCCCTACGACTCCCAATTAAAGCCACTGCTGCAATGGTGGAAATCGTTTTACGGCCGGCATATGTCCGAATCGAATGCCCCCCCGGACAGACGCTGTTCCATGGACACGAATGACGCGGTCTTCACCCAATAGACCACTCTGGTGGCGTGCTTGAAGGGATTGGAGCCGACGAGCGGACTTGAACCGCTAACCTGCCGATTACGGGGTCTCTCCACGTGTATTCAGTGACCTGGCCCATGCCCAGTGCTCCCAAGCGGTGTGACGTCCTCGCATTGTTATTGTCCGGCACCCCAATCTTCCGGCTGTTCTCTGCGCCCAGGGGTCTCCCAAACCGCGGGTAAACCGTAGGTAAGCTTCAGATCCTAATGGTATTTCTCAGCCCTTTCCTGCTTACTAGGGCCTGCTTCCAAGGTGCGTGCAGTTGACTGAGGTCACGGCCTAGGGTGACGTAAATCACTGCAGCTGAGTCCTCCAAACGTTGAAACTTTCAACTAGGCAGCGACCGGGGCTGCTGAGTTCTCTTACATCTAGTTCTTAAGGATCGAAACGGTGGTTACTTTTTGCAACAGACGCACGACTGCGAGAACAACCACTGCTTTCATCGGGCTGGAAAACTTTATATGGAGAGGAAACAAAATCATGAAGACGACAAAGCTCGTGATACTGGTCATGACGATCGCAGTCGCCCTATTCATCGTGGTTCCCAATCTGTCTTGGGCCGCGGATGACGGAGCAACCGTCTACAAGGCAAAGTGCGCGGCCTGCCACGGCGCAGATGCTAGCGGTAAACCCGCTGCCAAGATCCCCAGCCTGGTTTCAGACGAGGCAAAAAAGATGTCGGACGGAGACTTGGCCAAGGCCGTGACGGACAAGCCGAAGCACGCCGGCGTGGCCAAGAGCCTGACGCCTGACCAGGTGAAGATGGTGGTGTCGTACCTCCGTAGCCTGCAGAAGTAGTCATTGGCTGTTCCTCTTTGCGCACCGCTGTCGCGTGACGAATGGTTAGACAGTGGCTGAAGAAAGCAGGAGGTAAGTCATGAAAATATCCGGCGTAACTCGGCGAATCGAACGCAGAACCAGCCGTTCGAAAGCCGGTCGGCACATTCCTCTGCCACTCGCTTTCCCAGACGGAACAGCCCGCCCGGGTCCAAGCCGCAACTCCCCCGGACCCGGGCCTTTCTTATCAACTCGCTCTCTGGAAATGGCCGGCACAGTTCTTAGCCCCGTTCCACGGCGGAGATCATTTTCTACCCTCTTCATCCCGTCGGAAACGAAGTCGCACTTTGGAGCGGCCAGGAGGCAAGTCCCATGAGTAAGGCACTGCTATATGACGCGACGATCTGCATCGGTTGCAAGCAATGTGAACAAGCATGCGCTACCGAAAACAAGCTGCCCTACAACGAAGAGATCGCCGCGGAGGAGAAGCAATCCGATCACAAGTACACGACCGTCCTCACCAAGGGAGACAAGTACATGCGGCGCCTGTGCATGAATTGCCAGGAGCCGGTTTGCGAATCAGTGTGCCCGGTGGGTGCGCTCAAGAAGACTACGGCTGGCCCCGTGACCTATGACGCGAACAAATGCATGGGTTGCCGCTATTGCATGGTGGCCTGCCCCTTCGGCGTTCCGAAATACGAATGGAACAAACTGCTGCCCAAGGTGCAGAAGTGCACCATGTGCCCGGACCGGATTGCACGAGGCAAGCAGACAGCGTGCGCGGAGATTTGCCCAACCGGCGCGACGAAGTTCGGCGAACGCGAGGACCTCATCATCGAGGCGCAGCAGCGCATTCGTGACAATCCCGGCCAATACGTCAATCACATCTATGGTCTGAACGAAGTCGGTGGAACTTCGGTGCTGCTGCTGTCTAGCGTTCCATTCGAAACGTTTGGTTACCACACTGATCTTTCGAAGGACCCGCTCCCTATGCTGACTTACCGGGTTCTCTCCCGCATTCCCGATTTCGTACCTCTGGGCGGGATCCTGCTGGGAGGCGTCTGGTGGATCACGCATCGGCGTGAGGAAGTAGCGGCGGCCGAAGGTCGCGACCAAAAGCCGGAGTCGGGGTACCGAAAAGGGAGGAAGCAATGAAGACCAAGTTAACTTTTTGGAAACTGGTCTTTCTGGCCCTGATGGCCGCAGGCTTTTACGCGACGGTGGTGCGCTTCACGCGAGGTCTGGGGCCTTCGACCAATCTCAGCGATCAGTTTCCTTGGGGCATTTGGATCGGCTTCGACGTCGTGTGCGGAGTCATGCTGGCCGCCGGAGGATTCACGCTCACGGCGGCCGTGCACATTTTCAATATCGAGCGGTTGCGCCCCATCGTGCGCCCCACGATACTGACGGCCTTCCTGGGGTACGTGCTGGTTTGTGTAGCCCTGATGTACGACTTGGGACGGCCATATCGCATCTGGCACCCCGTGATCATGCGAAACCCGCATTCGGTGATGTTCGAGGTGGCTTATTGCGTGATGCTCTACACCACAGTGCTCGCGCTGGAGTTCTCGCCCATCGTCCTGGAGCGGTTCAATCTTCAGAAACCGCTAAAAATAATTCGCGCGGCGGTGATCCCGCTCGTGATCTGTGGCGTGATTCTCTCCACGCTGCACCAGTCGTCACTGGGCAGTTTGTACTTGATCATGCCTGAGAAACTGCACCCTCTATGGTACAGCCCGCTGCTGCCGGTATTCTTCTTCATCTCTGCCATCGCGGTGGGTCTGGCGATGACGATCTTCGAGTCATCGATGAGTGCCAAGCACTTCGGCCGGCAGCTCGAGCTGCCCATCTTGCAAGAACTGGGACGCGTGCTGGTTGTGGTGTTATGGGTATACGCCATCCTCCGTCTTGAGGATCTGCTGAATCGGGGCGCGCTGAGACTGACCCTACGGCCGAGTTACGAAATGTATCTTTTTTGGCTCGAAGTAGCGCTTGGTCTTATCCTGCCCTTACTCCTGCTTTCACAACACCGGGTGCGTAGGAGCGCCGATGGACTCTACATGGCGTCGGTGCTCGTGCTGCTGGGCTTCGTCACCAACCGGCTGAACGTTACCATTACCGGTCTGGAGAGCAGTGCTGGTTCCCATTACATTCCGAAGTGGACGGAACTCTCTATAACAGGCGCGATTATTGCGGTGGGTTTCGCTCTATTTGGGCTTGCAGTGAAGTACTTGCCTATCTTCCACGAAGTGGGGCATGCAGTGCAGCAACGACGCCAGGCCGAAACGGGGTTCCCGGCTGGTCCGCGGGTATTGGGCCATGCTCCACACTGATCCAGTTCGTAGTCGCTTGGCCCGCGTGACGCACCGCCTCAGCGCCAAACTCGTCTTCCTGCTGGTGGTCTCGATGACCGTGGTTTTCGGTCTGTTGGGTTATCTCACCGTTCGCCTGCATCGGCAGCACCTGGAGCAGAGCACGCTCGCCAGCGCCGAGCGGGTCAGCGATGTAATCCGGCGCAGCACTACGTATTACATGATGCGCAATGACCGTGAGGGCCTCTATCACGCGATCCAAACCATCGCGGACGAGCCCGGTATGGTCAAGGTGCGCATCTTTGACCAGGAGGGGCGGATCAGCTACTCCACCGATCCTGCTGAAGTCAGCCACATCCTCGATAAAACGGCGGAGGCCTGCTATGGCTGCCACACCCAATCCCAGCCACTGACACGACTGAACCGGCCCGACCGCTTTCGCATTTATCGCAATGGTGGCGGGCAGCGCGTGCTGGGAATTATCACTCCCATCGAAAATCAACCCGGCTGCTCCAACGCCGATTGCCACGCGCATCCCGCTGGCCAGCAAATTCTGGGCGTGCTGGACACAAACCTGTCCTTGGCAAAGGCGGACGCGCAACTTGCGGCGGGAAGCCGCAGCATGTTGGCATACACGGCGGCAGCAATGCTTATCGTGGCCGTACTGAGCTGGCTGTTTGTGTGGCGAGTAGTCGGCGAACCCATCAAGGCGCTCAAGGACGGCACGGAACGTCTTTCCCGGGGAAATCTGGGTTACCAGATCGACGTGCGATCCCAGGACGAAGTGGGTGATCTGGCCCATTCGTTCAACGGCATGAGCCTACAACTGCGTGCGGCGAACGAAGAAATTGTCGCTTGGGCAAAGACACTTGAGGATCGGGTCGAGCAGAAAACCAAGGAACTCAAGCGCGCCCACGATCACGTGCTTCACGTGGAAAAGATGGCTTCCATCGGCAAAATGGCGGCCATCGTGGCGCACGAGATCAACAACCCGCTTTCAGGCATCCTGACTTACGCCAAGCTGCTGCGGAAGTGGCTCGATCGCGGCGAAATGCAAGGCGACAAACGTCAGGAAGCAACCCAATGTCTGGAACTGATCGCGGTAGAAAGCCGGCGCTGTGGTGAACTGGTCAAGAATTTGCTGACTCTCTCACGAACCGCGCCCATGAACCTGGAACTTGCCGACTTGAATGCTGTGATCGATCGTTGCCTGCTGCTGGTGCGACATCAACTGGAACTGGGCGGAATCCAGTTGCAACTGGACCTTGCGGGAAACCTGCCGCGCCTGCAATGCGATCCTGCACAGATTGAACAAGTGCTCCTGGTGTTGGTGACGAATGCCATCGACGCGATGCCACGCGGGGGGAACTTCTGGCTGCGAACCCGGTTCCACGAGCTCCAGCAGGAGATTGAAATCCAGGTGCGCGACGACGGAGCGGGCATCGCGCCTGACCTGTTACCCCAGATCTTCGAACCGTTCTTGACCACCAAAGAGAGCGGACACGGAGTCGGGCTGGGATTGGCCATCAGTCGCGGCATCGTGGAGCGGCACAGTGGCCGCATCGAAGTGCAATCGGAGGTCGGGAAAGGCACGACCTTTACCGTCAAGCTGCCGACGCATGGCAGTGACTCTTCTCTGGTAGCCGTGGGTGATGACACTGCCAGAGTGAAAATGAGGTGACCGAAGTGAGTACACAAGGGAAACTATTGATCGTCGACGACGAACTCAGCGTGCGCGACTCGCTCGGCAAATGGTTCCGTGAAGAAGGCTACGACATTGGCACCGCGGAGAATGCCAGCGAGGCGCTCACACGCATGACTGGGCAGCGCTGGGACGCCGCGCTGGTGGACATCAAGATGCGCGGCACCGATGGCATCGAATTGCAGCGGCGCATGCACGAGATCGACCCGGAGCTCGTCGTGATCATCATGACCGGTTATGCCTCGGTCGAAACCGCCGTCACCGCGCTAAAGAACGGAGCTTATGACTACGTGACCAAGCCGCTCGATCCGGACGAGATTGCACACCTGGTGAAGAACGCGCTGGCCCACAAACGAATCGCCCAGGAGAACGTACTCTTGCGTGAAACCGTCGCCGAAGTAGCCCGGCCGGAAGAAATGATAGGACAGAGCGCGGCCATGGCGAAGGTCTTCGACGCCATCGAAACCGTCGGCCCCACTGACGCCACCGTCCTGGTCACCGGCGAGAGCGGCACTGGCAAGGAACTGGTCGCACGCGCCATTCACCAGGCGAGTCCGCGGCGATTTCATCCTCTGGTCGTGATTCACTGCGGCGCCTTGACCGAGACTTTGCTGGAAAGTGAATTATTCGGCCACGAGAAGGGCGCGTTCACGGGGGCCCAGTACCGCAAGAAGGGCAAGTTCGAGATCGCGGAAGGCGGCACTGTGTTTCTGGACGAGATCGGCGATATCTCCCTGAAGACGCAGACCGACCTGCTGCGCGTACTGCAGGAGCGGGAAATCGCTCGCGTGGGCGGCAACCAGAGCATCAAGGTAGACTTCCGTTGCATCGCCGCCACCAACAAAGACTTGGGGAAACTGATCGAGCAAGGCAAGTTCCGTCCCGACCTTTTCTACCGGCTTAACGTCTTCCGCATCGAACTGCCGGCGCTGCGCGAACGACGGGAGGACATCCCTGTGCTCGTGGACCACTTCGTTCGCAAGTTCTCCCTGGCCATGAACAAACGAATTACCCGCGTTGCACCCGCAGCCATGGACCAATTGCAGCAGCAGCCCTGGCCGGGCAACGTTCGTGAACTGGAGAATGCTGTGGAGCGCGCCATGGTTGTGGCACAGGAACCGGAGCTGCGTGAGCAAGACTTCATTTTCAAGCCGCAGGACATCTCCAACAGCTCGGGCAAGACGCTGGAAGAAATGGAGCGCGTCCACATTCTGCGAGTGTTGGAGGAATGTGGAGGTAATCAGAGTCATGCTGCGGAGATACTCGACATTGACCGGGTTACTCTCCATCACAAGCTGAAGAAATACGGCTGGACTCGCACGCCTGTTGAGACCCGATGAACCTGCTGCAACTGCTGCCGATCGGGAATGTGGATGACGCGATGGTGAAGGATCTATGTCCCGCCGTCGAAGAAACCTTCAGCATCTCCTGTAAAGTACTCCCTGTCCGGCTGGATCCAGAGTTCGCGTTCCATGGAGAGCGGCAGCAGTACCACTCCTCCCAAATCCTGCAGCGCATGCAGAGTTTTCTTACCGCAGAGTCCTGGCGACTACTGGGCATCGGGTCCGTGGATCTCTACATCCCGATCCTTACATTCGTTTTCGGCGAGGCGCAACTGGGTGGTCCCTGTGCGGTGGTTTCAGCCCACCGGCTGCGCCAGGAGTTCTACGGCCTTCCGCCCGACAAGGAACTGCTGGGCCAGCGCCTGTTGAAGGAAGCGGTTCATGAACTGGGACACACTCTTGCCTTGACCCACTGCAACGACTACCGCTGTGCCATGGCCCCTTCTCATGCCGTAGAGTGGATCGACCTCAAGGAAAGCACGCTGTGCGCTACCTGCCGCACCTGGCAACAAACTGGGTAGGAAACACACCGGCCGCCCGGTGTCCTGCCTGTTTTGGCATCGGATCCGGGCGGCCGGCGCTTCAGCGGCCATTGGCGAGTCCCTTTCGCCGCAGGCCGGCGAGTCCGACTTATGACAGGAAGAATTCCTTCGCCAACGGCATCCAATCCTGGTCTGGAAGCTGTGTCGTGAGGTCCTCCATAGCCACTCCCCCATCCTGTGCCAGCGCCCCCAGCGCCATCGGCATCCTGCGCTGCAGGCGGCTCGCCGACTCCTCCGTCCACCAGCGTGCCAGCGCGCCGCCCAACAGATTGCGGAAGTTGGTCTTGGCGTCGGGCGATTGCACCGTCACCAGCCAGCCTTCGCCATAGGGGTCGCGGAGCGCGAGCTTAGGATCCTGCACGACAGCTTCGTTAATGTCGGCCACGCTACCCTCGATTGGCGAGACCATGTCAACTGCGCTGCCGTCACGATGAACCGTGCACATCTTCTGGCCTTGGCGAATCCACTGGCCGCGTTGTGGCAGCGCGATGTTCTCCACTTTACCAACCAGCTTGGAGGCAAAGTCGTCCATGCCGACCCGCACCAAGCCGGGGCTCTCGCTCAGCGCCCATGTGTGACCCGGGTGGTAGCGCAGGTTCTCGGGGACCTCGAAGCCACCGACCAAAGCGGGCTGCAAACGTGGCGCAAGTTCCTGCTGTGCCGCAACCTGCAACGCCGGTTGCACCACCGCGCGGTGGGTGCGGAAATGATCAATCAGGAGAAAGGTCGCGAATGTGAAGAGAACCAGTAGGACTGTCATAAGTCACCTCGCCCGAGGGCCCCGTCTTGTGAGCCGCTCGCCACTTCTGTAAAGGCAATCACCGTGCCAAAAGCGGGTGAGTTCGAACCAAGTGCGCGGTCACCGGCGAACAGCCTGTGAATTGAAGCGGATAGACCAGGGGCCATTTCATCTCGTGGGCCATTGTGCGAAATTCTTCAACGGAACTCTGATGAGAATCGCAGCAAGGGAAAACCTGGTGGTTGCTTCATATGGAAACGGAGGAAGAGAACGCCGTTAGCAATGAGTCGCTTAGCGGATAGCAGCGCCACTGATGAAGGTTGCAACAGCAGAAGCTGAAGAACGCAACGGCCGAACCTCCCCGCCCTTGCGAATACTGCTTCTGCAGCTTGGCGTCCGGCAACCGCGTGAAGAATCCAATGTGACCATGCTCCGCGGGCGCTTCAGCAGAGTGTGATGGCGGTCACGAATCTAAGGTGAAGATGTGCGGACATCCCTCGTAAGCGCAAGAGAAAACCGCGGCTGAAACCAGCGTTAGTACGGAAGACAGCATGTGAGGGAGATCACAATCACATGTGTCGTTAAGCACAGCCAATCGTTCCGCCTATACGGACACTTGATATCAGACGAGACCGGCTCATCTGGCTGACAGGGCTGGGCCAAGGGAGTCTGGCTCGACGATGTTATGAGAAGGTGGTCCATGCTCTCACCATACGGAATAGAAATAGTAGAAAGCTGTCTCACATGCAAATTGCGCGCTGATCGCGTCTTCTGCGACCTGCCGCCTTCCTCGCTGCAGTCTTTTCAAAATATCAAGTACACGACCGCCTATCCGGAGGGGGCCGTGCTCTTTGTAGAAGGACAGGAGCCGCGCGGCATATTTGTCGTCTGCAAAGGCAGCGTGAAGCTCTCCATCAGCGCCGCTAACGGTAAGACTGTGATCGTGAAGATTGTCGAGCCGGGAGAAGTGCTCGGTTTGAGCGCCACGGTTTCGGGCAGACCTTACGAAGCGACGGCCGAGACGATCGATCCCTGCCTGGTCAACTTCGTCAAGCGCGAGGACTTTCTTCGGTTCCTGAAGGAAGACGTGCAGGTCTGTTTCAAAGTGGCGGAGCAGTTAAGCGAGAAGTATCACAACGCTTGCAATGAAGTGCGCTCACTGGGGCTGTCACACTCGGCGGCGGAGAAGCTGGCGAGGTTGCTTCTGGAATGGAGCAGCAAGAATGGAGACTCCACCAAACCGGAAGTACGGTTAAAGCTCAAACTCACTCATGAGGAGATCGCGCAGATGATCGGGACCTCGCGAGAGACTGTTACCCGGCTGTTTGCTGATATGAAGAAGCGTCAGATCGTGCAGTCAAAAGGCTCCACTCTGGTGATTCGCAACGCGGCCGCACTGCGCGGAATGGCAAGCCAAAACTAGCTACTCCCTTCAAGAGTGGCTTGCATGATCCCTGATGGAAACCGACGCCGGCGACGAACTGCGCTCTAAGCCGGCCGTTTCCGACTGGCTCGACGGGTCAAAACACACGAGTCGAGGGTGATATCTCGCAATCACGTCTCGCACATTCCACGCGTCCGCCGTTCAACCAGCACCTAACCATTTGAAAATAAAGACCGATCAGCCATTCTTCTGGCTGGCTCCTTTGGCACGCTGGGTGCCTTCTGTATGGCGCAGTCTGCGGGGGACAAAGCCGTGGAACCAACTCTCATGGTGGTTGGCTTAAACTATCGCACCGCCCCGGTGGCCGTGCGAGAGCATTTCTGGATAAGCGAAAGCCGGCGCTACGAAGCTCTTGTGCACCTATCAAGGGCAGAAGGCATTGAAGAAGTCGTCGTCCTAGCCACCTGTAACCGCACTGAATTCCTGCTGTGGGCCAACGATGTCACCCTGGCCGCCAACTCCGTGTTTCGGTTGCTGAGCCTCGAATATGGACTCAAGCTGTGCGAGTGGAAGCACTTCTACCGCCTGCTCGATGAAGCGGCGCTCCTCCATATCTTCCGGGTCGCGGCCAGCCTGGACTCGATGGTGATCGGCGAGCCTCAAATCGTCTCCCAGGTGAAAGAGGCATGGAAGCAGGCGCAGAAGGTCGGGGCCACCGGCCGCTTCCTCGATACTGTGATGCAGAAGGCGCTGGCGGTCTCTAAGCGCGTGCGCAATGAAACGGCGATTGGTAACGCAGCGGTTTCGATTCCTTATGCCGCAGTGGAGCTCACGCGCCAGATTTTCGGCACGCTGGACAACAAGAACGTGCTCCTGTTGGGCGCCGGGAAGATGGGCGAGCTCTCAGCCCGGGGGTTGCTCAACCACGGAGCCAGCTCCGTTCGGGTGATCAACCGCACCTTCGAGCATGCCTCTGAGCTAGCCACGAAGCTGGGTGGACTTCCCATCCCGTTTGAGGAGCGCTGGCAGCACATGGCGGAGGCCGACATCATCATCAGTTCGACTTCCTGCCCGCACACCATTCTCAGCCGCGAGGAAGCGGAGCTCATGGTTCGTGGCCGCCAGGACCAACCGCTGGTGATCGTGGACATCGCGATGCCCCGCGACATTGACCCCGGAGTGCGCGGGGTCAAGGGTGTTTTCCTGTATGACCTTGACGATCTGGAAAACGTGGTAAACCACAATACCGGCGAGCGGGAGGCTGCCGCGGCTGACGCACAGAAGATTTTGCAGGCTGAGGCGCAAGGCTTTCGTCGCACGCTGATGGCGGAGCGTGTGGTGCCCACCATCGTTGCACTGCGCCAGCGTCTGGATGAGATTTGCCGGCAAGAACTGGATTCCTTTCGGCAAGAGAGCGGGCCTTTCTCCAAGGACCAGGACGAAATGTTAACCGCAGTCATGTCCCGGATGAGCCAGCGAATTGCAGGATCCCTGGCCCGTGAACTCAAGGAACTTCCAGAGAAGGTGGAGCAGGAACAGATGACCACTGCGGTGCAGCGCCTGTTTCACCTCGAAACGCCCGAACCGGCGCTTGCCGGCACCAGATCCTGAGAGACCTTGCGAATAGTCTGAGGAAGGTAGGGCAAACCTCGTCGGCTGCTATACCGAATTTATCCGAGACCCAAAGCTGCTGCGGGCGTCCGATTGGAAGACTGCACGCACAAATCACTAGTCGTCACAGCAGAGCCATGCGGTCAGCCTTCTTCATCTCCATGGATCAACCCAAATTTCTTTAGCTTGTAACGCAGGGCGTCGCGGCTGATATCCAGCAGCTTGGCGGCATGGGTTTGGTTATCGCCGGCTTGCCGCATGGCCAGCTCGACCATGACGTGCTCCACTTCTTCAAGTGAGGTTCCCCCTTCCGGGATATAAAGTCGCGGCAGGGCGCGGCCGTCAGGCAAGGTCTGTCCACCATCAGCCGGTGACGTTCGTTCAAACAGAGTCCGGCCACCCGATTCGCCTACGGAAAACGGCAGATACACCGGCCGCAAGAAGGGCTCGTCTTCCAGGATCATGCCGCGCTCGATCGTGTTCTTGAGTTCGCGAACATTGCCGGGCCAGTTATGACCGAGAAGAAGGCGTCGGGTTTCATCGGTAATGCCACGAACCGATTTCTTGAATTTGCGGTTGTAGCGCTCGATGAAGAAGTCCACCAAGGGCATGATGTCTTCTTTTCGATCCCGCAGCGGCGCGATAAAGATCGCAATAATGGCCAATCGGTAATAGAGGTCCTGACGAAACTCGCCCTCACGCACCGCCTTCTCCAGATCGCGGTTGGAAGCAGCGATCACGCGCACATCCACCTGCATATCGCGGATACCGCCCACGCGGCGGATAACCTGATCTTCCAGCACGCGCAGCAGTTTGGCTTGCAGCAGCGGAGACAGTTCTCCGATCTCGTCGAGGAACAGCGAACCGCCATCAGCGGCCTCGAACAGACCCTTCTTCATCTGCTTGGCATCGGTGAACGCGCCTTTTTCATGCCCAAAGAGCTCAGCTTCCATCAGCGTCTCCGGGATGGCCGAACAGTTGATCGCTACGAAGGGTTTCTCCTGGCGCGAGCTTTCGTAATGGATGGCCTTGGCGATTAGGTCTTTACCGGTGCCGCTTTCGCCTTGAATCAGGATAGTGGTCGCCTCGCTGGCCGCCACCTTGCGGACGAAATTCATGAGCTCGGTCATCTTGGGCGAGACGCCCACCACGTTGTGATAACCGGTTCGCCGGCGCACCTCACCTCGCAGGCTCTGGACTTCGCTGCGCAAGCTCGTAGTCTCGAGCGCATTTTTGATGGCCACGTGAAGTTCATCGAAATCGAGCGGCTTGCCCACGAAGTCGTAAGCCCCGAGCTTGAGTGCGGCTTTGACATCGTCAAGCTGAGGATCAGCGGTGATCATGATGACGGCGCGGGCATCGCCATTTTTCTTGAGTTGATCGAGCACCTCAAGCCCGCTGAGATCCGGCATGCGCACGTCGAGCAGGACGAGATCGGGCGATTCACGCTGCGCCAGTTTTAACGCGGGTTCCCCGGCCTCGGCCTCGATCACCTGGTAGCCCCATTCCTCACACTTCTGGCGCAGGGACCAACGCACCAAATGCTCGTCGTCAACGACCAGGATTTTCTCGGCAGGCATTAACAATTAGCTTACTACGGAATGGTGGGGAGAAACCCGATTGACACCTCCCCGGCCCGGCGTTAGTCTCCGACGGGGATCCCGGCTTGTGAGGGCAGACCTGTGAGGCGTCGACTCCTGTCCACCGTGTTGGTTGCTTTTCTCGCATTAGGCGCTCGTGCGTCTGAAGCGAACCCATCTGCTGTTCCAGCTGCACACGCCAATGACAATCGCGTCGCCGCTGGCGAACTGAAGCGGGGTGTATTGAGTCTCCACTTGGAGCTAGTGGATGCGACCTGGTATCCGGAGCAGGAGGGAGGCCCCAGCATTCACGTGTATGCTTTTGCCGAACCAGGCCGAGCACCACAGATACCCGGTCCCCTCATCCGCATTCCCCAAGGCACCGAGGTTCATGCCAGCCTTCACAACTCACTGCCAGTCACGGTCTTTGTGCGGGGACTCGACTCGCACGACACCCCTCCGGAGCCCTTGCGCATCGCGGCAGGAGAAACGGTCGAGGTGCATTTTACGGCCAAGTCCCCCGGAACTTACTACTACTACGCCCGAACCACAAAAGACTCGACCCGGGAAATCGGAAAGCTCTCAATCGTCGACGAGCTTCCCATGGGTGAGGGGCCGTTTGGGATCGAGAGCCAGTTGGTGGGCGGATTCATTGTGGACGCACCTGGCAGCGTCGCGGACGACCGCGTTTTTATCATCACTTTGTGGGTGAGAGGGGTCATCACTCCGCCGTTTCGAGAAGTCGCAGCGATCAACGGCAAAGCGTGGCCCTACACCGAGCGCCTGTCCTACCGGATTGGGGAGACAGCCCGCTGGCGTGTCCTGAACCCTTCCTTCAGCGATCACGCCATGCACCTGCACGGTTTTTTCTACCGCGTGGATAGCCTGGGCGACGGCGAACGTGACCAGATCTTTCCGCCAGAGCAGGCCCTCAATGAGGTGACCCAGCACCTGGCCTCGGGGGCAACCATGGCACTGAGCTGGACGCCGCAGCGCGTCGGCCGGTGGATATTCCACTGTCATATGACGGGGCATATGTCACCGGACCTGAGCCTGACTTCCCATCCACTGGAACCCAGCGCCCACTCTGCCGCTCACACCGGCATGGATGATGCTCAGGGTATGGGGGGGCTTATTCTCGGGATCACCGTCTCCTCGACGGCGGAAAGCCAACCAGCAAACAAGTCAGCAGTAACGCCGCGCCAGTTACGCCTCTACGTACGCGGAAAGCCTGCAACCCGATCCTCTCCTTCCCGCATGGGCTATCTGATCCAGCAGGGCGGCGATAAGGAGAACTCCGATCCTCCGCCCATTCCTGGCGCACCGCTGGTGCTGACGCGCGGTGAGCCCGTTGAGATCCTGGTCGTCAACCAACTCCAGGAAGCTACCGCTGTTCATTGGCATGGCATCGAATTGGAAAGCTACTACGACGGAGTGCCCGGCTGGAGCGGCGGGTCACCGCAGGTGATGCCAGAGATCCCGCCCGGCGGCACATTTCTGGCCCGAATGACTCCCCCCAGGGCCGGCACCTTCATCTATCACACCCACTGGCATGATGTTGCCCAGCTCACCAGTGGACTGTATGGTCCCCTGATCGTCATGGAACCCGGGCAGAAGTTTGATCCCGACTTGGACAAGACTTTCATCATCAGTCGTGCCGGCCCGGACGAACCGGACGAATCGGAATCGCCTCTGCTCCTGAACGGAACTCCGCAGCCGCCTCCCATGGTGCTGAAGCTCGGCACCAAGTATCGGCTGCGGTTTATCAACATCAGCACCAACGATTCCGACGCGACGGTGTCGCTCCTCGCCGGCGCCAAGCCGGTGCTATGGCAGGCCGTAGCCAAGGATGGGTGGACCTTGCCCGCAGTTCAGGCGACGAGCCGGCCGGCGAATCAGCTCGTCACCGTCGGTGAAACCTACGACTTCGAATTCGTGCCAGAGCACCCGGGCGAACTGACGCTCCAGGTGACTTTGCCATTTCTTAAGATAACAATCTCCCAGTCGGTTACGGTGCGGTGATGTGATCGTGGGCCGGACCGGGGGAACGGGTCTCTTAGGAAGCTTCGACCTTGGCGACGGGCCGGCAAAATGGCAGTAGCACCACAAATTTACTTCCCTTCCCGACGACGCTGCTGACTTCGATGCGTCCCTGATGCTCTTCCACGATGCGGCGAGCGAGAGAAAGCCCGAGGCCAGTGCCATTCCCCTTGGTGGTGTAGAACGGCCGGAAAATACTAGGCAGATGTTCGGGAGCAATACCGCGCCCGGTGTCGCTGACGGTCACACTGGCGCTATCCCCTTGCGAAGAGATTTCAACCTGCACCGTGCCCGCGTGCTCCATGGCCTGGACCGCGTTTAAGAGCAGATTGAGAAGTACCTGGTGAATCTGATCGCTGTCATGCTCGACTTCAGGGAGGTTGGGCGCTTTCTGTAGCTCGATCTTGATCGGTTTTGAGAGCACTTGCTGGCGTACCAGCATCACCGCGTGTTCCACGGTCGTGTTAAGGTCGCTGCGACGCATCTGCGGGGGATGCGGCCGCGCCGTCTCCAGCAGGTCGGTCAAAATGTGATTGATCTGCGCGATTTCCTGGCGAACATCTTTGACCACGGCCCGAGCCGGGCTGGTTGATGGCAGATCACGGCCGATGATTTCGATAACTCCCGCGATTCCGGCCAGCGGGTTGCGAATCTCATGGGCCAGGCCGGTGGCCAGCTCACCCAGCGTCGCAAGGTGTTCGGCGCGGGACATCTGCGTGCGATGCAGACGCTCAATTTCTTCCCTGCTCTCGCGCAATTGGTACACCATTCGGTTGAAGTTGCGTCCCAGGTCTCCGATCTCATCGTTGCGCTGGGAGAAGCTAACCGCAACATTAAGATTGCCTTCACCAACCCGCGCGATTTTCTCCTGCAGTTCGACCATGGGACGTTGTATCAGATAGGCCAGCACGACGATAAGAACCGCGCAGATGGCGACTGCTCCCGCCCCAGCCACCATCAGCACCACGTGGCGCTCGGGGTCACGTAGCGACACCGTAGCTAGGATGAAAAGGAACAGCCCGCTCAACAGCACGAACCCTATGGGCAAGACCGCCTTGAGTTGCCAATTGACGCGTACGGAAGCCCAGGGCGGTGGTTCTGCCAATAGCTCACTTGCTCTTGCCCCGAACTGGGCACGATCAGGCATAAGCATGCAATCCTGGGAGCAAGTAGGTGACTCCGAAGAAGGTGAACATCACTACGGCAAAACCGAGAATAGCGAAGTAAGCGGCGCGCCGTCCTCGCCATCCGCGGGTAACGCGCATGTGCAGGTAGCCGGCATACACCAGCCAGGTAATCGCCGCCCAGGTTTCCTTTGGATCCCAGCTCCAGTAAGAGCCCCAGGTCCGATTGGCCCAGTAGGCGCCCGCCGCAATCATCAGTGTGAGTAATGGAAATGCGATCGCGATGGTTTTGTAGGTAATGCGGTCGAGTTCCTCGGCACTGGGCAGCATGCGCTGCAGGTCTTCCCGCCGCCACAGCAGCAATAGATACAACAGCGAGACAAAGATGGCGCCCACCAGACCCGATAGAATGAACGGGCTAGCGGCCAGGCTCGTAGGGAACAAACCGTCGGCATCGAGCGAACCATAACGCCCGTCGTGCACTCGCAGAAGGAAGAAAACTAATGCCAGCGTCTGCAGCAGAATGCCCACGAACAGGGCGCGATTAGCGATCTCGATCATCCTGTGGTCTTGCTTCCAGCGCGAGACCAGATATAGGACGAACGGCGCTGCCACCGCGGCCAGAATCAGCATCATCATCCACCCCAGGTCGGGGATCACTACGAACAGTCGAACGCCCTTGGCTAGGAATACCTCGGACTTCTCCTCCGGGTTCCATGCCGCCACGCTCAACCCGCCCCACTTCTCAAAGCGCGTCAAAACGCCGGCATAGGTCGCGACTCCAAACAAGCTGGTGGCCGCCAGGAAGGTCTCTGTCTTCATCTTGTCCTGGATGAGAAACATCATTGCCAACGCGAAGCTGAGGGCGCAGGCCGCATAGGCCAGCATGGCCAGCGTGACGTGTACATGCAGCCATGTGGACTGTAGCGCCGGAACCAGGGGATGCACTTCGGTGCGCAACAACTGCATCAGGATGACACCGACGATCGCGACTGGCATCGTCACCGTCCCGATGACTTTCACGCCATAACGCTTTTCGGCTACGAGTGTGAGCGCAGCCAGCGTCCAGACGAAGCTGAGCAGCATTTCATAAATGCTGGCGAACGGCGGATGCCCGGCCTCATACCAGCGCTGCGCGACGGCGCCCGTATTGGCTAGCAGTCCGGCCCAGGTTGCCAGCGAGGCGAATCGTATGTACGAAGGTGTGCCGGTTACACCGAAGCCAAGATAGAGCGCGCCCGCGCCGGAGTAGAAGATGAGTGCGGCGTAGAGCAGATTCGATTCATTGAGCAAATTGCCCGACTTGACTACGTTCAGAAATGCCATGAATAAGAGGAAGGCCACGCCGAGTCCGACCAACACCACCAGCGTTGTGCCGGTCGCGGCCGGTTGCTCTTCCACTCTTGCACGCGCCATAAAAGCGTCCTCCGTCGCCGGAACCTAGACTCCGGCCATTGAAGTTTCCGGCTCACACGCTGCGGCGCGTGGCTTGGTTTCGAGCTTCAATTCCGACTGAATCTCTTCCACCAGCTTCTGGAAACGTTGTTCGAAAACGTCTTTGTTTTTGTTGGCGGCACCACCCACCCAGAGCACCATGCGGCCGCGGACATCGTGTACCACCGTCGCCCACAAACGCATATGCACCAGATAGAACACCACGGCCAGGCCGAGGCCCATCACGATGACACCCGCCCACACCGCCCACTGTCCGGGTTCGTGGGAGACCTGCAGGCCAGTGAAGTAGGCCATCTTCAGATCCTTGGGTTCGAACTGATACGGCGAGGCCGCATTCTGCTCGAAGCCTGGGATGGGGGGTATCCACACGTTCACCGCGTTGCCCGGTTTTTTCGAGGCGACGACCAGGTGGACCGCCGGGTTCTCAACCTGCGTGGAACGAGTATAGACCTGGCCGTCGCGTACCACGTAATCGGGAATGAATTCGGCGAAGCGCACCGAAGTCTCCGGATCGAGCTGAACCGTCTCTCCCACTCCAAAGGTGATCTCTTTGGGTTCGCCCGGCTGCGTCGCTGTGCTCGCTGCAAGGATGAGCTTGTCAACCTTGCCGGTGTTGCCGTAACTGGCTTGATAAAAGCGCACGCCGCGATACACCAGCGGCTCATTCACTACGATCTCTTTGCGCAGGACTTCACGCCCATCCTCGACTACGGCTAAGTTCGACCACCACCGCTTGGGGGTTCCGTCGGCGTAGTTCTCCTGACCAGCGGAATCGCAGCGAACGGAGAAGGGGAGGATGCGCCCGGTACCATCGCGAAGCTCAACCCGGCTCGACTGCTCTCCTCGCGTCAGTGAAACAAATCCGCTCCAGCCGTAGAGCGCGTCCACGATTCCCCCGAGAAAAATCAGAAGCAGGCTGGCGTGCACGATGTACACCGCCATTTCAGAGAGCCGGTTGCGCTCGCTGAACAACGACACCTGGTCATTCCGCACCACTCGTTCCGGCTTGAATCCCAGGTGACGGAAGGCACGCTCCGCGGCGGCAAGGCCGTCGGCCTCGCTCTCGATCGCAATCTGTGCCTGCGTCGGCAATACCTTGCGGAAGCCCTCATCGGTGCTCTTGTAAGGCCGCGCGAAGTAGCGCCACGCATTCGGAAAACGCTCGATCGAAGCTGCCACGATGCACAGGCTCACCAGCATCAGCAGCAGCACGAACCACCAGGTGTGAAAGATATCGGTCAGTCCCAGGCCGTCGAGCAGGCGCAGCATCTGCGGTGAATAAGCACGCTGCATCTCGTCCGCTTCGGTCACCGGCCGCTGCAGGATCAGGGTTCCCGCTGCGGAGATGATCACCACCACGATCAGCAGGATGACGCCGGTCTTGATCGAACTGAGTGTTTGCCAGATATTTCTTCCCGCCGAACCCAGCGTGGCAGCCATATCGATCCCCTTCTCTCTCGGAGAACAGGAAGCACGTCCGACACCAGAACCAGCCGAAGAAGCCAAGTCCTTGCGTGTCATGGACTTGATTGATTCTGAGGCGCGAACCCGGGAAGTGCTGTTTGGGCGATATCACACAGCCAGTCAAGCTCTAAACGGCGATTTGGCGCACTTTGCCCCGTATCAAATCACCTGACCCTCGTCCCCAAGCAGCCGTACGGCCAGGGTTTCAGTTCGCCGTTGGTGGGATATGCGCCCTAGCTCCAACTTAGGGGCGATCCGCCCCCAGCCCCTGAGGCCACAGCACTTGGGTGATTTCACCATTCCCACTGTGGGAGAAGGCCCATTTCGATGAGAAATCCCCTATGTGGAAAAACGCCATACTTGCTTGAAATCTGTATAACAGTCTTTTATTCAATAACTTACATTAGCTGTGGAGAAATTCGTCACTGAGGAGGGCTACGGCGAGCATCCTGCACAAGAAGCTATTGGAGGCTGGCGTGAAGGTAGTGGGAGAAGGGCCGAATTCGAACCTCCGGGAGCTGTTCACGGGATTCTCCTGGATTCTCTGGCTCCTGGCGGCAGTCGTGTTTATCGGCCCCACGCCGGCGTTCGCGGCCAAACATCCCGTCCCGCTCGATCCCAACGCCGAGTCCTCCACCTGCCTCCAGTGTCACGAGAACAAGACAGCAGGGAAAGCGGTCCACTCCGCGATCGCGTTGGGATGTCTTTCCTGCCACGAGATCCGGAACAATAAGGACGCGACCTACGTTAAGCTGATCACCACCACTCCCTCGGCCCTCTGCGTTACCTGCCATTCCGACAAAGACGCCCGCACGCTGAAAGGCACGGTCCACAGCCCTGCGGTTCGCGACTGCCTCCGGTGCCACGAGCCCCACGCCTCGGACAACAAGAACCAACTCCTCAAGAACACAGCCGGCCCGACCAAGGACGACAATCTCTGCCTCTCCTGCCACCAACAGGGCATGAATGTCCCCGCCAAGGGCAGCCGTCACGCCGCTCTCGACATGGGCTGCGATACCTGCCATCTCACGCACAAGGTTGGTGAGAAGGGCAAGCCGGAATTCGATTTCCACTTGACCAAAGCCGCCCCGGCACTTTGCCTGGACTGCCACGATCCCAAGGGCACCAGCTTGCAGAAGGCGCACCAGAACCAGCCCTTCGCATCGGCCAACTGTGTGACCTGCCACGATCCGCATTCCTCAGCCAGCCCGAAGCTGATGCAGGCGTTCCTGCATCCGCCCTTCGCCGACAAGAGCTGCGAGATGTGCCACGCGCCCGCGAAGGACGGCAAGGTGGTTCTGGCGCAGACCGACGTGAAGGCGATCTGTGTCACCTGCCACGACGACAAGGCGAAGCTCATCGAGAGCGCGAAGGTGCAGCATCCCGGCGCAGCCGGTGACTGCACGGACTGCCACAACCCGCACGCCAGCAAGTATCCCGGACTGCCGAAGACCAATGGCGTCGAGATCTGCCTGGGCTGCCACTCGGAGCAATCCGAGATGATGACCACCAAGAAGGTGCTGCATCAGCCCGTGTTCGGCCAGGGATGCGCCACTTGCCACCAGCCGCACGGCAGCGAGAACGCCAAGCTGCTGCGCGCCAACGGCAACGCGCTCTGCCTCGAGTGCCACGGTCCCGACACCCGGCCCGCCGAGTTGAAAGAAGCGCGCCTGATCACCCTCTTCACTGGCCAGGTTCGCCTGCCGGAAGACTATTTCGCGAAGAATAAGGTCACGACTCTTCCGCTCAAGAGTGGGAAGGGACATCCCACGCCCAGCCACCCGACCGAAGACATTCGCGACCTCAACGATCTGACCAAGATCACGACGCCGATCAGCTGCCTGAGCTGCCACCAGCCGCACGCCAGCACCTTCCGCGCGCTGCTGGCGAAGGATCAGAAGCCAGGCCTGGAGTTCTGCCGCGGCTGCCACAAGGGCAGCATTGGAGATCAAGTTCAATGATTTGGGGAATGAAAATGACGACGACAAAGTTCAAAGCGATCACGATGTGGTTGGCGATCTCTGCTCTGGTCCTGGCGCTCGCGCCTTGCGGCTACGCCAAGAAGAAAAAGAAAGAAGAGCCACAGCCGCAACAGAAGAAATCCACCGCAGTGGACCATAGTCTGATCGACACCAGCAAACTGGTGTGGCCACTTCCTCCGGACGTTCCACGCATCAAGTTCCTGCAGGAAGTTATGGGCGAAGAGAGGCCCCAGGTGCCCGCCGGACAGAAGGCTCCCAAAAAGAGGCAGAGCTGGATGGACCGGGTGGCCGGGCTGCAGACGACAGATACGGGCGCGTTGAAGCGGGATTTCCGCCACATCCTGGGCAAGCCTTACGGGATCGGCGTGGACTCCAAGGGCCGGGTTTACGTTGCGGACAGCTTCGTTTCGGCCGTCTTTGTCTTCGATCTGGAAACCCACCAGACCAAGCTCATTCGCAACGGCACCGAGGGCAAGTTCGGCACCATCATCGGCCTGACGGTAGATAACGCCGACCGCGTCTTCGTTGTCGACGCCCTCATGCATCGCGTCGCCGTTTTTAACCCAGACTGGAAGCTCGAAACTTACTTTGGGGACGACGATCTCGAGCATCCCGGTGGCGTCGCCATTGACGAGGAGAATCGCTTCCTCTATGTCGTGGATACCGGTAAGCAGCGCCTGGCCGTATTCGACGCTGACAATTTCAAGTTCTTGCGCGCCCTCGGTGGTCCGCCCAAGAGTGTGGGAGACGAAGATCCTGGTACCTTCTCCAAGCCCAGCAACGTGGCCGTGGACGGCGAGGGCCTGGTTTACGTAACCGACACCATGAACAACCGGGTCGAGATCTTCGACGCCGACGGCAACTTCATCAGCATGTTCGGCAAGGCCGGCGACGGTCCCGGCAACTTCGCCCGTCCCAAGGGGATTGCCATCGATTCCGACGGCCACATCTGGGTCGCCGACGCCTTTACCAATCGCATCCAGCTTTTCGACCGCGAAGGCCACCTGCTCGCCTTTTTCGGTACGGGAGGCAATCTGCCAGGTCAGTTCAGCGTGCCCAGCGGAGTGTACGTGGACAAACAGAACCGGGCCTTCGTTACCGAGCAGATGGGCGGACGCTTACAGGTTTTCCGTTACTTCACCGATGCTGAGGCCAAAACCATGAAAGAAGAACGCGCCCAGAAGGCCCCGGCAGCGGTCACTGCGCAGTCTGCGTCCCAGGGTGCGGCTGCTGAGGAGCAAAGGAAATGACGAAAACATTGCAGTTCGATTCAACGAAGAGTTTTGCCCCGGGTGCGGGTTTGATCCCCCGCCCCGGCCAGAAACGGGCGATGCGGCGACGCCTCACTCGTAGCAGTGAAAGCTCAGTGAGTTGTTCCAAAAAAGGAGGTCTTAAGACCATCATGAAAAAAGCACTGTTCCTTCTGTTAGCAATTATGTTCGCGGTCGGAATCGCCGCTGCCCAGCAGCTGACCGGCGATATCCTTGGGCCGCACAACGTCAACGGTCATGGTTGCGCGTCCTGCCACGCTCCGCACACTGGAGCGGTAGGCAACCGCGGAGTCAACGCGGGCTCGGGAGAGAATTACCTGTGGGGACGCGACTTCTATGCCACCACCTACACTCTGAACGACGGTAGCAGCTTGACCGTTACCAACAGCGGCCCGTTCGCGGCAACTGACACGGCGTTTCATACCGCCGCCTGCCTCTCCTGCCACGACGGCAACCAGACCCAAGTTCAGGGCATGACCGGCCTTACCGTGGAAACGGTCGAGGGCGGAAAAGTCCCGACCTACCTCAACGACGGAACCGAGTCGCTGAAGAACGACCACCCGGTACACCTAACCTATGACCCGACCAGCTCCTTCAACTGGCCTGGCACGGTTAATGCTGACGGCAGCATCACCTGGACGGTCACTGCCGACGTTACTGAATTCCAGAACAACTACGGGCGTCCGTTCCGGTTCTATGCCAGCACGTCCGGCCCGGATGGCCTGGGCTCCTATGTCGAGTGCTCCACCTGCCACAACCCGCACTCGGTGAACTACAACCGCAGCACCTACAAGAACGTGAAGAACAACGTACGGCCGAGCAATTTCTTCGTGCGTGGCTGGTACAACACCGACAACCCGGCGAGCAACTCCGGCCAGCAGTTCTGCCGCAGCTGCCATTACAGCAAGTCCAACGAGTACGTACAGCACTACGGCATCACGACCAACTAGCAAGACTAAGAGGGGAGAGGCTTCGGCCTCTCCCTCCAGTTTTGAAATGTTGTGTGTGGATGTTTGAAAGGCTTACAAAATGAACTACAAGCATCTCATCCTCGCCTTAGCCCTGACCACCAGCTTGGCGGCGAGTGCCCAAGTGGCCAGCCACGCGCCCACCATGACGCCCGCAAACATTCCAGCAGCCACCGCTGCACCCTCCGGCCAGCCCGTGGCGCGCGTGAACGGCGCAGTGATCACCGATCGCGACCTGGCGCGCGAGATGATGAATGTCTTCCCCTATGCCAAGCAACATGGTGGGAAGTTCCCCAAGGATTCCGAGGCGCAGATCCGCAAGACGGCCATGCGGAATCTCGAATTTGAAGAGCTCGCCTATCAGGAAGCGCTACGACGCGGTCTGACCGTACCTCCGGCCAAGCTGGCTCGGGCCATGAAGGATTTCCGCGCCCAGTCTGAAGACGAAGCCCAGTTCCAGCGGTATCTCAAAGCCGAGCAAAAAGGTTCCCTGCAGGAACTGCGCGGCAAGATCCGGCGCGCCATCCTCATTGATATGGTTCTGCAGGCCGAGGTGGACGCCAAGGCTAGGACCACCGACGCTCAGCTGCGAACCTATTACGACAAGAACCCCGACCGTTTCCGTAAGCCGGATAGCGTCTCCATTCAGACCATCACCATTGCCTACGGCGACAATCCGTCTGCCACCGACAAGCAGGCCGCTCGCCAGCGCGCCGAAGCAGCGCTGACCCAGGCGAAAGCCACAAAAACCTATGATGCTTTCGGCCAGATTGCCGAGCAGGTCTCCATGGACGACTGGCGGGTGATGATGGGCGACCACAAGTGGCTTCACCGCGGCCGCATGCCCGAGGCCGTCGAGAAAGTGGTCTTCTCCATGACGGTGGGTGAGCTCAGCGACGTCATTGACACCGGCGACTCCTTCTGTATCGCTCGTGTCAACGGCCACGAGGACTCCAGGCTGGTCCCGTTTGACGAGGTCAAACCCCAGCTGAAAAAGGACCTGCAACAACAGAAAAAAGACGAATTGCGCGCGGCCCTCGACAAGCGCCTGCGTGCCAACGCCAAGATTGAGGAACTGTAAGGGTAAGCGAGGATGCAGCCGTGACGACGGGTTCACCAAAACGGATGTGGCTGCTGCTGGCCGGGTTGCTCCTGATCGCGCCCTGTGCCTGGCCCCAGCTGCAGGTGGGTGACGAAACCTCCCTGAAGCTGAACGGCGTGGCCTCGCTCGGCTGGACCGGCACCTACGACGGGAGCGACATGAACAGCCTCTCCTACGGGTTTTCCGGGAACTTCACCGGCGACTACCATGACCCTCGCTTCCTGAACTGGAATATCAGCCCCTACCTGAACCAATCGAGACTGAACTCCAACTACTATTCGACGACCAGTGCGTCGGGCGTGAACGCCACGGCAAACTTCCTGAGCAGCAGCCGCACGCCAGTACAGGTCTCCTATGCCTTCGACCACAACGCCGAGGGTACCTTCAACGTGCCCGGCTCCATCGGAGCCTACGAAACGGTTGGAAGCGGCCAAACGATTGGGGTCAACGCGGCGTACCTTCCGGAAGACTGGCCCTCAATCCAGGCGAGCTTCTCACATTCCGGGTCCAGCTACGAGATCATCGGAAATCCCGGCGGCGGCACTGCCCACTCGACGGCTTTTGGCATGAGTTCCAGTTATGAGCTTTGGGGCACGAACCTCTTTGGCTCCTACACCAGGGCCTATATCAACAACGAAAATCCGCAAATTGTGGAGCCCGGGAGTGTCTTCAAGACGGATAGTAACCAGGACAGTTTCCAGTTCGGCGCCAATCGGCGACTGACCAGTTGGAGCAGTGGGAGTTTCAATTTCAGCCGCTCTCACCTGAATGCCAACTACCAGGACGCCCGGACCGACTCCACCTACGATACCTTCAGTGGCCTACTGTCCACCCAGGCGACCAGTCGCTTGTCATTCAACTTTCACGCCAATTACAGCAGTAACCTAAGTGCGCAATACTTGTCCAATATTCTGGCCGGCGGCAACGGTGCTGCGCCGGTGACCTCCGAAACCCCAGGGCTGAGTTTTACCTCCAGTTATCTGACGTACGGTGTGACCAGCGGCTATAACATCGCGAGGAGTTTGACCGCCATCGGCAGCATAAACCGCCAGGTGCAAGGGCAGCCGGGCCTGCCGGATGCGACTAGCACTATCATGGATATTGGACTGACGTGGTCGCATCAAGTGCTGGGGGGAACCTTCAGCACGCACTACGGCATCGCCTACTATTTTGCGCCACTTTACCGCGTCGTCAACAACCAGTCTTCTACCCAGGACTCGACGTTCACCGGGCAGAATGCCAGCGCCTCCTATTCGCGTCGCTTCCTGGGCTTTACCGGCAGCGGGTCTTTTTCTTATAGTCGCAGCTTGACTTCCCTGCTGGTCGGTTATCTGCAGAATAACTACGCAGCGAACGGAAGCGTGTCGCGTAATATCGCCAGCTGGAGCCTCGCCGTGAGTAGTTCCTATTCCCAGTCCCATATCGACGGCATCAACATCTCTGATTCCTCTTCGAATGGTTACAGCGCGTCGCTGGCACACGGGAACCTCGGCCTGGGCGCAAACTACTCGCGCAGCCACGGATCTGGTCTGCAGGTAGGAACCAGCATTGTGCCGAACCCCGTGCCCGGGCCGCTGCCCCAGTACCTGGTGCTCTTCGGCGGAGAATCGTATGGGGGAGGCGTTAACTACCGGCCCATCAAGCGCTGGACCACGAGCGCCAACTATACAAAACTGAAATACAATACCCAGAACCTTGCCGCCAATTCGAACAACACCAGTGAGCAGTTTTATATCCGGACGGAGTACAGTTGGCGGCAGTTGTTCTTTAATGGCGGGTACAGTCACCTGAAGCAGGGCTTCGGCACTGGCCCGGTCATGCCGGCCACCATCAACACGGTATACTTCGGGGTCTCCAGGCGCTTTGACATCTTCTAGGCCATGTCGGATGCTTTCCTACAAATGGACCGCTGGATTCGCAGCGGTGGTGCTGTCCGCGTGCGCAGCCAGCGCCGGTTCTAGCAAGAAACCCAAGCCCACTCCTCAGGAAGTGGAGGTCCCGGCGCTCACCCTGGACGGTGGACGCCAGCTCGCCTACGAACGCGCTTTCTCGTCCGAGCGCGAGGTAAAGCTCAAGCGTGGCTTCTGGACGCGCGTCCTCGATATCGTCGCCGGCGCCCCCGACTACCACGTGATGATCCGGCCTTACAGCGTGGTCACGGACTCGCGCGGGCGCATCATCGTGACCGACCCGGGGCTGGCTGGAATTCACGTCTTCGACTTCGAAAAGCAGAAGTACAAATTCCTCTCCCGCGCCGAAGGTAAAGACGAGTTGGTTTCGCCACAATGCGTCGCCGTCGATGCCCAGGACAACATCTACGTCACCGACTCCGACACCGGCAAGATCCTGGTGTGGGACGCGAACCTCAAATACCGCCGCGCCATCGGCAGCCTGAAGGGCGGCGAAGGGTATTTCAAGCGTCCGACCGGCATCGCTGTGGATTCGGCCGCCCAACGCATTTATGTGAGTGACACCACACGCCATCAGGTCTTCATCCTCGACATGCAGGGCAGCGTGGTGCAGACGATCGGCCGGAATGGCGCCGCCGTCGGCCAGTTTAACTTCCCCACCGACCTGCGCCTGAACGGCCCGGAATTGCTGGTGGTGGACGCGATGAACTTCCGCGTGCAGGCGTTCGATCGCTCCGGACAATTCCTCTACGGCATCGGAAAGATCGGCGAGATCAGCGGCACAATGTATCGTCCCAAGGGCATCGCCGTGGATAGTGAAGGTGACCTGTATGTGGTGGACGGGATCTTCGACACCGTGCAGGCGTTCAATCGCAAGGGCGAACTTCTTTATTACTTCGGCAAAACCGGTAGCGGCCCGGCGGAGTTCCAGTTACCTACCGGGCTTTACATCGATCACAGCGACCACATCTACGTGGTGGATTCTTTCAATCGCCGGGTGGAGATCTTCAAGTATTCGGGCGCTGCCGGGCATCCCAGCGGAGGTGGTCAGTGAAGGGCAAGCCTCTGCGCGCCCGTCTGTTGGCTAGCGTCTTTATCACCGCGCTCCTGGCCGCGGCCGCTGCCTGGGGACAACTGGGCGGCGACGAGCTAGGCACTCACGATTTGACGCCCATGGGCCCCGGGCCGGTGAAAGGCAGCCTCTCGAATTCATGCCTGTATTGCCACGCTCCGCACGGCGCCATGTCGAACCCCACCCCGCTCTGGAACCAACAGCTTTCGATCCAGACCTACAATTTCTATACCAGCACGACGTATCACCAGACCGGAGTTCAGCCCGCGTTGAACAGTCCGAGCAAGCTGTGCCTTAGTTGCCATGACGGCACGATTGCCCCGGGTCAGACCGTCGTCTTCGGACAGATCCCCATGACCGGTAACATGAAGACGACCTCGGTATTCGGCACCGATCTGAAGAGTTCGCATCCGTTCAGCCTGCAGACACCACTCGCCGATTCCCCGAACGTCAATATTCTGCTGTTCGGAAATCCCCCGAAAACAGCAGATCCCAAGGTGCCGCTGATCAACGGCACTATCGAATGCACCACTTGCCACGAACCACACTTCCAGAACATTGATAAGGCTCTGCCGCTATTCCTGGTGCGCGACAGTTCCAACTCGCAGCTTTGCCTGGCTTGCCACGACCCGAATCGGGTGGTGAATGGGCAGGCGAACTTCCTCGTCAGCTGGGCCCTGAGCATCCATGCGACGGCGACCAACACCACGGCCAACCGGCCTTATGTGGGCGGGTACGGCACCGTGGCGCAGAACGGATGCAACAGTTGCCACTTGCCCCACAATGCGTCCGGTCCAGCTCGCTTGCTGCGGGGGCCGAACGAGCAGGCCTGCATCGCCTGCCATGCCGGATCGAACACGGACCCGGCCATCGCCAACGTATTCAGCGAATTTGCCAAGATGGGATCGCATCCCTTGCCCACGCCGAATAATCTGCACGACCGGGCCGAAGCTGCGCTGCTCAATAACAATCGTCACGCCACCTGCGTGGACTGCCACAATCCTCATGCGTCCCAGCAGACTACCGCGTTCACCAATCCGCCCGGACCGCGGCCATCGCAGTACGGCGTTGTTGGTATCAGTGCGACCGACGGTACAACTGAAGTCAATCCTGCATTAAGCCAGTTCGAGAACTGTTTACGCTGCCACGGCACGAGCTCCGAAAAGGTTGTGAACGCGCCGATATTCGGCTACTTGCCCACACGGTTGGTTTCGTCAGGCGATCCGCTCAACGTAATTCCCCAGTTTGCCTTGACTTCAACGTCCAGCCATCCGCTTACGCATGATCGCAGCAGTATCCTCCCCCAACCCAGCCTGCGCGCGCAGATGATGCAACTCGACGGGACTACCCAGGGCAGAGCCATGGGCACACGTACTTTCTGTACCGACTGCCACAACGCCGACGACAACCGCGAGTTTGGTGGAAGTGGTCCGAACGGCCCGCACGGCTCCAAGTGGACCCACATCCTGGAGCGGCGCTACGAAATGAGCCAGGCCACATCTCCCGGGAGTCCCATCACGAATCTGTTTCCCAATCCTGACCTTACCGTCGCTGGACCCTATGCTCTCTGTGGCAAGTGCCACGATCTGGCCCAGGTTGTAGCCGATACCAGCTTCACCGAGCATGCCCGTCACATCAATGACGGCTTCTCCTGCTCGGTGTGCCACACCGCGCACGGAATGGGAGGAACCAACGCCAATGTTTCCGGCGAGCGGCTGGTCAATTTCGATATCAACGTGGTAGCGGCGAACGGTTCGAATCCGACTTCCTACAACCGCGCCACCGGTTCCTGCCTGCTGACCTGCCACAGTCAACCCCACGGGGGAGCGAACCCGGCGAAAAAAGGTCTGAAGAGATGAATGCCGCTTATTCCGGCAAAGCTTTGGCCGGCGTTCCCGGCTGCACGCCTGAGTGCTTCTTGGCCTGCGCCATGAGCTGCTGCACCTTGTCTCTGCCTTCGTAATTCGGATTCGTGTCGAGCAGCTTTTGCCACGCGCTGACGGCGCCATCCACGTCCATCTTGCCCTGCCACTTCACGATGCCCAGATTAAACAGCGCGTTGGACTTGTTCGGTTCGGACTGGAGAGCCCTGTTGAATTCGTGAATGGCTCCGTCCGCGTCACCCATATACCACAGCGCCGTTCCGAGGTCCGTGCGGACGCTCGTGTTCTCCGGAGTAACCTTCAGCGCCCGCTGGTAATAGTCGATAGCGGTCGGATACTGCTGCGTGTCGTAATACACATTTCCGATGTTGGCCAGCAGTTCGGCATTGTTCGGGTCAGACCTGAGCTTGTCGAGCAGGGGTGCGGCCTGCGTGTCGGCCATCTTTTTCATCTGGTCGGGACGGGGCATCTGCTGCCCACCCATGCCGGCGACTGCCGCTGAACTGGAACTCTCGGCCGTTGCAGCCGTTGCCGGGCTCTTCGGCCCGCGAATGAACCACCCGCCGGCGATGCCGATCAGCAAACACACGACCGCTAGCGTGTAGGCTTGTACGCCGGTCCATGGGTCGGTGGAAGTTGTTCTGTTCCGGTGGGCTGTTTTCTCACTCATGAGAGTCCCTGTTTCGCCGCGATCAGTTCTGCGCGCCGTGCTGCTTGGCCTGGGCAATCAGCTTCTGGACCGCGGCTTTCCGGTCTGCGCTCAGCTGCGGATTCGACTTCATCAACTCTTCCCATGCCGCGACGGCGCCGCTGGTGTCCTGCTTGCCTTGCCACTTGATCATCCCCAGGTTGAAGAGAGCGGCCGCATTCTTGGGATCACGCTGCAGCGCTTCCTTTAACTGGGCCAGCGCGCCGTCCACGTCCCCCTCGTAGAAGAGGACCGAAGCCAGATCGGAGCGGACGCCGGAGTTCGCCGGATCAACCTTCAACGAGCGTTGGTAGTAATCCGCCGCGTCCTTGAACTGGTGCGCCTGCGTATAGATGTCACCAACTTGAACCAATAGGGCCGCGTTGTTCGGATCCTTCTCTAGCTTTTGGAGCGCAGGCTCAGCCTTTTTCTCGGCCATATGCTTCATCTGCTCGAGGCTGGGCATCTGCCCCCCGCCGCCGCCCATGGCCGCAGGTTGTGTGGCTTGCATGGTTTGCGCCGGCGTGGCTGCAGGCTCCGACCCGCGGAACAGGTAGCCGATCGCCAGACCGGCTACCAGGCAGACCGCCGCCATCGCATAGGCCTGCTTCGCCTGCCAGCCCGGACCGGATCTACTCTCCAACGCTTCGTTCGCCATATCCCGTACGACTCCTTGAATCCCGCTGAGCCTGTTAACTTCCAAGAGGGGCCACGCAGTGGTCTGCGCCAAGCCATCCTTACCTGTTTAGGATACTGGCCGGCAACCGGGGCGGTCAGCATTTATTGTCACAGGCGAAGGTGACGAGAATCACAAACCAGCCGAGTCCCAGCAGCGGGGCCGAAAGAACCGATCAGTTGAGGGACAAAGCCCAACGACAAGTTAATTCCCCCGCTGCCGCCTTTACAGCCAAGCAGGTTCCGACATAGATTAAGACCCGATCGCTTGAATAGCGGAGTTTGTATGCTTCGACCATCCTCTGGGCGTGATGAATCAGGGCCAACGCTTTCGGCCAAAGCGCTGTCTGACGATGGCATCTGGAATGGCCTCCAGAAGATTATTGGAAAGCAGAACGATACTCCTTTGCCCGGGCCTCTTTGCTGAATGCGATCCATACGACGTTGGAGTGAAAACCGCCAAACCAGCCCGAGCATGTGCCAGCCCCTCCCAAGCTACGCCCGCGGCACGCTGATCGTCTTGCTCGGCCCGACGGCGAGCCTTCGAGCGGTGATTCAGATCACACATCGGTGTGTGAAATAACCCATTTCCAGCTATAACTCCGAAGGTCCTGAGCCGAACCGGGGCTCGGCCATTCCCAAAGAAAGTCATTTGTTTTATTGTACTTAGCAAAATTTACCGGGGTCTGGACTTGATCGGTAAGAGTGGTCGGCGACGTGCCCTTATTAGCTGGCAGGTCAGGGAGGCGAATATGGCCACACATACCGTGAACCACACCCAGAGACTGGCGGCAGCCGACAAAACGTTTTGCGATCTTTCGCCGTCCGTAGCCAGTGCGTTGGAGGAGGTGGCACTTACCACCACTTATCCCACGGGAGCCGTTTTGTTTGCTGAAGCGCAGGCGCCGAGGGGTGTGTTCATGGTGCGGCGAGGACGAGTGAAACTTTCCGTCTGTGGCTGCGACGGCAGGACGCTGATTCTGCGAATTGTCCAGGCTGGCGAGGTGTTGGGAATTGCGTCCGTGGTTTCCGGGCGCGAGTATGAAGCCACGGCCGAGACCCAGGAACCTTGCGAGATCAGCTTCATACGACAAAGCGATCTGATGCGCCTCATGCGTATTGACGGCGAGCTGGCCCTGTGGCTAACCCGGCATCTCAGCCAGGACTACAGCTCGACCTGCCGCGAGATCCGCGATCTCATGCTCTCCGATTCCGCCAGCGAAAAGCTGGCCCGATTGTTAGTGGGTTGGCTCGACCACAATGCTGAATCCAAAAACCCTGGCCAGGTGAAGCTGGCGATGACTCACGAAGAGATCGGGCAGATGATCGGCACGTCGCGCGAGACCGTCACCCGGCTTTTCGCGGGATTCAAGAAGCAGCACCTCATCCAGCAGAACGGCTCCACGCTGATGATCCCCAATCGCGTTGCCTTGGAGTCCCTGATCACAGCCTAGAGCAAGCCGTACGACATCGCCCCCGTCACCTCGGCGGCACCCAGTTCCTTCCCAGTCCTCGTCGGCGGACTGTCACTCGGAGTCTCGACCATTCTCTGTTCGCTCCTGCTATTTGCGGATGCATCGGGCGGCTCGACCAAATGGGCCGGCTCCAGGGCGGGGAAATACTCCAGACCTGAATGCGTCCCGGCAGAAATTCTGGAGCCGACGAGCGGACTTGAACCGCTGACCTGCCGATTACGAATCGGCTGCTCTACCAACTGAGCTACGTCGGCTTGAGTCGATTCTAAATGTGAGCGCGGGAACCGTAAAGGCTGCACCGTCGTCAGTAGTTGGTCCTCACTAGCCAACCTGAACGTTCGAGCAGAAAGGTTGCGGGATAAAAACCATTGACTGACGACTATGCACCAACCACCAAAACGAAAAGGCCACCTGGCAAAGGGTGACCTTTTCTTCAAGGGAGAATAGTTCCAACGGAGGTTAGACCGTCAAAACTTTCTGGCAAAATCTTATGAGCCGAAAAAGGGGGGTGTCAAGAAATTTTTGGGAAATAAATATCTTTGTTTTCAGTGACTTACGAAACGGGTTAACAGCCTCTGTGCAAGCCTCATTCTGAGACAAAAGCCTTCCCGCCCCTCCTAAACAGCCTTGATTGAAGAACTTACCTTGGAATCGGCAGCCTCCCGCGCCGTCTCCGCCAGGCGCAGGGAGATGAATTCCATCTGCTCGGGGCGGTCGAAGACCCTATCCGGAAAAATGCGTTTCAGCAGAATACGGACGCCGCCAAAGGCAACGCCCGCGACCAGCGCAAGCCCGACAAGAATCCCGCTCAGCAGGATGATGTTCACCAGCAGAAGGGCAAGATTGTCCTTGTTGTTGAGGGAGGTGTTTTCGTTCCACGTAACATCCGCGTCGTAATTCACCGAGGCCAGCAGCGATTTGGCCTCGCTTTGGGAAAGCGGCCCAGCTGCAACTACCACAATCGGACCCGTACGCTTGTCGAAGATGGGCCCGATCTCCATCAGTAGCGCGCTGCCCGGCGTCGTACTCGCTTGGTGGCTCGCATCAATCTGGCGCAGATGTTCCGCCGCGATCTGCGGCGTCGGGTAGGAGATCAACATCAGAGTAGCTTCGCCGGCGGAGGTGGTGTAAGTCCCCAACACAACTTCGGCGCCAATATGGAAGTCCACGGCCTGAGCCGGGAGCGGCGCTCTGGTCTTTTCCAATCCGATAGGGCCGACCACATACTTGATGGTGTTATTCACTCGAGACCGAACCGGCAGATAATCCGGTAGCGAAGGTGGCTTGCCCGCGCCACCCGCGGACGCAGGCAGAACGCCGGCCAGTTCACGCAGTTCGGCCGCCGACATCGCCGTTAGCTTGCCAAAAACCGCGTCCACCAGGATGTCGCCACGGTAAAAGAGCACGCGTTCGTTCAGGGAGGCGCCTTGGTCCCCGATCTTCTCCGCCAGCATCGGTGGCATCTTGTAATAGGTGAACGCGCCGTAGGCGCCACTGGCATCTGCAAAACGCGCCGCTTTTACCGTCAGCTTGCGTCCATCGTCGCGAGTGTAAGTTGCGGATTCAAAGTCTCCGAAGCCGTACTCCTTGAGCAGGGCCGCATTGATGGAGTCAGCCTCGGCAGCATCCTGGCTGGTCCGCACTGATCCCAAGATCTGCCAACCGGCGAACTGCTGGGGGAGAATGGGCGATGTGGCGCGGGCGCCCTCGCCCGCGAAAGCCAGTCCGCAGGCCAATACCGCCATCACCAAGACGGAACTGAACTTGGAAGTATTCATGAAAAACTGAGGGAGGGCACAGCAACTCCCTCTCAATTAGACCACAAAGGCGCACAAAAAGTTTCCAGAACGAGCTGAGCGTTTTGAGGAGCTTACGGCTTCCCCGCCGCAACACAGAGCATTCCTGCAAGAATTGGGCGGACCGGACCCCGGACCCTCATGGATGGTGAGGACGGAGCATTTGGTTTGTTGGAAGATAGAAGATAGAAGATAGGAATTGGAAGATAGAAGATAAACGCGATGACAGTCGGCTGGAGTTACTGCCCCTCACCCTTGTCCAGCTTGCTGGCGACCTTCACGCCGCTCAGGCCGCTGACGTATTTAGAAACTCCGCGGTAGAGCGATTCCGCAATGCGCTGGCGGTACTCTGAAGTTCCCAACCGGCGTTCATCCCCGGGATTGCTGACAAACGAAATCTCAGCCAGGATGGAGGGCATATTGGCCCCGATCAGCACGATGAAAGGCGCTTTCTTGACGCCACGATCGCGTATCCCGGGACTCTTCGCCGCCAGGCCGCTGTGCAGGGCGCGCTGCACGTCGGAGGCAAACTCGCGTGATTCCTCAATCTTTTCCTTCAGCGCGATCTTCTTCACCAGATCCTGCAGTTCGTGGATGGACTTCTCCGAGACCGCGTTTTCCCGCGCCGCCACCTCCAGAGCGTCGGTGGAAGAGGTGAAGTTCAAGTAGTAGGTTTCCACCCCGCGTGCGTCAGGATCGCTACTCGAGTTGGCGTGGATGGAAACAAACAGATCTGCCTGCTCCTGGTTCGCGATGGCCGTCCGGGTTTCGAGAGGAATGAAAGTGTCGTCGGTGCGCGTATAAACCACTTCCGCCCCCAACCGTGTTTCCAGCAGCTTGCCCAGGCGCCGGGCAACCTCCAGCACCAGGTCTTTCTCCTCCAGACCGTTCGGGCCGATGGTGCCAGTGTCGTGGCCGCCATGGCCGGGATCAATCACGATCTTGCCGATTTTCAATCCCAGCGCCCGAATCAGCGAACGGTCGCCACTCGCGTTGGGCTGGGCTTCGTGGACATCCGGCAGGGTTGGCTTACGCTTGCCCTTTGCGGACGTAGTTTTGCTGCGGCCGGAGGAGGCTGGCTTGGAGGAAGCCTTAACCGCCGTAGTTGTGGGCTTGCCGGCAGGTGTGATGGCTGGTGGATCCAGCTTTGCGACCACATCATCATCGCCGTCATTGTCCGCTTCCACGACTGTCTTCTTGGGACCACCCGGGGTGACTGTCGTGCGCGGCGCTGGCTTCTTGCTTTCCGCCTTGGCTTCCACTGCGGGCCGTTGTGGTGAAGCAGCCGCTGACGCGACGGACTTCGCTACCGTTGGGGCAATTGAGGAGTTGGGCGCGCCCTCCTTTGCTTCCGCCTTGCTCGCAGCAGGGGAGGCGGAGTCCTCCTTCACCGTTTTCGCCGCTTGCTTGCCGTGGATGTCAATAATCAGCCGCGAGGGATTCGGCAGCAGGAACGCCTCGTAATCGGAAAGGTCGTCCACTTCCAGCACCACCCGTGTCTTTCCCGGCTGGAACTGGGCCACGCGAATCTTCTTCAGGAAGCCATCGTCAACTTCAAATGTCTTGCCCACCAGAGTCGAAGCCAGCTTGGTATCGAGAAGGTCGAAGAAGATGCGATCGGGATGATCAATGCGCTGCGACTCGTACTGGACGTCCTGTTCGAGGTCAATCGCCACCCGCGTATAGTCCGGCGTGGACCAGTGGCGGATGCTGGTGACCCGCGGCAGCTTGCCATTCTTCGCTTCCGTGGCGCCACGCGATTCCTTGCTGGAGTCTTCCTTGGCCGCATCATTTCCCGCGGAGTCGTCGTCGGAATCCTCTGATTCCTTGTCGTCCTTCGATCTCAGCGCTGCCTGCTGCACTGGCTCGGCCAGCGCCTTGCGCGCCTCTTCCGCCAGATGATTGCGCGGATAGCGTCGCAGGAATTCCTCGAACACCTCCCGCGCCCGCCGGGAGTCGTCGAGGTCATCTTTGTAGATTTCACCAATCGTGAACAGGGCGTCAAAGCGGTACTTGCTGCCGGGATACTCGCGCCGCAGGAACTGGTACTGGCCGACGGCGGAGCGCAGGGTTATGGCGTCGTTGAAACGGCGTCCCTTTTCCACCAGCAGTTCGGCCACGGCTACCACGCTGGGATCGGCCTTGGTGGAAGTCGGCGTTCCGTAATAAACCCCGCGATAGGCGTTGATCACCCGCTGATATTCGCGACGGGAACGCTCCGCGACGGGCCGTCCATTCAACGCTTCGCGCATGCGCTCCGCGGTGGCAAACTGCGACCTCGCCCAGGCCTCTGACTTGTGGCCGCGTGCCATGGCCGGAAGCGCCGGGAGCAGCAGCAGAACCACCAGACGCAGCGCGCGTTGGCTTCTATCGAGACTGTTCAATTTTCTAGCCCGTAATCGCGATCGTTCAAACTACATACCCACTGCGATGCGTCTACCCTCAATCCGTGTTGCTGAAGTACAGAACGCCGCGTGCATTACGCTGCACCCGCACCGGTTCACGCGCCGGACCGCCCAGGATGCGCGAACCGGAGTCCGAACCGCTGTAATACAACTCGGTGATCCGCTTCACATACTTCCGGGTCTCGGCAATGCGCGGCACTCCGGCGCTGCGCGCCACCGCGCCGGCACCGGCGTTATACGCCGCCAGGCTCAGCTTGATGTCGCCCCCGTAGCTCTCCATGAGCCGCTTCAGGTGGCGCACCCCCGCATCCACGTTCTGCTGCGGGTCGAAGGGGTTGTCCACATTCAGCTGCCGCGCCGTCTGCGGCATCAACTGCATCAGCCCCATCGCTCCCTTGCGGGACACGGCGTTGGGGTTGAAGTTGGACTCCACTTTGATCACCGCCCGCACCAGGCTCGGATCCACGTTATGCCGCGCCGCCGCCAGATCGATGGCGGTGTCGATCTCCGCCTGGGTGAAGGGCTTTCCCCGCACGAAGATTGGAGCCCGGTTCGGTTCCGAACCCGAGTCCTTGCCCAGATACTGGTTCACTTCCGCCGCGGCCGAACGGGCCGCCCGGATGTTGGCCGAGGGCACCGGTTTCCACCGGTGCTGGCTCGCGCTCCAATAGACCAGCGAACTGCTCGAGCCTGCGGAAGCCTGGGACCGCTTTGCCGGAGCTGCAACGTACTCGTTTACATAAACCTTGCGGCCGTTGTCATCCGTGGTGCTAGTGATCACAGCCGTGGCGCCGGGTTCCGCCCGCACGTATGGCGTAGTGAAAGAAAGGAAGGTCGCGATTACGGGACTAGCCATCAGGGCGAATTTCAGGTGTTTTCGCATAGCCGGGTGCGTGGTTTCAACGTGGAGGCAAGCCATCACCCCCGCGGCTACCTGCCCGGAACCTGACGGAGAATCCTTACCAGAGTGCCCCGATTATAGGCTGGCAGGGGTGGCCGGGCAATCTATCGAAGGGCCATAGAACCACCGTAGTAATACTTGTAAGATGTTGAAAATAGGTGCTTAGATTGGGGGACCCCTACCGCAACAACCGAGAACAGAGAACCATGAACTGAGAACCGTTCTTTTAATCGAACTGAAGTAATCCGGCGGCGAAAGCCAAACCCCTCCCCTCTACCACCGTGCCTGCCTCACACTTTCACGCCCGAGCCCTCTGTAGTACGCTGCCTGTGTTTCCCATGAACCAAGAAGCCAGCCCACAGCGCCAGACCCCCGACTCCCTCATGCTTTACGGCTTCTGGTACCGTGTCCTGCCCGGCGGTGAAGTCAGCCGTAACCGCCTGAAAAGGGCGATGCTGCTCGAGACCCCGCTGGTCATCGGCCGCGACCGCCAGGGACACCCCTTTGCCCTGCATGACGCCTGCCCCCACCGCGGCATGCCGCTCTCCTGCGGATGGTTCGATGGCACCCAGTTGGAGTGCTGTTATCACGGCTGGAAATTCGACGCCCACACCGGGCAGTGCCAGCTTATCCCGTCACTCACCCCTGATCAGAAAATGAAGGTTGATCGCATTTATGCCGGCAGCTTCATTTGTGAAGAGCACGACGACTACATCTGGGTCTTCGTTCCTGAGCCGGCCACCCCTGGCGCAGGTTTCACCAAAGCCGTGGCGCCCTCCCTTCCGGCGCCGCGAGTCCCAACGTTCAGCGGCAAATACAAAACCGCGCACCTCACCGCCGACCTGCCCTGCAACGTGGACCACGGCATCATCGGGCTCATGGACCCGGCGCACGGACCGTTTGTCCACCAGGCCTGGTGGTGGCGCAGCCGCGGCAGCATCCACGAAAAACAGAAGAATTTCGAGCCCATCCCCAACGGATTCCGCATGAGCGCGCACGCCCCCAGCTCCAACAGCGCCCCCTATAAACTGCTGCGCCTCTACGCCGACGCGGATGCGATCAGCACCACCATCGATTTCGTTCTGCCCAACCTGCGCCTGGAAACCATTCAAGCAGGGAAGTACTGGTTCTCCAGCCTGACCACGGTCACGCCCATTACCCGCAATCACTGCCGCATTGATGTGGTCGCCGCGTGGAACCTGTTTCGTTGGGTACCGTTCGCCCCCGAGCTGCTGAAGTTCGTCTTCGCAAAATTTGTAGAACAAGACCGGCAAACCATGGAGAAACAATCCGAAGGGCTGAAGCACAGCCCGCACCTGATGCTGATTGACGACGCCGACCGCCCCGCCAGGTGGTACTTCCAGCTGAAGGCAGCCCATCTCGAAGCCCGCCGCGATGGCGGAGAAATGCGCCATCCCCTGCCTGGACCAGCCACGCTGAAGTGGAGAAGTTAGGCCATGTCATTTATTCGAGTAAGGACAAGGAAACGGGAAGGGCACGGCTTCACAGGCTGCTGAAAAACGTCGATCCGGATGGGTTTTGGGAAGGGCACGACTTTCGAGTCGTGCCGTAAGTCGCTGAAAACACATTCGGCTTTAGCCGCTGCGGTGCGCTGTTTTATCCTGCCCCAGCATTTTTTCCGCAACCACTTCAGCCGTGCCGCAGAGGGACCTAGCTTCTGCGGCTTCAGCCGCTGAGGTACTCTTTTCGGCAGCGCGTAAGGGAAGCATCCAGTGCCAGAATGCTGAAATATCTTGGAGGTTTGTGCCGTGTACTGGCCACTGGCAACTACTCCTTGACCAGCCACTCCAAAGCCTCTTCCCGCGTCTTGAAGATAGGCAGGTCCCGCTGCGAAAAACTTTTGATATTCTCGTAAAACACTTTAGGCAGGTTTTCCGTGCCCACCCACGCGGACCGCTTCAGGTACGGCCGGTGGAAGACCGCGCTTTCCTTGAGTCGCGTGACTGCTTCCCGGTCGAATTTCGCGCCGGTGAAGTCGGCCAGCAGCAGCAAAGAGCCTTTCGGCTGCACCGTGACATAAGAGGGCAGACGCTTGGCGACATTCTCCACTTCTGCAGGAGTGCAGTGAGAAATGTCCACGAGGAGAATCTGCTTGCCTTGGTGGATGATGAAGCGGATGGGATCATCCATAGGCAACTCCTGCCTGGCCAATGAACTCATGGCTAACGCCTATTTCCCCAGCAACGAATCCACCACGGTATACACCTCGGCGAGCGCCGCGTCCAGCGCTTCCGGATTCTTCCCCCCAGCCTCGGCCAAATCCGGCCTCCCACCCCCCTTGCCGCCAACCTTCAGTGCCACCGGCCCGATGACCTTGCCCGCCTGGATACGGCTGGTTAAGTCCTTGGTCACGCCCACGATAAGCGCAACGTTGCCATCACTCGCCGAGCCCAGCACCACCACCCCCGACCCTAGCTTGTCGCGCAGCTGATCGACTAGAGTCCGCATCTGCGAACGCTCCAGGTTGTCGACCCGGTGGGCCAGCACTTTGACGCCATGCACCTCTTTGACCTTGTCGCCAACCGACGCCACCGAAGATGACGCCGACTTCATGCGTGCCTGATCCAGCTCGCGGGCCAGCCGCTTGATCTCGGCATCCTTCCTGTCGAGCTCCAGTTTCAATGCCTCAGCCGGCGAAGCCGCATCCGCATGGGTCGCCAGGCTTGCCACCACGCCTTCGAGTTCATGATCTTTGCGGAAATGCGCCAGCGAGCCTTCCCCGGTCACGGCCTCAATGCGCCGCACACCCGAGGAAACGCTACCCTCTTTCAGAACCTTAATCAGCCCGATTTCACCCGTGGCCGCCGTGTGCGTCCCGCCACAGAGTTCGGTTGAGAAGTCGCCAATCTTGATCACGCGAACCTTGTCGCCATACTTCTCCCCAAACAGCGCCATGGCCTTGTACTCGTTGACCGCCACGTCAATCGGAACATTCTCGATCACTTCAATCTTCTGGTTGCGCAGAACTTCCTTGTTGATGAGGTCTTCGATGTCCTGCAGCTCTTCGTCCTCGACCGCGGTGAAGTGCGAGAAATCAAACCGCAGATGATTCGGCGCCACCAGCGACCCCGCCTGCTTCACGTGCTTGCCCAAAACCTCGCGCAGCCCGGCATGCAGCAGGTGCGTGGCCGTGTGGTTGCGCATGGTGGATTGGCGGATGTCGGCGTCGACCACCGCGTCCACCTTGTCGCCCACACGGAGGGTGCCCCGCCCTTCCGCGTTTTTTGCGGAGGGTGGGGATTTCACGACAACCTGATGCGCACGCACGCCCTGAATCGGGTAATAGCATCCCTTCACTTCGGCGACGACCGTGTTGTGATCGTCGCTGTAAAACCATCCCCGGTCGCCGACTTGGCCCCCGGACTCGGCGTAGAAGGGGGTGTGGTCGAGGATGATCTCGCCTTCATCGCCGGGCTTCAGCTCTTGCGCGCCCTGACCGTTGTGGATGATGGCGACAACCTCGCAGCAATCGGACCGCGTTTGGCGATAGCCTTCGAAGACAGAAGTCGGTAACTTCTGGTAAGCGGGATTGGCAGTTTGCTTGGCCGCGCCCTTCCAGGAGGCGCGGGCGCGCTCGCGCTGTTCGGTCATTGCGCGGTCAAATCCTTGACGGTCAAATATGACACCACGGTCACGGCAGGCGTCTTCGATGAAGTCCAGGGGAAGACCGAATGTGTCGTACAGCTTGAAGGCTTGTTCTCCTGGATAGGTTATGGACTCCTCAGTCCCCAAGGTCCCCCACTTGCCTTTGTTGAGACTGAAAGACTCGATTTTCTTTTTGACGTCGATATCTTTCGTTAGCGCTGCAAGATCGCTCTCAAGCTTCAGCAATCCGACATCAAGCGTATTTGCAAAACGCCTTTCTTCTGCAAGGACTACGTCAGCGACATGCCCGACAGATTCCCTCAGCTCTGGATATGCGTCTTCCATCAAGTCGCAGACTTCATGAACCATCTTATAGAGGAACGGTTGAGATCCTCTCAGCAAGCGCCCGTGACGAATTGCGCGACGCATGATCTTTCGCAGCACATAACCACGGCCTTCGTTCGAGGGAAGTACCCCATCAGAAATAAGAAAAGTAGTCGCACGTGAATGGTCAGCGATTATTCTGAGGGATGCTTGATGTTCTGAGCCCGTAAGAAGTTCCGACGATGGCCGCATCTCGCTGTCAAGGACGAACGAATTAGCCGCCCCGACTAGGCCGGTAAACAAATCCGTCTCATAATTCGAAATCACTCCCTGCAACACCGCCGTCACCCGCTCCAACCCCATCCCCGTATCAATCGAAGGCTTGGGCAACGGATTCAGCTTCCCACTGGCATCGCGATCAAACTGCATGAACACCAGATTCCAAATCTCGACATAGCGCCCGCAATCGCACCCAAACGCGCAATCCGCATGTCCCTGATCGGAAGCCGCCGGCCCCATGTCGTAATGAATCTCACTACACGGCCCGCACGGCCCGGTATCACCCATCTGCCAGAAGTTGTCTTTCAGTCCAAACTCGAGGATGCGATCTTTCGCTACGCCCTGCGCCGCCCACAAGTCATAAGCCTCGGCATCCCTGGGCACGCCACCCTCTCCGTTGAAAATCGTCACATAAAGCTTGTCTTTCTCAATGCCGAACCACTGCGGCGAGGTAATCAGCTCCCAGGCATACGCGATGGCGTCTTTCTTGAAGTAGTCGCCAAAAGAAAAATTCCCCAGCATCTCGAAAAACGTGTGATGCCGGTTGGTGAATCCGACATTTTCCAGATCGTTGTGCTTCCCACCCGCCCGCACGCACTTCTGCGAAGTCGTAGCCTTGTTGTAGTCGCGCTTCTCCAAGCCGAGGAAGACGTCCTTGAACTGGTTCATTCCCGCATTGGTGAACAGAAGCGTGGGGTCGTTTTGCGGGACGAGCGACGACGAATGCACCTCGCGGTGTCCCTTCTGGACAAAGTAGTCCAGAAATTTGCGCCGAATGTCAGAGCCAGTCATGGAATTGCTAAGAATCAGCCCTCATCATGCGTTGATTTCCACCTCGATTCTAGCATCGCTTTCCGATGTTCATTCGTCACAGACCATACCCCAGCGCTTGGCGTAAGTTTCAGGCGTCCTTACAGGACGCGGCTAGCTTCACTGCCAACCCGGCGTTGAAACGCCGGGCTACTTTCAACGGTCCCTCCGGGACCATGTCCAGTGTTCATGCGAGTCTCATCACAGAGGAAGACCTCTGAGAGTGCTCGTCCCGTAGGGACGCCTGATAGTAGCCCGCCAGTTCACTGGCGGGTAAGCATTGCGTGCATGCCCGCGTCCCGTAGGGAAGCCTGAAACTTCATTTCGGAGTTCTGCCATGCCTCATACCTACGTTTCTGATCTTGTACATTGCGTTTTCTCCACCAAACAACGCCGCAAATTGATCTCCGCCGAAACGCAGGCGCAACTATGGCCATTCCTGGGCGGAATCGCGCGAAAGAATGGTTTCAAGGCCCTCATCGTCGGTGGAACCGAGGACCACATTCACATCTTGCTTTCCTTACCAGCGACCATGCCACTCGCTAAGGCCATGCAATTGTTGAAAGGCTCATCTTCGAAATGGATGAATGAACGATCCCCGAATGGATTTGCCTGGCAGGAGGGCTATGGAGCATTTACCCTTGGGGTTTCGCAAAAACCCCGTACCATCGATTACATCAAGCGGCAAGCCGAGCATCATCGCAAGCGTAGTTTTGAAGAAGAGTTTCTCGCGTTCTTAAAGAAGCACGCGATTGACTACGATCCGAAATACGTGTGGGGATAGGATTCAGTAGCCCCTAGACTTCGCTCAGGGCCAGCAGCAGTTCGTCCCGGAGGGACGCTTGACAGTAGCCCGGCGTTTCAACGCCGGGTGGGCTGCGACCGACGAGCCGCGTCCTGTTAGGGACGCCTGAAGCATCTTTCCGGGGTCGATCCTCCAGAAACCAACGCAGGTGTGGGAATCGGTTTCAGCCGTCCCTACGGGACTGGATCACCAGCCCGCTACCCGCCAGTAAACTGGCGGGCTACTTTCACCCGTCCCTACGGGACGAGAACTCAACCGCTGTCAGGGCGCCGTTCATTCCATTTCCCCTTCCAACGCCGTCAGCGTCTCCTCATCCACATCCCACTTCTTCAAAATCGTGAAAATGGTTTTCGATCCAAACCCAGCCCGAACCAGTTGTCGAAAAATGCGCGCGGTCGACTTCTGATCTTTGGGTTGCTTCAAACGCTTGCGCCGCAAATATTCCCGCGCCTGCTTCTCCTCGTTCACTTCGTCATAGACCGACGCGACCGCCTGCTCGATCACTTCTCCGTGGACTCCCTTGATCTTCAGCTCGGTGACCACGCGCCGGCGCCCGAACTTTTCGTTGTCCCGGCGGAAGGAGGAATATGCGGCAGCAAATTGCGCATCGTTGAGGTAGCCACGATCCTTCAGGCGCCGGATGACCAGCTCCACCAGCGTCTGTCCGATCGCGGTCTCAATCTCCACGCGCCGCCGCAGCAGGCGCTTCAGTTCAGCCACCGAACGCATGCGGCGGCCCAGCGCGCCCACTGCGTACTGGTAGAGTTCGTCTTCCGAATCAGTGGTTTTCGGTCGGGGGAACCCCATAACCACTAAACCTTACCCCATCAGCAGGCTCTTCGGGAGAAAGCCGTCTCTTTACATCTTTTTACTTTCTCCACCTTCCCCTTTTGGTGACAAGGGGAACCTATTGCCGTCTATCTACGTAACACAGCAAGGAAGTGGATCATGCTTACCATCGATGTGGAAAAAACGGACGATGTAGCGGTTGTGCGATGCATAGGGAGAATCGTGCGCGGTCAGCCGGTTTGCACTTTGAGAAATGCCGTGGTGTCGGAAGCCGATACCCGCATGATCGTGCTCGACCTGTCGGAAGTGGAATCGCTGGACGCGGGTGGCTTGACTGCGCTGGTGTCTCTACATCACTGGACTCGGGCCCACGGCATCCAGCTGAAACTGGTGAATCCGGCACATTTTGTGGCCGGCATGTTGGCATGCACTCATCTGGATTGTGTCTTCGATATTTCCTCGCTCGATGATGCGATCCTGGTTTTGGGTGGCCCGGATTACCACGAACCGAAGCAAGCGGGATTGTAAGGCGTGTCGCCCGTCCCCCCCCAGCAACAACTTCCCACAAAAAAAGGGCGCGCTTACGCGCGCCCCTAGGGTTCAGGAGATAGACTCAACGGCCGCCAAAACCGGCCGACTGCATGGCATTCCGGGAAAGGTCGCTGGTCGAAGAAATACCTTGCATGCGCAGCTTGAAGTCATCGGCATTGGACGCGTTCTCCAGAGCGGTTTCGTAATTGATCAAGCCCGCTTGGAACAGGTCCCACAACGACTGGTCAAAGGTCTGCATGCCATACTGCGACGTACCGGCTGAAATCGCGTCACGAACGGCGCGCGTCTTTTCCGGCACCAGAATACATTCCCGGATGTAAGCGGTGTTGATCATCACTTCCACCGCAGGCACGCGGCCCTCGCCGTCGCAGCGCTTCACCAGGCGCTGGCTGACGATGGCGCGCATCACAGCCGCGAGCTGCAGACGAATCTGCTTCTGCTCCGGCGGCGGGAACACGGCGATGATACGGTTGATGGTTTCCACCGCGTCCAGCGTGTGCAACGTGGAGAACACCATGTGGCCGGTTTCGGCGGCGTGCAGCGCGGTTCCGATGGTTTCGATGTCACGCATTTCGCCCACCAGGATGACGTCCGGATCCTGACGCAGAGAAGCGCGCAGCGCAGCCCCGAACGACGGTGTGTCCACTTCCACCTCGCGCTGGTTCACGTACCCCTTCTTGTCGCGATGCAGAAATTCGATAGGGTCTTCAATGGTGATGATGTGTTCGGCCCGGGTGGAATTGATGCGGTCCACCATGGCGGCCAGCGTGGTTGATTTACCAGAACCGGTGACCCCGGTGACCAGCACCAGCCCGCGCGGCATGTCGCAAATCTGCTCCACCACCTTGGGCAGATATAGTTCGTCGAGCGCCCGGATCTTGGTGGGAATCACGCGCAGCACCAGTCCCACATTACCCCGCTGCTGGAACACGTTCACACGGAAGCGGCCCAGTCCAGCCACGCCGTAGGCCATATCAATTTCCGTGGTTTCTTTGAACTTCTGCTTCTGGCGCGCCGACATCATACTGAAGGCCATGGTCAGCATGTCCTCAGCACTGACACGGGGTTGGTCGGTCAGCGGAATCAGTTCGCCGTCAATGCGCAGGTGAGGATAGTTTCCCACCTTCAGGTGCAAGTCGGAGGCCCGCCGCTCCATGGCGATGCGAAGTAGATCATCAATATTCATTCGACACTTCCCCTAGGAATCAATCCGTATGATGAACCGAAACGTCACCTTCCCCAAGATGACCTTGGTAATGGCGTTTGCATGGTCTGGTTGGAAGCACTTCGGAGTACTTGTCTCCCGGGCGCCATCGCGGCTTTGTGGAGAATGGAATCTCCACACCGTTTACTTGACTTAGTCCACAGACTTAGTCCATTATAAACGCATGGAAGTGAACATCCATGCGGCCAAGACCCATCTCTCCCGCCTGCTGCAGCGCGTGGCGGGTGGGGAGGAGATTACGATTGCGCGGGCCGGCGTGCCCATCGCCCGGCTGGTGCCTCTTGAAAAGAAGAAGGGCGTCCGTCCCCTGGGTATCGCGCGTGGCAAAATCCGGATCGCCGACGACTTCGATGCTCCACTGCCGGATGACCTTCTGGCGGCCTTTTATGGCGGTGAACTTCCCAAAGTGGTTGATCCCGCAGGTCGAAAACGCAAATGAAGTACCTGCTCGACACGGTCGTATGGCTTTGGAGCTTGGACCCCGTGGATCGGCTGAACAACACCGCTCGCGAAATAATCGAGAATGGGGAAGAAGACATCTACCTCTCAGCCGCCACCACCTGGGAACTGAGCATCAAGATGCGTTTGGGCAAGTTGAGTTTTCCTGCCCCACCGGGCCAAACTGTTCCGGCCTTCATGGCTAAACAGGGCCTCGGGTCCATTGCGGTAACTCACATGCACGCGGCCAAGGTTTACGATTTGCCTTTCTACCACGCCGATCCCTTCGATCGTCTGCTCATCGCCCAGGCGCTAGTCGAGGGAATGACGATCCTCACCACGGATCGCACCTTCGAAAAATATCTGGTGGATGTGGTCTGGTGCGGAAAATAGGCTACACACACGGCAGCCTGTTTAATCGCCCGAATTGCACAAAAAAGCCGCCCCGCAGGGCGGCTTCTTGGGAAACGTCAGGAGGTCAAGCAGCAGGTGCTTCCGCGGCGGCTCCCTGCCAGGGCTCATCGTAACTTCCACCGTAAATCGACGGGACCTTCGATCCCATGGGACGGAGGTAGGTCGCCAGCTCCCCGCGATGATGTATGGAGTGATTGTTGAGAAACCCCAGATAGAAAACCGCAGGAAGGTTAAAAGCGCCCAGAAAATCGATCGAAGTAACCAGCTGTTCCGGGGTCATAGCGCGGACCCGGTCGGCAGCACGCTGGATGTTCTTGTCATACCAATCAACCAGGGCGGCCACGGTTTTGGGCTTCTCGTCCGGTGCAGTCATGTTGAATTTCAGGTCGGCTATACCGTCCAGAAACTGCACGTCAGAGTTAGCTATATGCCATGCCAATTCCCACGCGCTTCGGGCGTTTGGATCGGGTCGGTAGTCAGCCCGAGCATCGGGAATGGCGGAGAGGACTCGTTTAGTGACTTCGAGTTCGCGGATGACGCCGTCGAGCATCATCTGGCAATAGCCGGCTGCGAACTCAGGTGTGAGAGCTTGTGGTTCAGCCATGATTTCCTCCTGCTGTGAAGATGTTTTGTATTGTTGGGTTAAAGAACCGAAAGGGGCGCCTTCCGGCGTCCTCTAACTCGGAAGCGATTCCAGCCTATACCCCTACCGGCTGCTTCGTGCGCACCGGCACCGGCGTCAGCCAGTTAAACCGGTCGGCCTTCTCGCCCCGGATGATCGCGTAAAACTCCTTCTGGATCGCCCGGGTGACGGGGCCCATCACGCCCTTGCCCACGCTGATCTTATCCACCGAGCGAATGGCCGTAATTTCCGCGGCGGTCCCGCTGAAGAAGGCCTCGTCGGCGATGTAGAGCATCTCGCGCGGAATCCCCTGCTCGACCACCGGAATCCCCAGTTCGCGGGCAATCTTCAGCACTGAGTCGCGAGTGATACCGGGCAGCACTGAATTCCCCAGCGGCGCCGTCTGCAGCGTGCCATGGCGCACCACGAAAACATTCTCGCCCGAGCCTTCGCTGACGTAGCCGTTGGCGTCCAGCGCAATGCCCTCGACGTAGCCATTGATGATGGCTTCCATCTTGATGAGCTGCGAGTTCATGTAGTTCGCCCCCGACTTAGCCATGGCGGGAAGCGTGTTGGGCGCCAGCCGCGTCCAGGAGGACACGCAGACATCCACGCCCTGCTCGGCATCGCTGCCCAGGTACTTGCCCCATGGATAGTTGCAGATATAAACCTCGGTGGGCGAGTTGAACGGATTCACGCCGGCCTCGCCGTAGCCACGCAGCACAATCGGCCGGATATAGCACGGCGACACCCCGTTGTTCTTCACCACCTCGAGCATGCCGGAGACTAGTTCTTCCCGGGTAAAGTCCACGTCGATGCGATAGACCTTGGCCGAATCCAGCAGCCGCTGCATGTGGTCATTGGCGCGAAAAATCGCCGGCCCGCTGGGCAGCGCATAACAGCGAATCCCTTCAAACACGGAGGACCCGTAGTTCACCACATGCGACATCACATGCAGTTGTGCATCATCCCAGGGGATGAGCTTGCCGTTATGCCAGATTTTCTCCGTTTTCTGAATTGCCATGAACTCTCCTTCAAACCAAGCTAGAAGAAATGATTCACTGCTGCAGCTAGGGGATGCGCTTTATTGCTGCCAATCTCTCTCCGCGGGTGGATCCACCTGCTGGCAACGGCAGGCGGCACGGACGTTGAAGGGCAGGGCAAACCGAACTAAATTACCCGCAATTATAACCGAGGCCACAGCCTGCATTTATGACTTTTTTCCAGTAACAGCCGTTGAATCCGTATCCTTAATCTTGTGTCCTTCGTGTCCTCTGTGGTTAATTCAGGCCAGTCCACTTCGAAACCCGCCCATCGTGGCACCTCGGTAATGACCCGAAAATAACCATCCACCTGATAACCGCTGTAACTTGAGATCTTCCGCAACCCGGGTTATAAACCATACCCAGGCAACAGCGATTGCGGACGGTTCACTTGGCGCCTCGCTCCAGATTCCGCTCCCCCACGTTAAGGAGAACACCAGTATGGGGAGAGCATGGTCTTTGTTCCACAAGCATAGGAAATCAGCAGTTCTCGCTCTGGCGCTTGCGTTGGCTGTCTTTGGTCCTGCTCAGGCCTATGCCCAGAACCCACCACAACCCTGCGACAACGAAACAGACGCCGATACGCCCGACGTCCAGTGTCCGCCGGGCATACCCCTGGACCCGAACGGGTTCGAAATGAGCCAGGCTGTCCCGTTGGTGGACGGAAATACGCAGCTCCTCTGGCCCCCACTGGTGTCAGCGATAGGCCACCAGGAAACGGTTGCTCTGTACGGCGCTTACGGCAACGACGAGCGCACTCCTACATCGGGTCCGGCATGGGATCACTACGTGCAGGGGGTCACCGAAGCTGGCAACATACACGCGATTAATGGCGCCATAGTTTTCCTCTTCATCGGCTTTTCGAACTGCAGGATTGAGATCTGCGGCGGAGACATGGACATCTGGCCGGGCGATCCGAACACTCTCCAGGGGCAGCCCTGTTCTACACCGTGCCCCAACCCAAGGAAGATTTCCCCGTCGAGCTATCAACCGTGGAACCAGGCAGGCGATGGCATCACCCAACGTTCATTCATGTACCAGGTTTACAGCCCGCAGCAGCACTTGGTGGGTAATCATGTGTATGTCTTCGATGGCGCGAAGGGTCACGAGACTCTGGCTAGGTGGGACCCCAACGGCTTCTACCTCAACAATAACTGCGCCATCCTGCATGAGAATTTCCACGATCCCGAGTGCAACTACAAGCGCGTCATTCAGGATCTGGAGGCGAACGGATTTGATCGAAGTCAGGTGCAGGCGGTCTTCATCAAGATGTCGACCGGTGGCCCGCGGTGTGATCTCAGCGGCTTTCACTGTGCTCCCGGTGTCACCGAGGCCGATGCCTACACCTCCGAACGCTACCTGGGCAACATTCTGCGTTATCTCAAGCAGGGTTACAACGGGAACCCAGTGCGCTTCCCCAATATTCACCAGGTATTCATCAGCAGCCGCACCTACGGCGGCTACGCCCAGGCGAAGAAGCACAACGCCTGCAACCTCAATCCCGAGCCTTATGCGTATGAAGAGGGCTTCGCAGTGCAGCGCCTGATCGTGGCCCAGATTAACCATGCTGACGATGGATACTCAGGGCCGGTAGACTACGACCACGCCCCTTGGGTGGACTGGGGTCCGTACCTGTGGACCAACGGCGACCGGCCGCGGCAGACCGACGGGCTGGTCTGGTGCAACAACAACCAGCCTCCCTCCCAATGCTCGAACCACTGGGATGTCCGCTACGGCGACCTCGACCAGCAATATCAGAGCCAGTTCTGGGGCGACCTCACACACCCAACGTTCGAAGGCCAGGGGAAGGTGGCGAACCAACTGGTGAATTTCATCAGCGACTCGTACTCAGGCCCGCACTTCGTGCAGCCCTGGATACACCAGTGACCTAAACTCTAGAATTTGCGGCGGACGGAAGGACCAACCTTCCGCCGCAGCTCACTCGGAATCTGCCACGGTAATCGGGTTGGTCACAAAACCGTGGTAGGTCTGGTAATCAAGGGTGTATCCCCCCACAATCTGTCCTGAGGGGCTAATACTATAAGCGAACGTGGCCAACGCTCCGGGATAGCCAAGGGAGATATACCTGCCTTTGACGCGTGCAAATCCGTAAGTAAATCCTCCGCTTCCATACCAGCCGACAATCACTCCGGTATCATTGATGCCCCAAGCCTCGGTTTTTGTAGCACCGGGAACCTTGATCGTTCGAAACCTGCCTTGACGGTAGTCGAATCCTTTGTCGTCATCCCCGGAGGACGTCCAGCCTACAACCTCGTCGAGGTTATTAACGCCGGTTCCATATACGTAGATATAGTTTCCCGGGGGAGAGACCTTCGTGAAACGACCGTCGCGCAGGCGGAACGCGCGCGTGGTACCCGGAGTGCCCACGCCACCCACCATCTCACCGCCGTTGTTGATTCCCATGACCGCCGTCACCGTTTTGCCCTTCATGACGACCGCCGCGAAGGCAGTTCCGTCGTATGTAAAGCCGCGCTCCAGAACGCCGCCGTTGAACTCGGCTATGCCCGCAATCAGGCCGGAGTCGTTGATGTCCTGTGCGATCGTCGACGCGGCTCCCGGGTAATCAAACAGCGTGAACCCACCGTCCCTATACAGGAAGCTATGCGCCGGGTGGCTGGGCGTTGCGGCGTAGTTCCCGACCAAGTCCCCACTGGAGTTGATGCCATTTACGCTAGTCAGGCCTGCCCCGGGCACGTCAATCGTAGTGAAGGTGATGTTGGTGTCGTAGACGACAGTCTGGGTGACCGTGAAGGGCGCGGCGAGTAACAGGACCAAGCCGACTGTAAGCCTGCGAAGATACGTCATGAAACCCTCTTCAAACGTGGGTATAGAAGGAGGAAGTCAAGCTTGCTGATTCTGTTCCAAGGGCACAGCCCTCGTCAAGATGAAAGAGTTTGCAACCAGGCACAACGCCCTTGCAGCACAGGTGCAGGCGGTCTTCATGTGGAAGAACTCGCGGTACAACGGCTGGTCGTAGAAGATCAAGCAGGGGGGGCACAGACAACCGCCACAATCGATGTTGCGCCCGGTCAGTGGCTGGCGCCACTTGCCGGCAAGCTCTCGTTTGTCAAGCCGGCTTGAGCGGTCAGCGGCAGCTCATCACCCCGAAAATACTGCCCTTTAGCCGCCCGCATCTCGGGCATCGCCGTATAAGGCTTGCTGTAGTCATTAGCCGCATTCCAGAACAAGAACCCAATTCCACCCTTGTTCTTCGCCGTCAGCACCTGCACTTCGACGTATTTCGGTGAGTAGGTCTTGGTCTTCCAGCGAAAGGCCTGCAGCCACGGACGAATCACCACGCCGCTGCCCTGGGTGATCTTCAGGAAGCGGTCCATGGATTCGCCGATGAAATGCTCAGGCGCATCGCCGGGATGGGCAATCCCATCCATGCCAAAGAAGTGCGAAGGATAAATCATCGGCGAAAGCACATCACAATACTTGGCCATGCCCACGATGTCCTGGCCGGTGTGCGCCAGGTCCACCGGACGCTGCCAGGCCATCACCCCGAATACGTCGAGCGATAACAGAACACCCGTCCGGTGTAGCTCGGCATAGGCGTGCTTGAGGAAATCTGCAATCACGTCCGTGCGATGCCACTCCGGATGCCGGGCTTGATAGACGAAGCTGGCGTCCTTCTGGTCGCCTTCGGCAGGGAAGCGTACGTAGTCAAACTGAATTTCGTCCACCCCGGAATCGGCGGCTTTCTTGGCCAGCGCGATGTCGTATTCCTGCACCTTGGGGTGCGAAGGATCGGTCCAGACCAGCTTGCCGTGCTCACGCCACGCCTGACCGCTGCGGCGTGACTTCACCGCCAGCTCGGGATGTTCTTTCACCAGTCGCTCGTCGCGGAAAATGGCAACCCGAGCAATGGCATGCATGCCCTGCGAATGCAGAAAACGCGTGAACTTGGGCAGATCGCGAATGTAGGTCTTGTGAGGACCGGCCAGTGGATGATCAAACGGAATGTTGATGATGCCATCGCTGTCCTTGATGTCGAATACCACGGCATTGCCGCCCAGTTCGCGCCAGTGGCGGATAATGCGTATCCCGTGATCGCTAGCCGCCATGACCCCGGTCAAATAAATCGCCCGCACTTCGAAGTCACGCGCCACCGGGACCGTTTTTTCAACAATTGGGGCAGCCAGAATCCCGGGGACAACTACCGACTGGCCTGCCTTCAGAGCATTGCCCTGCGCGTCTCCATTGGTTTTGCGGATGGCTTCTCCCAACTCACTGGACGTCAGGTACGAAGTCTGCGACACGAAGTGACGCGCAACCAGGGCAATAGTGTCTCCCCGTTTCGCCACATACAGAGCGCTGCCCGGCGGCGCCACCGTCGGGACCAGCCCAGAGGCATCCGGCGGCTTGGGGCCGGGGACAGAAGTCCTCGAGGTGCGCAAAAGCTGTGGGGGTTTCTGGGTCTGGGCAGCGGCCAAAGAAAACGCGCCCCCGTACCAGATGGTGAAAGCCAGAGACAGGCACAGAACAATCGCCAGCGAAATGGGGCCCAGGCGGCGCAAGTTTTTCTCCCTGAAAGGCGGCTTTCAGGGATGCTAGCTGGCAGTAATTTGGCCTGCCAGTTACGTCCGGTCAGCGCCGGGCGGTCCCGGCTTCGCACCGCTCCGGGCGCCAAGAAACTTCCCGGATGCGCAAACTATTTCTCTCCCCATTGCTGGGGTGGGGGGGCGTAAGTACCGGCTTTTGGCGCTATAAGTATCTAAGACTTACAGGAAGCCGGTACCGGGAGCTATCCTCAGGATGGCGAGTCATTTGCAGTACCAAAAGCGGACAGTAATCAGGGGTGACAAAAATTGTCGCCAATAGGAAACAGTTTTAACCCGCTCTCCCAGGAAGCAGCCAAGGCCCAGGAAAGAAAAAGGGGCCAGGACCCTATGAAAACCATCCTCAACACCCTGCTCGATCCGACCCGTCGCAGCAACGATGCTAAAGAGTTCGACAACGCCTTGCGCCGCCGGATTGTGGGCCAGGACCAGGCTGTCGAAAAAGTGGTTGAGATCTATCAGATGTTCCTGGCGGGGTTGAATCCCCCGGGACGTCCGGTAGGCAACCTGCTGTTCCTGGGACCCACGGGATCAGGGAAAACCCGGGTGGTCGAGGCCATGGCGGAAGCCCTGTTTGGCGACTCGCACGCCTGCATCAAGATCGATTGCGCCGAGTTCCAGCACTCCCATGAGATCGCCAAGCTGATCGGTTCGCCTCCCGGCTACCTCGGCCACCGCGAGACTCATCCCCTGCTTACTCAGGAGGCTCTCAATCAGTGGCAGACAGAGAAGCTCAAGCTGTCCATCCTGCTGTTTGACGAAATCGAGAAGGCTTCCGACTCCCTGTGGCAGCTGCTGCTCGGCATCCTGGACAAGGCTACCTTGACCTTGGGTGACAACCGGCGTGTGGACTTGTCACAGTGCGTCATCATCATGACCTCCAACCTCGGGGCGGGCGAGATGAGCAACCTGGTCGACGGCGGACTTGGCTTCGCTCCGAAAGCCACCCAAGTCGACGCGTCACTCGATGAAAAGATCAATCGCACCGCCGTGGACGCGGCCCGGCGTAAATTTACCCCTGAATTCATGAACCGCATCGACAAAGCGGTGGTCTTCAAAACTCTGCGCTCGGAGCATCTGGAGCAGATCCTGGAAATCGAGCTGGGCATGGTGCAGCAGCGCATCCTGATGGCGTCCGCCGCCAACCAGTTCGTCTTCAGTTGCACGCCCAAGGTAAAAAGCTTTCTGCTGCACGAAGGCACCGACCCCAAGTACGGCGCCCGGCACCTGAAACGCGCCATTGAACGTCACATTGTCTTTCAACTGGCCAACCTGGTGGCCACTGGCCAAGTCAAGCTGGGAGACTTCATCCGCATTGACCTCAACCACGAAGGCCGGCTCACTTTTGTAAAAGAAGCTGAGAACGCCATGGTCCCCATGCTGTTGGAACGCTACGGAGCGGCTGCGGCTGTCCCGCCGATGGCAGCGCGCACGCTGCGGACCGTTCCCGGACGCCGCGAATTTGGCGCCACCGGCACGCTGGACAACAAGTAGTCGCGACAGGAATGCTGCCTCGCCTGCGTTTCGGGAATAGCCTTCACAGGCTGCGAAAAGGTCAGGTCTTGGCTAACGACTACCCTCCCTGTTTCAACTCCGTCAAAACCTGCCGAGCAATTTCTTTCAGTGTCTCGAATACGCCATTCCCCTGAAAGGCGACGGCTTCCAGTACCGGCTCATTCTTCCGGCGAAGCTCCGTGGACAGCGCCTCCACGGGCAGCACATTCGGCAGGTCACGCTTGTTGAGTTGCAGGACGTAAGGAATCTTGTGGAAGTCGTAGCCGTGTTCCTTGAGGTTGGCCATCAGGTTCTCGAGGGCTTCGACGTTGGCGTCCATGCGCTGTTCCTGCGAGTCGGCGACGAAGACAATGCCATCCACTCCGCGCAGGATAAGCTTGCGGCTGGCATCGTAGAACACCTGGCCTGGAACCGTGTAAAGGTGAATGCGCGTCTTGAAACCGCGGACCGAGCCCAGGTCGAGCGGCAGAAAGTCAAAAAACAGAGTACGTTCCGTCTCCGTGGCCAGGGAGATCATCTTGCCCTTTTGCTGCTCCGCCGTCTTCTGGTAGATGAACTGCAGATTCGTGGTCTTACCGCCCAAGCCAGCGCCGTAGTACACGATCTTGCAATTGATCTCGCGAGCTGCAAAGTTGATGAAACTCAAGACTTTCCTCAAGAGTCGCGGCGGACGTTCGGGTACCCCCAAACACCCCCGCGCGAAAATTTGGCTTGGTGCTGCTTGGTTTTATACCACACGCGCAGTCTTCCGGCAGGTTACCCCGGTTACTTATGGGAAGACCATTAGGATAACTGGGGAACAGAATTGTAGTCAGCGGCCGGGCGGGAGAGGGTAATAGCCGTCCTTGGCCGCCACCTTCAGACCGGGACGTGCCACATTGACCACAATTTGCCGGTAAGTGCTGCTGGGAGTCGCCCGGGTCAGGTAGCCCAGCGTGTACTGGTTGCGGGCATCGCCGATGGCTCGGGCGTAGACTGCCTCAATCGCATCGCGAGAGAACTCGGTAAACACCTCGCCCCCGGTGGCGTTGGTATATTTGGGCAGAATGTCGCTGTAGCCAAACCGGGGCACGTGCAACCTCTGCAGCTTGCTGTACACCGGAATTGCCGCCCCTTCCACTCCCAGGGCGTACACCTGAATCCCAGTCGAAAGCAAAACCTTCAGCGTATCGCTGTAGCTGGCCGTGCTGCCGTACTCCCGGCCATCGCTGATGATGAAAATTATCTTGCGCCGGGTGCGCTCGCGTTTGCTCAGATCCAAAGCCGCTGCCACCAAAGCATCATTAAGGGCGTGCGACTGCTTGGGAGGGATGTACACGATCGGCGCGCCCGGATCAATCTGGTGTCCGTTTACGGTAGGCCCTTGCGGGCCCAGGGGGCCGCCGGTTACGGGTGGCCCATCGTTCCGTCCCCGTTGCATTTTCAGTTCGTTCAGCACTGCCGTCAGTTTGCGGCCGGCGGCGGCGAAATCCGCGGCCTGGGAGGCGGTACTGCTGTAGGTATAGATGGCAACCTCGTCAAACTGGCTGAAAGCGCCTTCCAGCGCCGGAAACGTCTGGTTCACTTTCTGCACGGCGGCATCCGGCATTCCCAGGTCGAAGACCACGGCTGCCGACAGCGGAAAAGGATCGCTGGTGAAGAAGTTCATTTTCTGCTTCACGCCGTCTTCGAAGACCGAGAAGTCCTGGGGAAGCAATCCGCTGACCAGGCGTGTGGAATCATCCTTCACCGAGACCGGGACCAGCACCTGGTTCACGTTGGTTACGATCTTGTACAGGTCGCTCGGTGAGGTAGCTCCTTCCTGCGTCGCCCCTCCTTCCGGGACAGTCGTGATCTTGAGTGGAGGCGCGGGCTGCGGCGCATCCTGCGCCGGCGCAGGGGCGGTCTCGTTCCCCGGATTAGTCTCCCCAGGCGGCGCCTGGTTCGGCGGTGGAGATTCTGGTTTGACCGCGGGCGGAGTGGAGGGGAAGGGCAGCGGCGGCCGTGTGGTGGAAGGCGCATCCGGGATATCCTGCTTTTGATCTTGCGGTTGTGCGGCGCCAGCCAGGGATGCCAGTCCAAAGACTAAGACCAACCCCACCAGCCAACCCGCCCTCTGCCCCTTACCCAAGTTAGCCGACACTGTGCGCCCTCTCTCCGCCTGCAAGAAACAAATCTATCTGCTGGGATGCCCGAAGCTCCCCGTTTGGTGCATCTAACGTTCTAGGAATAGACTAACAAAAAGCCCGAGAGATTACCCTCATGCCCAAGGCCCGTGTTTTTCAGGTGTTCGCCACTGTGGTGACCATGGCATGCTTGGCCACTCCTATTTCTGCCTCAGGACAGCAGCTTCCCACGCTTGCCGGCCAAAACCCAAGCCCGACTCAAGCCCAGACCGAGGACCAGTCGCTGGAAACCTTGAAAGTAAACGTGGACGTGGTTCAGCTTTTCTTCAACGTCAAAGATAAAAAGGGAGCCTTACTCCCCAACCTGACCAAAGATGACTTTGAAATCTTCGAGGACGGCAAGCCCCAGACCATCAAGTATTTTGCTGCCGAATCCAACTTGCCGCTCACCCTGGGAATCCTGATCGATGCCAGCGGCAGCCAGCAGCGCGTGCTGGAAATGGAGAAGGAAGTCGGAGGCGCCTTTCTCAGCGAGATCCTGCGCGAGAAAGATGAAGCTTTTGTGCTCAGCTTCGACGTGAATGTGGACCTGCTGCAGGACTTCACCAGCTCGATTCATGCTCTGAAAGCAGCCCTGAACAGCGTGCGCATCAACGCCGGGATCGGTGGCGGCATCCCCGGCCTGGGCGGCGGCCCGCTCCCCACCCCAAATCCCCGTGGCACCTTGCTCTACGACGCGATTTACCTGGCTTCACACGACGAGCTGGCCCATGAGGTGGGACGCAAGGCCATGATCATTCTCACCGACGGTGAAGACCAGGGCAGCCGGCTCAAGATCCGCGACGCCATCGAAGCCGCGCAGAAGTCCGACAGTATCTGCTACGTGCTGATGATTGCCGATCGCGGATTCTACGGCGGTTTCGGTTACTCCGGCGACAGCGAAATGAAAAAACTGGCCACAGAAACCGGCGGCCGCGTCATTGAAGTCGGAAACAAATTCGACAAGCTGAAGGACGCCTTCGACCAGATCGCACGCGAACTGCGCAGCCAGTACAGCCTCGGCTACGTTCCCACCAACTCGGCCCGTGACGGCACCTTCCGCAAAGTCGAGGTCCGCTCCAAGAACGGCTACAAAATCCAGGCCCGCGCCGGCTACTATGCCATAGCGAAGCGAGACTAGAAGCTATCTCACAATTGCTGTCGGAAGCACCCCTGGGAGGGCACGGTTTTGAGCCTGCCCTGAGCGAAGCCGAAGGGTGCCGTAAGAGCCTCAGCATGACGTGGGAGGGCACGGCTTCCAGCCGCGCAGGAAAGACCACGGGAGGGCACGGCTTCCAGCCGTGCCGCAAAAGCCGCACATGACTCGGGCTTTAGCCCCTGAGGGACGGTGAGTCTCTCGTTCCTCCGCAGGCACGATTTACCAGAGATAAGACCCTCAGGCCTTCCCTGACCATACTCCTCACCTTGTGAACCGCTCCCCCGACCGCAGCTTCCACAAAATCTGTCGTAGCAAGCCCAGCCAGCGTTCAGTGTCCTGGGCAGGCACATTGAGGTGGCGGACCAGACGGCGCACTTGTTCCTCGTTAGAAGCTCCGGGCTTCAGGTAACCACTAATCCGCAGCGCATCCAGTAACACCGTCGTCATTTGTTCGACCCTACCTGCAGTCGCAAGCCGCTTTTTCTCCGGCCGCCCCGCAGCCTTCAAGTCACGCACCAACTCGTACAGACACACCGCCACCGATTGCCCCAGATTCATCGATCGGTGCGCTTCGCGTGTCGGAATACTCATCAGCCAGTGGCAGTGGCTGAGATCCTGGTTCGAGAGACCGACCCTCTCAGAACCGAACAGAAGGGCGACGCGGCTCGACGTGATTTGCTTGCGGATCAGCCGCGCCCCGGATTCCAGCCGTCTGAGAGGATGCCGCAATTCCCGCCGGCCCACCGCCGTGGTTCCCACCACCAGCGTGCAGTCAGCCACGGCTTCGGCCACGCTCCTGTACTCTTCCGCACTCGCCAGCAGCGCCGAGGCGCCCACCGCGGAGCGCGCCTCGCGAAATGCAACTGCGTATGGGTTGACCACTCGCAGGCGGAGAAATCCGAAGTTGCTCATCGCACGCGCGGCCGCACCGATATTAAGAGGGTTGCGCGTGGCCACCAGCACAACGCAAAGACGGTTAAATTCAGACGGAGCGGGCAAGGGAACTCATCTTACGACACCCAAGGCATATTCCCAGCAGCCATCGCATGAGGCTACCGCTCTTGCCCAGCCTCACGCAGCAAGCTCAAGATGTGCAGTGCCCGAGTGATAGCGTCCTGCTCTTTTCCATTGTTGCCTGGCGGCTTTGATAAAACTCGCGATCGCTCGAGAATCGCGGCCTCTGCGTCCTCGATCCGCTGCAGCAACTTGCTCCGGTCAGACTCGAGGACTGCGGCGCGGTAAAGCTTTTCCCAATCTTGCTTGACATAACGCGTAGACCGGGCGTGATCGGTGTGGTCCCAATGAACAGGGCACATATTGACCTCCGCGCTGGGACGTACGGCGGTGTGAATTATTCAGAGTTTGTGCTTGGCTCTTGGGTGATCGGCGCAAACATGCAATGTAAACTCTTTGTCGCGCTGCAACTCGAAGTTGCGCATCATTTCATCGAAAGATGTGCCCGTGGGCGCTCCAGAAGGTTTAAACCGCCAGCCACATTCGGAGCAACCAAAACCACGGAAACGCTGTTGTTCAATCCACACCAGTTTGCGGCTCATGGCCGCCTTTGTCGCTGCGCCCCATTCGCT